>DASSLY010000064.1:0-13752 GCA_035689185.1 Dermatophilaceae bacterium
GCGATGCTGCCCCCGCCGGTCGAGCAGGTCGTCCTCCAGGCCGACCTCACCGCGGTGGCGCCCGGCCGGGCCGAGGGCGGCCTGGCCAGGCTGCTGCGCCTGCTGACCGACATCGAGTCCCGCGGCGCGGCCTCCGTGCACCGGTTCACCCCGGCCAGCATCCGGCGCGGCCTGGACGCGGGCATGGCCGCCGACGACATCCTGCGAGCGCTCCGGCAGGCCAGCCGGACCCCGCTCCCCCAGCCGCTGGAGTACCTCGTCGGCGACGTCGCCCGGACCCACGGGCTGACCCGGGTCGGCGGCGTGGCGGCATACCTGCGCAGTGACGACGTGGCCGGCCTGGACGCGGTGCTGGCCGACCGGCGGCTGCAGCCGCTGCGGCTGCGGCGGATCGCGCCGACCGTGCTGGTCAGCCCGCTCGACCCGAGCACGGTCGTCCAGCTGCTGCGCCGGCACGGGCTCGCACCCGTCGCCGAGGGGGAAGACGGCCGCGTCGTCCTGCCGGCGCGCCAAGGCAGTCGGACCCCGCCGCGGCCGTCCCCGCCGGCCAGGACCAGCCGGCTGGACCAGCAGCGGCTCAGCGAACTGGTAGCTCGCCTGCGCGAGGGGGAGGCAGCCCGTGACCGGGCCAGCGCTGCCGAGGCGGCGCAACCCGGACCGCGGCTGCCCAGCACGGACCCGGCCGTCACGCTCTCGGTCCTTCGGGAGGCGGCCGCCGACCAGACGCGGGTCTGGCTGGGCCACGCCGACCGGGAAGGTGAGCAGTCGCGGGTGCTGTTCCAGCCGCGTCGGGTGATCGGCGGCCGTGCGTACGGCACGGTAGAGGGATCCGAGATCGAGCGGGCCTTCTCGGTCCACCGGATCACCGGGGTACTGCCCGCGTGACGTGGACCCCGGTCGCCGGCCGCAGCGAGGTCGGGCTGCGGTCGGCCTCCGGCCCGCTGCTGGGCGCGGCGATGCTCAGCACCTTCCTGGTGGCGATGGACGCCACCATCCTGTCCACCGCGGTGCCGGCCGTCGTCGGCGACCTCGGCGGCTTCACTGCCTTTCCCTGCCTGCGCCCCGCGCACCCGCCACCGCGACGGCGCCAGCGGCTCCGCGTCCGTCGACCGGCACCCAGTGCCGGGGTGCCGCCCCACCTGTCGCAGAGCCCGCCCAGATGCTGGCCAGGTGGCCGAGGCAGGGCGGCCTGCGGGGGCCGAACCGCCGAGGTGCGCGGGCGGCATACTGGCGCCGTGGGTGTCCGGGTGGTGCTGCTGCGGGCGGTGAACGTGGGCGGCGCGAAGCTGCCGATGGCCGACCTGCGGCGGATCGCCGAGCAGCTGGGTGCTGTCAACGTGTCGACCTACATCGCCTCGGGGAACCTCATCTGCGCCCCTCCCGGGACGGCCGAGGCGTTCGACCGCGCGCTGGAGCAGGCGGTGCAGCGGGAGTTCGGCTACTTCCGCGAGGCGATCAGCCGGACCCCGGCCCAGCTGCGGCAGGCTCTGGACGCCCACCCGTTCGAGGTGCTCAAGGACAGCTACTCCTACATCAGCTTCCTGCTGGCGGCGCCCACACCGGCGGCGGTGGCCAAGGCGGCTGGCCTGGAGACCTTCGAGGACCGGTGCCAGGTGATCGGCTCCGAGCTGCACATCCGCTACGCGGCCGGAGCGGGCAAGGCGCAGATGAACACCAACGCGATCGGCCGAGCGCTGGGCGTGCCCGGCACCGCACGCAACCTCACCACCGTCCGCAAGCTGGTCGAGCTCGCCAGTTGAGCGGCCCGGCCCGGCGCTGGGCGTGCCCGGCACCGCACGCAAACCTCACCACCGTCCGGAAGCTGGTCGAGCTCGCCGGTTGAGCGGGCCGGACCGGCGCTGGGCGTGCCCGGCACCGCACGCAAACCTCACCACCGTCCGCAAGCTGGTCGAGCTCGCCGGTTGAGCGGCCCGGGCCGGGCGCACCAGTGGAGCAGCAGGCACACCCGCGGCGGTGTGTCCGGTGACCCAAGGGTGCGCCCGGCCCCCGCGACGCACCCCGTCCGCGGCCCCGTGCACCGTTCCTGCCACCCGCTGCGCTGCTGCCGCGCTCGACCGGGACGCCGCGTCGCGGTTGGTAGCGTGTGGGCGCCGGGTGGACCGACGACGAAGGACAGACGACAGCGCATGGCCGACGAGCAGACACCGCAGGACCGGGCCGAGGACGGCGAGAGCCGGTCGCAGCCTGCCTGGAGCGACCCCACTGCCCCGATCTGGGCCGAGCCCACCGAACCCACCCAGCCAGCCCCGCCCGCCAACCCGTACGCCACCGCTGAGCCCGCCGAGCCCACCCAGCCGGCCCCGCCCGCCAACCCGTACGCCACCGCTAAGCCCACCGAACCCACCCAGCCGGCCCCGCCCGCCAACCCGTACGCCACACCCGAGCCACCGCAGCCGGCGGTGGCCTGGCCCGGCAGCTCCACCGAGGCACCGCACCCGCAGCCGCCGTACGGCCAGCAGCAGCCGTACCCTGCGCCGGCCTACGGCCAGTACGCCCCGCCTGGCGCCCAGCCGGGGCAGCCGATGCCGTCCTACGGGCCGGCCACCCCATACTCCTCTGCGCCGAGCAACGGGTCGGCCATCGCCCTCACCGTCGTCGCCGGGGTGACCATGCTCTCCACCTGCCTGGTGGTCGGAGTGCCCAGTCTGGTCCTGGGGATCATGGCCCTGAACGCCAACAGCACCGACCCGCCCCTGTCCCGCCGGCGGGCCCGCATCGGGTGGATCGTCTACGCGGTGAACTGGGCGGTCGCCCTCGCGCTGATCGTCGTCGTCGTCATCATCGTGGCCGTCGTCGGCACCACCACGCGCAACGAGTTCAACTGATGCCTGGCGGCCCGCTGATCGTTCAAAGCGACAAGACGCTGCTGCTGGAAGTCGAGCACCCCGACGCCGAGGAGGCGCGGCGCGCGATCGCGCCGTTCGCCGAGCTGGAGCGGGCTCCGGAGCACGTCCACACCTACCGGGTCACCCCGCTCGGCCTGTGGAACGCGCGCGCCGCCGGCCACGACGCGGAGCAGGTGGTGAACGCCTTACTCACCTACAGCCGGTATGCCGTGCCGCACGCCCTGCTCGTCGACGTCGCCGACACGATGGACCGGTATGGCCGCCTCGTGCTGACCAAGCACCCGGCGCACGGCCTGGTGCTGCAGGCGACCGACCGCCCCGTGCTGGAGGAGGTGCTGCGGCACAAGCGGATCCAGCCACTGTTGGGTGCTCGGGTCGACCAGGACACCGTGCTCGTTCACCCCTCGGAACGGGGGCACCTCAAGCAACAGCTGCTCAAGGTGGGCTGGCCGGCCGAGGACCTGGCCGGCTACGTCGACGGAGAGGCCCACCCGATCGAGCTGGACCAGACCGAGTGGTCGCTGCGGCCCTATCAGCAGCAGGCGGTCGACGGCTTCTGGCACGGGGGATCCGGGGTCGTCGTGCTGCCTTGCGGCGCAGGCAAGACCCTCGTCGGCGCGGCGGCGATGGCGCAAGCATCGGCGACCACACTGGTCCTGGTCACGAACACGGTCGCGGCGCGGCAGTGGCGCGACGAGCTGCTGCGACGGACCTCCCTTTCCGAGCACGAGATCGGGGAGTACTCCGGGTCACGCAAGGAGGTGCGCCCGGTCACCATCGCGACCTACCAGGTGCTCACCACCCGGCGGAAAGGCGTCTACACCCACCTGGAGCTGCTGGACGCCAGGGATTGGGGGCTCATCGTGTACGACGAGGTGCACCTGCTCCCGGCGCCGATCTTCCGGATGACCGCCGACCTGCAGGCACGCCGCCGACTGGGGCTGACCGCCACTCTGGTCCGCGAAGACGGCCGCGAAGACGACGTGTTCAGCCTGATCGGGCCGAAACGCTACGACGCGCCGTGGAAGGACATCGAGGCGCAGGGGTACATCGCCCCCGCCGACTGCGTCGAGGTGCGGGTCACCCTGCCGGACACCTTCCGGATGGCCTATGCCATGGCCGAGCCGGAGGAGCGTTACCGGCTGGCCTCCTGCAGCCCGGAGAAGGACCACGTCGTCGAGGCGCTGGTCCGCCGCCACGACGGCGAGCCGACCCTGGTCATCGGCCAGTACCTCGACCAGCTTGACGGGCTGGCCGAGCGGCTGGAGGCCGAGCTGATCACCGGGCAGACGCCGGTCGCGGCCCGGCAGCGGCTGTTCCAGCAATTCCGCGACGGGCAGATCAGCCGGCTGGTGGTGAGCAAGGTGGCCAACTTCTCCATCGACCTGCCCGAGGCCAGCGTCGCGGTGCAGGTGAGCGGCACCTTCGGTTCCCGGCAGGAGGAGGCGCAGCGTCTCGGTCGGGTCCTGCGACCCAAGGGCGACGGCCGAACCGCGCACTTCTACACCGTGGTCGCCCGGGACACCGTCGATGCCGACTTCGCCGCGCACCGGCAGCGGTTCCTGGCCGAACAAGGCTACGCCTACCGGATCATCGACGCGCACGACCTCTAGTTCTGGACCGCGCAGCCCCGCCCGAGACCGACGACCGGCAGCCTCTACCGACCGCCGGTGTTGCCGTCAGCGACGCTTCCCGAGGCCGGTCGGAAGGCGTTCACGAGCTGCTCGGCGGTTGACGACTTCAGCAGAGGGCCGGCCGCGCCCATTTGAAGCGCTTCGTGGATGTGCTCGTCCGGTCGAACCTGGCCGACATCGGATGGCCGGCCGAGGGGGGAGATCGGGGGGATCGGCCAGGATGAGTCGAGTTTGGCTGCCTCGATGGCGCTAAGACCTGGCATCCGCACATCCCCAAGGACACGTCGGGCAAGGCGCGCCCGCTGTCCGCCTGGGGGTCGGCGTGAACGGCAACCGCGGCCCACCCCGGCCACGGTTCGCCCGCGTTACGGACACCTCTCCCCGCGTCACCTACACCCCCCGCGCCACCCACACCTCGCTGGCTCACTGACACCTCCCTGGCTCACTGACACCTGTGTGCTGCCAGTGACACCGGATGCGGTGTGGTCGGTGACAGCGAGGTGTGGTCGGTGACAGCGAGGTGTGCCCGGCGCAGCGCAGTGTGGGTGCCGAGGTGTCCGGGGCCCGCGGAGGGGTCCGGGGCGCCACAGCCGGGTGTGGGTGCGATGCCGGGGCGCCACAGCCGGGTGTGGGTGCGATGCCGGGGCGCCGTGGCCGGGGTGGGGTGCCTGTCGGGGTGCCGCAGCCGCGGCTCGCCCGGCCGCTGACACCTCCCTGCGTCACCCACACCTCCCTGCGCCACTGACACCTCCCCCCGTCTTTGACACCTCCCCGCGTCACGGACACCTCCCCGCGTCACTGACACCTGCGTGCTGCCAGTGACACCGAATGCGGTGTGGTCGGCGACAGCGAGGTGTGCCTCGCCCAACCAGGTGTCGTCGGCGACAGCGAGACGAGCCTCGCCCAACGCGGTGTCGTCGGCGACAGCGAGGTGTGCCTCACCCAACACGGTGTCGTCGGCGACAGCGAGGTGTCCCTCACCCAACACGGTGTCGTCGGCGACAGCGAGACGTGCCTCGCCCAACCCGGTGTCGTCGGCGACAGCGAGGTGTGCCTCGCCCAACGCGGTGTCGTCGGTGACAGCGCGGTGTGCCTCGCCCAACGCTGTGTGGTCGGCGACAGCGAAACGAGCCTCGCCCAATCCGGTGTCGTCGGCGACGAGCCTCGCCCAACGCGGCGTGGGTGCCGAGGTGCCCGTCGCGGCCCGGCAGAATCCTTGCAGCGAGTTCCCAGGAAACCCTCAGGCTCGCCCTGCAGACTACTCAGGGTGAGTTCCTCCGAACCAGAGGCATGCCTGCTCGTCGTCGAGGACGAGCCCAACATCCGCGAGTTGCTCGCGACCTCGCTGAAGTTCGCCGGGTTCGAGGTGCACACCGCCGGCGACGGTTCCACAGCGCTCCATCTGGCCAACGAGCACCAGCCCGACCTGGTCGTGCTCGACGTGATGCTGCCGGACATGGACGGCTTCACCGTCACCCGGAAACTGCGTTCGACCGGCAAGACCCTGCCGATAGTGTTCCTCACCGCGCGCGACTCATTGGAAGACAAGGTCAAGGGCCTGACCGTCGGCGGCGACGACTACGTGACCAAGCCGTTCAGTCTGGAGGAGGTCGTCGCCCGGATCCGGGCGGTCCTGCGCCGAACCCGGGGCGAGCGCGACGAATCCTCAGCTCTGCGCTACCACGACCTCGAGCTGGACGAAGACTCCCACGAGGTGCGCCGCGGCGGCCGGGTCATCGACGTGTCGCCGACCGAGTTCAAGCTGCTGCGCTACCTCATGCTCAACGCCGGCCGGGTCCTGTCCAAGGCACAAATCCTGGACCACGTCTGGGATTACGACTTCCGCGGCGAGTCCGGCATCGTCGAGTCCTACATCTCCTACCTGCGGCGCAAGGTAGACGCCGAGGACCCGCCGCTGATCCACACCAAGCGCGGGGTCGGCTACGTCTTGCGGTTGCCGCCCGGCTCGGTATGACGCCCGGCCCAGACGCCGCAGCCACCGTCCGGCCCGACCGTCGTGGGATGCCACCTGCGCTGACCCGCCGGCTGGACCGGCTGCCGCTGCGGGTGCGGCTGGTAGCCGTCGTCCTGGTGCTGCTCTTCGTCGCGCTCACCCTCACCGGCACCGCGATGGTGCTGCTCACGCGGAAGTCGCTGACCGACGCCATCGACCACGACCTCGCGCTGGCGGCGGGCCCCGTCGCCCAGCAGCAGTTCAGCCAGTTCACCAACCGGTCCGGGGTGCCGACGAGCTACGCGTTGCGGGTGATGCTGGACAACGGGCGCGTGCTGAAGCCGTCGCCGGAGTCGGTCGGTGAGGCGCTGATGCACCCCGACATCCCCTGGTTGTCCCTCACCGACGAGCGGGTCGTCTCCCACGAGCCGTTCAACGTCGGCTCCAGCGACGGCAGCGGACGCTGGCGCGTGGTCGCCGGCGCCGCCGACGACGGCGGCTACACCTACGCCGTCGCCGCTCCCCTGTTCAACGCCGACCAGTCGGTCCGCGACCTGCGCGCCTGGGTGATCGGCATCGGGGCGCTCGTCCTGCTCGCAGGGGGGGTCGCCGGCTGGTATGCCGTGCGGCGCGCCTTCCGACCACTCGCCGAGATCGAGGACACTGCCGCGACGATCGCCGCCGGTGACCTGTCGCGACGGGTGCCTGAACCGCCGTCCCAGGACGAGGTCAGCAGCCTGTCCCGCTCGCTGAACGGCATGCTCGCCCAGATCGAGCAATCATTCGCGGTCCGGGAAGCCTCGGAGGAGCGGATGCGCCAGTTCGTGGCCGACGCCTCGCACGAGCTGCGGACCCCGCTTGCCGCGGTCCGCGGCTACGCCGAGCTGTACCGCCAGGGCGCGGTGACCGAGCCGGAGGACGTGAAGGCCGCATTCCGCCGGATCGAGGACGAGGCGACCCGGATGGGCGGCATGGTGACCGACCTCCTGCTGCTCGCCCGTTTGGACCGGCAGCGTCCACTCCAGCTCGCGCCGGTGGACCTCACCGTGCTGGCCGCGGACGCGGTGCAGGACGCCAAGGCCCTCGACCCCGCTCGGGAGGTCCGCCTGGTCCCGATCCGGGGCGCGCTGCAGCCGGTGGTGGTCGACGGCGACGAGGCGCAGCTGCGCCAGCTACTGACGAACCTGATCGGCAACGCGGTGAACCACACTCCCGCGGGCACCCCGGTCGAGCTCGCGGTGGGGCCGGGCGAGCAGGCCGGCCGGGTCCAGCTGCAGGTTCGCGACCACGGACCGGGGATCGACCCGGCAGAGGCCGGCAAGGTGTTCGAGCGGTTCTACCGCGCGGACCCCTCCCGTCGACGCGGCACCGGCGGTGGCACCGGCCTTGGCCTTGCCATCGTCGCCGCGATCGTGGCCTCCCACCGGGGCCGGGTCGGCCTGGCGCAGACCCCTGGGGGCGGAGCCACGTTCGTCGTCGACCTGCCCGCCACCGCCCGCACAGCCAACTCCCAGCCTGTGCCCAGCACTGTTTGACGCCGGCGCGATGGGATAGCTCCTACCAAACGCAAGGAGCAGCCGATGTCGCACGAGCACCCCTTCGGGCCGGGCCCTCAACCCGGTCCCGGAGGCCAGCCCACGCAGCCACTCTGGTTCGGGGACACCCGCACCCAGCCCAGGCCCGACGTCGCGGCACAGCAGCCGGCCCCCCAAGCGGCACCGGTCGGCGGACCGACGGCGACCTACCCGGCATACTCCTCCCCCCCCCAGCTCCCGGCTGAGCCGCGCCCGCCTGTGTCAACGCAGGCGGGCGTAGAGCCCGCTCAGCCGGCCAAACCTCGCCCCCGCCTGCTTGAGCTGACCGCGGTCGCGGCCCTCGCGGCAGTGCTGGCCAGCGGTGGCACCTACGCCCTCACCCGCGCCGACGACCCGGCCAGCGCCACCGGGACCACCGGCACCTCGGTCGCGACGAACGGGCAGACGACGTCGGCGCCCAAGGTGGTCCAGGCCGCGGCCAACGCGCCGGACTGGGCGGCAACTGCCGCGGCGGTGGCGCCGAGCGTGGTGGCGATCACGGTCGAGAGCGACCAGGGCAGCGGCCAGGGCTCGGGGGTGATCTTCGACAGCGCCGGCCACATCGTCACCAACAACCACGTGGTCTCCGGCGCCGGCTCCGGCGCCGCGCTCACCGTCACCCTGAACGACTCCCGGAGTTACCCAGCCACGGTCGTCGGCACCGACCCCGCCACCGACTTGGCGGTGATCAAGCTGCGGACTGTCCCCAAGGACCTCAAGCCCATCTCCCTCGGCAACGACAACGACCTGTCCGTCGGCGACCCGGTCATGGCCGTGGGCAACCCGCTAGGCCTCGCCGGCACCGTGACCACCGGCATCGTGAGCGCGCTGAACCGGCCGGTGACCACGCAGGCGCAGGAGCAGCCGACCGACCCGTTCGGCCGCCAGTCCGCAGCCGCCGACACGGTCGTGACCAACGCCGTGCAGACCAGCGCCGCGATCAACCCCGGGAACAGCGGGGGCGCCCTGGTCGACGCCAACGGGCTGCTGGTCGGCATCAACTCCTCGATCGCCCAGCTCGGCGGCACCGGCGGCCAGGGCGGCAACATCGGGATCGGCTTCGCCATCCCGGTGAACGAGGCCAAGTCCATCGCCGACCAGCTGATCAAGTCCGGCAAGGCCGAGCACGCCTTCCTCGGCGTCAGCTCCCAGGACGCGACGGTCAAGGACGGCGGAGCCTCCCGGGCCGCAGCCCAGCTCACCGCCGTCACCCCCGGGTCGGCCGCGGCCCAAGCCGGTCTCCAGGCCGGCGACTCGATCGTGGCCGTGGACGGCGAGCCGATCGACGGGTCCCTCTCGCTCGTGGCCCAGATCCGGGAGCGGTCGGTCGGCACGCAGGCCAAGCTCACCGTCATCCGCGACGGCCAGCGGCAGGACGTTACTGTCACCCTGGGCCGTAAGGCATAGCCGGCCGGATCCGGCCGCACTACCGGGCGGGCCCCGTTCCGGGCTACGATGCGCAGCTCCCACGCCGCGCATCACCCTGGAAAGGGGCCCCTGCCATGTCCGCCTCCGGTGAGCCGGCCGGTGAGCCCGGAGCCGCGTCCGCCGCTGAGCCGGCCGGTGAGCCCGCCGGTGCGCGCGGCGGCGGCGACGAGTTGCGCCGCGAGCGGCAGCACCTGCGCCACGCCCGGCAGCAGCTGGCCCGGATGCGAGCGCAGACCCTGTCGCTTGAGGCCCACAGCGGCGACCGGATTTCTGGTGAGTTCCTCGCTGCAACCCTTCACCGCCGGGCGCAGTCCCTGGTCGACGATCCGGCGTCGGCGCTGTTCTTCGGCCGGATCGACATGCGCCGTATGCCGGGTGGTCCGGAGCGGTTCTACGTCGGCCGCCGGCACATCGCCGACGAGTCCGGCGACCCGGTGGTCCTCGACTGGCGCGCGGAGGTGTCCACCGCCTTCTACCGCGCCTCCCGGTCCGAGCCGATGGGGGTGCTGCTGCGCCGCAGGTTCGGGGTGGACCGCGGCCAGCTGACCGCATACGAGAACGAGCACCTGCTCGACCGGGACGAGGTCGAGCGGCGCAGCGACATCCTGGCCGCCGAGATCGAACGGCCACGGGTCGGACCGATGCGCGACATCGTGGCCACCATCCAGCCCGAGCAGGACCTCATCGTCCGAGCCGACGCGTCCACCACGATCTGCGTGCAAGGGGCGCCGGGCACCGGCAAGACCGCGGTGGGGCTGCACCGGGCCGCGTGGCTGCTGTACGCCTACCGCGACCGGCTGGCTCGCAGCGGGGTGCTCGTCGTCGGGCCGAACCGGGCGTTCCTGGACCATGTCGGCGCCGTGCTTCCGGCGCTCGGTGAGCTGCAGGTGCGGCACACGACGGTCGCGGAACTGGTTGCCGCCGTGCCCGTCCGCGCCGTCGACGACACCGGCACCGCCGTACTCAAGGGCGACCCGCGGATGGCCGAGGTGCTCCGCCGGGCCGTGTGGTCCTCGGTGCGCGCACCGGCAGATCCGCTGGTCGTGCCCCGAGGCGCGCGGAGGTGGCGGCTGCCCGCATACCAGGTCCGCGAGATCGTGGCCGAGCTCGCCGGGCGGGGGGTGCGGTACGGGGCGGCCCGGGGGATGCTGCCGCAGCGGCTGGCTCACGCGGTCCTGCTGCAGATGGAGGCCGCCGGGGAGTCCACCGACGACCGGGTGCAGGACGCCGTGGCCCGCAGCGCACCGGTCCGCTCGTATGTCGCGTCGGTCTGGCCGGCGCTCGACCCGACGACGGTGCTGTTCCGGCTGCTCGGGGACCACGAGTTCCTCGCGGCCTGCGCCGAGCAGGTGCTGACACCGCAGGAGCAGCAACGGCTTTGCTGGTCACGACCGCCCCGCAGCCGGGGCGCCGCACGGTGGTCCGCGCAGGACGCGGTGCTGCTGGACGAGCTGGCCGACCTGCTCGAGCGGACGCCCAGCCTGGGCCATGTCGTGCTGGACGAGGCACAAGACCTGTCCGCGATGCAGCTGCGTGCCGTGGGGCGGCGCTGCTCGACCGGTGCCGCGACCGTGCTCGGCGACATGGCCCAAGGCACGACCGCCTGGGCCACCGACTCCTGGGAGCGGTCGCTCTCCCACCTGGGCAAGGCGGGCAGCCACGTGGAGGTGTTGGACCGCGGCTTCCGGGTGCCCACCTGCGTCATCGAGTACGCGGCCCGGCTGTTGCCGCACATGGCACCGGGCTTGGGGCTGCCGGTGTCGGTGCGGGAGGACCCGGGACGGCTCGAGGTCCGCCGAACCGCGGCGGTGCTCGACGACATCGCCGAGGTGGTGCGGTCAGCGGCCGGTGAACCCGGTTCGGTGGGTGTCATCGCGGCCGATGCCGAGGCACCGGTCGTGTCAGCAAAGTTGTCGGCCAACGGGATCGGGCATGTGGTACTCGGCGCCGACCACGGCGACGACGCGGAGCACCCCCACCAGGTGCTGGTCGTGCCGGCCTCGGTCGCCAAGGGCCTGGAGTTCGACCGGGTCGTCGTCGTCGAGCCCGCCGCGATCGCCGCCGCCGAACCGGACGAGCGCACCGGCCTGCGCCGCCTCTACGTCGTGCTGACCCGGGCCGTCTCCGGGCTGACGGTGCTGCACGCCCGGGACCTTCCGCCAGCCCTGAGCTGAGCGCCACAGCCGCCACGGCGTTGTCCCGCGCCCCCGCCTCCCCGCCTTCCGACGCGAATCGATACGGTCCACGGCCGTTCTGCGCCCCAGAGCGTCCCCGGTCCGATCGGCGACCGGGCCAACCCTGCGCGCCAAGCGGGCGCTCCCGGGCCGACGCGAGGGCGGCCTGCGACACTAACGGGATGCCGGCGCTGATCACCTCATGGGGGCTCGACCTCGCCGACCTGGCGCCAGATGCCCCCAGCGACACGGTCGAGCTGGTCGGCACCGACCTGTTGCGCCGGTGGGATGAGCCGCAGCGGTGCTACCACACGACGACCCACCTGGTGGAGATGTTCTGGGCGTTGGAGGAGCTGGAGACAGCCGGCGAGCTGGATGCCCGAGACGCCTCGCTGGCTAGGGTCGCGGCGTGGTTCCACGACGCGGTGTACGAACCAACAGCAGCGCCAGGGGACAACGAGGCTGCCAGCGCCGAGCTGGCCGCCACCACCTTGCCCGCGTTGTCGGTTGAACCCCAGGACTGCGCCGCCGTGGTGCGCCTGGTCCACCTCTCCATCCAGCATGAGTCACCAGCCCGGACCGGCCTGGACGCGGCCTTCCAGGACGCGGACCTGTGGATCCTCGGCGCACCACCGGACCGCTTCGACGCCTACTGCCGCGAGGTCCGTCAGGAGTACGCCCATGTCCCCGACGAGGCCTACCGGCGGGGTCGTGTCGGGGTGCTCAGCCCGCTGGTCCAGCGGGAGTCGGTCTACTGCACCGAGCACGCGCGCCAGCGTTGGCAGCCAGCCGCGCGCGCCAACCTGGCCCGCGAAATCGCCCGGCTGCGTGGCTAGTCAGCCCCAGGGGTCGGACTGCGCGAGCAACGGCCACCAGAACACGCCGCGGCAACGACGTTCCGCCTCGTCGGGAGTGACCCACTCGGCCGCGTCGACGTCGGCCAGCCCCGGCGCGACCGGCGGACGGACGCTGGGCAGCCCGGTAGCGAACACGGCCACGTAGCTGCGCTGCCGGCCCCACCGTCCGTATGCCGCGTCCGCTCGGCGGTCGAAGACGACGCGCTCGTAACCGCAGGGGCGCAGCGTCCGCTCGGACAGGAGAAGTCCGCTCTCCTCCCAGACCTCCCGCACCGCGCACTCCCGCACCGTCTCACCCGGCTCCCGTCCGCCGGCCGGAGCGCCCCAGAGGTCTCGAACCACGCTGTGCACCAACAGGATCGACCCTTCCCGGTCGCGCACGAACACGGCCGCGGCCGAGGTCTCCAGCGCCGGTGTCTCCAGCCGCGACGCAACCACGTGCAGCGTGTGCGGCAGGGTCTCCGGCCGCAGCACGTTGCGGTAGGTCGCGAGTGGTCGCTCCCCCTTGCGCTTGGCGAACCGCAGCCCGCTGGCACGCAGCCGCCGGACCAGCTCGTGCCCGTCGACTGGCTGAGCGCCGGCGGCGACCAGCGCGGCATACCGCTCCTCGGGCACGTCGTAGTGGTCCCCCTCGAACCCGCGGCGAGGGACGCCGGCGGCAGCCGCGAACTCGTGCAGTTCCTCATACGAGGTGTCGCTGATGAGGTGGGACCACAGCCGGCCGTGGGCCGGCCACCGCGGCGGGTCGATCCAGATCGCCACGACCACCTCCTGCGGCCGACCCTAACCGGTGGCTGTGGACAACGTCGGCCGACCGAGGACGGCGGCTTCTAGAGTGTTGCGGGTCGGGGGCGACACCAGGGAGGCAGCATGAGCAGCACGTTCCAGGTCGACACCGCCCAGATCGCCGGCGCGGCGGGCGACATCAACCGCATCTCGGCCGAGATCGAGGCCAGCGTTCGGGCCATGATGTCCCGGCTCCTGAGCCTCCAGGACGCGTGGCAGGGCGCTGCGGCTACGAACTTCCAAGGGGTGGTGCGGGACTGGGACGGAGTCCAGAGACGGGTCCGTGAGTCCCTGGACACCATCAGCCAGGCGCTGAATCGGGCCGGTCAGCAGTACGCCGAGGTGGAGCGGGCCAACGCCAGCATGTTCAACGTGTGACGTCGTGGGTCGCGGCGAAAACCGCCGCCTGGGTGCGCCGTTCCATGCCGAGCTTGGCCAGGATCGAGGTCACGTAGTTCTTCACCGTCTTCTCGGCCAG
>DASSLY010000065.1:0-22448 GCA_035689185.1 Dermatophilaceae bacterium
TGTTCTACAATCGGGTCCGGCTCCATTCCAGCCTCGGCTACAGAACCCCCGAAGAAGTCGCCACCGAGTACCGTCAAAACCCTGCACTTGCCGCATAGAACAACTCGAAGTCGCTGTCCGTTGAGAGCCAACCAGCCCACATCGTGTTCGCCGCGCTGGCGGTATCCCGCGAGGTCCAGGCCCGCACCGGGCTCACGGTCCGCAGCGTCGTCCGCCAGCTGCGACCCCTGCGCTCAGCAACCCTGGCCATCAACGGCACCACCCAGACCTTCACCCCCGCAATCCCCCACGACCAGCAGGCGATCCTCAACGCCCTCCACCGGCCAAGATTCACGCACTAAGAGATTGAGCCAACTCAGGTCCAATCACGGACCTAGGCCGACTGCCACGAACTGGACATGGTGAGACAGCTCACGGAATTCGTGTCCGTGATCTCGTCGGCAGGCCCGCTCGGCCGACGGCGCCTCGGATCGCTATTTCAGGTATCTCCCATCGAGGTTTCCGAAGCCTGCGGATTACAGCCGGGCGAGCAGATGGAACAGAGTGGGACCGTCGTCGACGACCTTGGTGAACTGGTCACCATGGTTGTCCCGGATCACCACACCTTCGAACGCAGAGGACGGTGAGCCGGGCAAGGCGCAGTGCACCGCCAGGGTACCGGCCGCAACCTGACGGGAGTTGGCGTAGGCCGCGAACCGCATCGTCAGCACGCCGGAGCGCGTGTCTCGTTTGTCCCCGATCCCATCCCTGATCGGAACGCCGGCGAAGCTGCCCGCCAACGGGGCGAACGAGATGAAGCCGGTGATCGTGTAAAAGCCCCGGGAGACGACCCGACCGTCGTGCCGCAGGACAAACGTTCCACCGCCAGCCGCGGTCCCCACCCCGAGGTCAGCCTGGCCGCTGCCGGTTACCGCCAGCGTCAGGTGCCGCGCAGTGTCACGGGCGCTCGCCTGCCCGCCCGCCAAGATGGTGGTCGGGGTAGGGCTGATCTGGACTATGTCCCAGCGAAGGAGTTGGCTGCCGGAGGCAGCGCCGGCGTTGGTGGGGCTGCCGAGTCCGAGTGACGCCGCGGCCAGGAAGGTAAAAACTGCGAAAAGACGCAGGAGCCTTGTCATGATTGCCTCCAAAGGAAAATAGAGCGCTCAGGTGGATCTGCAGCGCCGCAGGCCAGGGACCTCGCGCGTGCTGCTAAACCCAGGGGGGTCGGGGGCTCGCTGGCACCCCGCACCTGGCGACCAACGGGCGGTACTTGCCGAGCGGCGCAAGTCCGGCCCATCCCGATCACCTCGATCGATTGCCACCGAGGACTCGCAAGCCGATCGATGGCGCAGCGCCAGGCGTACCACACAGGCCCCCGGCGGTCAATGGGGGGGCGGGGGGAAACGCTCGAGGGCATCCACAAGACCGAGCGTGTTGCAATTGGGGCCAGCCAGCAGGGCCCCCAGTTCGTGACCACGACGTACGGGCCGTGCCCGCGGCCACCTGCTTGCGGAACCGGAGCACGCACCCAGCACTGGAGCGGCACGCCGGGAACAGGCAGCCGCTCTGGTCGTGGGCGGCCTGCACGCCGGCATCGACGGGCTCGCCGGCCGACCCCTGGTCAACCGCCGAGAAGGGCCGGCGCGAAGCGCCTGGGTGGTCCGGCAGCGTGGCGAACACGATCCGGCACGACGGTTCCGCCGTAGGTGAAGGGCACGACGCTGCACCGATCGATCCCCAAGGACCCCCCGGGTGGATCACATCGAATGCCGGGGACCCACCTGCCGGGGCGTCACCAGGAAGCGCGGCCCCACGAAGAGCTGGCCGGTACCGCGGTCTGGACTTGGCGCCATACAGATCTCGCCAAGGGCGACACGCGCCGTCATGCCGTTCCTCGCCTGGACTGCGGGGCTGTGCGGAGTGACGGCAGCGTGTGCGCGGCCAGTGCTCACGCGCGGGCACGTTCGCGGCCAGGTGGGTGACCTCGCCGTCGATCTGGACCGGTGGGGGCGTTAGCGTGGTGAGCTCGTATGCGGCGACGCCGGGTTGGGCGCCGAGCCCTGCCGCGGCGACCTTGACGCCCGGGGCCGGTCGAGGTCCCGGCGTTGGGCGTCCGCCGTGTCAGCCGGACCTCGATGGCTGGTGCTTCTTCGGGCATGAGAGCAAGTGGACGGCCCATCCGCGAGGGGCCTCGGTTCCGAACAGGCAACGGGTGAGGTGTCGGAACGACACAGCGGCCGCCCCGACACGTTGGAGGATCAGAGATGCGCAGGAAGTACCAGGTTCTGATGGTTGCCCCAGTGGCGATGCTGCTCCCGGCCGGCGTCGCCGTCGCCAGCGCGGGTCATTTCGAGGCGAATCTGCGCCCCGTTCCGCACCGTGCCGTGGCTGACGGCGGCTCGAACGTGACCGGCAAGGCGTCGCTGCGCCTCGAGGGTCGCAACCTTCGGGTCGACCTCACGGCGAGGGGACTGACGCCCAGCCAACCACACGCGATGCACATCCACGGAGTCCTCCAGGCTCACAACGAGTGCCCCACCATCGCCGCCGACGTCAACACCGGTGACCCGATCGACCCTGCGACCTTCGTCCAGGGCACCCCCGATGGCCTCATCTCCCTCGGCGAGGGCGCGCCCTTCTACGGGCCGGTCGACGTCTCGCTGACCAAGACGGGTGACACCAGCCCGTCCAGCGGGCTCAGCCTCGAGCGCTTCGTCGTGGCCGACGACTCCGGTCGCATCGAGTACCACCGCAGCATCACCATCCCCAAGGACGTCGCGAAGGACCTGTCCAACCTGCACATCGTCGTCCACGGCACCGACCTGCCCTCCGACGCGGACCACAGCTCCCTGAGCAGCCTGTTCGAGGCCACCCTTCCGGTCGCCTGCGGAGAGATCTCCCAGGACTAACAAGTCTCCGGCGCTGAGCCCGGCCCAGTGCACCGCACCGAGCCGGGCCACCGCACGCTGTGGCAGCACTCGATGGACGGCGTCGCCGAGCTCGCGCAGCAGAACGCCGACCTGAGGTTCGTCATCGAGTACAAGCCGCGGGAGCCGCGGGTACGAATGAGCTACAGCTCGGTCGCACGAACTCTGTTGGCGTTGGAGAAGATCGACCTGCCGAACATCGGGGTGCTGCTGGACTTCGGCCACGCTCTGTATGGCGGTGAGTCACCGGCCGACTCGGCGCAGCTGGCCATCGACTACGGGCGGCTGTTCGGGATGGACGTCAACGACAACCTGCGGTCCTGGGACGACGACCTCGTCGCGGGCACGGTCCACCCCATCGAGCTGTTCGAGTTCTTCCACGTGCTGCGCAAGAACCACTGGGAAGGGGTCTGGCAGCTGGACCAGTTCCCGTTCCGTGAGGACAGCGTCCAGGCCGCCAAGGACGCCATCGCGTTCCTCAAGCGGATCGACCGGGGGCTGGACCGGCTTGACACCGAGGCGCTCGCCGAGGCGCAGTCCCGGCACGACGCGCTGGGCGCCCTGCGGTTGGCCCAGGCCGCGCTGTTCGGGGAAGTCTGAACGTGGTGACCACACATACCCCGCGGGACAGCACCTACAGCATCCCAGCTGCCCAATGGCAGGAGGTCGAGCTGACCTTCACCGGCCCAGCCGCCGACAACCCCTACACCGAAATCACCGCCTCAGTCGACTTCACCCACGACGACGGCCGGGTCATCCGCCGGCCGGTGTTCTGGGACGGCGGGACGACCTACCGGGTCCGATTCGCCTCCCCGGCTAACTCGGGAACCTGGACCTGGACGCTGACCGCATCCACCTCGGAGTCCACGTTGGACTTCACTCCGACCACCGGCCAGCTGATGGCGGCGGCCGCCGCGGCCGAGGACCCACACCCGGCGAGACGCCACGGGTTCACTTCGGTCGCACCGGGGGCGCGAACAGCAGTCCACGCCGACGGGTACCCCGCCCTGACCGTGGCCGACACCGCGTGGGGGTTGCCGTGGCGGGCGACCGTGGAACAGGTCCAGATCTACGCCGACGACCGCGCCGGCAAGGGCTTCAACACGGTGTTCTTGATGGCGATCATGCCCGACCGTGGCACTCGCGGGCCCCGCGGCCGTGACCTCGACCAGGGTTTCGAGGTGGCCTTCGAGGACCTGCCCAGCGGCCGGCTCACCCAGATAAGCGTGGAGTACTTCCAGTACTTCGACATGATCATCGACACCCTCCTTGACCACGGCCTAACACCGGCCTACCAGCCGGTGTTCGACGGCTTCGGCTGGAAAGGCCAATCCCCGCTCGGGCCTGACGTGCTGCCCGACGATTTCGCCCGCTTCTGCCGCTACCTAGTGGCCCGATATGGCGCCCGCCCGGCCATGTGGTTCGTCTGCGGTGACGGCTCCGGTGAGGCACCCGCAGTGGCCGTCGGCGGGGCGGAAATCGAGGAGTGGGACGCCTACCGGCAACCGACCGGCATCCACTACCGGCCCCACGCACGGAACAAGGCCCACCAGGGCGCGGCATGGCTGGATGTCCAGTCCTGCCAGACCGGCCACGACGGCGACCACGCACCCGACCGCTTGGCCACCATGTGGTGCGAACGACCGGTCAAGGCGATCATGAACGGCGAGCCGACCTATGAGAACTCGGGTCGTCTCGGCAAGGCCAGTGGCTGGTGGCAGGGCAACGAGGCCTGGATCAACATCTGCGCCGGCGCCACGTTCGGGATCGGCTATGGCGCCGGCAGCCTCTGGCAGTGGCGGACCCATGCCGAGGAGACCGGCCACGAGCCGTTCTACCTCGCACCCGGCGCCGGGTGGCGAGACGCCCTCCATTTCGAAGGCAGCACCTACGTCGGCATGGTCGGCCAGATCCTGGACGGCATCGACCTCAGCGAGGCCGAACCCTGCTGGGACGTATGCCAACGCACCCGGGGCCTGATCGTCCCCGGTCGCCTGTTCATCTGCTACGCCGAGAACGGCGGCAGGTGGGGCTTCCTCGACGCCGACGGACGCATCCCGGAAACCTACTGGATCATCGACCCCCGGACCGGGACAGTGGTCGACCACGGCACCCGGCCCCACAACCTAGGGTTCATCGCCTGGCCGGACGGCGAACCCGCGGTGCTGATCTGCGCGGACACCACTCCCCCCATCGCCACCCGCCGGGTTGCCCTGCGCTCCGACCTCGGGGACGCCGCCGGCGCCACGGGGCTACCGCGACCCGTCGAAGCGCCCCGGCCCGCGTTGTAACGCCCATCGCCAGCCGCCCACCAACCCACAAACCACCCGAGCGCCATGCGACTGCCATCACGATTGCGCGTCATCAGCGACAACGACTACTCCGGCGACCCCGACGGGCTGGTCCAGCTGGTCCATCATCTGCTCAGTCCCTCCGTCCAGCTCACCACCGTGATCGGGTCGCACTTGAGCCCGGGAGATCGGTTCGACGCTTCCTCCCAGACTGCAGACAACGCTGCCGCCGAAGCGCGAACAGTCCTGGGGCTCCTCGACATCGACGACGTGTCCGTCGTCGCCGGGTCGAACACCGCCATGCCTGACGCCACCACGCCGATCGACAATGACGCAGCACGAGCCATCATCGACGAGGCCATGCGCGACGACCCTCGCCCCCTCTACGCCTGCTTCGGCGCCGGGCTTACCTCGTTAGCCAGCGCGTGGCTGCTCGAGCCCCGCATCGCCAACCGGCTCACCGCCATCTGGATCGGTGGACCGGAGTACCCTCACGTGACGACGACATCACCCGACCCGCTGCCCAGCGAGTACAACACCCGCATCGACATCCCCGCCGCGCAGGTCATATTCAACCAGTCTGATATCGCGCTGTGGCAGATCCCCCGCGACACCTACCGCCAGGTCATCGTCCCGTTCTCCGACATGGAAACGTGGCCGGCCACAGCTGGGAAGGTGGGAGCGCACCTCTATGACCGACTGGCCCAGGCCGCGGAGAACGACCTCCGGCAAGGCCACGCGGCGGGGGAGACCTACGTGTTGGGCGACAGCCCGCTCGTCACGTTCACCGCGCTGCAGACGATGTTCCATCCCGACCCGGCGTCGTCGGGCAGCATGTGGCTGCCCTCCCCGCACCTGTTGCCAGACGGCAGCTACCGCAAGAACCAGGACGGGCAGCTGGCGGGCTGCCGCGACGACCGGCGCGTCCGGGTGTTCGGGGCCGTCGACACCTGGCTGACCATGACCGACCTGCACGGCAAGCTCCGCCGAGCTGCCGTTCCAGCGCCCTAGCGACCCTGTAGCACAAGTGTTACCCTGGCCTCATGAGCACCGTTGGGCTCCGCCAGCTTCGTCAGGACGCCTCCGATCTGGTGCGTCGGGTCGAAGCGGGTGAGGAGATCACGATCACGGTCTCCGGTCGCCCGAGCGCACGGCTGGTTCCGGCCCGGCCGA
Source organism: Dermatophilaceae bacterium (assembly GCA_035689185.1). Lineage (GTDB taxonomy): Bacteria > Actinomycetota > Actinomycetes > Actinomycetales > Dermatophilaceae > DASSLY01. The sequence goes on from DASSLY010000065.1 coordinate 6,371, forward strand.
CGCAGTGGCGGTCCTGGACAGAGATCGGCGACCTGTTCCGCGGTGCGGCGGACCCGCAGTGGGAGCGAGATCGGGACCTTCTCGACGCCGACGTCCGTGATCCCTGGGCTGCGCGGTGACGGAACCGGTCAACCTGCCAGAGCGCGCCATCCTCGACACCAGCGTCGTCGTCGCGGAGAGAGTGGCGCCCATCCCTGGTGTGCTCGCGATCAGCGCCGTCACCCTCGCTGAGCTGCACTTCGGCGTCCTGGTGGCCAAGAACTCCCAGGTCCGCGCCGAGCGCCTGAGACGCCTGAGCGTCCTGCAGCAGCGCTTCGATGCACTGCCCGTCGACGAGGCCGTCGCGGTCAGCTATGGCCGGCTCGCGGCCGCAGTGGTTGAGGCCGGCCGTCAGCCCAGGCGTCGGGTCATGGACCTGCTGATTGCCGCTACCGCTCATGTGCACAGTGCCCGGCTCTACACCCGCAACCCCGGGGACTTCGCCGGCTTGGACGACGTCATCGACGTCGTCGCCGTTTGACACATGTCCTCCGTCGCCGCCGCATACCCGGCGGTATGACGCACACGCCGGCGTCGTCGACCCCGTCTGCGTCGCGCGCTGGAAGTGTCGGGGCTACTCGGTGACCGTGTCCACGGCGGCGCGGCGCCGGTCTTCGCCGACCCGGTAGTAGCCGCGGGTGACGCTCAGCTTGCGCCTGCTGGGCGCGGAGAACGCCCCGCCGGGGTGTACCGCCTGGGGTGTTCGCTGGGGGTCAGCCCCAGGTGATCGAGCCGGTGACGCGGATCCCACTGACCGCCGACTGCATCGGCAGGTCGAACGCGATCGTGCCGTCGGCGACGTCGATGGACGCGGGAGCCGTGCCGTCCCAGTACCAGATCGTGTCTGCGGCATCGGGATCCGGACTGAGGTAGAGGTCGAACGGGTCCCAGGACTCGATCCCCCCCGCCTGGCCGCGTTCGTAGAGGTCGGCGATGTCGTAGCGTCCTGGGGCCCCGCGAAAATCGGGGACGGCCAGCGACAGCACGAACAGCGTGGTGGAGCCGACCTGGACGGGGTCAGCGGCCTCGAGGACGACCTTGAGCCAGGGCATCGCGGCCGGCTCGTCGGGGTAGTCGGGGTCGGGCCGGGGGTTGGGGTCGTCCTCGGTGCGCTGGGCGGGCAGCGCCACCTCCACGCTCCCCTGCTCGTCGCCGCTGATCCTCAGCCGCAGCAGGGCCGTTGTCCGTGTGGCGAGGTCCGCGCGCCGCTCCTGGTCCTGCCGGGCGGCTCGCTCGGCCTCGCGGGCGGCGACGTTCTCCGGACGGTGGTCCGTGACGACCTTGGCCAGGTCTGGCGGGAGCACCCGTTCGAGGAAAGACGTCCCGGCCTCGCTCTTCGCCCGCTCCTGTATGGCGTCGGCCTCCGCCGTGGCGTCGGACCGCTTCCGCGAATCTGTGGTGAGCAGCTCGTCCTTCTTGGCCTCGGCCCAGTCCTTGCCGAGCTTCGCCAGGTCTCTCCAGCCCAATGGCCCGCCCTCACCTTCGACGTCGTGGGGCACCAGTGTGCGGGCCGCGGCACCACCGGGCAACGCGGCGGGCCTGGCCATGGGGGCCCGCTCCACCTAACCCGGCCGACGCCGGCTGGTCGGGGGGCGTCAGCCCGCCGCCGGCGCGGTGTAGGCCGGCAAGTTCGCCCGCACCAGGCGCTGGTGGACGGTGAACACGTTGGGATCGGTGTCCTCCACCGTGACGCTCACCCAGTGGTTCTGGGCCTCGCCGAACGTCGTGACGCGCGTGAAGTTCTGGACCACGTTCGGACCCTCCTCCCCCGCGGCGTTCGTCGCGGCCGCGTCGGTCAGCGGCTTGTCCACAACGAAGTTGTGGCTGTCGCCGTTCACCAGCAGGACCGGCTTGCCGAACTTGATGGTCAGCCGGGCGAGTTCGGCCTTTGTGTCGGCGTAGTGGACCAGCTTGCCGGCGGCCGCGGCATTCGGGTCCCACATGTCTGCCTGTATGGCGACCAGGATCGCCTTCGCGCCGAACTCTTCTGCCGCGGCGAAAGAACCGCGGAGCCATGCGAGGTTGGCCCGGTTCCGTGCCCGGTACTCGGCCTGCGCCTCGGCGGCGGGTCCCTCCGCGGTGCCGTCACGCTGGGGGTCGACCCAGTTGTTGTCGCTGCCCGGCACGTTGAGGCCGACGAACATGACGCCGCCCGCCCGCCACCGCACGTTCTCCGGGTATCGGCTTCCCTGCCGGTTCAGCGTGACCGTGCGCTGGCCCAAGCTCTCAGCCGTAGGGTAGAAGACCCGGCGGAGGTACTCCAGCCGCCCCACCGCGTCGAAGTTCGGGGTGACCTTGGTCCGGTCGCAGTCGGTCCACTCGTTGTCCCCCGGCAGCACCACGACCGGCGCCGCCAACCGGTTGAACCGGGCCTTGGCATACCGGTACACGTCCGGCTTGCCGGCCGCGGCCGCCGACCCGTCGAAGTTGGCGTAGCACGGTTCACTGCCGCTCTTGATGTCGCCGTTGAAGATGGAGAAGTCCAGCCGCGCATCGTTCATGCTGCGCAGCACTGCGGGGTACTGGGCCCGGCCGAAGTCCCCGTAGGGCATGTCGCCGAACAGGCCGATCTCCAGCCGGTGCGCCCCCGTGTGCATGGCGCTGGGCGCGCTCGACATCGCCGACGGGGCGGCGAACGCCCCGACCACCGCCGTGGCCGCCACCCCGACCAGTCCTCGCATCACCGTCTGCATGCCGCACCCCTCACCGAGTCGTGTCCGTCCGCGAGCGCAGTCCACTCGTGCCGGGTGTCTGCGACGGTGCAGCCTGGTGACGGGTAGGCGAAGTTCTTGTGTCGCGCGGCCACACGCGGGCCGGCGCGGGCGTCTCCGCCGAGGGGCGCCCGGGCCCGGGCTGGTATGTCGAGCGGCTGGGTCGCCAGGTCGGGGGCCGATGCCTTCGGTCAGACTGGCCGACGGACAAGCCGAACCGGGAGGCAGGCCATGACGGCATACCAGTTGCAGACCTCGGACGCGACGCTGGCCTACGACGTCGACGGGCCGCTCCCCACCGCGGACGGGCGGCCGCCGCTGTTCATGATCGGGCAGCCGATGGACTCGCGCGGGTTCGAGACGCTTGCCTCGCACTTCACGGACCGGACCGTGGTGCGGTACGACCCGCGCGGCCTGCACCGCAGCACCCGCCGGGACGGCCGGGTCGACCAGCGCCCCGAGCAGCAGGCGCAGGACGTCCACGAGATCATCGCGGCCGTGGGGGTCGCGCCGGTGGACATGTTCGCCAGCAGCGGCGGCGCGGTGACCGCGCTCGCGCTGGTGGCGGCGCACCCCGACGATGTCGCGACCCTGGTGGCGCACGAACCGCCCCTGGTGGCGCTGCTGCCCGACGCCGAGCTGGCCCTTGCCGGTGAGCGGATCAACCAGGAGGCCTACCAGGCCAAGGGCTCCGCATACGGGATGGCCGGCTTCATCGCGTACACGTCCTGGCAGGGGCAGTTCACGCAGGGGTTCCTCGCCGGGTTGCCAGGTGATCCGGCGCAGTTCGGGCTTCCGGCTACGGACGACGGGTCGCGCGACGACCCGCTCCTGTCGGGGGTGGCGTCGGCGATCACCCGGTACCGCCCCGACGTGGCAGCGATCCGGGCGGCCCCCACGCGCGTGGTCATCGCCGCGGGCGAGGAGTCCGAGGCTACGGTCACCTGGCGCACGTCCGTGGCCATGGCCGAGCTCCTCACGACGCCGTTGACCGTGTTCCCCAGCCACCATGGCGGCTTCCTCGGCGGGCAGCTCGGCTACGGCGGCCAGCCGGAGGCCTTCGCGGCCCGGCTGCGCGAGGTGCTGGCCGGGGCCACCTGAGCCACGCGGGCGTTCACCGCCGGCTTCCCCGTCCCACCCGAGCACCAGGCGAACGGGGTAACGCACCAGCGACACGCAGGGGTTCGCGGGAGCGGCGAGGTCCTCGGTCATGGTGTCCGCCGTCCGTCGGGCCGGCCGCGGCGGCCACCACGTTCAAGCCGGCCGGACCGGCGCCGCGCCCGGTGTGACGAGTCCGGTCTCGTAGGCGAAAATCACCAGCTGAAGCCGGTCCCGGAGGCCCAGCTTGGTCAGCAGGTGCGCGACGTGGGTCTTGACCGTGGCTTCGCCGATGGTGAGCGCGTGGGCGATCTCGGCGTTGGTGCAACCGCGCACGACGCCGAACAGCACCTCGCGTTCGCGGTCGGTGACCGAGCGCAGCGCCTCGGGTGCGCGGACCTTGCCGGTGGGCGGGCCGGCGTAGCGCTCCACCAGCCGGCGCGTCACCTCCGGCGCCAGCAGGATGTCACCGGCCACCACCGCGCGGATGGCGTGGACCACCGCACCCCGGGGGGCGTCCTTGAGCAGGAAGCCGCTCGCGCCGGCTCGCAGTGCGTCATAGACGTACTCGTCCAGGTCGAACATGGTCAGCACCAGCACCTTCGCCGCCGGCTGGTCGGCCACGATGCGGCGGGTCGCGTCCACGCCCGTCATACGGGGCATGCGCACGTCCATGAGGATCACGTCGGGGTGTACCACCCGGGCCAGCCGCACGGCGTCCGCGCCGTCGCTTGCCTGGCCGACCACCCGCATGTCCGGCTGCGCGTCGATGATGAGCGCGAGCCCCTCGCGCATCAGCTCCTGGTCGTCGACCAGTCCGACGGTGATCACCTGGGCAGCCGGGTGAGGCGGCGTGCTGCGCGCCAGGTGCGCAGGTGGGCTGCGGGGTTGGCCGCCGCCGCGGTCGGCGTGCCTGGGACAGCAAGCGACGACAGGAGCGGCGCGAGCGGGATCACCGCCTGGACCAGGAAGCCTCCGTCCGCCAGCGCGCGCGCGTCGACCGTGCCGCCGAGTGCCTGCACCCGCTCCCGCATGCCGGCGATCCCGATGCCGGGGGCGGCCGCCGAGCCCCCGGCCCGGGCAACGCCCGGCGGGGACGGGTTGCTCACCTCGGCTCGCACCTGGTCGGCGGAGATCACCAGCTCGGCACGGGTGGGCACCGGCCCGGCGTGGCGCAGCGCGTTGGTCAGTGCCTCTTGGAAGAGCCGGTAGACGGTCGCGCCGACGGCGGCAGGCACCTCGCGTCCGACCCGGCTATCGAACGTCACCGGTAGTCCCACCGCCCGGAACTCCTCGACCAGCGCCTCCATCTGGCCGACCCCCCGCCTCGCCTCCGTCCACGACGGCAGGAGCGAGTCACCTCCGTCACGCTCGGCACGGAGGACACCGAGCAGTGCCCGGACCTCGCCCAACGCCTCGCGCCCGGTGCTCTGCACGCGGCGGATCGCCAGGGTGGCGCGGTCGGGGTCGGCTGAGAGGAGTTCCTCGGCGGCCTCGGCGTGCACGACCATGACACCGAGACTGTTTGCCAACACGTCGTGCAGCTCGCGGGACAGGCGCAGCCGCTCCTCGGCGAGCTCGGCCCGCTGGGCAGCGAGCCTGCCTGCGGCGGAACGGGATTGCAGCTCCGCGCGTTGGCGCAGCCAGGCGCCCGCAGCCCAGCTGGCCAGGCCCCATACGGCCCAGCCCCAGCCGTCCGCGACTCCGTCCTGCAACGGGTCGAGGGCGAGCTGGGCGATCGTCCACAGGGCCACCACCGGTAGGCCCACGTATGCCGCCGGGCGGCGGCCGAAGCGGCCCACGGCGAAGGTGGTCAGAACGCCGAGGAGGGCCGACGTCGCCGTCTCCGAGGCACCCCAGACCAGCCACGGAGCGGTGGTGACGGCTGCGGCGACCAGCTGCGCCAGGAGCGGCGCGCGACGCCGCCAGAGCAGGGCGACCGAACCCGCGGCGCCGCTGGCGGCCACTGCCCACAGCGGGCCGACGAGGTTGCTGGGACCGCCGATCCACGCCTCCCACTGGGAGAACGCCAGCACCAGCGCCGGGAGCGCCCAGCTCTGCCCAGCCAACCCACGCAGCCTGCGAGCCACACCGACGACCATAGTCCGACGGGGCAGCGGGCCGCCTCCGTCGCAGGAGGGAGGCGGCTCCTCCGCCAGGCGGACGCGCACCGCAGCACGGCGGATTCGGCAGACCTGGCTGGGCGGCTAGCGTCCCCCGAGTCGTCTGGTGAGCCTCCCGCGGCAGATACGGCGGCCACTGGTGGGCGCAGCCGGCCGACCCCGACTGCAAGGCGCCTCTTGCAGAGCGCAACCGCAACGAAAGGAACGCGTCATGCTGGCATCCCGAGCCGCAAGGTTCATCGCCGTCGGCGCCGCTGTGACAGCGGCCGTCCTGAGCGGCACGCCATCGCTCGCCTCCACCACGAGCAGCGATGGCCAGTCCTCGGCAGCTGCCTTGCGGCAGAGCACGATTCACCTCATCCAGAGCAACCAGGCCGTTGGCACCAACGTCGACGTGGGCCGGCGCGGGGAAAGCGTCGGCGACTACGTGGTCATCACCGGGCCGCTGCTGCACCCGGATAGCGGCCAGCGCGCCGGCTTCGCCTCGGTGGTGTGCACGGTGCTGCGAACCGGTGCCACCGCACCGCTGCAGTGCGTGGGGACCGCCAGCCTGGCAGGTGGGGACATCACCATCCAGGGACTGTTCGTCACCGAGCAGGGACGACCCAACCGGCTCGCTGTCACCGGCGGCACGGGCCAGTTCCGGACCGCGCGAGGCGAGTTCGTCGCCACCATCGAAGCCGACGGCTCCACCGACGCGCTGTTCCGGCTCACCCTCGACGCGCCAGCCGGCTAGTCCCGTAGCGTCAGTCGATGGACGAACGACTGGGTGATCCGGGTCGGGTGGGTGATGGCCGACCCGACCACGACCGCGTGGGCCCCGGCGGCCATGCACTGGACCGCATCGTCGGGGTGGCGGATCCTGCCCTCGGCGATCACCGGCCGGCCGACCCGCAGCAGGAGGTCGTCGAGCAGCGCGAGGTCGGGGCCACTGGTCCGTGGCCGGTCCCCGGTGTACCCGGCCAGGGTCGTGCCCACGCAGTCGGCCCCGGCCTCCGTGCTGTACTCGGCGTCGGCCACGCTGCCGCAGTCGGCCATCACCAGCCCACCGGCGGCGTGGACGGCGGCGATGCTGTCGCGCAGGGCTCGTCGATCGGGTCGTGCGCGGCGCGTGCCGTCCAACGCCACGATGTCGGCGCCGGCGGCGACGCAGTCCACCGCGTCCTGCACGGTCGGGGTGATGAACACGCCGCTGCTGCCACGCTTGACCAGTCCGATGAGCGGGACGTCGACCAGCGCCCGGATGGCCACCAGGTCGTCGATGCCTTGCGCGCGGACTCCCTGGGCACCGCCCTGCACGACCGCCTGCGCGACGGCGGCCATGATGGCCGGCACCCGCATCGGCTCGCCGGGGTAGGCCTGGCAGGAGACGACGAGCTGGCCCTTGATGCGACCCAGCGCGTCGGGTGCCGGGCGTGCCGTCACGGGGTCAGCCTCCGGCTCGCGAACCGTGCCACTCCACGCAGTACGGTCTCCACACCGGACCTCGACACCACGATCGGCGTCGCGGACAGCGCCGGGATCAGGGCGTCGGCGTATGACGCCCGGAGGGCCGACTCCCAGGGGCCGCCCGCCATGGCGACGCTGCCGCCGACGACCACCAGGTCCGGGTCCAGGGCGTTGGCCAGGCCGCCGGCGGCGGCGCCGAGCGCAGCTCCCCCGGTGGCCAGCGCGGCTCGCGCGAGGTCGTCGCCGGGCCGCCTGGTCAGCTCTGCTGTCGTTGCCACCGCCGGGTCTCCTCCGTGGGCGAGGTACCACGCCAGGATGCCGTGGCCGCTCGCGACCGCCTCCAGGTGGCCCTCGCGCCCGCACGGGCACGGCATACCGGCCGCCTGTGCGCACCCGACGTGGCCAAGGTGGCCGCCCACGTGATGTGCACCGAGCAGCGGCTCGCCGCCGAGGATGACGCTTCCCCCGATCCCGGTGCCGGCGACCAGCGCCAGCAGGTTGGCCGCCCGGTGCGCGTCCGCCAGTCCGATCCCGAACGCGTTGCCGTCGCCGAGCACCCACGTGGGCAGCTCTAGGCCGCGGGAGACCTGCGCCCCCAGGGGCGTCCCGGCCCAGCCGGCGATGCTGCTCGTCGCGGCGAGCACGGTCCCGGTGGTCACGTCGACGACACCGGCGGTCGACACGGCCACGGCCCGGTCCACCGGTGAGCGAAGGCGTTGCAGCAAGGCGACGGCTGCAGCGACCACGCTCCCCGTGCCCGTGCGCGCCGGTGTCGGCGTCTGGATGACCTCCGAGGCCAGGACCCCCGTGTCGTCGACCCGGGCGGCGGCGATCTTCGTCCCGCCGATGTCCGCGGCCAGGATCACCGGGCGTCCCTGCTGATCACCACGTCGAAGTCGTAGCGGTCACCCCGGTAGATGGTCTGGGCCAGCTCCACCGGGCGGCCGGCCTCGGTGTAGCTCACCCGGGTCACGCGCAGGGCGGCAGCCCCGACCGGCTGGTCGAGGGCGTGCGCCTGGTCACGGTCGAGGTTGACCGCCTCGATGGTCTGCGCGGCCCGCTGAACCGTGGTGCCCAGGGACTCCATCTGCGCGTAGAGCGAGGACGTCAGGTCCAGCGCCGACCAGTCGACCCCGACCGGCGGCAGGCGCACCGCCTCCAGTGCCATGGGCTGGCCGTCGGCCAGGCGCAGCCGTTCCAGGGTGAGGATCTGGGTCTGCGGGGCGATCCGCAGCCGCCGGGCCACCTCGTCGGGGGCAGGGGCCACCTGGGCACTGCGGATCTTCGTGGACGGTGTCAGGCCCCGAGCCACCATGTCTTCGGTGAAGCTGGTCAGCCGCAGGGTCTTGGTGACGACCTCCGGGTCGGCGACGAAAGTCCCCGAACCGTGAACCTGGTACACCAGCCCGCGACGCCCCAGCAGCTCGATGGCGCGCCGTACGGTCATCCGGCTGACGCCCAGCTCTTGCATGAGGTCTCGTTCGGAGGGCAGGGTGTCGTGCGGCTGCAACGCCGCAACCCTGCGGGCCAGCTCGTCGGCGACCCACTCGTACTTCGGCTGCTCGCCCTTCCCGACGGCACCGGGCATGGTCACCCCTTCACCGCGCCGGCCGACAGGCCGCTGACGAGGAAGCGCTGGGCGAAGATCGCGAACAGGACGGGCGGCAGGGTGGACAGGATCGTCGTCGCCGAGATGTCGCCCCAGCGGATTCCCGTGCTGGTCACGAAATTCGCCGCCCCCAAGGTGATGGGTGTCGCGTTGGAGGAGGACAGCACGAGGGCGAAAAGGTAGTCGTTCCAGGAGAAGATGAACACCAGCACCGACACCGCGACCAGGGTCGGCGCCAGGATCGGCATGAGCACCGAGTACAGGATGCGGTAGGTGTTGGCCCCGTCGACCTTGGCGGCCTCCTCCAGCTCCACCGGCACGTCGCGGAAGCCGGCAGACAGCAGGATGATCGCCAGCGGCAGGTTGAGGAACGTGTTCGCCAGGACGAGTCCCCATACGGTGTCGAGCAGTTGGAGGTTCGACATGAGCAGGAAGTACGGGACCGCGAAGAAGATCGCCGGCAGCAGCCGCAGGCCGCTGGACGCGTTCATGATGAACCGGCCGCCGAAGCCCAGCCGGATGGCCGCGTAGGTGCTCGGCACGGCGATGAGCAAGACCAGGGCGACCGCGCCGGTGGCGATGAGCCCGGAGTTGAGGAAGAACCGCGGGAAGTCGTAGCCGGCCGCACCCAGGGCGTTGGCGTAGTGCTCCGTCGTGGGCGCCCCGACCACCGTCGCCCCGCGGGAGATGTCCCCATCGGATTTGAAGCTGACGAAAAGCGCGTTGAACCATGGGACGTTCACGGCGACGGCGAGCAGGCCGACCGCGAGTGTGGCGCCCCAGAGCCGTGGCCGGTGGTTGCGCGAGACCGTGCTCATCCGGCTGCCCTGCTCGGGTTGACGATGCGCTTGACGAGGATCGGCACGAACGGGATGAGCGCGACCATGACGATCGTCGAGGCTGCGGCCGCCATACCGAACTGACCGGACTCGAAGGCGGTCTTGTAGATGTAGATGCTCAGTGTCGTGGTCTTGGTCCCGGGCCCGCCGGCCGTGAGCACGTAGATCACGTCGAAGGTCCGGATCGCGTCGATGAGCCTCAGGAAGACGGCCGCGAAGATGATCGGCTTCATGATCGGGATGACGATGGAGCCGAGCGTTCGCACCCGCCCGGCACCGTCGATCTGAGCCGCCTCAAGCACGTCGGTGGGGAAGGACTGCAGGCCGGCGTAGATGATGAGGAAGGTGAACGGCGTCCACTGCAGCACGTCGAGCAGGACCAGCAGCGGGATCACGGTGTCGGGCGCGAACAGGGAGATGTCCAGCCCGACTCCGCGCAGGAGCGCGGGCACCAGGCCGATATCGCCGTTGAGCAGCAGGCGGAACATGACGCCGAGCAGCGCCGGGGCCACCATGATGGGAATCAGCAGCATGGTGAAGAACGCTCTCTTGCCGGGAAACTGCCGGTTGACCAGCAGCGCCAGCGCGAACCCGAGCACGGTCTCGATGACGGTGACCGTGAGTGCGAAGAGGACCGTGAAGCGGGCCGCCTGCAGGAAGTTCGCATTCGTGAGGACCGCTGCGAAGTTGTGCAGTCCGGTGAAGGGGACCGTGGGGTCCTGCAGGGACAGGCCGAAGGAGCCGGTCTGGATGCCTTGGTAGACGGGGTATGCCACGAAGATCAGCGTGAAGATGATGAGGGGGGACCCCAACACCCATCTGGCGGCGGCGCCACGTGACGCCGGTGATGAGCTCAACGTCGTTCTCCTCCAAGAGTTTTGGGGGGGCCGGCTCGGCCGGCAGGGTTTCGGTCGCACGACCCTGCCGACCGGCGGCGTGTCTCAGCCGAGCAGGCTCTGCAGGTTCGCGTTGGCCTGCTTCAGGGCCGCACCCGGGTCCTGCTGACCCACCCAGGCGCCACTGAGGTCCTCGGCGAGCTTGCTGTAGGCCTGGAACGTGTTCGGGAAGACCGGCACCGAGTAGCCGTACTTGTCGATCGACTCCGCGATCTTGTCGAACGCCGGGTTGATGGACGCGTTGGCCTTCAAGACGCTGGGCATGGCGGGGATGCCGCCGGCCTTGGCGTATGCGGTCATCGCCTCCGGGGTCGCCAGGTAGCCGAGGAACTTCGTGGCCGCACCCTTGTTCTCCGAGTACTTGTTCAGCGCCACGGCCAGGGCGTGCACGTGCGTCTTCTGTCCCGGGACCGGGGCGATGGCGATCTTGCCCGCGACCACCGGTGACTTCGCCTTGTCGTTGAGCTCGGCGAAGCCAGCCGACCACTGGATGGCGAACGCCGTCGACCCGGACTTCAGGGCGGCCTGGGTCTCGGGGAACTCGGCCTGCGAGCTGTCCTTGGAGGTCCACCCGTTGGTGTAGACCGTGCTGTACACCTTCACCGCCTTGGCCGCCTCCGGGGTCTCCAGGTTGGCCTTCCCGTCGGGGGTGGTCCAGCTCCCGCCTTCTCCCCACAGCACGTCATCCCAGATCATCGTGTTGTAGAGCAGGTTCTTGGCGGCAAGGATCGTGCCGTACTGCGTCGGGGACTTGGGGTTGGCGGACTTGCTGAACCACGCCGACATCGCGACGTAGTCGCTCCAGTCCCACTGCTCGGGCGCCTTGGGGTCGCGCCGCTCGCCGATGGCCTTGGCGGCCATCGCCTGGTAGGCCGGCCACTGGTCCTTGGCGCTCAGCAGCGCGTCGACCAGGTCCTTGCGGTAGAGCAGGAAGTGGTTAGAGACGTCCAGCGGAAGCGCGTACTGCTTCCCCTGGAACTTCAGGCCGTCCACCGCGACCGGGAAGTAGTTGCTCGCGTCGACCGAGGTCAGCGGATCCAGCGCGTTGGCGTACTGGCCGACGTTGTAGCTGGCCACGAAGTAGATGTCCTGCTGGCTGGACTTCGCGGCCATGAGGGTGGCCTCCTTGGAGAAGGTGTCCTGCCGTGACAGGAGCGTCATCTCGACCTTGACGTTGTCCTTCGCGCCCGGCCCGGCGTTGTAGGCCGCCACGACCTTGCCCATGGCCTCGCCCTCAGGTCCGGGCCACAGGACCATCTTCACCGTGCCGGTGCCGCTGCCCTGGCCGCCGCCCGCACCCCCGCTACCGCTGCCAGTGCTCGGTGCGCATCCTGCCAACGCGATGCCGGCGAGGAGGGCTGCCCCGAAGCGGGCCTTCCGATTCATGCTCTACTCCTAACTGGTACGGACCAATATGCCGAGGCTAGGACATGGCGAGCGTAGTTGTCCAGACTTCGATGAATAATGGTCCGGACCACTTGCCGGCCCGGGCCAGCCTCACGAACGGAACCGCCACCGCGTGGCCGTCGGCATCTGCCCCCACGCCAGCACCGTGACCGGGTCGACGCGATACAGGCCACCCTGGGCCCAGCTGGTCGCCTCCGGCTCGTAACCCGGGTACTTCGACCGGAAGGCGGCGGCAAGCTGCTCGCCCACGCCCAACCCTGGGACCACCGGCACCGCCACGCCGCGAATCAGGACGACGTCGTCGCTGCCATCCAGGTGCACAGCCACCGAGGGGTTGGCCGCGAGGTTGCGGTTCTTCACGGTGTCGGGGGCTCCGGTCTCCAGGTACAGGGAGCCAGCGACGAGCACCCCCCAGATGGGCACGACATGCGGCAGCCCGCGCGGGGTGACGGTGGCCAGCCAGTATGCCGGCGCCGCCGCCAGCCGCTGGACCACGTGGTCCCACCGCACGAACGTGCCGCCCTGCTGGGGGACGCCGTAGCTGTCCGGCGGGCTGGTGGGCCGGTCCCGGGTCGGCGCGGTGTGCGCGGCGAACGCGGCGAACGCGGCGAACGCGGCGGGCTCAGGATGTTCGGGTGCGCTCATGGCTCGCATCGTCCACGAAGCCACCGACAGCGCCGCAACGCGCGGCTCGGCGACCTTCCAGTGCAGGGCCAGGTGGGATAGAAATCGGGAATGGCCGCCCGTCGCTGGCCGCGCTGGACCGAGATTGGGCCACTGCTGCGGCCGCTCACCACCGTGCGGGACCCGCTCGGCCGGCGCCTCGCCACAACGGCCTCCATCCCGGACCTGCGTCGGCTGGCGCGGCGCCGAGCACCCCGTGCCGTCTTCGACTACACCGAAGGCGCCGCCGGGGCGGAGCTGGCGTTGCGCCGGTCGCGCGAGGCCTACGCGCGGGTCGAGTTCCGGCCCCAGGTGCTGCAGGACGTCTCCCGGGTCGACACTTCCACGACCATCCTCGGGAGCGCGGCGTCTCTGCCGCTCGTGTTCGCACCGACAGGCTTCACGCGAATGATGCACACCGAGGGCGAGACGGCCGTGGCGCGCGTCGCGGCTCGCGTCGGCATCCCGTACGCGTTGTCGACCATGGGCACGACCTCCATCGAGGCACTCGCCGCGGCGGCGCCGGGCGCACGGCGGTGGTTCCAGCTGTACTTGTGGCGCGACCGCGACGCGAGCCGCGACTTCGTCGCGCGTGCCCGGGCCGCGGGGTACGAGGCCCTGGTGCTCACCGTCGACACGCCCGTTCCGGGTCGCCGGCTGCGAGACGTGCGCAACGGCCTCACCCTCCCTCCGGCCCTGTCCCCGCGGACCCTCGGTGAGGCAGCGCTGCACCCGGCGTGGTGGTTCGACCTGCTGACGACCGAACCCCTCGAGTTCGCGTCACTGCACCGTTTCGAGGGCACGGTCGCCGAGCTGGTCGCGCAGATGTTCGACCCGAGCACGACGATGGCGGACCTGGCGTGGCTGCGGTCCGTGTGGGAGGGCCCGCTGGTGGTCAAGGGAGTCCAGACCGTCGATGACGCCCGTTCGGTGGTCGCGGCGGGCGCGGACGCCGTGGTCGTCTCCAACCATGGTGGGCGACAGTTGGACCGGGCTCCCACCCCGCTGGAGGTGCTGCCCCAGGTCGTGGACGCCGTCGGCGACCGCGCCGAGGTGTTCGTCGACGGCGGCATCCTCTCGGGCGCCGATGTCGTGGCCGCGGTGGCCTGCGGCGCCCGCGCAGCCCTGGTCGGCCGGGCATACCTCTATGGCCTGATGGCAGGCGGCGAGCGCGGGGTGCAGCGCGCGGCAGACATCCTGCGCGAGGAGTTCGCCGGGACCCTCGCCCTGCTCGGGGTCGCGGCCGTCGCCGACCTGCGTCGCGATCATGTACGGCTACGTGGCACCTGAGGTACGTTTCCGAAGATGGACGTCGTGGAGTTCACGCCCGATCGTGAGCGGTACGCCTTCACCTTCGGTGGCGCGGCGCCCGTGATGACCGTCAAGCCCGGCACCGCCCTGCGACTGTGGTCCGATGACGCCTTCTGCGGTGCTCTGCGCAGTCCGGACCACCTGTCCAGCGAGAGGGTCGACCTGCGTTTCGTCAACCCGCAGACCGGCCCGTTCTACGTCGAGGGCGCCGAGCCCGGGGATACGCTGGTGCTGCACCTGGTGTCGCTGGAGCCGGCCCGCGACTGGGGCGCATCGGCTGCCATCCCGTTCTTCGGCGGTATGACGGGCACCGATCGCGTTGTCACACTTCAGGATCCGCTGCCAGACACCACCTGGATCTACGAGCTCGACCGGGATCGCAACACCGTGGCCTTTGCCGCCAGGCACAGCGACCACCGCATCGAGCTGCCCGTTGAGCCGATGCTCGGCACCGTGGGCGTGGCACCGGCCGGCGGCGAGGTCAGATCCTCCCTCGTGCCCGACCGTTTCGGCGGCAACATGGACACGCCGCAGATGCGTGCGGGGACGACCGTCTTCCTCGGCGTCAACGTCGAGGGCGCGCTGTTCTCGATCGGGGACGGCCACTACCGGCAGGGCGAGGGCGAGGCCTGCGGCACGGCGGTCGAAGGTGCCATGACGACGACGCTGGTGGTCGAGCTCATCCAGGGCGGGGCGCCTGCATGGCCCCGGCTCGAGGACGACACCCAGTGGATGACCGTGGGCTCCAGCCGCCCGATGGAGGACTCGTGGCGGATCGCCAACGCCGAGCTCGTCCGTTGGGTCGCGCAGCTCTACGGCCTGCACCTGATGGACGCCTACCAGCTCTGCTCCCAGGTCGCCCTGGCCCCGGTGGCCAACGTGGTTGACGCGAACTACAGCGTCGCGGTCAAGGCGCCCAAGGCACTGCTCCCAGCCGCCGAGGCGTTCGACGGCATCCACGCCGACCTGAGCGCCCGGGCCCGCTCACTTCGCACCACCTGAGCCTGCCCGAACACACCCGTCCTCCTCACGGAAGGCCAGCTCCATGGATCTGCAGCTCAGCGGCAAGCGCGTCCTCGTCACCGGCGGCACCCGGGGAATCGGCCGGGCAATCGTCGAGGCGTTCCTGGACGAGGGGGCGGCGGTGGGGTTCTGTGCGCGCGACGCCGACGAGGTGTCCGCAGCGCAGAGCGAGCTCGGCGGCCGGGGCAGTGTCACGGGAACGGCGCTCGACGTCGGTGACGCCGATGCCCTCGCAGCCTGGGTCGAGCAGTCCGCGTCCGCGATGGGCGGCCTCGACATCGTCGTCGCCAACGTCAGCGCCCTGGCGATCCCCGACACGGAGGAGAACTGGCAGGCCAGCCTCAACATCGACGTCATGCACACGGTGCGCCTGGTCCGGTCCGCCCTCCCTCACCTCGAGCGCAGCGACGCAGCGTCGATCATCGCCATCTCCAGCGTGTCCGGGCGCGAGTCCGACTTCGCCTCCGGCCCGTACGGCACCGCGAAGACCGCCATCGTCGGGTACATCCACGGGCTCGCGCTGCAGCTGGCCGGCAAGGGCATCCGCGCCAACACCGTCTCTCCGGGCAACACCTACTTCGAGGGCGGGGTCTGGGCGAACATCGAGTCCAGCAACCCGGAACTCTTCGCGACTGCGGTGGGGCTCAACCCGACCGGCCACATGGGCGACCCTGCGGAGATCGCCTCTTGCGTGGTCTTCCTGGCCAGTCCCCGGGCCAGCCGTGTGAGCGGGACCAACCTCGTCGCAGACGGCGCACTGACGCGCGGCGTGCAACTGTAGGCCGTCCCCGGGACGCCTCGACCGCTGCGGCTCGGCGTGGTCGGCGGCGCCGCGCCCACTGCAACGTTGCGTGGCGGATCCAAAGGCCTGGTATGCGGTCGCCGTGCCGCCCCCGACGTGCAGTCTCGC
>DASSLY010000066.1:0-15966 GCA_035689185.1 Dermatophilaceae bacterium
GTAGCGACCCTTCTATGTTCGTCAAGCCGACAGCGGTGTACTGGCGACTATGTTCGATGCGGCGTTCTCGGCCCTGCTCGCGGCAGTCAGTGCGCGGTGGATCTGACGGGCGAGGTAACGCTTGAGGAGGCGGCGGATCTCGCGCTTCGTGAGCCCTTCGGCGAGTCGTCGTTCGACGTAGGCCTTGGTGTCCGCGTCGTGGGTCATGCGCACGATGACGGCCATGTGCAGGGCCTTGTTCAGGCGCCTGTCGCCGCCGCGGTTGAGGCGGTGGCGCACCGTGTTCCCCGAGGATGCTGGGATTGGGCTGACCCCTGCGAGGCAGGCGAATGCGGCCTCGGAATGCATACGCCCGTCGTGGGACCAGGCGACCATGGCTACGGCTGCGGTCACCGGGCCGATGCCGGGCTTGTCGAGCAGGACGCGGGCTGGGCTCTGCTTGAGCAACGCAGTGGTCGTCTTCACGTTTTCGGCGAGTTCCTCATCGAGGTCGATGATCCGCTTGGCCAGCCGCACGGCTTCGGCGCGGGCTATCACAGCTGAGATGTCCTCGGTGCGGGTGCGCCACTTGGCGATCTCGGTGATCTGCTTGCCGGTCAAGGGCTTGCGGGCGTCGATGCCCAGGTCGAGGACCCGAAGCAGGGCGGTCAATGCGTTGATGGTCGCGGTGCGCTCGGAGCTCATGTGGTCGCGAGCGGCCATCAGGACACGCAGGCCGGCACGCGCGCCGTCGTCCTTGCGCAGCTGGCGTTGCCGGTCGGTCGGTAGTGGGAGCACGGCGGCGGCGATGCGGCGTGCGTCCAGCAGGTCAGACTTGCCGGTCCCGCGGTTGGCCTTGGCGTTCATCCGCGCGGCCTCGACGACCTGGTAGCCCGCAGCCGTGACCGCGCGGGCCAGCCGGGCGCCATAGGTTGCGGCGCACTCGATCACCCACAGCACCTCAAGATCGCCGCCAGTACGACGGCCGACCCACTGGATCGCACGGGCCATACCCGCGGAGGTGGCGGGGAACTCGCCGTCGTCCACGACCTCACCATGAGTAGTCGCCAGGATCGACAGGGCGTGGTTACGGGCGTGGGTGTCCACGCCGATGACGAACGGATGAGCGTGCGCGACGATGGTCATAGCGGCTGGGTCCTTCCTCTTCGGGGGCAACGGTCCGGCCGCGACGGCCGGCGCCGGCCCGGGTAGGAGTCACCACGGGGCAGGACTGTGGATGAGTCACAACGCGAGTGCTGGCACGCGCGGTTGGACAGCCTTCTCATCAGGTCACCGAGGTGGGCCGAGAACGGCGCCGGCCACCCCGCACCAGCGGACAAGTCGCTACCAAGGCACCCGATGCAGGGGCCAGTCAGACACAGAGTCACACCAGGGCGGGACGGCCGGAACCATCCTCACAGCCGGTCCCGGACCAGCCACCCCAAGACTCACAGTCAGGCACACTCGTCACGGCGTTGGCCCTCAGCAGCGCCGTAGTGACCGGAGCCGAGGCTGCACCCTCGCCCCAGTCGATCGCCGTCACTGTGGGGTCCGCCAACGCGACGACGAGCAAGGGCGGGTTCACCATCAAGCAGGACCCGACTGCGACCGGTCGCACCCACGTGACCATCTCGTCAGCGAGTGGCAGCCTGGCCACCACCGTGGCCCCGGGGTCGATCGTCAAGGCAGTCTTCGGCTACGGGGAATCAGCCCATGACGGCACTCGCGCGGGGTCCGCCGAGGTGTCCGTGACTCCGCCCGACGACTCCACGGCCGACCCGGCAGCGGTTGTTCGGGCGTACAAGGCGTCGTGCCGGTCCGTCATCACGGACGCCATGGAGACCGGGCTGAGCTACGAGCAGGCCATGTCCCAGTTCGGGGACATGGACCCCGCCTCCAACCCGAGCAAAGAGGCGGCTGAGCGTGTTGTGGCTGCCGAGTCCGGAGCCAGTTTGACCGGTCGCGCCTCCCGCACAACACAGCGAGTCAGCCTCGCACCGGCGACCGCCTCAACCGCGTCGACGTCACCGACCGTGGCGGCCTGGGCCACTGCCACGGCATACGACTCGTGGTGCACCGACGTGTCCGCCAACGGCGGGGACCAGACCGCGCACGGCTGCATCATCCGGTACCTGGACTACAGCAGCGGTGGCCTGCGTTATTGGACGCACAAGCAAAAGGTCACCGCGAAGGACGATTCGTTCTGGATGGTCATGTCGTCCACGACGCAGCGGTACATCGCGCCCACCGGAAACAGCGTCGTCGACTGGGACCCGTGGCAGACCCAGTCCACGGGTGACTGCCGCACTTTCACCCTCGGCGCCACCGACCCGAAGACCGGCGTCAGCGCCTCGTACTCCGGCACCGTGTGCCCGGACAAGTTCGGTCCGTCGTTCAGCGACTCTAACCGCGGCTACGGCTCGTACTGGGGCGGAACATCGAACGACTACGTCGGAGCCCACTCGATCTCGGTGGTGAAGACGAGCCCCGGCTACTCCTCCAACGGCACTCTGAAGGTAGCAATGACATGGCGGGCCAGGGCGAGCCGCTCGGGCAGGGTGTCCAGCGACTGCCCGAGTTTGACCTGACGCAGCAGCGCCTTGAGCTCCGCACTGATGCTCACCGGCCCCGACGTGGCGGGGCTCACTGGGCGCCGCCTTCGGCGCGGCGGGTCGCGAATTCACCCGGGTCGCGAGCGAACCTGCCCGCGACCACCGTGCCCGTCGCGGCCCGGGTCGCGGGTGGGGGCGGCTGGATCGGGGTCTGTTCGGTGCCGCGTTGGAGCATCCGGCCGATCAGGGCGACGTTGACGGCCTCGTGTTCCAGGGCGCTGGCGCAGGCCGCATCGACCTTGCCGGCGCCCCACTTGCGGACCAGCCCGATCAGCGCGTAGACCTGCCGCATCTTCGTCCACGGCAACGGGTGCTCCAGCAGCGCAGCCGCGTAGGCCCCGATCGCCGGGCCGTGCCCGGCGGCGAGGCGCTGGAGCTGCTCGAGGTCGCGCATCGCATAGACGGTCCGTTCCGCGGGCAGATCCGCCGGGTCGGTGCTGCGCCTACCGATCGGCATGCGGGGATGGACCTTCACCAGCTGCCCGCGGGCGAACACCCGCACCAGCGCCGAGTCCGCGCGGACCTGGACGTGCTGGCCGATCAGGTTCCCCGGCACCGAGTAGAGCGCCTTGCCAACCTCCAGGTGATGATCGCGATGCACCTTCACCGTCGCGTAGAGCGGCAGGTCGTAGCGCTGGTCCGGGGCTCGGCGCAACACCGGTTGTTCCTGCAGGCCGAACACCTCGGCGGGCCGGGCCTGGATGGTGCCGTGGATCCGCATCCCGGCCCGCTGCTGGCACCACAGCACGACGCGGCGCTGAGCATCGAAGCGGTCGATGAAGGTCTCGCCGGCGAAGAATGAGTTCCGCACGAACGGGACGGTCCGCTCCACGCGGGGCTTGTCCTGGGGCGACCGGATCCTTGCCGGGTCAACCAGGAAGCCACGCGCCTGGGCGTACTCGGTGAACGCCTGGTTCAGCCGCGGCGCCAGCCTGTCCGCGCCGTCCACGATCGCCTTCATGTTGTCCGGGATCACGGTGGCGAACACGCCGTCGTAGAACTCCCACGCCGCCTCGCACCCGTCGATGACGTCTTCAATGCTCTGTCGGAACGACAACCACACGAACGTGTAACGGCTCACCACCGGGGTGAAGACCAGCGCGTGACAGACCCGGTTGCTGCCCCTGTCCGGGTCCGGGATCAGGCCGAGCCGCCCGAAGTCGAGCTGCAGCTCATCCCCGGGCTTGCCGTCGTTGACCCGCACGGTCGTGCCGCGTCGCCCGCGGCCGACGTCGCAGACCTCCAAGGCGTACCGGTGCAACGTCCGCTCGGGCACCACGATCCCGCGACGGCCAAGCAGCTCACCGACCTTCACCACCGTCAGACCCTCGGTCTTTAGCCACTTCTCGATCTGCTCGTGCTGGGCGACCAGCAAAGCCCAGGCCTGCCCGCGGCCGTCCGCCCGGTGCGGCCGGACCTTCTCCACCACCGAGCCCAGGAACACATCCGAGAGCTGCTCCTCCCCGCCGTCACCGACCAAACCCAGCTCCTGCGCGGCGGCCAGGTAGCGGCGGACCGTCTTGCGGTCCACTCCGACCAACCGTTCGGTCGCGCGTACCCCCTCCCCGCGCAGCCACAACCGCAGCACCTCACGAATCTCAAACACCCGTACCTCCCGGAACGCCATCGCCGCCCTTCCTGACCACTGGTCCGATGGCGGCAATCTCACCGGCAGCAGCACCGCCGCTGGGGGACCCCGGGCGGTCCCATCACTGGCGAAAGGGTGGTCCCATGCTCATGGCGAAACACACCTCACGGTGGTCCCATGCTTCTGGCGGGCGACACCGATGGGCTGAGGGTGATCCTGCTTCGGCCGGAGCGCATCCCAAACCGCGTATGCATACCAAGTCTTTACGCATCCAAGCGTGAGGGTCGCGACTTTCGGCGGAAAGTTACGCGGCGAACGCGGCGGCCGAGAGCGTTCGACGGTGGGCCGCCTGACCGTGCTCGCACCGGACGCGGTGGCGCGTCCGCCCGGCCTCGACGATTCGATCGTCTCCTACAGCGGCGAAGGCGCGTCAGTCCTGTTCAGTGGTGAGTGCGGATCAGTCTTGGGCGCGGGCCTCGACCCAGCAAGCAATACCCAGGAGGAGCTGATCCTCCGCAAGATGCTGCGGACATCTGGCCAGTTCGCCGGATGAGGCGCAAAACCGCAAGTGGCGAGCAACGACGCCTCGCGCGACATGAGAGAGGACATGAGCGACTCGCTCACCCAGCGCTCGTCCGACTCACCACGCGAGAGCCACGCGCGCGCTTCCTGTCCCTCACCCGGGGCTCGTCAGACCTGGCACCGGGTGCCACGCTGGCGTCATGCCCGCCGAGCAGGCTGCGACACCGCGACAGGCACAGCAAGACGCGGTGCTCCTGCGCCGTCGCGACGGCGGGCAGCCTGGCTTTCCCGGTATTCGTTGCACTGCCGGTGCAGGACGGTCCGCGACGGCCAACGGGTCTGCGTGGTGCTGGCCGACGAGACCGTCCAGCTCAAGGAGTACGGCTAGGCCCGGCAGCTGACCCTGTGGGTAGCCAGTCGGCGTAGCCGGTCCGACGTCGGTGAGCTTGACCGCGACCGTCCAGGTGGCCGTGCCCCCGGTCAGCGGACTCGCCCACCACCTCGCATTCCACGGAGACGATCCGGAACGCATCGGCTGCCATGAGCGCCTCGAGTCCATCCGTCGGCCAGATCAGCCGGGCCAGTTGGTCCAATGCGCGTGCGGCGGGCTCGTCCCCGGCATCCCGGCGTGATGGGTCCTCGACGCCCGAGTCGGCACTCGAACCGATCGTCACCGCGTTCGCCTCAGCTCGCGCCGCCGCTTCGTCCACGGCCGCTGCGTCGATGATGGAAACCTCAGCCGTTGCGGTGCGGGCCCACGTCTCGCGGTCCCTCCCGCGCTGGCGGCGCTGGCGAGGCGCCTGCGGCTCGGGGTCGGGCAACTCGAAGAGGCCGGGCTTGGCGTGATCCATGGTGATCGACCCTATGGCTACCCGTGCGCCTGGTGAATCCGAGCCGGCCCTATGGTCAGGCTGAGGCGTACATTCGGCGAGATGCCGCGCCTGATCCACCTCAACGGCCCTTCACGCGTCGGCAAGTCGACGCTGGCTCGAAGGTACGTCGCCGAGCACCCGGGCACGCTCGCGCTCGATCTGGACGTACTCGCCGGATGATCGGCGGTTGGCGGGAGAACTTCTTCACTGCCTACGGGATTGCCCAGGCTCATGGGCGCGCGCTGGCCACGCGCCACCTGCGCGAGGGGTATGACGTGGTCCTCCCGCAGCTGGTCACGAGCCATGACCGAGGCCCAGGGTTCGAGGAAGCGGCCCGCGAGGCCGGTGCCACCTACATCGAGGTGGTCCTGTTGGTCGACGACGATCAGCACCTCCAACGCCTGCGCGCCAAGCAAGCCACCAACGAAGTCGAGGCACGTATTCAGGCGATGCTCGAGGATCCCGACAGCGACCTGATCGGCAAAATCCGCCGGCACCTGGCCCAGTACCTCGGTGACCGTCCGCACACGATCCGGCTCGACACCACTGGTCTTGGAGAGGATGAGGCTTACGCACGCCTCCTGAGCGCACTCGCAGCGACGTGAGGGTGCGCGAGGATCTCGTCGGCGGTCTCGGTCCACACGAAGGCCACCCGGACGCGGCGCGTCCGCCGCCGCGGCGATCCCCCGCCAGGTGGAGGAAGGACGGTTGACACAGGGCAGCACCGACGCACCATCGCCGGTGGAGGAAGGACGGTTGACACGGGGCCCTCAGGCGTCCGCAACCAGCCGACCCATTGCAGCGAGGAGGCAGCCCGGCGACTCGTGCCAGGGAAAATGTCCCGCCCCCGGCTCGACATGCGACCAAGCGCCCGGGATCCGCTCGGCGCTCTCAATTCCGGCGCTGGGCGGCATCGGGCTAAGTTCGCCGACGAGCACGCCAACCGGGACTGTGATCGTCGGTAGCGAGGACTCCAGCTCAGGCAGGCGGCTTATCAGGTCCGTCCACAGCCCTTGGTTGGCCGCCTGCGAGAACGTCACGGGCGGCATCGGCGGAGCCGCACGAGGATCGGCGAAGTACGACGCCCAGAACAAGCCGAACGCCTCGCGCGCCTCCTCCGGCGTCGACTCACCGCGTGTGTCCTTCTCGTCCAGCGCGCGGGCACGGTCACGGAAGGTCTCGGGCACCCGGGCGAGCATCTCGGCCCCGAACGCCTCCCTTCCACCGTCACCGACCGCCCCAAGGGGGTCGACGGACAACACGCCGGACAGCCGCTCGGGGATGCCCACCGCGGCGTGGAACACCAGGTGGCCACCCCATGAGTGGCCCATCAGGTACGCCATGTCCCAACCCAACCTGTCGAGCACGGCGGCGATGTCGGCCACAGCCTCGGCGACCGTGAACTCACCCTGCTCCGTTGAGGGAGCGAGACCCCGCTGCTGATAGGTCGCCACCTGGTAGCGGGCCGCGAGCTCCGCCACCGCATCGTCGAGATAGTCGAAGTTCATGCCCGGACCCCCGTGAACCGCCAGCACCCGCGGTCCCGAGCCACTGACCCATCCCGACAGCTCACCGGACGCCGTGGCAACGGTGAAAGGAGTCCGTTCCATGGCGGCAGCGTAGGACTTTCGTGAACATGCGCGGTCTGCCGAGCCAGGTCGTTGACCGCCAGTCTGCCTGATTGGACAGCACGACCAGCGGCTCGCGGGACAGCCAGCGCAGTGAGTGTCCTGGCGACCGGCGCCGCATACCGGCGGTCGGCCTGCCACAACGCCGCCGCGATGGCCGGCTCGGGGCCCGGGCTCCGCGCTTGGCTCCTGCACGCGGCCGGACCCCGTTGAGGGGTGCACCACCGGCTGTCCTTGACGGTTTCGTACTTAGTACGCTAGCGTAGCCCTGGCGGCCCAGGCGGCGTGTCCGTCGCCACCGGGCGGAGGTCCGGGGCCACGCCGCATACGCCAGGAAGGTCAGGCCATGTCCACCAGCACCGTGAACACGATGCGGGCCGTCGTGCACGACGCCTACGGTTCGGCGGACGTATTGCGTCTCGCGCGGATCCCGCGACCCGAGGTCAGCGGCGGGCAGGTGCTGGTCGGCGTAAAGGCGGCCGGCGTCGACCGGGGCGTGTGGCACCTCATGACGGGAAAGCCGTATGCGGCGCGCCTCGCGTTCGGGCTGCGCCGGCCGAGGAACCCCGTGCCGGGCAGCGAGGTCGCTGGCGTCGTCGTGGCCGTCGGACCGGCGGTGACGAAGTTCGCTGCCGGGGACGAGGTGTTCGGATTCGCCATGGGTTCCTTCGCGGAGTACGCCGTGGCTCGGAAGGACAAGCTGGCCCGCAAGCCCGCCGGCATCTCCTTCGAGCAGGCCGCGGTGGTCCCCGTCTCTGCCGGCACCGCCCTGCAGGCCCTGCGCGACGTCGGCCGGGTCGAGTCAGGTCAGCGGGTGCTGGTCATCGGCGCGTCAGGCGGCGTCGGCAGTTATGCGGTGCAGCTGGCCAAGGCCTTCGGCGCGGTGGTCACCGGCGTGGCCAGCACCGCCAAGCTCGACCTGGTGCGCTCCCTGGGCGCCGACCACGTGATCGACTACACCCGTGAGGACTTCGCCGAGCGACGGGAAAGCTACGAGCTCATCCTCGACATCGGCGGGAACCCGACGCTGGCCCGGTTGCGGCGAGCGCTCGCCCCGAGCGGAACGGCGGTGATCGTCGGCGGTGAGGAAGGCGGGCAGTTGACCGGCATGGGCCGGCAGCTGCGGGCGCTGGCCCTGTCGCCGTTCGTGCGCCAGCGGTTGACGATGTTCGTCGCCAAGCAGCACGCCAGCGACCTGGAGCGGCTGACCGAGTTCATCGAGGCCGGCTCCGTGACGCCGAGCGTCGACCGGACCTACCCGCTGGACCAGGCCCCGGAGGCCGTGCGGTATCTCGCGGCAGGCAAGGCCCGGGGCAAGGTGGCCATCACCGTCTGACTCCCCGGCCAACGCGGCAGGGTGTGCGCCGTTGCCGGATGGGTCAGCTGTCCAGCGGTGTCCGCCAGCGCAGTCCCGGGAACCGCGCGAACCCCCGGTCCGTGGTCACCCACGTCGCCCCGTGCTCGATTGCGAGCGCTGCGAGGTACGCGTCGGGCACCGCGTTCCCGCGAGCGCCGAGGCCCAGGCACAGCTCCTCGAAGATGGACCAGTGCCGGACGCCGGGCCGCACCACCACCGCCGACGGCGCTTGGCGGACCGCGGCGCAGAACGCCAGAGCGACAGCGGGTGTCGTCGGCTCCCGGTAGACGCGGTGGTTGGTGACGATGCGCACGAAACCGGCCAGGACCAGCTCGCTGACGCCGAACGGCTCGCGCCCGCAGAGCGCGCCTTCGAGCCAGGACTTGTGCTCGGCCGACCGCGGACTCTCCGGCCGGTGCGCGTAGAGGTAGGCGTTGACGTCAGCCAGCAGCACGGGCCGGCCCGTCGTCACCGAGCAGCGCCGCCAGGGCCTCCTTGTTCTCCAGGTCGATCCCGGGCTGCAGTCCGCTGCCCCCGAAGACCGGCAGGTCGACGGCCGGCCGACTGCCCTGCACCCGCTCAGAAGTCAGCACCCGCAGAGCGTCGTCGATGACCTCGCCCAGCGACCGCCCGCTCTCCACGGCGATCTGCTTGGCCCGTCGCAGCAGCTCGGTGTCGATGTTCACCGTCGTCCGCACGGCCGACATCTTAGCATCAGCTCGGTGCATCATGATGCGCCAACCAGGATGCCGTCCGCGTCCCGCAGTTGCCCCGCCGGTGGCTGCCTACAGTTGTCGGATGCGCGTGCTGGTCACCGGCGGGGCAGGGTTCATCGGCTCGCACGTGACCGAGGCACTGCTGGCCGCCGGCCACGACGTGGTCGTGCTCGACGCGCTGCGCGACGACATCCACCGGGGTGAGTGGCCCGCGTACCTGCCGGACGTGGCCAAGGTCAACGGCGACGTGCGCGACGACACGGCGCTGGACCAGGCGATGCGCGGCGTCGACGCGGTCTGCCACCAGGCCGCCAAGGTCGGCCTGGGAGTGGACACCCAGGACCTGCCCGGCTACGCGGAGGACAACGTGTCCGGGACCGCGCACCTGTTGGCGGCCATGGACCGGGCGGGCACCGGGCGGCTGGTGCTGGCCTCCTCCATGGTGGTCTACGGGGAGGGCGGCTATGCCTGCTCCGCGCACGGGCCGGTCCGGCCTGGACCCCGTCGGGAGGACGCGCTGCGCGCCGGCCGGTTCGAGCCGCCGTGCCCCCGGTGCGGGGCGCGGCTGAGCTGGCGGCCGGTCGGCGAGGACGCCCCGCTGGACCCGCGCAACGGGTATGCGGCCACGAAGGTCGCGCAGGAGCACCTCGCCTCCGCGTGGGCCCGGGGCACCGGCGGGACGGCGGTGGCGCTGCGCTACCACAACGTGTACGGCCCGCGGATGCCGCGGGACACCCCGTATGCCGGGGTGGCGGCGATCTTCCGGTCCGCCCTGGCGGGTGGCCGCTCGCCGCGGGTGTTCGAGGACGGCGGTCAGCTGCGGGACTTCGTGCATGTCCGGGACGTTGCGGCAGCGAACCTCGCCGCACTGAGCCTCGACACCCAGTTCATCGCCGTGAACATCGCCAGTGGCGTGCCGCATACCGTGCTGGAGATGGCGACCGCGCTCGCCAAGGCGATGGCCGGTCCGGCACCCGAGGTGACCGGTCAGTACCGGCTCGGCGACGTCCGACACGTCGTCGCCGACCCGGCTCTGGCGCGGGCCGGCCTCGGGTTCGTTGCCGCGGTCGGCTTCGCCGAGGGGATGGCCGAGCTCGCCCTGGCTCCCCTGCGGTAGGTCACGGCGTCGCGGGGATCTGTACGGTGATCCGGCAGCCGCGGTCCACGTTGCGAATGTCGATGTTGCCGCGGTGGGCCTCTACCAGCCCGCGCGCGATGGCCAGGCCGAGGCCGCCGCCGGTGACCCCGGGCTCCTTGGACCGGGCCTGCTCCCCCCGGAACGCGACGTCGAAGACACGGGGCAGGTCCTCGGTGGGGATGCCGCCGCAGCCGTCGGAGACGGCGAACCAGGCTGTGCCGTCACCGGATCCGGCCTGCACCGCGACCGTGCCCTCGCTCGGGGTAAACCGGATGGCGTTGACCAGCAGGTTCCGCGCGATCCGGCCGAGCTCGGCCTCGGAGCCGACGACGGGGGTCGCGGCCAACGGCTCTGAGGTCAGCACCACGCCACTCGCCTGGGCCAGTGGCGCGGTGGAGGCGATGGCGTCGGACAGCACCTCGGCCAGGTCGACCGTCCCAGTGCTCACCCGGAGCGCCCCGGCGTGGATGCGGCTGAGCTCGAACAGGTCGTCGACCAGGCTGGACATCCGGTCCGCCTCCTGCCGCAGCCGGCGGTGGTACTCGGCCACCTCGTCGTGCTGGCGCACCACGCCGTCCTCCAGTGCCTCGGCCATGGCCCGGATCCCGGCCAGCGGGGTGCGCAGGTCATGCGACACCCAGGCCACCAGCTCGCGCCGGCTCAGCTCCATCAGCCGCTCCTGGCGGCGCATCTCGTCCGCCCAGACGGCGTCCCGACGCAGGCCGCGGGCCAGCCACCACGCGATCACCGTGCTCACCAGCGCGGCGCAGGCCACGACGACCAGGGCCACACGAAGGTCGTGCGGGGACAAGAACATCCGCCAGCTGACGGTGAGGACGCCCAGGATGACCGAGACGATCGCCGAGACGAGCACGACGGACACGCTGACGGTCACCCGTTGCCGTCGGCTCCGGCGCAGCACGACGGCCGCTACCGCACCGACCGCCAACGAAACAACCAGGGAGTAGCCGGCGATCTCCAGCAAGGCGTCGAAGGCGATCACGGCGTCCCCGACGGGCCGCCGCCGACCGGCTGGTAGCGATATCCGACGCCCCAGACGGTGACGATGCGGGTGGGCGCGGCCGGCTGGTCCTCGACCTTCTCGCGCAGCCGCCGCACATGGACGGTGACGGTCGAGCTATCGCCGAAGGTCCACCCCCACACCTGCTCCAGCAGCTGTTCGCGGCTGAACGCGGTGTCCGGGTGGGTCATCAGGTGGTGCAGCAGGTCGAACTCCCGCAAGGTGAGCGCGAGGTCCACGCCGTCGCGGTGGGCGCGGTGCGCGACCGGGTCGAGCACGAGGGTGCCGTCGCTGACCGAGGCCGTGCGGCTGGTCTCGGCCGGTGCGGTCCGGCGCAGGATGGAGGAGACCCGCAGCACCAGCTCACGCGGGCTGAACGGTTTGGTCACGTAGTCGTCGGCGCCGATCTCCAGGCCGAGGACCCGGTCCGCCTCCTCGCCGAGGGCCGTCAGCAGGACGATCGGGATCGCGGACTCGCGACGGATCGCTCGGGTCAGCTCCAGCCCGTCCAGCCGCGGCATCATCAGGTCCAGGATGGCCAGGTCGACACCGCCCTCGCGGAAGCGCAGCAGCCCCTGCCGACCGTCGACCGCGAGGGTCACCCGGTGCCCGGCCTGCTCCAGGTAGCGGCGGACGACGTCGCGCACGGTGGGGTCGTCGTCGACGACGAGGACGGTGGCCATGGTCGCGGCGTGCCTCACCACTCGGTCAGGACGGTCAGCTGGATCGCCAGGGCCAGCGCGGCCTGGGCGGTGAGCCAGGAACGCGCGCCGCGGCGCGGCAGCAGCAGCACGGCGACGGTGAGCCACGGGTAGTAGGGCAGCCAGATCCGCTCGACCTCGCCCTTGGCCAGCCCGGTGATGTCGGCCAGCAGGACCGCGGCGGCGGCAGTCCACACCAGTGGCAGGGAGGCGACCCGCTGGCGCAGGCCGGCGACCACGGCCGGCCCCAGGGCGAGCGCCGCCACGGCCAGGTTGGCCACGACGAAGTACAGGTAGGGCCGGTCCTGCGCCGCGGGGCCGTCGGTCACCCGCCGCGCGGCGGCGGCCAGGCCCTGCCACCACCAGAAGCCGGCCGACCCTGCCAGCAGCAGCGGGAGCAGCGTCCCGCCGGCGACCCACGGCAGCGCCCGCCGCGTCCGCTGGCCGGCCAGCACCGCGAGGAGGACAAGCCCGAGCGGCACGATGCCGTAGGACCCGAAGGCCGACAGCCCGAACAACAGCCCGGCGGCCAATGGCGCCACCCGCCGCCACCGCGGGGCGAGCGTCAGCAAGGCCACCGCCCACGCCGACGCCCCCGACCACAGGGCGTCGGCCGAGGTCGTGACCCACAGGGCCCAGGGGGCCAGCACGAGGAAGGGTGCGAGCGCGACCACCGCCTCCCTGCCGTGCAGGGACCTGACAGCGACCAGCACGGCGGGAGCTGCGCTGGCGCCCAACGCAATGCACAGCGCGGCCGCCCAGCCCGAACCGCCCAGCCCGACGGCGTCGAGCCCGGCGAACACGGCCAGCGGGCCCGGCGGGTGACCGGCGACATGGGTCGTCCACGGGTGAGCGGACCCGGCGGGGACGCTGTCCACGTAGGTGGCGAGCAGGGTGCCGAGGTCGGCCACCCGGGCCACGTCGTGCAGGTACTCGTGCGGCGACGTCAGCGGCCGGCCGAGCACCCCACCCCCCGGGCCGGCGCGCGAGACCGCCAGCCCGACACCCCAGCAGATGCTGCCGGCCCAGGTGGCGACCAGCAGCAGCGGCCAGGGTAGCCGGCGCGCCGCCAGGTGCCCGGCCGAGACCACGACGGCGGCGAGCAGCACCGGGGCGAGCACCCACCCGCTCACCGCAGGTTCGAACGGTCCCCGCAGCAGCACCCCGCCGGCCAGGTGCAGGCGCACCCCGGACAGGGCAAGCCCTCCGCCGACGGCCCCGATCGCGCCTACGGCGAGCGCGGCGGCCAGGACGAACGGGCCGGCACCGGCGGCTGGGGGGCGTGGCGGTGCGGGCAGGGCGACGGTATGCCGCGTCGCCGGCGCCGCTGGCTGGCTCACCTGGCCAGACTATGGGCGCGGGCCGGAACCTGGCGGCCTCGTCACACTTCGGTAAGGAGCCACGACCTTCCTGCGCGACCGCCCCCTCCCTAGCGTAAGCCTCGTGCCGCAGGTCATCCTCCCGTGTCTGGACGAAGCGCCGGCCCTTCCGGCACTGCTCGCATCGCTGCCACCCGGGTGGCGAGCCCTGGTCGCGGACAACGGTTCTCGTGACGGCTCGGCCGACATCGCCCGCGCCCACGGAGCGACGGTGATCGACGTGGCGCAGCGCGGCTACGGCGCCGCCGTCCACGCCGGCCTGCGGGCGGCCACCAGCCGTGTCGTCGCCGTCATGGACGCCGACGGGACGCTGGACCCGGCCCAGCTCGTCCGCGTCGCCGCGCCGGTCGTGCAGGGAGACGCCGACCTGGTGATCGGCTGCCGACAGGCGGTCACCCGCGCCGCCTACCCAGCGTACGTCCGCGTCGCCAATGCCATTCTCACGCAACGCATCCGCGCCCGCACCGGGTTGCCCTTGCGCGATCTCGGGCCGATCCGCGCGGCCCGGCGGCAGGCCCTGCTCGGACTCGGCCTGACCGACCGCCGGTACGGCTACCCACTGGAGACGGTCACCGCCGCCGCCGAGCGGGGATGGCGGATCGAGCAGGTCGAGGTGGACTACCGGCCGCGCGCCGCGGGTTCGAGCTCGAAGGTGACCGGGACGTTGCGCGGGACGATGCGCGCTGCCTGGGACATGTCCCGGGTGCTAGCGGCGACAACGGGTCCTGCTGCGCCAGATCCACGGCCGGTGCTGGTCGTCGTCGCCAAGGCCCCGGTCGCCGGACGGGTGAAGACGCGGCTCACGCCCCGCCTCACTGCCGACGGTGCCGCCGCCGTCGCGCGGGCCGCCCTGGCGGACACCCTGGCCGCGGTGCGGGCCGTGCCGGGCGCCCGAGCGGTGCTCGCCCTGGCCGGTGACCCCGCCTGTCTCGACCGGAGCGAGCTGGCCGGGATCGAGGTATGGCCGCAGCGCGGTGAGTCCTTCGGGGAGCGTCTGGCGCACGTGTTCGGCGCCATCCCGGCCACCCCGATGGTCTTGGTCGGCATGGACACGCCGCAGGTCCAGCCGACGCAGCTGGTCGCGGCGCTGACAGCCATGGCTGACCACGACGCGGCCCTCGGACGGACACCGGATGGGGGATGGTGGCTGCTGGGGCTGCGCGACGGCCGACACGCGGAGACGCTGGTCGACGTGCCGATGTCGCGGCCCGACACGGGGGACCTCACCCTCAGTGCCCTGCGAGCCCGGTCGCTGGACGTGGCGAGCCTGGCACCCCTGGTCGACGTCGACACCATCGACGACGCCCTGCTGGTGGCCGCCGGGATCCCGGCCTCCAGGTTCGCCCGTGCCCTGCAGGCGCGGCTGGCCGAGCACGAGGAGGTGTTCGCGTGAACGGCGCCCTTCCCGTCTTCGACCTTGCCCTGTCCCGAGCCGAGCGGTCCGACGGCCGGCGCGAGCCGTCGTTCCTGGTCTTCTCCGACGGGTCGCGCCACCCGTTCCCGTGCGCCGACTGGTGCGGCCAGGCGATCCCGGGAGACGAGACGCTGACCGACCGCTGTGCCGGCCCGACGCTGGACGTCGGCTGCGGTCCCGGCAGGCTGGTCAGCGCGGTGATGCGCAAGGGGGTTCCCGTGCTGGGTATCGACATCAGCAGCGAGTCGCTTCGCCAGACCCGGCAGCGAGGCGGGGCCGCGATCGAACGCGATGTGTTCGCCCGGCTCCCGGGCGAGCATCGCTGGCACACGATCCTGCTGGCCGACGGCAATGTCGGAATCGGGGGGGACCCGGTTGGGCTGCTACGTCGTTGCGGCGAGCTCGCTGCACCCACCGGGGAGGTGCTGGTCGAGGTCACCGGGCCCTCGACGCCCAGCCGCGCCGGCGCGGCCCGGATGGAGACGGCGCGCCTCCGGAGCCCGTGGTTTCCCTGGGCGCAGGTCAGCATCGTCGACATCGAGATGGTCGCCGCCGCAGCCGGCCTGCGGGTGGTGGCGGCCTGGTCCAGCCATCGGCGCTGGTTCGCGGCGCTCGCGCGGCAGGGCTGACCATGCGCCGCCTGGTCCAGCTGCTGGAGCACCGTCTCCCCGTGCCGCCGGCGACACTGCGCCGGGGACCCTTCCAGGACGGAGCGTTCACCAGCGAGGCCCGCAGCGAGCGGACCACGAGCCTGCTGGGCCTCGCCCTGGCCGTGGCGTTCGGGACGTGTTTCCTGACCGGCCTGGTCAGCCACCTCATCCAGCAGCCGCCGGCCTGGTTCGACTGGCCCACCCGGCCGGTCGGCCTCTACCGGGTGACCCAGGGAGCTCACGTCGCCACCGGGCTGGCCAGCATCCCGCTGCTGCTGGCCAAGCTGTGGTCGGTCTACCCCAAGCTGTTCACCTGGCCGCCGGCCCGCGACGTCGCCGAGGCGCTCAGCCGGCTGGGCCTGCTCGTGCTGGTGGGATCCGCCATCTTC
>DASSLY010000067.1:0-5056 GCA_035689185.1 Dermatophilaceae bacterium
TGACCGTCACACGATGACCAAGGTGATGGTGGTGCCCTTCGGGGCCTGGGTGCCCGCGTCGACCGACTGGCTGCGGACGGTCCCGAAGAAGCCGCCCATGAACGTCTCGTACCGCACTTGGAACCCGGCGGCCCGGAGCACCCGGGTCGCCTCGCCGCGCTGCATCCCCGTCACCGACGGCACGGTCACCAGCGGTGGCCCCTTGGACACCACCAGGGTGACCTTGTCGCCCTTGTACAGCACGCCACCGGCGGGGTTCTGGCTGATCACCGCGCCCTTGGCGACAGTGTCGTCGAACTCCTGCTTGGTGGCATCGACGGTCAGGCCCTGGTCGGTGAGTGCCTTGACCGCCTGGTCGGCCGGCTTGTTCACCCAGCTGGCCACGGTGACCGGCTCCCTGCCCTTGCTGATGACCAGGGCGACAGCGGTGCCCTTCTTCACCGACGCGCCAGCGCCGGGTGCGGAGGAGATGATCAGCCCGGCGGGCACCGTCTCGGAGAACGCCTCGGTCGGCGGGGCGGCGGACAGCTGGTTGGCGGCGAGCTGGTCCTTGGCGTCGGCCAGGGTCCGCCCCACCAGGTTCGGCACCTGGTAGCGCTCCGGCCCCTTGGACACCACCAGGTCGACCGTGCTGCCGCGGCGGATCTCGGCCCCGGCGCCGGGGGCGCTGCGGATGACCGTCCCCTGCTTGACCGTCTCGCTGAACGTCGCCTGGACGTCGGCGCCCAGGCGGTCCTGGTCCAGCGCCGCGACCGCCGCGGCCTGGGTGAGCCCGGCCAGCCGGGGCACGTTGGTCAGGCCGAGCGGCCCGGCGGTGAACACCCACACGGCCGCCGCGGCCAGCAGCACCAGGAGCGCGCCGACCGCCCAGGCCCGCATGCCGCGCCGACCCGGCGGACTCGGCGGCGCCACCGCCGCATCCGGGCGCTGGATCACCGCGGTCGACGCACTCGGCCGGCCGGCCGGAGCCGGCAGCCGGGTCGTGGCCGCGTTCAGCGGCGCCGGCAGGAACGCGGTGGCGGCGGCCGGACCGGCGGCAGAGCTGTCGGCGCGGTGGCGCAGGTCGAGCTCGTCCGGGGAGAGGACCGCGCGGGACCGGCGCAGCTGATCCAGGAACGCCGAGCCGTCGGCCGGCCGCTGGTCCGGGTCGCGAGCGGTCGCGAGTGCCACCAGGGCGTCCAGCTCGGGGGACAGGCCCGCCACCCGGCTCGACGGGGCAGGAACCACCCCGTGCACGTGCTGGTAGGCGACGTGGATCGGGGTGTCGCCGTGGAAGGCCCGCTCGCCGGTGAGCATCTCGAACAGCAGCAGCCCGGCGGCATACACGTCGCTACGGGCGTCGGCGACGCCGCGGGCCACCTGCTCAGGCGACAGGTAGGCGACGGTGCCGAGCAGGACGCCGGTCTGGGCCGTGGCCGTGGTCGTGGTGACCGCCCGCGCCAGCCCGAAATCGGCCACCTTCACCACGCCGTCGTCGCGCAACAGGACGTTCTCCGGCTTCACGTCGCGGTGGACCAGCCCGGCCGAGTGGGCTGCGCCGAGCGCCCGCAGCACCGGGTCGAGCAGGTCCAGTGCCGCGCGCGGGGAGAGCGGGCCTTCGTCCTGGAGCACCTGCCGCAGCGTCTTGCCGTTGACCAGCTCCATGGCGAGGAACATCAGCCCGTCGTCCTCGCCCTGGTCATAGACGGCGACGACGTTGGGGTGGCTCAGCCTGGCCGCGGAGCGGGCCTCGCGGCGGAACCGGGTGACGAAGCTGGGGTCGGTGCCCAGGTCCGAGCGCAGCACCTTGAGCGCGACCTCGCGGTCCAGCCGCTGGTCCAGGGCGACGTAGACGCTGGCCATTCCCCCGTCGGCCAGGTGCCCGAGCACGCGGTATCGCTGGTCGACCACCTGGTCGGGCAGGACGCCGGAGCGGACGGGCACTGGCAAAGTGTACGAAGCGGGGTCGCCCTGGCCCGGGATGTCGGCGTCGGGCTGGGGTCGCGTGGCTGGGCGGAGGACTACCTGGTTCACGCTTCGATGACGCCGGAACTGCCTCGCCGGTTGCCGCGTGGGAGGCTTGTCACTGTGAGCGATGCTGCGGCGCCCGCGACCGGCGGCGAGGCCGGCGGTGACGATCTGCACGAGCTGGTGGGGGACTGGTCTACCCTGCCTGACCTGGCCGAACGTCTCGGCGTGCCGGTCGGCAGAGTGCGCCGCATGGTCCAGGACCGGCTGCTGCTGGCGATCCGAACCGGGCCACGCGGGGTCTGGCAGGTGCCTGTGGCGTTCCTCACCGAACCGGGCGTCGACCCGGTCCAGCCGCGCCCGGAGCTGCGCGGCACCTTCACCGTGCTCGCCGACGGCGGGATGGACGACACCGAGATCATCCGCTGGCTGTTCACCCCGGACCCCACGCTGCCGGCCGGCGGGACCCCGATGGATGCGCTGCGGGGCGGGCACAAGACCGAGATCCGCCGCCGCGCGATGGAGCTGGCCTTCTAGCGCCGCCGATATGCCGCACCGCGTGCCCGGTATGCCGCATCGCCGGCCCGCGCGCGCAGGTCGCCGAGGGCTGCTCGGGTCATGGTCGGCCACGGCGCCGACGCCACCACCCGCAGGTCGGCGACCGGTCCGGCTCGGCCGTCGAGGAAGGCCAACACCCGCGCCGGCGGGTTGCGCTGGAACAGCCGGGTGAAGAAGGCTGGCCCGTCCAGGCTGCCGTCGGCCAGCGCCCGCAGGAACACGGCGTCCAGGAACGTGTGCCGCCGTGGGTAGGGCCGGGGCGGGAGCGGGTCGAGGCCGGCGGCCAGCGCACGGGCCACCGCCTCGCCCTGTCGCAGCATCGCGGCGAAGGTGTACCCCGTCGACGCGCGGGTCGCCCCGCCGGAAGTGCCCAGCCGGTAGACGTGCCGGCCGACCCGGCGGGGGTATCCCGCGTCGGTCATCGGGATCGAGCCGCGCTCGCGGTGCAGGGGCTGCCCGCCGGGTGCGACCAAGTGCCGGTAGCGGCCGAACGCGCGCGCATACCCGTCTTGCGTCAGCGCAGCGGCCGAAAACTCGGTGTACTCCACCAGGGCCGTCCGGGCATCCGTGGGCAGCAGGTAGCCGAACGACATGCCCGCTGCCGGAGTCGGCGTGCGGAAGTCCATCAGGGTGGGCAGGTCGGGGTCGAAACAGTCGTAGGCGGTGCGGGTGACCTCGCCGTAGAAGTGCTGCAGCAGCGCGGTCCGCGGCGGTGGGCTCGGCGCGGCCGGGCGCGAGTCGAACACGTACCTGGCCTCGACCCGGCCGAGCGGCGTGTGCACGGTCGCGCCGTCCGGCCGGTCCTCGACCCGGTCCACCGCGCAGGCCAGGTGCCGTGGCGCGGTCGGCGCGAGGTAGCGGTACAGGTCCTGGCTGCGGACCATGCTGTAGCGCAACGGGTCCAGGTCGAGCACGTGCCGGCGGCCGGCGCGGTCGACGAGCAGCACCTGGCGCCAGGACCGGTGCACCGCCTCGTGCACCTCGCTGCGGCCCTCGTGCCAGTAGCACCAGGTGCGGTCGGCCGGCTGGTCCCGCAGCCGGTCGACCGGGTCGATCACGATGACGGACAGCCCCGCCGGACCGTGTCGGGCCAGCTGCAGCAGCAGCGTCATCGCCGCGCCGCCACCCCCGACGAGCGCGACGTCCACGCGACCTCTCACCGCTTGTTGCTCCGGAGGCACCGAATCGGGCCGCTCGCGGCCCCGATTCGGTGCCTCCGGAGCAACAAGCGCGCAGTGGTGCGGGCCCGGGCGGCGGTCGGCACCACATGTCGGCGGCTGAACACGTCGTAGTCGGCGGCGACGATCTCGCGAAGGACCATCCGGTAGAGCGTGAACGCCACCGCGACGCAAAGCCGCCCGCGGCGGGACAGCATGGCCAAGCCGGGCCGGGCCTGGGCGTACAGGCCCAGGTTGCGCTCGACCTCGAACCGCACCAGCTCCCGCAGCGCACGAGACGGCCGGCCTGCCAGCACGGCCTCGGCCATGTCGGCGTCCGCGACGCCGAACCGGGCCAGGTCCGCCTGGGGCAGGTAGACCCGCCCTCGCTGCCAGTCCTCGGCGACGTCGCGCAGGAAGTTCGTCAGCTGGAACGCCTCGCCCAGCGCGGCGGCGTGGGCTGCGGACCCGGCGCCGCCGCCGAGGATCGGGTTCACCAGCTCCCCGATCACCGCTGCGCTGCCGCGCATGTAGCCCCGCAGGTCGGCCCACGTCGGGTACCGCGTGACGGTCAGGTCCATCGCCATCGAGGCGAGGAACTCCGCCAGCAGGTCCGGCGACAGGTCATAGTGGCGCATCGTGTGCCGCACCGCCGCCAGCACCGGCGGCACGGAGCCTTCCGGTGCCGCGTCGTCCGCTTCGAGCGCGGTCATGGTGGCCACGGAGAACCGTTGCAGCGCAATGGGATCGGCACCAGCCATGTCGTCGACGAGCTCGTCGGCGAGGCGAGCGAAGGCATACAGCGCCCACACGTGCGGCCGCGCGTCGCGTCCCAGCAGGCGTGTCGCGAGGTAGAACGTCCGGCCGTGGGCCGCCATCACCCGCCGGCACTGCCGGTAGGCGGGAGCCAGTTCGGCCGGCACGCTCACCGCGAGGACCCGAGCACCCGCTGCGCGGCGAGCCGGCCGCTGATGAGCACCATCGGCACACCGACACCGGGCGTGGTGCCCGCCCCGGCGAGCACGACGCCGGGGGCCAGGCGGTTCGGTGTCCGGAACGGCCCGGTCTGGCCGAAGGTGTGCGCCGCCGAGAACGGCGTGCCCGCCGGGTAACCCCTCTCAAGCCAGTCGGCCGGCGTCACCAGGCACTCGGCCTCGATGTCGAGGTGGTAGCCCGCGCGCTCGGCCACCCGCAACACGTGGTCCCGGTAAGGCCCTCGCAGGGTGGTCCAGTCCAGCGGCCGCGGCTGGTCCAGGTTGGGTGCCGGGAACAGCAGGTATGCCGTGCCGCCGGCGGGCGGCGCCAGCCCGGGGTCGGTGACGGTGGGCAGGGAGACCAGGAACGACGGGTCGGCCATCAGCCGGCCCTGGTCCAGGTCGTCGAACACCGCGTTC
>DASSLY010000068.1:0-3561 GCA_035689185.1 Dermatophilaceae bacterium
TGCGCTGGCCGCGGCGCGCGAGGAGGCGCTGGAGGCCTCCCGGCTGAAGTCGGAGTTCCTCGCTGTGATGAGCCACGAGATCCGCACCCCGCTCAACGGCGTCATCGGCCTGTCCAGTCTGCTGCTGCGGACCTCCTTGACCGAGACGCAGCGTCAGTACGCCGAGGGAGTCGAGACTGCCGGCACAGCGCTGATGGCCGTCATCAACGACATCCTGGACTTCTCCAAGCTCGAGGCGGGCAAGGTGGATCTCGAGTCCGCGCCCTTCGACCCGCGTGCCCTGGTCGAGGAGGTGGCCTCGCTGCTGGCACCGACGGCCCACCAGAAGCGGCTGGAGCTGATCGCCTACGCACTGCCGGGAGTTCCGGCGCAGCTCGTCGGTGACCCGGCGCGGGTCCGGCAGGTGGTGCTCAACTTCGCGTCCAACGCCTTGAAGTTCACCTCCGCCGGTGAGGTGGTCATCTCGGTCCGGTGGACCCCCGGCGAGCCCGGGCAGGGGACGGTCCGCTTCCAGGTGGCCGACACGGGCATCGGCATCTCGCGGGAGGTGCGCGGCCGGCTGTTCGAGTCCTTCAGCCAGGCGGATGCGTCGACGACTCGTCGCTACGGCGGCACCGGCCTCGGTCTGGCGATCTCGCGCAAGCTGGCCGAGGCCATGGGCGGCGCCGTCGGCGTGGACAGCGAGCCCGGCGCGGGCAGTGTCTTCTGGTTCGAGGTGCCGCTGCCGGTCGGCCCGGCATCGGAGGCTGCCCCGGCCCAGACACAGCCGCCTGCACTCGCCGGCCTTCCGGTGCTCGTCGTGGACGACAACGCGACGAACCGGTTGGTCCTGGGGTCGCTGCTTGGCGCGTGGGGGGTTGCGGCGACTGTGCTGGACAACCCGCATGAGGTCGTCCCCCGGCTGCGCGACGCGGCCCAGGGCGGGCGCCCGTTCGCCGCGGTCATCCTCGACATGTGTATGCCGGAACTGGACGGACTCGGGCTGGCCCGACAGATCAGCGCTGATGCCAGCCTGGCGCGGACCCGCGTGCTGATGCTGACCTCGAGCTACGAGGTGCCCTCGGAGGAGTACCGGCAGGCGGGGGTCGCCGAGGTGCTGACGAAACCGGTCCGCAGCTCCGAGCTCTTCGACCGGCTGATGCGGCTGCTGGCGCTCCCGGTGCCCGAGGCGCCAGCACCGACACCGCTGCCGTCACGGGCGTCCGGGGCGCCGTCGCTCGGGCGGGTGCTGATCGTGGAGGACAACGCGCTGAACCAGCTGGTGGCCGAGGGTGTGGTCACCAAGCTGGGGTACGAGGTGGACCTGGTGGCCAACGGCGCCGAGGCGCTGGAGGCGCTTGAGGCGAGGGAGTACTCCGTGGTGCTGATGGACTGCCACATGCCGGTACTGGACGGGTTCGCGACGACGGAGCAGATCCGGCGGCGCGAGGAGGGGAATGGAGCCCACATCCCGATCATCGCCATGACCGCGGCAGCGATGTCGGAGGACCGTGACCGCTGCCTGGCCGCCGGCATGGACGACTACCTGTCCAAGCCCGTCAAGGCCGCTACCGTCGGCGCTGCACTGGCCCGGTGGGCACGCCAACCGGCCGGTGCTCCCGTCGAGGCAGGGGCCCTGGCCGCGGACCGGGACAGGCACAAGGACGGCCCGCAGCAGCATGACCGGGAGGTGGACGGTGACTGAGGCCAACGGCACCCTGCCGATCGCGGTGGGCTGGGGACCGGCACTGGACCGGCAGGTCCTGGTGGACCTGCAGGAGGCTCTGGAAGACTCCAGCGGGGAGTTCCTCCGCAACCTGGCCGACGTCTACCGCCGGCAGGCGGCAGCCCTGGTCGCGGACATGCGCGACGCCGCCCGGTCCGGCGACCTCGGCGGCCTCTCCCGGGCGGCTCACTCGCTGAAGGGCAGCAGCGCCAACGTCGGCGGGACCCGGCTCGCCGCCATGTGCGCCGAGCTGGAACGGTGGGATGGCGCCGGCCCGGGCTTGGACACCAAGATCAGCACCATCCAGGGCGAGGTCGAGCGGCTGCAGCGGGAGATGGTCGAGTTCCTCTCGGCCTGAGCACGACGGGGGCAGCAACGGGCCACCGACAGTCGCAGGCAGACGGCAACATCCGGACATTTCGGTAAAGAAACCCGACCAGACGCACCCGTAACCCTCGCGGCGGTGTGTCGTTGACCAGGTGTGGCCGTTGACCTGGATGACCGCGCAGTGACGGTGACCGCCGAGCCGTCGACATGGGTGGGCAACGCCCTGGTGCGGGAGACGTGCGTCGTCGCGGACGACGACGCCGTCGTGCACCGGGTCGCTCGGTTCGTGGCCGACGCGGCGCGGTCCGGCCAGCCCGTCGTCGCCATCGTGACGGAGGGCACCTGGCAGCTGCTGACCGACCGGCTCGGGGCCCGCATGGCGGCTGTGAGCTGGGTCGCCGACGCCGCGGACTTCGAGGACGAGTACGACGCTGTCCTGGCCTACCACCGGCTGCTGCTGCAGTTCGCCCGCCGCGGCCGACCCTGGCGGTCCATCTGCGAGCCGGTCTGGCTGCGCGAGGACGCCGGCCAGGCTTGGCGCCGGTACCAGGCCGCGCTGGACGCCGACTTCCCCGAGGCCCGTCACTACGCGCTGCAGGTGTACGACCTGCGGCGACAGCCCGCGCCGGTGAGCCACCAGCCCGGGCCGCGCTGGAAGCCGCGCCCGAAACGGGCGGTGGTCGCGCGGCATACCGACGCCCGGCAGGCACGGGCCTGGGTGGCGGGTTCGGTGCCGGCGCAGTGGTCCTCCCGCGTCGACGACGTCGCCCTGGCGGTGCACGAGCTGGTCACGAACGCCCTGCGGGAAGTCGGGTCGGCCGAGGTCAGCTGGTGGGCCGTGGGCGATCGCCTGGTCGTGGAGGTCCGCGACGACGGGCCGGGGATCGCCAACCGCGCCGCCGGCGCGTACCCGCCGGACGACCTGCGGGACTCCGGCCGCGGCCTGTGGATCGCCGGCCGGGTCGCCGACGAGTGCGCCATCCGCCCCCGCGGGCCGGGCACGGTCGTCCGGCTCGCCTTCGGCCTGTGACCGCCAGCCTCTGACCGCCGGCCCGCGCCGTACAGCCGCCCCCGGCGGCTGGCATACGGTCGGAGGGCCATGTCGCTCACCAAGCCCGCCGGGACCAGCCCGGACGACCTGTATGCCGCGTTCGTCACCTGGGCGGGTGAGCGGGGCTTCGGCCTGTACGCCGCGCAGGACGAGGCGCTCATCGAGGTGCTCACCGGCGCGAACGTGATCCTGTCCACCCCCACCGGGTCGGGCAAGAGCCTGGTGGCCGTGGGGGCGCACTTCGCGGCCTGGTCGACCGGGCGCCGCACGTTCTACACCGCCCCGATCAAGGCCCTGGTCTCAGAAAAGTTCTTCGCGCTCTGCGACGTCTTCGGCGCCGACCAGGTCGGCATGCTCACCGGTGACGCCGCGGTGAACCGGGACGCCCCGATCGTCTGCTGCACGGCCGAGGTCCTGGCCAACATCGCGCTGCGTCAGGGGGAGTCGGCCGAGGTCGGCCAGGTGGTGATGGACGAGT
>DASSLY010000069.1:0-89919 GCA_035689185.1 Dermatophilaceae bacterium
GGGCGGTGGCGGACCGTGCGACGTCCGCCGCCAGTCGCACCTGCGCGGCCCGCGTCGAGGTGACCCGCTGCGCCAGCAGGGCCCGGAGGTCGGCGAGCCCCTCGCCGGTGCGCGCCGAGACAGCGAGGAGCTCGGCCTCGCGCAGGCCGTCGTCGTCGAGCAGGCGGCGGAGGTCGGCGAGCACTGGCTCGAGGTCGTCCGCGCCCACGCGGTCCACCTGGTTCAGCGCGACGACGGTGACGACGCCGTGCCCGGCCCAGGGTTGGAGGTACTCCTCGTGCACCAGCGCGTCGGCGTACTTCTGCGGGTCCAGCACCCACACCAGGACGTCGGCCAGCCCGACCACCCGGTCGACCTCCGCGCGGTGGGTCGCCTGCGTGGAGTCGTGGTCAGGCAGGTCCAGCAGCACCAGACCGTGCAGCGGGTCGGAGGAGCCCTCGCCGCCATCTGCGCCCGGCAGGACGACGTGGCGGGACGGGACGGCGAGCCAGTCCAGCAGCGGCGCCGCCACCGCCTCGGGGCACCACAGGGCGGCGCTCGTCGCCGAGGTGGTCGGACGGCGGACGCCGACGGTGGACACCTCGGCGCCGGCCAGGGCGTTGAACGTCGAGGACTTGCCGGAGCCGGTGGCACCGGCGAGGGCCGCGACGGTCAGCCCGGCGCCGAGACCGAGGCGCTCCCCCGCCCTGGTCAGGACGGCGTGAGCGTGCGCGAGCGGGGGCACGTGCGCGGCGTCCAGGTGCGCGTCGCAGGCCTCGACGGCGCGGCGCAGGCCGGCGAGGCGACGGTCCAGGTCCCCAGGCACCGACGTGGCGGTGCCCCGGGACGCCGTCCGCAGCGGGCTCACGCGCCGACCCAGGCGCTGCGGGCCTGCTCGACGTCCGCGGCAGCCCGGCGCAGGGCCTGCGGGTCGTCGTCGCCGAGCCCGGAGAGCACGGCGTCGAAACGGGCCTTCTCGCCGGCGAGCAGCAGCCCGACCCGCTCGTCCAGGGCGCGGCGAGCAGCCTCGGCGAGGCGCCGCACCGCCTGGTCGCCGAAGACCGCCTCGAGCAGCTTCTGGCCGACGAAGGCGCTCGTGCCCGCGATGCCGGCCTCGGCCCCGGACATCCCGGCCGTGTGCACGAACGTGACCACCATGAGCGCCACAGCGAGCCCGTTGACGCCGAAGGCCAGCCGCCTGGCGGTGCTGCGCTTCTCCGCCCCCTCGGCGGCCACGAGGTCGAAGACGGCCCGCTGCCAGTCCCGCACCGCGCGCTCGGCCTCCTCGCGCACCGAGCGGCTCGCTCGCGCCAGCGTGGGCTTCTCGCGCAGCAGTGCCGCCCCCGCGCGGGTGCCGCGCCACGCGTCGGCCGCGCGCTCCGCGGCCGCCTCCGCGTGCTCGACGAGCAGCGTCTCGAGGCCGGACTCGACCGCCGTCGACACCCGCTCGACCCCGCGAGGGCGGCCGCGCACGACGTCCACCACGCGGTCGCGCAGCCAGCCGATGCGCGACTCGAGGTTGCGCAGCAGCTCGCCCGTCCCGACGAACTCCTGCCACCGGGCCAGCACCTCGCCCCGTAGCAGGCTGCCGTCGTTCATCCCGTGCTCAACCCCGTCGTATGCCGCGTCGAAGGCCGCCGTCGCCTCCTTGCGCAGGGCGACGGCCGCTGCCCGCTGGTCCTCGCTGGCCGCGCACAGGACCGCGACGCGATCCGGTATCGAGTCCAGGGCACCGTGCAGGGTGCGCCGGATGACGACCCCCCGCGCGGCCGCGTCGTCGGCGAGGACCCCCAGCCAGGCGGTCAGCGGCGCCACGTCGCGAGGGTCCAGCAGCCCGTCCGGGGTCAGCGTGGCCTCCGGGATGGTGAAGATGGGCGCGCTCGACAGGTCGCGGTCCCGCAGCATCTCGGCCAGGTGGTTGCGGATCTCCTCCAGAGCGGCCGGTGGGACGCGGTCCAGCACGATCGCGACGGAGGTGCCCCGATCGGCCGCCTCCCGGAGCAGCCTCCAGGGCACGGCATCGGCGTACCGGGCGGCCGTGGTGACGAACAGCCACAGGTCCGCGGCGGCGAGCAGCTCGCGCGCCAGCTCACGGTTGGGCCGGACGATCGAGTCGATGTCGGGTGCGTCGAGCAGGGCCAGGCCCGCCGTGACCGCGGTCGACGGCACCAGCCGGACCCCCGCGGGCTGGTCACTGTCGCCGCGGGCCGGTGGGTCGTGCGGCCCGGTGAGCCTGGGCAGCTCGGGCAGGATGCGGGGGCCGACGAACCATCGCTCGTCGTCGGGGTGGTACACCAGGACCGGAGCCCGGGTGGTGGGTCGAAGTACCCCGGTGCGGCTGACCACAGCGCCGACCAGGCTGTTCACCAGGGTCGACTTCCCGGCGCCGGTCGAGCCTCCCAGCACGGCCAGCAACGGCGCGTCAAGGGCCTCCAACCGGGGTATGACGTAGTCGTCCAGCTGGCGGACCAACCCCCGCTGGGCCTCTCGTGCCTCGGCGACGTCGGGCAGCTGCAGCGGCAGGGCGACACCGGTGAGGGCCTCGCGCAATGCCGCGACGGCA
This sequence comes from Dermatophilaceae bacterium, assembly GCA_035689185.1. GTDB lineage: Bacteria > Actinomycetota > Actinomycetes > Actinomycetales > Dermatophilaceae > DASSLY01. The sequence goes on from DASSLY010000069.1 coordinate 2,543, forward strand.
GTCAGCAGCGCTGCGCCGCCCTCCGCGTCCGCCTCCGCCACGCTCGCAAGCATCACCGGCCGGCCAGCAGGGATCAAGCCAGGACGGCGGAACCGCCCACGTGTCGCCCGCAACGCCGCAGCGCACGGGCGTGGGCTGGCGGATGCGTCGGCTGGGCGTGGCCCTGGGCGCAACGCCCGGTCCGGGACGCACAATCAGGGACGCACGTTCAGGGACGCACGTTCAGGGACGCACGTTCAGGCAGGCTCGGAAGCGACCGTCCCCAGCTCCGCCGGGAGCAGGTACCCGCGCTTCACCACGGTCTTGACCAGCGGCGCGCCGATGGCTGCGCGCAGCCGGGCAACGGCGGCCTCCACGGCGTGCTCCTTGCCCTCCAACCCGCTGGGCAGCGTCGCGAGCAGGTCACGCCGGCTGACCACCTTGCCGGGGTGCTGGGACAGCAGCCGCAGCACGGCATACGGCGCGGGTGTGAGCCGGACCTGAGCCCCGTCGACCAGCACGTCGTCACCGGCCAGGACCAGCTGGTGCCCGGCCACCTGCAACCGCGTCCCCTGCCGGCGCCGGGGGAGCTCGACTGCGAGCTCGCGGACCATCGCCGCAAGCCGCGAGCGCGCCGGCTGGACCGTGGGCACGCCGAGCTGGTCGAACACCTCAGCGGTGACCGGCCCGATGCAGGTGGCGATCACGTGGGTGCGCAGCGCCTCCAGGAAGTCCGCCTTCCTGCCGGTGGCCTGCGCGACGTCCACGACGACCTTGGCCGCCGGTGCGGCGGTAAAGGTCACGGCGTCCAGCTCGCGGTCGGCGACCAGGTCGACGAGCCGGAACAGGGGTGCGTGGTCGGCGGCGGGAAAACACTTGTACACCGTGAGCACCGTCACCTCGGCGCCCTGGCGGTGCAGCGCGGCCGCGACGGAGGCGGTGGAGGTGCCGTGCTCCTGCAGCACCACCCGAAGACCGGCCAGGTCCCGCAGCCGCAGGTGGGCCAGGATCTCGGCGAGCGCCTCGGTGTCGGTGGCCCAGGACTCGCGAAGTCCGGCGGCGCGCACGGCTCCGACCGCTTTGGGCCCGCGGGCGAGGATCTCGGTGCGGCGCAGCGCCTCCACCAGCTGATCGCCGAGCTGCCACTCCCGCGCTGCGTTGAACCAACCGCGCATGCCGACACCGGTATTGGCGATGAGCAGGTCCGGCGGGCTGTCGATGCACTGCAGCGTCGCGGTGCGCAACTGGACGTCCTCGGCGCAGGACAGGATGGTCAGCGCCGGCGCACTCTCCACCGTCGCGCCGCGGCGCTCGAGCAGGCTGGCCAGCTCGTCGATCCGGCGCGAGGACGTGATGCCGACGCGGTAGCCGGCAAGAGACCGGTCTTCTGTCATCGCCCGGCGGCCGGGTCGTCACGTGCGGGCATGCGCACCTCGACCATGCCGTCCACCACCCTCACGTCATAGGTCGGGACCCGCACCGCGGCATCGTCCAGGCACTGCCCCGTGCGCAGATCGAACGGCTGCTTCAGCATCGGCGACGCGACGAAGGCGACCGGCCCGCGGGAGCCGACGATGCCGCGCGCGAGCACGTTGGCGCCGCTGAACGGGTCGAGGTTGCCGATGGCGCAGACCTGCGCGTCGTCCAGGCGGAACAGCGCCACCTGGGTCCCCTGGACGAGCGCGGCAACTCCGCACTCGACCTGCAGCCGCTCCAGCCGGCACACCTGGGTCCATGTCCGGGTGTGCACCGCAGCCTCCGTCACGGTCAGCGTCATCGCCCCGCCCCGACCGGTATGCGGTCGCCGAGCAGCACGGGCTCGCCCTCCCGGGCCGGCCGTCGCTGGCCCCGCTCGGCGACGAACTGGATGCTGGGGTCCGGAGTTCCCGGCGCGTTGACGAAGGAGACGAACCGGGCAAGCTTGTCCGGGTCCTGCAACGTGGCCGCCCACTCGTCGCTGTACCCGCCCACGTGGCGGGCCATCTCCGCGTCGAGGTCGGCCGCGATGCCCAGCGCGTCGTCGACGACGACCGAGCGCACGTAGTCCAGGCCCCCGTCGATCTGGTCCAACCAGACCGAGGTGCGCTGCAGCCGGTCGGCGGTGCGGATGTAGAAGATCAGGAACCGGTCGAGGTAGCGGACCAGTGTCTCGGTGTCGAGGTCGGTGGCGAACTCCACCGCGTGCGCCGGCTTGAAGCCGCCGTTGCCGCCGACGTAGAGGTTCCAGCCCTTCTCGGTGGCGATGACGCCGAAGTCCTTGCCCCGGGCCTCCGCACACTCCCGGGCGCACCCGCTGACCCCGCCCTTGAGCTTGTGCGGGGACCGCAGCCCGCGGTAGCGGAGCTCCAGGTCGATGGCCAGCGACACCGAGTCCTGGACGCCGTACCGGCACCAGGTGGAGCCGACGCACGACTTCACCGTGCGGATCGACTTGCCGTATGCCTGGCCGGATTCGAAGCCGGCGTCGACCAGCCGGCGCCAGATGGCGGGCAGCTGCTCCAGCCGGGCGCCGAGCAGGTCGATGCGCTGTCCGCCGGTGATCTTGGTGTAGAGCCCGAAATCCCGTGCCACCTCGCCGATCGCGATCAGCCCGTCCGGGGTGATCTCGCCGCCGGGCACGCGCGGCACCACCGAGTAGGTCCCGTTGCGCTGGATGTTGCCCAGGTAGGCGTCGTTGGTGTCCTGCAGCCCGGCGGTGGCCGGCTCCAGGATGTGCGTGCTGGTCAGGCTGGCCAGGATCGAGGCGACGGTGGGTTTGCAGATGTCGCAGCCCCGCCCGGTGCCGTGGTCGGCGAGGAAGACGGTGAAGCTGCGGTAGCCCTTGACGGAGATGAGGTCGAACATCTGCTGCCGGGTGAGCGGGAAGTGTTCGCACAGCGCGGTACTCACCTCGCGCCCGGCGGCGGCGAGCCGCTCGGCGAGCAGGCTCTTGACCGTCGGCACGCAGCTGCCGCAGACCGTTCCCGCCTTGGTGCAGGCTTTCAGGCAGGGCAGGTCCGCGCAACCGGGCTTGTCCCCGCTACCGTCGACGGCGGAGCAGATGGCGCCGCGGGTGACGTTCTGGCAGCTGCAGACGACCGCTTCGTCCGGGAGCCCCACCTGGGTGGTGCCGCGGGAGGCGGGCAGGATCAGGTCTTCCGGGTTGTCCGGCAAGGCGATCCCGCTGGCCACCATCGGGCGCAACAGCCCGTATGCCGCCGCGTCGCCGACGAGGATCCCGCCGAGCAGGCGCGTCGCGTCCGCGGTCACCACGAGCTTCTTGTAGACCCCGGTGAGGGCGTCGCTGAAGACCAGCTCCAGGCTGCCCTCGGTGCTCCCGTGCGCGTCACCGAAGCTGGCGACGTCCACGCCCATCAGCTTGAGCTTGGTGGACATGTCGGCGCCGGTGAACTCCCCAGCCCCGTCGAGCAGCCGGTCGACGGCCACCTCGGCCATGGCGTAGCCGGGGGCGACCAGCCCGTAGACCCGGCCGCCGGGGGCGGCGCACTCGCCGATGGCGAAGATCTCCGGATCCGAGGTCCGGCAGCCGCTGTCGACGACGATGCCCCCGCGGGGACCCACCTCCAGCCCGGCCGAGCGGGCGAGATCGTCCCGCGGGCGGATGCCTGCGGAGAAGACCACCATGTCGGTGGCGATCGGGTCGGCGTCGGCCAACGCCAGCGCGGCGACCCGGCCGTCGGGCCCGGCCTGCACCTCCTGGGTGCGCACCCCGCAGTGCGTTGTCACGCCGAGCCCCTCGATGTGGCGGACCAGCGTGGCACCGGCCGCCTCGTCCAGCTGCACCGGCATCAGCCGGGGGGCCATCTCGACCACGTGCGTCTGCAACCCCAGCTGGCGCAGCGCGTTGGCGGCCTCCAGTCCGAGCAGGCCCCCGCCGATGACCACCCCGGTGCCGACGGTGGCAGCGGCGTCGCGGATGGCCTCGAGGTCCTCGATCGTGCGGTACACGAAGCAACCCGGCAGGTCGCGCCCCGGAAGGGGGGGCACGAACGGCGCGCTACCGGTGGCGAGCACGACAGCGTCATACCGGATCTGGTCACCCTCGGTGGTGTGGACCACGCGCTGCTCGCGGTCGACCGAGACCGCGGCGCAGCCCAGCCGCAGCGTGACCCGGGGGTCCTCGTAGCTGCCCCCGGGCAGCAGCGACAGCGACTCGGCGTTGGGGGCGCTGAAGAACGAGGTCAGCGCGACCCGGTCGTATGCGGCGCGCGGCTCCTCGCCGAGCACGACGATGTCGTACCGCTCGGTGAGCCCGCGCTCGATCGCGGCCTGGACCAGGCGGTGACCGACCATGCCGTGGCCGACGACGACCAGGGACTTGCGGTGGTGGACCATTGCGTGGCGCTCCTTCACGACGGCACCCGGTTGACCTATGACGCTAGGCGGCGAACGTGAGGACTGGTGTTTCCGTGTGTTACGCCGGCGAAAACTCGGGCGAACCGCCTCACACGCCGCTCGGCGTGGCGGTGGGGGTTCCCGGCCGGCTGGCCAGCAGGGTGCGCACGGTCGCCGCACACCCACCGCATCCGGTCGTCGCGCGGGTGCTGGCCACCACGTCGGCCAGGCTGGCACAGGAGCGGATCCGGCCGGCGGTGACCCCGGCGCAGGCGCACACCTCGGCGTCGTCCGGCAACGCCACCGACCCCTCCCCCGGCGGCCGCTCGCCGAGCAGCAGCTGGCCCGGCTCCTGCCCGCCCAGCACGGTCCGGCGGTCGTAGAGCTGGGTCAGCAGGCCGATCCGGGACAGGTCGCCCAGCAGCACTGCGCCCTCGATGACGCCGTCGCGGACGACCAGCTTGCGGTAGGACGCCCGCACCGGGTTGACCATCTCCACGACCTGGCCGGCCGTGCGCTCCGGGTCGCCCAGCACGGCGACCTCCAGCCCCGCTGCCCGCAGCCGGGCGACCACCCGGGAGCCGGAGTACTCCTCGTTCGAGCCGCTCAACCTCGCTGCGAGCAGGCGCGCCTGCTCCCACGCAGGCGACACGAAACCGGTTGTGCGGCCGCGGAACTCGGCGCAGTCGCCGATCGCGTGGACGCGCTGGTCGGTGATGCTGGTGAGGGTCTGGTCGACGACGACCCCCCGCCGGACGAAGAGCCCGCAGTCCTTGGCCAGCGCCGTCGCCGGCCGGCCGCCGGCGGCCAGCACGACGATGTCCGTGTCGAGCACGAATCCGGTGTCCAGCCGCAGCCCCTCGGCCCCCAGCCGGACCGCGCGGACCTCCGGGTACACCGCGCAGCCGAGCGCCTCGACGCTGCGTCGAAGGACCCGCCCGGCGGCCTCGCCGATGTGAGCGGCCATCAGGTGGGGAGCGGCCTCGACGAGGTCGACCTGGATGCCGCGCACGCCGAGCGCCCTTGCCACCTGCAGTCCGAGCAGCCCGCCGCCGACCACGACCGCCCGGCGGACTCCTGGCAGCGCGGCGCTCAGCCGGTCGTTGTCGGCAAGGGACCGATAGGCGTGGACCCGCTGGTTCAGCTCGCCGTCGGGGTCGACCAGGCCACGGATCGGGGGCAGAGCCGGCACGGACCCGGTCGCCAGGACCAACCGGTCGTACTCCAGCAACTCGCCGCCGGCGACCAGCACGGTCTGCGCCTCGCGGTCGATGCGCAGCACCCGCCGGCCGGTCACCAGCCGGATGCCGTGGTGGTCGTACCACCGCCGTCGCCGCAGCGGCAGCTCATTGCGAGGGTGGCAGCCTTCCAGCACGGCGGAGAGCAGGATGCGGTTGTACGCCGGGTGCGGCTCGTCGCCGACCACGGTGATGTCGTATTCCGCGCCGTGACGGACAAGCTCCTCCACCAGCCGCACGGACGCCATCCCGTTGCCGACAACGACGAGCCGGGGACGCCCCACCAGGTCGGTCACGAGGCCGCCGCCGCCAGCGCCGCCGCGCAGACCTTGAACTCGGGCATCCCCGAGATCGGGTCGAGCGCGTCGTTGGTCAGCAGGTTCGCCCCGACCCAGTGGAACGGCATGAAGATCGTGTCGCGCCGGATGTCCTCGGACAGCAGGGCCGGCACCACGGTGCTGCCGCGTCGGGTCCACACCCGGACCGGGTCGCCGTCGAGGACGCCCAGGGCGGCGGCCAGCAGCGGGTGCAGCTGCACGAACGGAGCCGGGGATGCCTGGTCGAGCTCCTTGACCCGCCTGGTCTGCGCGCCGCTCTGGTACTGCGCCAGCACGCGCCCGGTCGTCAGGTGCAGCGGGTAGTCGGCGTCCACCGGCTCGGCCGGGCCGCGGTGCTGCACGGGATGGAAGCGGGCCCGCCCGTCCGGCGTGGCGAACCGGTCCAGGAACAGCCTCGGCGTTCCGGGGTGTTGCCCGTCCGGCTGCTGCGGGCACGGCCAGAACACCCCGTGCTCGGCCTCCACCCGGGCGTAGTCGATGCCGGAGTAGTCCGCCGGCGCGCCCGCCGTCGCGCGCCGCAGCTCCTCGAACACCGTCTCCGGCTCCTCGCTCCACCTCCCCGGCGCGTCGAACCGGGCCGCGAGCCCGGCGATGACCGCCAGGTCGCTCCGGACGCCCGTAGGCGGGTCGATCGCCTTGCGTCGCAGGATGACCCGTCCCTCCAAGTTGGTCATCGTGCCCGTCTCCTCGGCCCACTGGGTGACCGGCAGCACGACATCCGCCCGGGCGGCCGTCTCCGACATCACCAGGTCGGCGACGCAAAGGAAGTCCAGCGCGTCCAGCCGCTCACCGACCAGCCCGGCATGGGGCGCCGACACGACGATGTTGGACCCGAACACCAGCAGCGCTCGCACCCCGCCGGGGGTGCCCATCGCCCGAAGCATCTCGTATGCCGACCGGCCGGGTCCCGGGATGTCCTCCGGCGCGACCTCCCATACGGCCGCGACGGCGGCCCGGGCCGCCGGGTCGTCGATCCGACGGTACCCGGGCAACTGGTCCGCCTTCTGTCCGTGCTCCCGGCCGCCCTGGCCGTTGCCCTGCCCGGTGATGCAGCCGTAGCCGCCCGCCGCGGTCCCCGGCTGGCCGAGGGCGAGGGCGACGTTGATCCAGGCCAGGACGGTGTCGGTGCCCTGGGCGTGCTGCTCGGCGCCGCGGGCGGTGAGGATGACCACCGAACCCGCCCCGCCGAGCAGCTCCGCCGTGCGGATGACGTCGGCGGCGTCCACGCCGGTGGTTCGCTCGACCGCCTCCGGCCAGTAGCCGGCGACCAGGCCGCGCAGGTCCTCGAACCCGGTTGTCCGCTCGGTGATGTAGGCCTCGTCGACGAGCTGCCGGGCGATGAGCACGTGCAGGATGCCGTGGGCCAGCGCCAGGTCGGTGCCGGGCACCGGCTGCAGGTGCAGGTCGGCCCGGCGGCTGGTGGGGGTGCTGCGCGGGTCCACGACGACGAGCCGCCCGCCCCTCTCCCGCAGCGCGTCGAGGTGCCGCGCCGCGGGCGGCGCGGTCTCGGCCAGGTTGCTGCCGACCAGCACCACGACGTCGGCCTGTTCGATGTCGGCCAGCGGGAAGGGCAGCCCCCGGTCCAGCCCGAAGGCTCGCTGCCCGGCCGAGGCGGCGGAGGACATGCACCAGCGGCCGTTGTAGTCGATCATCCTCGTCCGCAGCGCGACCCGGGCGAGCTTGCCCAGCGCGTAGGCCTTCTCGTTCGTGAGACCGCCCCCGCCGAAGACCCCCACCGCGTCCGGTCCGTGCCGCTGCTGGGCCGACCGCAGCCGGTCGGCGACGACGTCCAGCGCCTGGTCCCACTCGACCTGGCGCAGCTCGCCGCTGGCCCGGTCCCGCACCAGCGGGGTGGTGATCCGCTCGCGGTGCCGCAGCAGGTCGGTGCTGGTCCAGCCCTTACGGCACATGGCGCCGCGGTTGGTGGGGAACTCCTCCCACGCGCCCACGGTGAGCGTGCGACCGGTCCGGTGCAGCCGCATACCGCATTGCAGGGAGCAGTAGGGGCAGTGGGTGGTGGTGCCGGTGGAGCTGGCCGTCATCGCCTCATCTTCCGCCTCGGCGCGACCGGCCGTCAGACCTCGGCATGGGCCAGGCTGGCGACCCGGCCGACCAGGACCGTGCGGCGCAGGTAGCACCACCAGGTCATGCCCACGCAGACACCGTAGAACGCGAGGAACCCGAACAGCGCGGCGTCGATGCTGCCCGTGTTGCTCAGCGAGGTGCCCAGGGCCCGCGGCACGAGGAAGCCGCCGTAGGCGCCGACTGCGGAGATGATGCCGAGGGCCGCGGCGCTGCGCACCTTGGCCACGGACGCCGATCCCTGCGAGGTCGCCCGGAAGATGGCCGGGATCATCCGGTAGGTCGACCCGTTGCCGACGCCACTGAGGACGAACAGGACCAGGAAGCTGGCCAGGAAGCCGGCGAAGGCGTGCTGGCGCACCGAGGCGATGAGCGCCATCACGGTTGCCGCCATCCCGACGAACGCGGCGAGGGTGATCCTCGAGCCGCCGATCCGGTCGGCGAGCCAGCCGCCCAAGGGTCGGAACGCCGACCCCACCAGCGCACCGAGGAAGGCGTAGTAGGCGCCCTTGACCTCCGGGAACTGGGTCTTCAGCAGCAGCGGCAGGGCGGCGCTGTAGCCGATGAACGAGCCGAACGTGCCGACGTACAACACCGACATCACCCAGGTGTGCCGCTGGCGCGCCGCCTCCAGCTGGGACCGGAAGGTGGACTTCGCCGAGCTGAGGTTGTCCATGAACAGGAACGCACCCGCGGCCGCGACCAGCGCCAGCGGCACCCAGACGAATGCGATGTTGGCCAGGTGGGGTCCGGCGGCGGAGCCGACCAGGGCCACCCCGACGATCGCGGGCACGATCAGCTGCACGCTGCTGACGCCGATGTTGCCGCCGGCGGCGTTGAGCCCGAGGGCGGCTCCCTTGCGGTGGTCGGGGTAGAAGAAGGAGATGTTGGCCATGCTGGAGGCGAAGTTGCCGCCGCCCAGGCCGGCCGTGGCCGCCGCCACCAGGAACATTCCGTATGGCGTGCCCGGGTTGCTCACGCACACGACGAGCAGGGTCAGCGGGATCAGCAACAGCAGCGCGCTGACCACCGTCCAGTTGCGGCCGCCGAAGATCGGCACCGCGAAGGTGTAGGGGAACCGGACGGTCGCGCCGACCAGGCTCGGCAGCGCGACCAGCCAGAACAGCTCGTTGACCGTGAAGCTGAACCCGGCCTGCGGCAGGTAGACCACCACGGCGCTCCACAGCAGCCAGACCGAGAACCCGATGTGCTCGGCGACGATGGACCAGACCAGGTTGCGCCGAGCGACCTTGGCGCCGCCGCCGCGCCAGAAGCCGGGGTCCTCCGGCTCCCAGGTGTCGATCCAGCGGCGACCGCGGCGGCGCCCGGTGCTGGCGGGGGTGTCGGCGGACGGTACGTCGGCATCGGCCGGGGGCAAAGTTTGCAGATCCACGATGTCTCCTTCGTGCGATGGTGCCCCGAACGTAGGCAGCCGGTGTTTCACGTCCCCAGATCCCGGGTTGCCCGGCAATCACGTTGTTCTCACGGCCTCACACGCCGCACGCCGGTCCGGCGGACGTCGTCGCGCCGGCCGGCGGCCCCGGTATGGTGCTCGGGCATGGGGGAGGTGGCGCGGCCGGCCAGGCCCGCTGAGCTCGCGCGGCTGCGGGTCGCCGCGCAGCGGCTGGTGGCGACCGACCTGGCGTCCGCGGCTGACGCGGTGTCCTGGTTGACCTGCGTCCAGGCGCAGGACTACCCCGGGGCGGTCCTCTCGCTGGCCCTGCGAACCATGCGACGAACCCGGGCCGATGTGCTTGCCGCGCTGGACGCCGGCGCCGTCGTGCGCTCGTGGCCGATGCGCGGCACCCTGCACTTCGTCCCGGCTCGCGACCTGAGCTGGATGCTGTCGCTGACCAGCGCCCGGATGCTGGCCGCTTCGGCGAGCCGCCGTGCCGGGCTGGGCATCGACGACGCCATGGTGCGCCGCGCCCGCGACCTGGCGCTGCGGCGGCTGGGTGGCAGCCGCCGGCTGTCCCGCGACGAGCTGTTCGCCGAGTGGGACGCGCACGGGCTGATCCAGGGCGTGCCACAGCGGGCGGTCCACCTGCTGGGGCAGCTGGCCCAGACGGGAGTCTTGTGCTGGGGCCCCAGCCGCGGCGGCTCGCAGTCCCTGGTCCTGCTGGAGGAGTGGGTGCCGGACCCGCGCCGGCTGGACCGCGGGCAGGCCCTGGGCGAGTGGGCGCGTCGCTACTTCCGCAGCCACGGCCCGGCCACCGTGCGCGACTTCGCCTGGTGGACCGGGCTCACCCTCACCGACGCCCGCGCCGGCCTGGCCCTCGCAGCCCCGGAGCTGCTGCGGATCCAGTCCGGCGGCGTGGACCTCTTCCTCGACCCCGCGACGCCGCAGCGGCTTCACGAGCATGCGAGCGAGGTGGACGACGTGCTCCTGCTCCCCGGGTTCGACGAGCTCCTGCTGGGCTACCAGGACCGATCCGCGACGCTGGACCCCGCGCACCGGCAGCATGTCGTCCCCGGCAACAACGGCATGTTCATGCCCACGGTGGTCCGCGCGGGCCGGGTCGTCGGCACCTGGCGCCGGCCGCGGGCCGGCCAAACGGTCGACGCGACGCCATTCACCAGCTTCCCGGTGCGCGTCCGAACGGCGGTGGCGAACCGGTATGCCGCCCTGCCGTAGGTCCCACGGTGCGGCCGGCGGTCGGGACCGCCCCCGCCTGGCGCCCCCGGCAGGACTCGAACCTGCGACCTCGGGATTAGAAGGCCCTTGCTCTATCCGCTGAGCTACGGAGGCAGACCACCACCTCGACATCCGGCAGGGAGGCGGTCCCGAGCAGTGTAGGACCGGCTGCCGGCTCTTATCCCTGGCGCTGCCCGGCCAGGCGGGCCCGCTGGGTCACCAGTACGCCGAGCAGCCGGTGCTCCTCCGGCCCGGTAGGCCCGTGCGCGGCGCCGCGGACGGCGCGCATCCGCAGCATGGCGAGCTCGCTGGCCGCGTCCTGGAAGCCTCGCATCGCCTCCAGCCCCGGCCGTCCCCCGGTCGAACGGGCCCAGGCCAGCGCCCGCCGGCGCGCGGACATGCTGCCGAGCATGTCGAGGTCGTGGTCGTCCAGCCAGCCCGCGTCGGCATACGGGGTCAGGTGCACGGCGATGAGGTGACCCTCGCGGCGTCTGGCCCACACGGCCAGGCCCACGGCGGCGAGGAACACGGGCAGCTGCAGCACGACATACAGGGAGAAGAAGCCGCGCAGACCGGTGACGGTGGACAGGTTCCACATGGCGTGCAGCGCCATCGCGAGAAGCAGACCCAGCGTGGGGGCGCCGACTCGAACGGCCGCGCGGCGTGAGCCGGCGGCCACGCCCAGGCCGATGCCGGTGCAGATCGTGAACAGCGGATGCGCGAACGGCCCGACCACGCCGCGGAGGAAGAACACGACGGCCAACGACTCGCCGCCCTCACCCAGGGCCCGGCCGAGGTACAGGACGTTCTCGGCGAAGGCGAACCCGGCCGCCACCACCCCGGCGTAGACCAGCCCGTCGACGATCCCGTCGAACTCCCGGCCGCGGAAGAGCAGGATGAGCAGCACTCCCAGGCCCTTGACCGACTCCTCCACCACGGGGGCGACCACGACCGGTCCGACGGTCATCGGCTGCTGGACCACCTCCCGCAGCAGCACCAGCGACCCGGTGTTCAGCAGCAGCGCGACCGTGCTGGCGACCAGGGCGCCCCAGGCTAAGGCCATGAGCAGCAGACCCGCCGGCTCGGCCTCGAACCGGTCCAGCCACAGGAAGCAGGGCAGGACGACCCCGAGGGGCAGCGCGGCGACCAGGAGGGCCAGCAGCGCGTTCTGCCCGCCGGTCTCCACCCCGATCGTGGCGGCGAGCACGAGGGCGCACACGCCGAAGCCGAGCAGCATCACTGCGGCGAGCAGCCATCTGCGCAACAGCCGGCGACCAGTCACGGTAGGGGAGGGTAACCGGCCTGCGCACCCGCGCCGACCACATACAGTGTCAGCGTGACCAGCGCAGGCGACCGGGGCGGCGTCGACCGCATCGTCTGGATCGACTGCGAGATGACCGGACTCAGCCTGGACAAGGACGCGCTCATCGAGGTCGCGGCCCTGGTGACGGACTTCGAGCTGAACCAGCTCGGCGATGGGGTCGATGTGGTCGTCGCCCCCAGCGAAGGGTCGCTGGTCCAGATGGACCCCTTCGTCCGGGACATGCACACGGCCAGCGGCCTGCTCGATGCCTTGGGTCAGGGGATACCGCTGGCCGAGGCGCAGACCCGGGTGCTGGACTACGTCCGCGCCTTCGTCGCCGAGCCGCGCAAGGCCCCGCTCGGTGGCAACACTGTCGCGACGGACCGGGGGTTCCTCGCTCGGGACATGCCCGAGCTGGAGTCCTACCTGCACTACCGGATCATCGACGTGTCCTCCATCAAGGAGCTGTCGCGCCGGTGGTTCCCGAAGGCCTACTTCAACGCGCCGAAGAAGTCCGGGGGTCACCGGGCCCTCGCCGACATCCGGGAGAGCATCGCCGAGCTGAGGTACTACCGGGAGGCGGTGTTCGTGCCGTCTCCCGGCCCGGACTCGGCCACGGCCCGGGCGCTGGCGGCCCGGCACGAGATCGACACTGCAATGCCCTGACCCGCGCCCGGCGACGGTGACGCCGACGGCATCGGCGACCGGTTACGATGGGCGCCGTTGTCTGCCTGCACGGCTGCGGGCCGGCAGTTCCTGGTGGGTGTAGCTCAGCTGGTAGAGCACCTGGTTGTGGTCCAGGGAGTCGCGGGTTCAAGTCCCGTCACTCACCCCAGACGGGTCAGGTGTGAACTTTCGACCAAGGGACCACCCTTGGAGGGAGTTCGCACCTGGCCGTCTTTCTTTGCCTCGGCGGCCCAGGTGAGAGCGTCGGCCTGCAAGTCGGCGTCGCTCAGTCCGTCGTAGGGAGTCCGGTAGCCGACGCGCACGTCGTTGTCCTCGTCGACGTAGATCGCCTTGAACAGCGCCTGGTTGCACAGCCGGCGGTTCGCGTCGTCGGCGCTGGCATAGATGTCGGCGACGTTGGACAGCAGCTCCAGCGAGTCATCGAGGTTCGACCGCGCGTCCGCGTAGTGGCCGTGGTGCGCGGCGATCCGGTGAGCGATGGTCTCCAGCGAGGCCGTGATCCGATCCTGCTCCTTCTTGAGGAGATCGAGAGGAATCGCGCCGGCGTAGTGGGCCTGGAGCAGCTTCTGCTGTTCGCCTTCCAGCTGCGTCCTGCGCGTCGCGAGGTCAGCCAACTCGGCCGCTCCCTCGGACATCATCTGGTCGAACTTGGCATGCAGCATCGACGACAGTGCCTGCATCGTCTCGGAACTGATCTGGACCCGTGCGTAGAAGCGATCGACGAGCCGCTCGACGTGCTCGATCAGCATCGCCTGCCGAGTGCAGTCGCCCCTGCCCCCATGCCGACTCGCGCACACGAAGTACGGGTAGATCGTGCCCTGGCTGCTCTTCGCGTTGCACACCAGCAACCGGGACCCGCACTGCCCGCAGAACACTGTCCCCTTCAAGTAATGCTCATGCACCTGGGTCGCGTCCGCCGCCGAGCGGTGAGTGCCGAGCACGGTCTGAACCTGGTCCCACACCTCGTTCGGGACGATCGCCTCGTGCACTCCGGCGTAGGTGACACCCTGGTACCGCACGCTGCCCTTGTAGTAAGGGTTCGTCAGCATCCGGTGAACAGATGACTTGGCGATGGGCCGGGATGGCCGTCGCGGCGTCGCCGCACTGGTAAGTCCGCGCGCCACGAGCTCTTGGTGGAGCTGGCTTGTCGTCCAGTCGCCGGAAGCGAACACCTGGAACGCCCACCGGACCAGCGGCGCTCGTTCACCGTCGGTCTCGACGGTGCGGACTTCCCGTCCGAACTCGTCTCGCACGCCGACGTTGCGGTAGCCGATGGGTGCCTTCGTCACTGTGCCGCCCTGCGCTGCCTTCTGCGACAAACCCTTGACGACCTCGGTGGCGAGGTTGCGTGAGTAGAACTCGGCGATCGAGGACATGATTCCGTGCAGCAGCATTCCCGAGGGCGTCTCGTCGATGTTCTCGGTCGCCGACACGAGCGTGACGCCCGCGTCCTTGAGTGCCAGATGGATGGTCACGTCGTCGGCACGGTTGCGGGCGAGCCGGTCGACCTTGTGGACGATGCAGTAGTTGGTCTTGTGCTTGGTGACGTAGTGGATCATCCGCATGAGTTCGGGCCGGTCCGCCTTGCGCGCGGACTCCCCAGCATCGACGAACTCCTCGACGATCGTCGCGCCAATCTGATCGGCCTTGCGTTGGTTCGCCTCCCGTTGCGCCGGGATCGAGAAGCCCTCGGCGTTGCCGCCCTTCTCCGCCTGTTCCTTCGTAGAGACCCGCAAGTACGAGACTGCGATCGCTCCGGGGAAGGGTGTCGGCGCAACGAGGCTGTCTATCGCGGTGCGGTCCGTGTCGATGATGGTCATGGCTCTTCTCCACAGTCACTGGGCCTGCCGACGCGGACTGATGTGACGGCGGGTGTTGATCGTGGGAAGAGCCCGAAGGCTGTAGGACCAGGCCGAGACGGCCACGTTTACTTTGCCTCGTCGTGACGACGAAGCGCTAGGACCACAACATCCGTCATCCGCGGCGGATGGGCTCATTTTACGACGACATCTGCCCCGAGGCACGAGGGCGCTTCGGCCCTGGCGCGTCACCCGAGCGACACGACCCGGGCTGCTGGAGTGCCATGCGAATCAGTAGTTCGCTGAGCTTGTCCAGGTCGGGTGGCTCACGGAAGTGAGCGCGGATCGTCAGCTCGCGCTCGCTCTGCTGACGCTGCCCGGTCTTCCGCACATAGCGGCGCGCCACGATTCACACCTCGCCGTTCTCCGGGGCCGCAGCCGCGAAGAAGGCATCCTCTGCTTCTTGACGCGCGGCAACCTCATCAAGGACGAACCGCACGAAGTCCTCGTCACGGTCCGTGATCGGCGACTCTTCGACCGGCTGCGCGGGGTCTTCGCCCGGCCAGCTCGTCTGACGTGTCGGGCGGTCCCTGTCGAGCCGGGTACCGCAGGCCGCTACCCAGTCACGAAGCCGAGCACGGGTATCCGCGAAGTCACGGTGCCAGCCGAGCGGCGCGGAACCGTTCTGCTCCGGGTCGTAGGCGCACAACCAGTGGAGATGCAGCGCGGACAGCTCCCAGAGGAGTTCTGGGTGCCGGTGCCAGTACGGCGGTACGACGCTGGCCGGGAGTCCGTAGGTGTGCCGGAGCCAGTCCACCCAGCGGTTGAGTTCGAGCAACTCTGCTTCAAGGTCGTTGGCCGTGAGGAGGTTCCAGTTGACCGGATGCGGCGGCTCCGGCACGTCAAATCTGGTTGGCGACGGCCCTGCCTCGGGCGGCATGTCGTCATGCTCGGCGAGGAACTGATCGGTCATGGCGGGGTCCCTCACATTCCGATCGCAGCCGCGCTGGACGGTGCGGAGCGCTGCGGGGATGCGAACGGTGCCGCTTCGCGGCCGACAGTGCGCCCGCTGCGGTCCACCTCGTAGCGGGTGCGGGCCAGGTCGTGGCCGATACGCGTCGCAATGAACTCCTCGCCGTCGTAGCGCTGGCCGTTGCGTTCGTACGAGTACTCGCGGACCCGTCCGTCGGCGATGATGTTGTCGCCCTTCGCGAGCCGCTCCGCTCCCTGTTCTGCGGCACCTCGATATGCGATGAGATCGTGGAAGGTTGTCTCCAGCTGAGTGAAGCTGTTGTCCGGCTCCTTGCGGTAGTGCTCGATGCCGACCTTCATGTAGAGGCGCGCGTCGCCACGCTCGGTATGGCTGAGTTGCGGTTCCGAGGCAACGAAGCCAGAGATGGACTGGTGTGTGCGAATGGCCATGAGGGCCTCCTCCTGAACTCGGGCGACCTGCCGTGTGTGGTCGCTGTGTCAGGCAGGTGCGCTCCGGCACCCCAGCGCCGTCTTCAGGGAGTGGGACTGCGCAGGAGTGCTTCGAGTTCGTCTCGATCCCTGCGGAGCCGTGCGGCGTCAGGCCGGGTCGGCCAGGCGCGCAGGTCGGTGACGATGGGTGGTGCGGAGCGCAGCAGGGTGATGCCGGTGCCGAACGGCAGCCTGCGGATGCGGTCTGGCGGCAGGATCGGGATGCGGCGGATGGAGCGCTGGTTGGAGCGGGTGCCGCGGTCCCCGAGAGTCACGCTGTCGGTGTACTCGTCGCGCTCACCGATCAGGGTGGCGAGGTCTTGAAGGTCGCGACTGTTGGACGCGCCGCCGAGGATGATCTTCACGATGCTGGCATCCCAGATCGCACCTGCTTGATGTTCGCTCCACCGGTCACGAGCTTGGGCGAGCGACTGCAAGACGGGCATTGTCGTGATCCCGGTGCCGCCACCTTCGGCCATGAGCGTCGGAAGAGACGGCAGCGGCGCGAGGTTCCCGATCTCGTCGAGCGCGAGAAGCAGCGGCGGGTCGAGCCGCGCTCCGGGTGAGCGGGCGGCCAGCCTGCGGGCGGTCTCGATGAGGTCTTCGACGAACCCCGCGACCAGCGCGGCGGAGGCACCTGCTCCGGCGCCCGTGGCGAGGAGGTAGAGCGTGCCCTCCTCGGTGAGGAAGGTTTCTGGATCGAAGTGCTCATCTGGGCCGGGCGTGACCGCATCGAGCACGCGGGGGTCGGCCAGCGGCGCGAGTGCGAGGGAGACGCCCTGCCAGATGCTGTCGCGGGTCTTGGGGTCGGCGTCAATCATCGCGCCCAGGGAGTCGTCCCAGCCCAGCGCCGCGTTCGGATGTGAGCCGAGAATCGCGACAGCCTCGGACGCGGCACTGGGGTCGAGGGTCCACCTGAACAGCTCGG
The DNA here is from genome assembly GCA_035689185.1 of Dermatophilaceae bacterium. Lineage (GTDB taxonomy): Bacteria > Actinomycetota > Actinomycetes > Actinomycetales > Dermatophilaceae > DASSLY01. Next base: position 19,328 of record DASSLY010000069.1, read on the forward strand.
CCGGTGCCCTGCCGTCGAGTGCGGCGGCGTGCAGCAAGCTCTGGAGTGCGGTGCGGGTCTTGCCTTCCCAGAATCCGCCGGACTCGACACCTCCGGCGCTCAGGCCGGTGGCTGCGGCGAACCCGTTGGCGCGGATCATCGCGGTCAGTGGATCGTGACATCCCCGTATCGGTGACCACCGCAGCCCGGCAGGGATGCCCTCGGCCAGGCGTTGGGGGTCGAACACGGCAACCGGCCCGTCTCGCCGTTGCCGGGCTCTCAGGGTGACGGTGAGGTTGTCCGGCCGGGTGCTGGTGGTGACGACAGCACCGGGGGCGTCAAGGATCGCGTTGATGACGACGTGCAGGCCCTTGCCGGAGCGAGGCGGGCCGATCAGCAGGGTCGAGTCCTCCACCGATGCCCACACCTTCGCGCCGCGACTGGACCCCAGCATGTAGCCGACGTCCTGCGGTGTCGGTGATTCGAGTGACGGGCGCAGCGTTGCGGCGCGCCGCAGCAGCGCCTTCGCTGACGCCGCGACCTTGACCTCGTGGCTGGTCGCGACGCCGGCAAGTCGATGCGGATCGGTCTCGGTCTGTCGCGTGTGATGACGCAGCATGCCCCAGACCCACACGATCCCGACGGCAAGTCCGCCGAGTAGTCCCACGCTGACCAGCCAGTACGCGACCGGGTTGAGCCCGTCGGCCTCGAGCGCGGAGGCGGGATCGGCGGGGTTGAACAGGACGGCGAGGCCCGCGGCCGGGCCGGCATCGGGCTGCGGCGCACCGGTCAGGAACGCGGTGACGCTGCCAGCGGCACGGAGGACGAGAGCCAAGCCCAACATGCCGATCAGCCCGATGAGTGCGGCGTTGGTCAGTTCGTCGCCCATGCTCCCGGTCTGCCGCTGGTTCATGTCATCCGCCGCACCGCGAGCGTTCCGGAGATACGGCCAAGCAGGATGGCTTCCTGCCCCGAACCGTCGGGGAGAGTGCCGGGGTCGATGAGCGCGCGGGCGTCTCCGGTTTCGGTGGCGTTGGTGTGGCAGATGATCGTCGCGACTGCGACATCCTCGCCAGGGATGAATCCGCGCGCGGTGACCTCCATCAAGCGCGGCTCACGACGCGCATGGCCACTCCGGCGCGTCTCCGATGCCGACGCGTCAGCTGGGGCTGCGGCGCCTCGGGGCTGGCGGGCGCGGATGATGTCGGTGAACACGCTCCCGTCGCGCTCGCGCACCTCCACTCGGCCCGCGACCGTGCGGTCCCTGGTGATGGCGTCCATGAGCGGCCCGAACGTCGCGCGCGTCCATGCGGTCGCGGCCGGTGACGGAAACGGTGTTCCATCGACCGTTGCGGTGAGTGTTCCGTCCGTGGCGACGGTGACGAGGACATGCAGCAACTCGACCGCCGCCTCGGCCTCGTCGTCGTCCGGACTGGAGCGGCGCAGCCTGGGGAGGTTCATCGGTGACCTCCAGCCGCGCGACTGCTGGTGTCGAACAACGCGAGTTCGGCCGGGTGGAGTTGGTGCTGGCAAACGAAGCTCCTGGCCTTGATCCGCCACAGACCTTGGCCGACGCCGAGGTTCGGCAGAAGGTGCTTTTCGGTGCCGGTCAGACCCAGCGCGGTCGCGGTCGGCCCGAGCTGGTCGGACTCTTGCCGATACACGATCCGCGTCTCCGCATTTGCCAGCAGCGAGTTCGCCAGCGAGCGCATGGCGGAGCCTTGATCGCCTACGTTGTCCAGGTCGGTGAGCTTGTGGAAGATCAGCATGTTCGCAATCCCGTAGTGACGAGCGAGTCGCCAGTGAGCGTCCATCCGGCGCAACAGCGCCGGATGGGACATCAGCCGCCACGCCTCGTCGTAGATCACCCAGCGCTGCCCCCCGTTCGAGTCGAGCAGCGCGGACTCCATCCACGCCGACGAGCACGTCATCAGAACGCTGATGAGGGTCGAGTTCTCCGTGACACGAGACAAGTCGAGCGAGATCATCGGCAGGCTGGGGTCGAACGCGACCGTCGAGGGGCCGTCGAACAGTCCCGCCAGGTCACCGGCGACCATTCGACGCAGCGCATGGCCAACGAGGCGACCGTCCTCGGCCAGCCTGCCGTCGGCATCCGAGCTGGGGGTCAGGATGTGTTCGACGACCATCGGCAGGATCGGCACGTCGTTCTCCCGCACCGTCTGGGCCAGGGCGATGTCGATCGCGGTGTGCTCCAACGGCGACAAGCCCCGCGCCAGCACCGTCTCTGCGAGCGCACCAATCAGGTCACGGCGACGGGCAGCAACCGTGGAGGCCCACTGCTCATCCGAGAGCCCAGCAGGCCGGTGACCTTCATCGAGCGGGTTCAGGCGGGTGTTCAGGCCGTGACCGAGCACGATGGCCCGGCCGCCGACAGCGTTGGCGACCGGGGTGTGCTCCCCCTTGGGATCGCCGGGCACGTACACGCGCCGCCCGAACGGCAGCGACCGGGTGTACAGGGACTTGGCGAGGCTGGACTTTCCGGAGCCAACGATCCCGGCCAGCACCACGTTCGGGGCCGTGATGACTCCGCGCGCGTAGAGCACCCACGGGTCGTAGACGAAACTGCCGCCCGAGTAGAGGTCCTGGCCAACGAACACACCGTCAGCTCCGAGACCACCCTCGGCGACGAATGGGTACGCGCCCGCCAGCGTCGCGGACGTGTCCTGATGTCGGGTCAGGCGGAACCTGCCTGGTGTCCGCAACTGAGCCGGCCCGGACTCGCCGGCCTTCGGTAGGTAGACCGTGGCCCGTCGCTCGGCACGCTCCCGCTCAGCCTTGGCTTTGGCGGTATCGAGTTCGGCCTTGCGTTGCTCGGCGTGCAGCCGCGCTTCTGCCCGTCGGCGCTGCTTGCGGAGCTTTTCGCCCCTCGTTCGACGGTGCCAGAAGGACGGCGGTATGCAGCCGCTCCCGATCCTGGGTCACAGTCCCAGCCCCCGCGCCTGCTTGACCGTCGTGATCTTGGCCGGCTTGAACCACGACCCATCCGGCTTCGACGCCGGCAGGTCGGTCTGCTTCGGAGCGCCCGGCGACGAGTACGACACCAGCAGCTCCGGGCCACCCTGCGTCGGAGACGGCGCGGCTGGCTCAGGTTCCTGGGGCTCGGAGACGGGCTCGGTGTAGCGGCGCAGGAGCGAGACGTAGCCGATGTGCGAATTGACGACCAGCGCGTACTCACGGGAGGTCACCACTTGATCGTTGGTGCCCTCGCCGGGCTTGTTGTAGGCGTACCCGTTCTCCAGCGCAGCCTGCGTGGTCTCGTCTCCGTAGTCCCACTGTGCGAGATAGTTCACTGCATCGACGTGTCCCAGCTCGTCGAGGATGCGCAACGGTCGGTCAGCCTCATCGCCCTGGAGGAAGACCACACTGACCCACCGCGACTGCGCGGGTTGCTCCACGAAGGGTTCGGGGTGCCAGGCGATCCGACCCGCCGCTATGAAGCCCTCCGCGAGCCGCTCGTATGCCCGGTCGACGAGGATCGCGGCCTGATGCAGCTCTTCCGCCGCTGCCAGAGCGTCGCGCACTCCTGCTTCGTGGCTTCCGTCGTCGTTGAACGCGTGCGCGGCCTTGCGCTCGTGAACATCAGCGATCTGATCGAGCACCTGCCGCAGGGAGCGCATCCCCGAGGACAGATCACCGATTACCCCGTACATCTGCGCCGGCTGATCGAAACCTCGGCTTGTGTGGGCCAACCCCCTCAGCGCCTCGGACGCCTCAGCGGCATCGGCAGTCGAATCGAAGAACGTGGGCATAGTGACCTCCTGGTGCCGTGTATGACGGGGAGGTGCGCACCCTCGTCCGGAAAATGTCGGTGGTCCGGCCTAGCGTTGTAGCTGACACGAGAGCAGACGAAGCAGGAGCACGACAGAGTGAGCGCAAGTCAGTACCGAGGACAGCTGGACCGCAAGCGCAAGCAGCGGATCGACGCGGACAAGAAGGCGGGTGAGTACCGGTCGAAAGAGTCCTCGAAACGTGCCGATGCCGCCAAGGCGCGGCAGGCTGCCGCAAAGACCACGAGCAGTTCCACCCGCAGCAGCAAGTTGCGGGAAGCCGAGCGCCGAGAGAAGGAAGCCGAGACTGCGAGCAAGGAGGCCAGCCGCTGGCAGACCCGGGCAGCCAGCTACGCGAAGGACGAGGCTGCGCTACAGAGCAAGCTCTCCCGCGCCGAACAATCGGAGGCCGATGCCGCCGAGCGACGCCGCAAGAGCGAGCAGCAGCGTGCCGACCGGCGGGCGGCGGCTGAACGCGCCCAGCTTGAGTCGAGGATCAGCGGTGCCGAGGTCGCAGTGAGCACCGCGCTGCGTCACCTTCCAGCGCCCAAGCCGGAGAAGCTCCGAGTGCTCATGCTGGGCGCCTCTGCCGAAGGCGACCTCCGAGTCGGGCGCGAACAGAAGCGCATTCGCGCTGCGGTTGAGTCCGCGCTACACCGTGACCAAATCGAACTCGACGTGCGACCGGCAGCAACTACGGCGGACCTACTGGACGGCATCACGAAGTTCCGTCCTCACGTGGTCCACTTCTCGGGCCACAGCAACGACGACCTGATCGTCTTTGAGGATGAAGCAGACGAACCCCACGAGGGAGTGATCGTGACGGCGCGAGCATTCGCACGAGCGATCAGCGCAACCGACGATCCTCCGCTCCTCGTTCTGCTGAACTCATGTCGCTCCGCAGCCCAGATCGACGACCTGGTGGCACAGGTGGTGCCGTTCGCTATCGGGATGGCGGACAGCATCGAAGACGCAGACGCGATCAACTACGCCGCACAGTTCTACGCGGCAGTTGCCAACGGGCAGTCCATCAACTCTTCCCACCTGTCGGGACAGGCTGCGCTCGAACTCGCGGGACTGGAGAGCGCCGATCTTCCCACCCTTGCCTGGGCACCTGACGTTGATCCATCAACCACGATCCTCGTCAGCCCCGAAGGCTGATCTCAGACCCGGCGGCAGAGCGGGAGCGCGGCGGCGGTGAACGCGGCCGCCTGCTGGCCAACGAGGAGCCGGGTCTCGCAGGAGGCTTGGATCGCTGCCTGCTCGATCGCGGCGACGGCGGCGTCGAGTTCCTCGACGGTGGGCGCAGAGACGGCGATGAGGCCGGTGTAGCGCAGGATGCCGTGACCGGCAGTGAGGTCAGCTTCCTGCTGGAGAACGTCGTGGTACTCCGCGGTCTGGGAGGCGTCCTCGATCTGGCCGATCTTCGCGCGCTGGGCCTGGTCGGAGATGTGCTCGACCTTCTTCTTGCGGATATCGCGGGCGGCTTGGTCGGAGCGCATCGGGGTGCAGATCAGCGAGAAGCTCCGCTGGATGCCGGTGGACAGCAGCACCGGCGAGAGGAAGCCCGGATAGACCAGCGAGCGGGGCCACTCGCTGATCCAGAGCACGGCGTGGTGAGCGGAGTCGGTGCGTAGCCGTCCCCAAGTTTCGGTCACCGCGACCGGCCCCGCTGTGGCGAGCGACTGTCCGAGTTGGCCGTGGCGTTCCAGGGTGGCGGCGATGGCCGGATCATAGGCCGAGCGCAGCATCACTGCGATCTGGCCCGGTGTCAGCCATCCCGATGGTGACAGGTCGGCGGAGCGGAGCGCCGCGACAAGGGTGTTCATCTCTTGCCGCAGGACGGCGGCGGCACCGCGAATGCCGCCGCCTGCGGTCCTGATCTGCCGAGCACTAGCCTTCATGTCGAGGCTGAGCGAGAGTGCGGTGGCGTGACGCTCGCCGGCGGGCCCGGCACGGTCGATGAGTTCGGCGTAGGTGTCGGCCGCCCATGATCCGTCGGTTGTGCCGTGATTGGTCCACCATTCGGCCAGGCCGGTTCCGGAGTCTGGGAGGGTGCGTTCGAGGACTTGTAGCGTGGCGATGCGCCCGGACCGGCAGACCGTGGCAAGGACACGGCTCCAGGAGGTAACCCGACGTTCCTGCTCGCCGGGATCGAGCAGCACGAACGCGGGGTGCGTGACCTCGCAGACCACCGTGAGGGTGGCGGCGTGGGGATCGTGGATCATCCCGGCACCGGTGTCGGGATCGGAGTACTCCCGCAGCCGTGCCCTGTCGCCGGGCAGTGCGAGCGTTCCAACCGGACGCGGCACAACGATCCTGCGCCGGTACAGGAGCTGCCCAACCGTTGTGCGCCACAGCCACCAGCACGCCACGGGCAGCCACTCCACGATCGGACGGCCCGCGGCCGGTATCCACGTCAGCGCGGCGGCGAGCACCCACACTGGGGAGGTGTAGGCGAGAAGCATCCCTCCGCCGGCGTATAGCGCTCCGACCAGTGTGCCTCCGCCGATGGCGAGGGTGATGAGTTGTGTCAGCGACAGCCCGAGGAGGACGCCGCGGCGGGTGAGCCGGGAGAACTTCACCGGCACCAGGTCAGCCGCGGCCTGCCGGTCGCTGTTCGCGCTGCTCATCGTCTATTCCTTCGGCGGGCGTGGCGCGGGCGGCGGGGGCTGGTTCGGCGGTGGCGGTGACGGGTCGGTGCTCGGTGGGCGCGGGGCCGGGCTCGACGCCGGCGGTGCTGCGGGTGGCGCTGCGGGCGGTGGCGGTGACGGGTCGGCGCTCGGCGGGCGTGGGGCCGGGCTCGACACCGGCGGTGCTGCGGGTGGAACTGCGGGCGGTGGCGGTGTCTGAGCGGCTGCATCGGCGGCGCGTTCGCCCTGGGCGCCCAGCGCAGCTCCGGCCTTCGGGCCGGCGGTCGCGGCTCCCTTGGCTACGCTCGCTCCGACCACCACACCCGCGGCCACGGGACCGGCTGCGGCTGCGCTGCCTCCGCTTGCTGCGGCCCCTCCGCCGCCAGCCCCGCCTCCGACACTCACAGCGGGTGTAGGCGAGGGGGTCTTCGGCGGCGGTGTCGTCCCGCTCCCACTGCCAGAGGGTCCGCCCGAGCCGCTGCTGCTGGTTGTCCCGTCGAGCACCTTCTTCGGGTCTCCGCCGCCTTGCGGCTTGGTTGGGATGGGAATGGGGCGGTTGAGGGCGTTCTTGGCATCCTGCTCGGAACCGATCGCGTGGTACATGTCGAACCCGACAAACGCGATGAACTTGTACGTCAGATAGGGCGCGAACGCGGCCATCGCCATCAGCACGATCCCCGCGATCGGGTCGCTGATCGAGGCAAGGTCCCCGTCGATCGGCGCAGAGACCTGGGTGATCGCGACGAGGAACATGACGACAAGCACGAGCTTGGAACAGATCAGGGCGATGACGAACATCGCCCACTTCCCGATCCATCCGCGCGATGCGTCCCACGATGCGCCACTGAACGCGAGCGGGGCGAACACGACTGCAACCAGCAGCAGCGCCTTCCTGACGAGCAGTGACAGCCACACGATCGCGGCAGCGGTGATCGCGAGGCCGGCCAGGAAGATCGTGATGATCGCTCCCACGCCAGGGGCGGCGATGTTGATCCCGACCAGCCCGGTTGCGAGGAGGGCGATCTTGTCTCCCATCGACTCGGTGGTCTCCCCGGCGGCCTGCACGATCCCGAGACACAGCTGATCCACGACCTCCAGCAGGAGCGCCGTAAGCGTGATGACGACAAACGATCCCAGCACTGACTTGGCGAGTCCGAGTGCGGCGCGGGTCAGTGCGGTCGGGTCACGGCGGATCAGCCCGGTGATGAGTTGGAGGCAGAAGAAGATCAGCATCACGAAGACTGCGATGCCGAACAGCAGGTTGTAGACAGCGAGGTAGCCGGGCTTGGTGACATCCACCAGGGTGGTGGTGTCGAACACCGACCAGACCGCCTCGAACAGCCACCCGGCGGCGGCTCCCATCGCCTGCGCGAGCCAGTCGAACGGGGCCGCGACCAGAGAGGCGGCTCCTTCGCCGACGGCATCGCAGACCGAGGAGATCACGGGAACGTCGCACACGCCCATCACGAACACCAGCTCTCGACGTGGGTGTGGTCAGACCTGTTGGCCGACGTTCCAGAAGAAGTTGATGAGCGTCACGCTCGCGCCGCAGATCACCGCCGCGCCGCAGGAGACCAGGACGCCGATCTTCCCTCGTGACGCGAGATGAGGGTTAGACGAGTTCGCGCCGAAACCCCACACGATCGCCGAGACGATCAGCGCCAGCACGGACAGGATCAGGCCGATGGTCATCACCGCGCCGACGATGGTGCGCAGTTGGTTGATCCCCGGCAACCCATCGGTGTTGGGGTCGATGTTGATGTCCATCGGCACGAGCAGCGGTGCGGACAGGGCGGTGGTGAGCAGATCGAACACGGTGGGTCTCCTTGGCGACGGGCGGCCCGCCTGCGAAATCTCAGACGGGTACACGCGACAGGTGCGCGCTCGTCTCCTGGCTCGTCGGTGGTCGCCCGTAGCCTTGAGGTGTCTGTGCGCGTCGCTCGTCCGCACGGGTTTGCCGGATCGAGAGGTGCCAGGAACGTGAGTCAGTACGGGGTGGACTACCTCCAGCGATTGCGCGCCACCGTCGAGAAGTTCGAGGGAGCGTTCAACGCCTGGATGAGCACTCAGGTCGAGGCAGATCACATGTCTGCACGCGGCCTCTTTCCGACTGTGTGGACTAAGGAAGGCCAGGATCAGGACGAGGTCCAACGTCTCGAACTCGGTGTCGCGGAGGCAGCCGGCTTGGCAGCGAGCGCAGTGTCGGTAACCGGTGCCTATATTGCGATTGCGGGTATCGGAGCGATCGACCCGATCTCCAACTGGTCGTTCATGGCTGCTCCCAAGGCTCCGATCGCGCCTCGGGACATTCGTACGACGACCGCCAATGTCAAGGGCAGGCTGGACGCAATGATCGTCGATGCAGAGTCGCGCACGGACTCTGACTTACCGACCTTCGCGCCCGCGCAGTTTCACCCGGTGGTCTGGGCTGGCGCGCCCGCACATTGGACGACGCATCAGTACCGAGTGGCGGTGCGCGAGGCGGCCGAAGGCCTCACGGTCCACTGGAAGGAGCGGCTCGGCAGAAACGATGTCGATGACACTGTCTTCTGGCAGCAGACGCTCTCACCAGGTGCACCCGAACCGGGCAAGCCGAAGCTCACCTGGCCGGGAGCGTGGGACGACAAGACGGTGAAGAGCATGCGCGGTGGCCTCGAACCGCTTGGAAAGGCCCTCAACGCGCTGGCCACCGGTCTGAACCTCACGGTCCGCAACGTGACAACGCACACGCGCACCGAGCTGTCTGAGCAAGAGGCAATGGAGCGCCTCGGGGCTTATAGCTACTTCGCGAGGTTGCTTGATCGGTGCGAGACAGCGAGCGCCGAGGTGGAGGATTCGGACCAATGAGGCCAACCTTGCAGCTACAAGCTCGATCCAACTGCGAGTAGCCAGTTCATCCAGGCCACGCCACCTCCGGCGAGCGCTGCGGCCCCGAGTGCGACAAGGACGCCCGTTCGGCCCTTGCTGGCGGCCGCGTAGTTGCCGTGAGCCGTCGCGATGGCCCAGACGATCGCGGACAGACTCAGCATCAAGACGGCGACAATGAGAACGAACGTCAACAGTGCTCCGACCACGGCGCGGAGGTCGCCGATGCCGCCGAGGCCGTCGAAGTCGGGGAAGACGCCCATGGTCGATCACCCGCCTTTCACGGTGACGTGGAGGTGGTCGTAGTGGCCGCCGGTGACGTCGCCGGGGTCGTGAATGCCGCCGCCGTTGTAGGGTCGCCAGCCGTCGGCGTCGCGGGCGACGGACCAGATGTGGCCTTGCCAGATGAGGTAGTGGACGCCCAACACTTGGGCGTTGTCCTTCATCCAGTGGGTGAGCTTCCAGCCTGCGTCGAGTTGCGCCGCGGTGGGGCTTTGTCCGATCTGGTTGCCGAAGGTGATGTCGCAGGCTCGTCCGAGGGGGTGCTCGGACTTCGTGCCGGGCCGGGGTGAGTAGCAGCCCCAGCCGGTGTCGGGGAACGCAGCGAGGGTCTGTTGGTAGAGGTGGAGCAGACGGGCGGTGATCTGTCCCGAGCTGGTGGGATCGTCGACGAGCCGGTCGGGGTCTCCATCGACGCCGGTCGGCGTACCAGCGGTGCCGTTGTCGCAAGCGGCTGGTGATCCGCTGGTCGCGGTGGGGAGGTTCGCGGCGCCGTGCTGGTTGAGCCAGGCTGCGGCGTCGACGGCCTCGCCGTTGGTGCCGCCGGGGCGGACCTCGAAGTGCAGATGTGCGCCGGTGCTCATGCCGGAGGAGCCGACATCGCCGATGTGTTGCCCGGCGCTCACCCGGTCGCCAGCCCGGACGTGGATGCCGGTCTGCCACATGTGCGCGTAGGCCGTCGCGACGGTCTGGCCGTCGATGGTGTGCTCGATGACGATGAGGCCGCCGTAGCCGCCGGAGAACTGCGCGACGGTGACGGTGCCGGCAGCGGCGGCGAGGATCGGGGTGCCGTCGGGTGCTGCCAAATCGGTGCCCGTATGCAGTTTGCGTTCGCCCGTGATCGGGTGAGCGCGCATCCCGAACGGCGAGGACAGCACCCAGGTACCTTCGGGCAGCGGGAACACCACCCGCGAGGACACAGACCCCGGCCCACCGGCTCCAAGCGCAGACCCGTTGCTGTTGGTGAGCGCGGCGAGGATGCTCTCGGCGACGGGCTCGTAGTTGCGGTAGCGGTCGGGATAAGCGGAGACTTCGACGGCCTGGGCGGTTTCGCTAGGGTCCATCCGCTGCCAGCCGGGGATGTCGAGCAGGCCACGCGGCGAGGGATAGTTCGGTCCGGTCGGCCCGCCGAAGAACGCTCGGGCCTGGTAGGTCGGGTCCATGAGTTCGGCGACGGTGCCCCACCCTGATTGCGGCCGCATCTGGAACAGCCCGAGGCTGTCGTGGTCGTTGCCGTCACCGTCGTTGGGATAGTTCGCCGACTCGGGGTACGCGCCGGTGTTGGTGAGCATCCGCATTGTGGACTCGGTGAGGGCGGCCATCAGCGCGATCTTGACTCCCGGCCGGCCCACGTCGTCGACGCCGTTGCCGATGGTGATGACCGTTGCGGCGTGCGTGAGCTGCTGACGGCCCAGGGTGAAGGTCTCGCCGTCTGCGGTGGCTACGGTGAGCGAGTCCGGGACAGGGCCAATTGCAAGACCGCCGCTCGGCGTGGCGCAGTGGGCGGCAGCGGCGGGGTTCATCAGCACCCCGACGCCAATCAGTCCTGCGGAGGGTCCGAAGAACAGCAGCGCCAGTGCTGCGACGGCGACTTTGCGGAACACGACGCCACCCCTTCAGCGCAGCGGGTTATCAAGCTGCGAGAGCCGAAGCAGATGGCAGCTCTGATAGGTCGGTGCGCAGACCACGAACACGGTGAAGGCCACGGGATGCTCGCTGGTGACCGATTGGCCGTTCCATACCCCCGCGCGGTGGCGGGTGCCCTCGATCGTGATGGCGGTCGTGCCCGGCGCGAGCTGCCCCGGTCGCGCCTGCGCTACTGCGTCGGCCCAGGCTGCGGGAACGTGTGCGGTGTCGATGGTGAGGTGCTGGCGGGTGGCGTACTGCCGCAGCTCGATCCAGGCCTCCCGGTTCGGCAGGTACGCGGCCACATCGGAGGCGAGCCCGGCTTGTTCGTCTCCGCTGGGGTCACCCACCGCCAGGATCGCCGAGGTGTAGTCGAGCGGCCACAGACCTGAGGCGGTGTCCCAGGCGAACAGCGTGGCGGCGACGCCTTGAGCGAAGGCCGCTGGATGGGTGGAGCGCGGGACGGAAGCAACCTGCGGCGGCTTGGGCGCGGTTGGCGGCGAGGTTGGTGTCGTGGCGGCCTGGCCAGGCTCCGAGTCCGGGCCGGTGTTCGTCGTTGTGCGTGGGCCTGTAAGGAGTCCGTAGATGCCGACTCCGGCGAGAAGCAGCAGGACGATACCGGCGACGATGAGGGCAACGGTGCGGCGTCGAGTGCGGGGGTCAGAGGATGCAGGGCTCATGCCGAGCAGGTGCGCACCCAGCATCCACCCTCGGTCAGAGTGCGCGTAGGTGTGGGCCTTCACCCGTGGCGCGTCGAGCTGAACGGAGTTCGTCGGCGAAACGGGCGGTGCCTTCAGCTGTTTCGAGGAAGCTCTCGAACTGCTCTTGAGTCAGCTCGTTGGCGAGTGCGTCGGTGTCGTAGTGGGTCCACCAGTTGGCCAGCTCGCCCCAGGTCTGGATGAACGCGCGCACCGGGTATCGCACCGGCTGACCCTCGTTGGCGACGATAGGCAGTGGCCGTGGCGGCGTCCGCTTGCCCCTCTTGACCAACTTCGCGTGGGCCACGGCCGCCTCGGCGCGAGCCTGAACCTCGGCCTCGCGGCGCTGCCGGGTGATGGCATCGGCGTCGCGGATCGCTTGATAGATCGGATGCACCGAGTCGCCCCCCTCGATCCGCTCCAGCCCAGCGGCAGCCTCGGTGCGCAACGTCTCGGGTTGAGCGGGGTCGTTGGCGATGTCTTCGAGGTAGCCGATCTTGTCCAGCGTCTTGTAGGACGCGCCTCCGGGGATCATCGCGGCGGCCTGTTCGTCGGCACGTCCGTGCGGGGTGTCTGACGGTGCGGGAAATCTTCCCGCACCGTTCATCCCCGGCTGGTTCTCGCTGCTGAACTGTGTGGCGCTCTGGCGGCGGGCGGCGTCTTCGGCCATGACCCGCTTGAGTTCCCGGTACAAGCCAGCGGCTTCGAGCTGGGTGTAGGGCTTGTGGAGCATGTTGTCGTCCTGCTCGGCGAGAAGGTGCCCGAGGCGGTCGGACAGGCCGCTTCGCACCCACACGTTGACGGTGCGCCAGCCAAGCCTCTTGATCGCGGCGAGGCGACGTGCCCCGCATACGAGCACACCATCGATGGTGATCGTGAGGGGTTGCAGCAGTCCGTCGCGTGCGATGGACGCGGCCAGCGCGTCGATGTCGCCGAGGTCGGCGCGGTGTCGCTGCCCCACCATGATCGACTCGACGGCCCGGTCGAGTTGGATGCTGCCGATCTGTGGCTCGGTCACGACGCCTCACCGCCTCCACCGCGCGGCGCGGCCAAGGCCAGAGCGAGGATCAAATCGTCGTCGCGCAGCAGCAGGTCGAGGGGCTCGCCGAGCAGTAGTCGCAGCAGGACGCCGCGTCCGCTGCTGGTTGCCGCGTACGCCGGGTGCGGGTTGCCGAGCAGTGCCTTGAGCAGGGCGGTCCAGGAGCGGTGCGGCAGATCGAGCAGTGCCCGCGCGTGACGGTCCCGGCGCAGCGCCTCGTAGGCGGACTGGCGAGTGCCGGCCCTCATCAACGCACCGCACACGTGCTCCACCGACGCACGCGCACTGTCCGCTGGCCAGTCGAGCAGGCACAGCATCGCGATGGCGTCCTCGGCCGCCGACCCGGCGGACATGCACGCCTGCGCAGAGCCGGGACCCTCGCGCCGCTCGGTGTCGATGTCGCTGGGGTGGGTGTCGATGGTGTGGAACGCGGGATGGTAGTCGGTAAGCGCGGTGTCGCGTTCGGAGAACCGTTCGGGGTCGTGGAACGCCGAGACGTGCGCGCGGCGGGCCTGGTGCACCGAGCAGAGCAGGCCTTGGGCACGTTCCTCGTAGACGCAGGTGATCCGAACGGCGTGGGTGATGATCGCCCACGGGTCGTTGGCTTCGCGGGTCGAGCGGTACTGCATCGCGTCGAATGCGGCAGCGACCGCCTCCCAGGTGTCGAGCCTGTGCTTGCGTGCCAGGGCTCTGTACTTTTCGGCGGCGAACTCCATCAGGTCGCGTGCCACCAGGTCGTGGACCCAGGCGTCCTCGCCGCCCTCGTAGAGACGGTTGAGCAGGGCACGCAGACCCTCACTGGTGGTGAAGTCCTCAGGCCTGCGGGCCGTCTGCTCGGTGCTGGTGCTGGTGCTGGTCGATGTGGTCATGGTGTCGGCACCTCCTGACAGGCAGGTGCGCACTCGCTCCCACGAGTGCGTCCTGCGTGCCGATGCCGTCGGGACCATGACCCGTCACCACCGTCAGCTCATCGAGACCCCGGGCCGGGACGGCTGAGACGAGGGTGCGCTGCTGCGTCCGAACGCCGAGATCGGCGGCAACCGGCGGCCACGATCCCCGAGACGACGTGCTCCGGCACCAATCGGGGTCCGGGTGCGGCGCGCCAATTCGGCCTGGAAGTCGAGACCTCGACCGGCCGCGTGCGCCGAGTGACGAGCGATCAAGTCGGTCGGGCGCACCCACTCCACGCCCCGCCCGCGAACGATCGCGTGGTGCTTGTCGTCACGGGCGACCTGCCGAACCCGTACCGCCTCGGGGGTACTCGTTGCCTCGACGGATTCGTGACGCTCGCGCGGTTCGTCGGGTACCTGACGAGCCGGATCGGGCTCAGTCGCGCGATCCTGCCGCGGGGTGTCGGTGGTGTTCATGGGGTTGTCTCCTTCCGCTCGTCGGAGGTGTCGTTGGTGTCAGCCAGGTGCGCGACGGCGAACCAGCGGCCGACCGTCGAGGGATGCACTCCGAGCTCGCGGGCGATCCGCTTGTTCGACCAGCCCGCCTCGCGCAACTCCCACCCCAGAGCCCTCCGATCCACGACCGCCGCCGTCGTGCCGCGAGCAGGCTGTTGTGGATCAGCGGTTGGTAGCGCTGGAAAGGCATCCGCAGTGACCGTCGAGAGCGACGCGCCAGCACGTGGTTCGGTGTCGGTTCCGGGTGGTCGAGTGAGGATCACGGTCAAGTGGGTGATGGCGAGCAGCACGACGGGCGGCACCGCCGCGACGGAGGCCGCGAGCACGCCCGGTACGTCGGCGTCCGCGGCGACGACGGCATGGATCGCGTTCGCCGTCACCGACACGAGCGCGCCGCCGACCAGAAGAGCCCACGGGTACCAGGCAGAGCGCTGCCCGGCCAGCGCCACGACGGCGACCGTAGCGACGACGATGATGCCGTCCACGATCAGCGGCCAGGCCCACGCCTGCCCGGCGCCGATCCCCGAGCGAGCGGCGAGGTCGGCCAGCGACGTGAACGACAGCCAGAATGCGCCGGCGGCGATGAACACCGTCCCGGCCGCCGCCGTGACGACCGCCCACCTTCGTCCATCCGCGGCGCGCATCACAAGCCCCGCCCTCGCTGGGACGCGACCGACGGCGGGTTGCGTTGCCGCTCGAACCACACCGCCGAACGTGCGCCACCGGTCGGTGGGTCTGGACGCGACGGCGAACGGGGTGCGGGCGGGACGAGGCGATAGGCGGAGCGCACCGTCGTGGTGATCTCTCGCTCGCTGAGCCCTGCTTGGCTTGCGGCACTGGTGAGGACATCGAGCGCATCGGAGGTGGGTACACCGTTCTCCGCGAGGCGGCAGGCCGCCCAGAACAGGCTTCGGTTCCGTTCGCCCTCACCTCGCCCGGCGACCCACGCCGCCAACCGCGCAACATCGTTCCCTCGCAGCCCCGCGCCACCGCGAACGGCAGCTGGCTCGGGACGTGGATCGAGGAACTCCCGCAGCCCAGCCGCGTCCAGGCAGCCAAGGTCGGCGCGGGCGTTGATTACCTCATAGCGCGCGACCGTGCCGTCGATGACGCGCACCGAGGGCGGCGCGATGATGTAGCCGCCGTCGCCCCGGAAATCCACACCCGCAGCGGCAGCCTGCCACGACCGTTGATCGACGCCCGGCGTCGCAGCGTAGAGGGCGTGCAACCCTCCCGACGGAGTCCGCACCAGAAGCGCCCATCCGCCGACCAGTCCAGCGCGGCTGGCGCGGTCGAACGCGATCCGCCCATCGGCGCTGCCGTGCACGTCGACATCCACCACGACCATCCCGGAGGTGCCGCCGGTCGGGACACCCAGGTTCGCCTCGGGGGTCCGCGACCACCACGCCTCGACCTCCGCAACGCGGGTGGTCGCGTCGCGGAACCCGTGCGGGGTGATGGGCTGTTTCCCATCCGGCGCGCACGGAAACACCGGCACCCCTGCCAGCGCCAGATTGCGGGCGGCGACCGCCAGGGTCGCTGCTCGACTGGCGCGGAGCAGCGCCCTGGTGAAATCCGGCGGCTCGGTCATCACAGCTCCCGCCCTGCCAGCACCGGCACCGCTGAGGGACGATCGGATTCAGCCAATGACGACACAGTGGCCGCCTGCGTTGGCCTCGCGGGTGGACGCATCGTGGCGTCACGTTCGAGTCCCGGCGGGGTGCCGTCGCCCACTTGGGGCGTGTCGAGCTGGTCGAGGATCGCCAGCGCGGTCTTCCGCACGCGTTCGCCGGTCGCTTGAACGACGTGGGCGGGCTCTTGACCGTCTACCCTGGCGGCCCAGGTGGAGACGTACGGGATCGTGTACCGGGTGGTGTCCATGCCGTGCGCGGCACCGATCATCAGCGCGACGCTTTCGGCCTCGACCTCGCGGATGCCGCGGTGCTGTAGGACCTCGTCGTCGTCGGGATCGTGCATCAGCACGTGCGCCAGCTCGTGCGCGAGTGTCTTGACCTGGGCGGCAGTGTCCATGTTCTCCCGGACCGAGACCGTGCGTGCCTCGTAGTCCGTGAGGCCGTTCGCCCCCGAAATCATCTCCTCGTGCGGCACCCGCAGCACCGCGAACCCTGCACCGTGAATCTGTCCCGCGAGCCCTTCCCACAGGCCAGACGGAGCCTCACCTTCCAGCAATGCCGGCGAGGGCGGGATCGGCAGCGGGTCGCCGTCGGTCTGGGAGGCATCCCACACGTAGGCGGGTCGCGCGCCGACCATCCGCGAGCGCACGACCTCGCCCGCCTTCGGCTTCTCCCGCAGCCCCAACCGTCGCCACGAGCCCGCATCGGCAGGTGTCGTCGTAGCGAACCTGCCCGTCACCGGCGCGAAGATCATGTACCCGGCTTGGCCCTTCACCACCTGTCGGCCGAGTCCCTGCCACTGGCGGTATCCGGCGACCAGAGTCGGAAACGGGTCCGGCACCCGGCCCGCGTCGAATGCCGCCTGGTGCTGCACCCAAATCAGCAGCGTGTTGTTGAATGATCGGCTGCGGAAACGCGCTGCGAACGCCAGCGCCTGCCGCCAGTCGTCGCCCGACACCAGAGACTCGACCGCGCCGGTCAGCTTCTCGTGCAGCTCGTCGAGCTTCGCCTCGCGCGCGGCGCGGGCGTCCTGTGTCGATGCCATGCTCCGGCCTCCTGCTCTACGGGCCGCGGCGCGAGTGGGCGCGGCGTAACACCTTCCAGGTAGGCGGGAACACCCCAGACCGTGCCGAGAGCTGGACATCGTTCACCTCCTTGAGCCATCGCGAGCCGAGACGGAAACCAGCACTTTGAGCATGCTCAAACTGCTGGCAGTCCTGTTCTAACACCGACCGTTGAGCATGCGCAACCCTTGATTTGTGCATGCTCAACGACTAGATTTGAGCATGCACAACCACCCTCTGGGTGGACAACATCGATGCCTTGCCCGTCGCGAAGGGAAGGGGGTCAATCACCATGACCGAAGCCGAGAGTCAGGTTGAGGCTGAAAACCTGGCCAAGCGTCTGCGGCTCCTAATGGATGTCGCCGTCGCCGAGACCGGCTCCGAACCGACCTACTCGCAGATCGCGGACTACCTCAAGGAACGAGGTACCAACCTGTCGCGGTCGCGCTGGACCTACATGGTCAACGGCCACCGCTACGTCCAAGACCCGGCCGTCTTCGAGGGACTGGCGGCGTTCTTCGATGTCGATGCCGCCTTCCTCACGGGTGAGGACGGTGCCGCCACCCCTGAGAAGGTCTCCGCACAGCTTGACCTCGTGCGATCCATGCGGGCAGCGAAGGTGAAGTCCTACGCCGCCCGCACGCTCGGTGACATCTCGCCGAGAGCACTCCAAGCCATCACCAAGTTCCTGGACGAGGAAATGTCATCAATGCCCGAGCACTGACGGGTGTCGTGCGACGCGAAGCCGATGCCGGTCCATGCTCTCCACCGAGAGGGGCGAACCGTGAATATCGAACAGACCGTATCGGCGGCCGTCGCGAGCCTTCAGCTCGGTAGCACCTTCACCCTCGACGACCTCCTCCAAGCAGTTCAGAACCGACGGCACCGCAGGCTGCGCGTCGTCGAACTCGCCGACCTCGACACCCGCGACGGCATCTGCGCGATCTGGCTGGTCACAGACACTGAAGACCTCGTGCTCCACGCACGCAGCGACTCGACGCTGCACCGCCAGCAGTTCGTCCTGCACGAGTTCGCGCACATGATCCTGGGTCACTGCGAGGGAAAGGACTGCGCGGCTCAGGACGTGCTTCTGCCGGACATCCCGCCCTACACCCGTGGACGCCTGCTCAAGCGGCAAGACATCGACTGTGACACCGAGATCGCCGCCGAGTCCCTTGCCGACCGGCTCGCGGCGGGCATCCGAGGATCGGTGTTCGCTGAATCCCGCTACTTGGAGGTCTTCGGATGATCCAGACGCTCGTCGCGACGCTCATGTGGGCGCTCGTGGCGAGCCTGCTCATCTTCCGCCGCAAACGCGCAGACCGAAGCGTCACCTACGCAGCCCTGGCCATCGCCGTCGCGATGACGTTGAACGTCGACGCCATCTACCCCGCCGTCGATCCGCTGCTCGGCGGAACGAACCTCGCCACCCTGGTCGCGGACGCACTGCTGATGGCCGGACTCTTCTTTCTCGGGCGAGGAGTCATGAAGACCGGTGAGTACCGACCCACGCTCGCCCGGACCGCCGTGAGCGTCCCTGTGCTCTCCGTGGCGCTCTGCGCGATCACCGCGTCGTTCCTTTTCATCGACCGTGGCGCGACCACGACCCAGTTCATGAACGACCTCGGCGCCCAACCCGCCGCCGCGGCCTACTCGATCATCAACTTCACCTACGGCGCCACCGTCATCACCGCGATGATGCTCCTCGCGACTCAGCGGTACCGGCACAGCACCGGCATCCAGCGTCTACCCGCAGGGCTACTGGCACTGGGATCGGCCTCCGGCTTCACCCTTTGCCTCGCGGTGATCGTCATGGACGTCGCCCACGTCACCGACCACCTCGACCTCATGCACGTCGTCCAGCCCGCCTACGGGCCGCTCTCTCTGCTCACCTTCTTGTTCCTCTGCGCCGGCTTTGCCGCACAGCCCGCGCTGCGCCGCGCCCAGCACTATCTGCGTCGGCGGCGCACCGCTGACCTTGCGGCACAGTTGGAACCCCTCTGGAACCGAGCAACAGAGGTGAGACCCGGCCTGAGCCAAGCCGACCCCCTTGCCGCGAGCACGGAAGAGCCCGAAGGACGCCTGCACCGAGAGATCGTGGAGATCCGCGACGCGATGATCGACCCCCGCGTTTCCTTCGAGGTGAATAATGCCGAGCGCACCCTGCTGGAGCGCGCCGAGAGCCTTCTCCTCGGATGCGACCGAACCGCGGTGTCCGAGCCGCAAACCCCGCACAAGATGGGTGGCACGTGATCAGCCGCCTTGCCCTGGGAATCGGGATCGTAACTGTGGCCGCCTCCGGGCTCGGCTGGGTCGTCGCACGTCGACTTACCGCACCCGTCGGTCCACGCAGATTCGACCTCACCGTCCACGACGTCGAAGATGACGGCGACGGATGCTGGATCGTGCTCGACCGGACTGATCAGACCGCCTCCGCTGGCTGCTACAACCTCTGGTTTGCCAGCGGCGGCTGGGCACAGGTCTCCGCAGAGACACTCGATCGCGGGACAACTCGGATCGCGAGAAGGGTGGAGAAGCACGCGCCTGGACTCATTCCGAGAGTGGGCGACCGCACCTCCTGGAGCGGCATCTACTACGCGACCCCACAGGACGCCGGCCTCCACGCACAGGACATCACCATAGGTACTCGCGCAGGGCCAGCCCCCACCTGGCGCTTTGACGGCGACCGCACAACCTGGGCGATTCACATCCACGGCCTCGGCAGCATCCGAGCCGGAACACTCCGCGGCGTGCTCGCAGCCACCGATCTCGGCTACACCTCACTCGTCACCACCTACCGCAACGATGGCGAAGGCCCACACGTCGGCAACGGCCGCTCAACCCTCGGCGCCACCGAGACCCCCGATGCCCAAGCCGCCATCGAGTACGCCGTAAGCCACGGGGCCCGACGCATCGTGCTCTTTGGATGGTCGATGGGGGCCGCCATCGCGCTGCAGCTCGCAAACCGCTCGCCGCACCGAGACGCCATCGCGGGCCTCGTGGTCGACTCGCCCGTGCTCAACTGGACCGAGGTCATCAAGGCGAACTGCACCCGCAGCGGCCTCCCCGCAGCAGCGGGCAGCCTCGCGATCCCGTGGCTGACCCTCCGCCCCCTGGCTCGCATGGTCGGCCTACCGGAGCGCATCCCCCTCCCATCCTTCGACTGGATGGCACGCGCCGCAGAACTCACCACCCCCACA
Source organism: Dermatophilaceae bacterium (assembly GCA_035689185.1). Taxonomy (GTDB): domain Bacteria; phylum Actinomycetota; class Actinomycetes; order Actinomycetales; family Dermatophilaceae; genus DASSLY01. Next base: position 39,539 of record DASSLY010000069.1, read on the forward strand.
CTCATCCTCCACGGCATGCAGGACGACTCAGTTCCGATACGGCTCTCACAAGCACTCCAAGACCGCCGCCCCGACCTCGTCGTGCTGGAGACCTTCGATGCCGGACACACGCTCTCCTGGAACTCCGACCCCAATCGCTGGCACCACACGGTGACGACGTGGCTCGCCGCCCGAAGCCCGTCCTGACAACGTCCGCGACATCATCGCCCCCGGCACCCGTTTCGTTCGGCCACGCCCGGAGAAACCCCGCTCAAGCGGCACGTAAACCGGTATCATCGGGAGTGTTGGCCCGCCCGGGGTCATGGAGCGAGGGAGGACCAACGTGGCTGAGCCGTGGCTGTCCGCAGACGACATCGCCGCCCACCTCGGGGTCACCAAAGACACCGTCTACACCTGGATCGCCGAGAAGGCCATGCCCGCCCACAAAATCGGGCGCCTCTGGAAGTTCCAAGCCAGCGAGATAGACGACTGGGTACGCCGGGGCGGTGCGGGAGGAGAAGACGCCCCGTGAATGCTCGAATGTCGGAGGCTCCTGCTGAAATGAGGCCCGCGATGGAGTCCATCACGGAGCAGAGTCGAAATGCAGTGTGGTGGGCGAATGATGCGATGTGCGCGTGGGAAGGAGGAAGACCGAGAGATGACGAGTTCTCATATCGCTGAACGCGATTTCACCCTCGGCACGCTGCGGACGACCTCCAGCCACACGATCGGCATTCCCCACCTGGTGGAGCTTCTGCGCAATCTGCCATCTGATGCGCCCGCCGAGCAGTACTGCGAGGCGGTTGTCGACGGCAACGTCCTCGGCCGTCCGACTCAGACTGGCCGGCAGCGTTCATTCCGACACCTGCGCGAGTTGTACTTCCTTGACCCTGGTCGCCCCGAGTTCGCGGCACTGCGGCACTTCTGGGACATCGACCCCTCGGCACGCCCGCTCCTGGCGGGGTTGCTGGCCTTCACCCGAGACGAGGTGCTTCGCGCTTCGTTCGCCGCGATTGCGGATCTCCCCGCGGGTTCAAGCGTGACGTCGGCAGACCTCACCGCTGCTGTCGCCGCAGAGTTTGGCAACGAGATGTCGGAGTCGACGCTCGGGAAGACTGGCCGCAACACGGGTGCTTGCTGGACCCAGACGGGGCATCTCGCCGGTCGTGCCAAGAAGGTGCGCACCTTTGTGGAGGCCCGTCCGGCGGTCATCGCCTATGCGGCCTATCTGGGGCACCTCGCCGGCGGGCGTGGTCTCGGCGTCCTCGACAACCCGTGGTCGCAGATCCTCTGGATCGGACCCGGCCGTTCGTTGGAAGCGCTGCGCGACGCGCACGCCCAGGGACTCCTCGACCTGCTGGTGGCGGGCAACGTCGTCGACGTGTCGTTCCCGGCCCTCGGCGGTGGGGCATGAGCCGCGTCTCCGATCTCGTCGATGCCTACAAGGCCGAGTTGTCCTTCACGTGGAAGGACCACGTCTCGGGTGGTGAGCGCGTCTGGATGCTTGTCTACCCGCCGGACCTGGAGCGGCAGATGCGGCACGCTCTGCCGAGCCTGGAGCTGGCGACAACCCAGGCGAGTCGCGACTGGGTTGTTCTCGATGTCACCGATGACTTCGGGCGCTGGCTGGGTTCGCACCGGCATGCGGAGGCGTTCTACGAGGAGCCGAGCGACCTCACGCAGTCGATCCTCGATCAGTTCGAAACGACATTGGTCGCGCGCATCCGGCGGGCCCTCGAAGGCGCCCCCTTGAACGCCGTCGTGGCGCTCGTCGGCCTCGGCTCGATCTTCCCGTTCCTACGAGCGTCGAGCGTTATCAAGTCCGTCGACTCCGCCGTGACCGGCCGCCTCCTCGTGCTCTTCCCGGGGCTTCACGACCCGGAGACCCATTCATTCCGCCTCCTCGACGCGCGCGACGGGTTTGACTACCGTGCCCGCGTCATCGATCCGCAGAAGGACCTCGCGTGACGATCAACAACGACCTGTTCATCCGGCACCCGCTGAGCTTCGAGATTCCGAACGATGGTGTCACCAACGTCGACCGTCCCGAGGATTCCAACCAGTGGGACGTCCTCAAGTACGAGCTGGAGAGCTTCGTGTGCGAGGGCGAGTACGAGCACGGCCTCCAACGCATCCTCGACTCGTACACCGGCCACCGGAACCGGACGACGCAGCCTGCTGTGTGGGTCTCGGGCTTCTACGGCAGCGGTAAGTCCCACCTCGTCCGCGTGCTTCAGCACCTGTGGGCCGACACGAAGTTCCCGAATGGTGCGAGTGCGCGGGGCCTGACCAACATCCCGCAAGGCATCCAGGACCAGCTGACGGAGCTGACCACCCTCGGCCGCCGGGATGGCGCCGCACCGTGGGCCGCCGCAGGCGCGCTCGACCGCAGCGGAGACACCCTCAACTCGGTGTTCCTCTCCATCGTCCTCGGGGCGGCTGGACTGCCCACGCGTGTCGCGCCCGCCCAGGTGGCGCTGTGGCTCGCGAGCAAAGGTCACCTCGATGCCGTCCGTGACCACATCACGGCCAACGGCGGTGACTTCATCGAGGAGCTGGGCGAGTACAACCTCAGCACGCGGCTCGCGAACGCTATCCTCGCGTCCGACCCGGAGTTCGCCGCATCGGCGAAGGACGTGCGGGTGGCGCTTCGCAGCCAGTTCCCGCCGGACACGCGGTCGTACTCCACGGACGAAACGATCGCGCTGCTCAAGAAGATCCTTGAGTACGTCGGTGATGGACAGATTCCGCCGTCGCTGATCGTCCTCGACGAAGTGCAGCAGTACGTCAGCGGCGACGGCGGCCGGGCGATGGAGGTGCAGAACCTCGTCGAGTCAGTATCGCGCGAACTCGACGGTCGGGTGCTGCTCGTCGCCACAGGTCAGCAGGAGCTGACGGCCGACTCGACGCTCCAGAAGATTCAGGACCGCTTCACAGTCAAGGTTGTGCTCAAGAACCAGGACGTCGATGCCGTCGTCCGCCGTGTCCTCCTCAGCAAGGAGCCCGCGAAGAAGCCCGGTCTCGACAGCACGCTGGCGTCGGTCGCCGGCCAGATCTCCCGACAGCTCATCGGGAGCAAGATTCAGCACACCACCGAGGACGACAAGGACCTCGCCGAGGACTACCCGCTTCTTCCCGTGCGCCGTCGATTCTGGGAGAGCGTGCTCCGCCAGGCCGACGCCGGCCGCGCCGGACAACTGCGCTCCCAGCTCCGCATCGTGCACGAGGCGAACCGCAAGGTCGCGCCCGAGTCGGTGGGCACCGTGGTTGGTGCCGACTTCCTCTACGCCCAGAAGAACGAGGACTTGAACGGCGCCGGGCTGCTCCTCAAAGAGACGCAGACTCTGATCCACGAGCAGGGTCAGAAGGATGCCCTGCGCGGGCGCATCCTTGGCCTCATCCACCTCATCGGCTTGCTCCCAACGACAGGCCACGGTGACATCGGCGTGCGCGCCACGGCAGACCACCTCGTCGACCTGCTCGTTGAAGACCTCGCCCACGACGGCGACCGGCTTCGGCAGGAAGTCACTGCCGTACTCGAAGCACTAGCCGAGGAGGGCGTGATCCAGCAGGACGGCGAGGAATTCCGTCTTCAGACGAAGGCGGGCCGCGAGTGGGACGAGGCGTTCCGCAGGCACCACGCGCAGGTCACTGACAGTGAGGTGAGCACCGAGCGCGATTCGCTGTTGCTCTCGGAGGTCGGTCGGTCGCTGCCCGCTTCGATCCAGCAGGGGCGTGCCAAGGAGTCGCGCAAGCTTGCGCTGCACGCCGACGCCACGCTCCCGCCTGACTCAGACGCGATCCCGGTGTGGCTCCGCTCAGAGTGGGACGAAGGAATCACGGCGAAGCAGTTCGACGAGGCCGCCCGCAGCCTCGGCGTCGACTCGCCGATTGTCCTCGTCCACCTCGCTCGTCTCCAGGCCCCTGCCTTCGCGGCGGCCGTCCGCAACAAGCTCGGCTCGCAGCGAGTAATCGACCAGCAGGGAATCCCGCAGGACGACGAGGGTAAGCAGGCCCGAAGCGCGATGCAGACGCGCCTCAACCGTGCAACGGACCAGGTGAACGCCCACGTTCGCGACGTCATCTCCAAGGCGAACGTCCTCCTTGGCGGCGGCACGGCACCGAGCGGAGTCACTCTGCGCGAGAGGATCGCGGCGGGCGCACAGGATGCCGCGACCCGTCTCTTTCCGCGGTTCGCCGAGGCAGACGACTATCGCTGGCCGCTGGTCATCGCTAGGGTCAAGAACGGGTCGGCGGCAGATGCCCTCAAGGCCGTCCAACACGACGCAGACCCCGAGCAGCACCGCGTCGTCAAGGAAGTGCTGAGCCACATCGGTTCGGCGGGAACCTCCGCGAGCGAGGTTGACAAGGCGGTCACGTCGAAGCCGCTCGGCTGGCCGAGGGACGCGCTCATGGCCGCCCTTGGTGTACTCCTCGACACCGGGGTGATCCGAGCGACGCTCAACGGAAGCGATGCAACTACTGCCGACGTACTCAAGCAGACCCGCCTCGGCAATGTGCAGCTCCGCCGGGAAGTAACAGTGCTCAAGCCCGCTGAGAAGATCCAGGCGCGCCAGGTGCTGAGCACCCTCGGCTTCCCGACCGACAACAATGGACTCGTCTCGGCCGTCGAACAGGCCATCAAGTCGCTCATCGATCGCGCGAAGGACGTGAGCGGACCCGCACCGCTTCCGGACATCAGCGTCCCGAGCAACATCCAGGTCATCATCAGCAGCTCCGGCAACGACCGCGTGCACGCCCTGTTGGGCGCGAAAGGCGACCTCACGAGCTTCAACGAAAAGCTCGCGCAGTATGAGCGGCGGCGCAAGAGCCGGGCGCCTTCGCTGGAACTGGCGCGTGCGCTTGCCACGTCCTCCTCGGGGCTCGATGCCGCAGCGGCGGCCCGTAACCGCTTTGAGGCACTGGTCGTGAGCCGCGACCTCCTCGCCGAGGCCGACCCTGTCTCCCCGATCGTCAAGGAACTGGCTGACGCGCTCCGCGACGCGGTCCACGCAGCTGCGGGCGCTCTGATCGCTGCTCGCAAGGAGGCCGTCGAGCGTCTGGAACAGCAGTCGGCATGGAAGGCGCTCGACCAGGCGCAGCGCGAAGAACTCCTTGGGGCAAATCACCTCACGGAAGAGCCTGAGCCGAACCTGGCTGATCCTTCGGCTGTGCTGGCGGCAGCCCAGGCGCGCCCCCTGCAGGGATGGACCGCCGAGCTGGACGCGATCCCGCAGCGCGCCTCACGCGCACTGGAGGCCGCCCTCCGGCTCACGACCCCTGCGGCGACGACCGCCACGGTCACTGTCTCGACGGCGAGCCTGAGCAGCCCAGACGAGGTTGAGCGGTACATCGACGATCTGCGCACGAAACTCCTCGATGCCCTGAGCAGCAATGACACCGTCGTGGTGAGGGCCTGACCATGACCACGGCAACGATCACCGTCCTGAACTCTGACCAACGGCGTTTCCTCGACGCCCAGACGCAACGCGCCCGCGAGGCGGCACAGCGCGCAGCCGAAGACGCACTGCGCGCACTCGCGGTCGGCGAGCCAAGCCGACCGGCCTACCTGAGCGACGAACAGAACAAGGTTCGCTTGGCGCTACGCGACAAGGCCCGGCAACTCGGCGATGACACCTCCCGAGTGAGCGCGCCGCTCACCAACCTGATCCATGACCTCGCCTATGAGCAGTGGCACCGCTTGCTGTTCGCGCGCTTCCTGGAAGTCAACGGACTCCTGCGACACGCCGAGTACCGCGACATCCCGTTGTCCTTGGAGGACTGCGGCGACCTTGCGTCCGACCTCGGCGAGCCCGACGCGTGGGCCGTCGCCGCTCGCTTCGCGTCGGAGATCCTGCCCGGTGTGTTCCGCCTGACCGACCCTGCGGTGCAGGTGCGATTCGCGGCCGAACACCGGAACGCGTTGGAGCGTCTTCTGCTGGATATCCCGGCGGAGGTGTTCACGACCGAAGACGCGCTCGGATGGGTCTACCAGTTCTGGCAGACGGCCGAGAAGAAGCGGGTGAACGACTCCGGCGTCAAGATCGGCGGTGCCGACCTCTCGCCCGTGACACAGTTGTTCACCGAGAATTACATGGTCCGCTTCCTGCTGGAGAACTCCCTTGGCGCATGGTGGGCGGCGCGGTACCCCGAGTCGCCGCTCATTGGAGCCTGGGAGTATCTCCGCCGCAACGAGGATGGCACTCCCGCCGCGGGCTCGTTCAGCGACTGGCCCGAGTGCGCCGCCGACGTGACCGTGATGGACCCCTGCTGCGGCTCCGGTCACTTCCTCGTCGCCATGTTCGGCATGCTCTGGCGCATGCGCGCCGAGGAAGAAGGCATCACGCCGGCCGAGGCACAAGACGCCGTGCTCCGCGACAACATCCACGGCCTCGAACTCGACCCACGCTGCACCCAGATCGCGACATTCAATGTTGCTCTGGAAGCCTGGAAGCAGGGCGGTTTTCGTGACCTGCCCGCTCCGCAGATCGCCTGCTCAGGTGTACCCGTACGTGGTTCGCGACATGATTGGGAAACGCTCGCAGGCGACGACGCCCATCTCGGTCAAGCAATGGCGCGTCTCCACTCACTCTTCCGTGACGCAGACACACTTGGATCGCTCATCAATCCTCGCCCGACGAACAGTGGTGGTGGTCTGTTCGGTGCCGATCTACTTCTGGGTGTGACGCCTGGCGACCTTCGTGCCCTGCTTGCCGATGCACTTCGCACGGAGCGACAGGATGACACTGTTCTTGGGCACGCCGCAGATGAGGTTGTTCACGCGGTGGGACTGCTCTCGCAGCAGTACACGCTGGTCGCCACGAACCCGCCCTACCTGACGCGCGGTTCGATGGATACGCGGCTCCAGAACTATGTGGACATCCACCATCCGAACGCGCGCGCAGACATTGCGACGGCATTCATCGAGAGAGGGCTCGATTTCCTGGCTCCGGGTGGATCGCTCGCCGTCGTCTCTCCACAAGCGTGGCAGTTGCTCACGTCTTATGCCGATCTCCGATCGGAACTGCTGCGGAGCTACCGCTTCGATACAGTTGCCCGCCTTGGATCGGGGGCGTTCCGGCAGATTTCGGGCGAAGTAGTCAAGGTGACGCTCAGCATCATCTCTGCGACTGAGCCGACGCCAAACCACGCCTTCGTCGGGTTGATGGCGCATCAGACGGCGGGCGCGGATGCGAAGGCGACAGCGCTGCGAACCCAAGGTGCGCTCGAAGCGTTCCAGTCGAGTCAATTGAAGAATCCGGATAGTCGCATCACGCTGACCTACATCGAACCTGGGACCCTGCTTGCTCGGTATGCCGACGGTCTTCAAGGGATCAAGACCGGCGACGACCCGCGCTTCCGTCGGTGCTTCTGGGAGATCGACGACGTCGCGCAGTCGACGTGGAGTCATTTCCTGTCCTCTGTTCCAGCAACCGTCCCGTATGGCGGGCGAAGTTACGTCGTGCACTGGGAGAAGGGCGCCGGTGCGATGGCGCAGAGCAGCGGCGCCCGAATTGTTGGAAGGAGTGCATGGGGTAAGCGTGGCGTCTTGGTGAGCCAGATGAGCCGGACGCTGCCCGTGACCATGTATACGGGCGAGCTCTTCGATACGAACGCGTCGCCCATCGTTCCGCACGATCCTCAGGATCTGGGTGCGATTTGGGCATACTGCTCAAGCGCGGAGTTCGCTGAAGACGTCCGGGACATCGATGACTCGCTCAAGGTCACGAACTCAACGCTTGTGAAGGTCGCGTTCGAGCGGGACCGCTGGAGGAAGGTGTCCGCTGAGATGGGCCCACTTCCAGTCCCTCGCTCCGATGACCCAACTCAGTGGCTCTTCACGGGCGAAGTTATTACCGCTGAGCAACCGCTCCAGGTCGCGGTAGCACGAGTCCTCGGCTATCGCTGGCCCAGCCAAGGGGAAGACAGTCTCCAGAGATTCCAGGATACTGACGGTATCGCGGCGCTCGTTTCGCTTCCGGGCGAGCCGGATCTGGTCACACGGCTTCGCGAACTCCTCTCTGCGGCGTACGGCGCCGAATGGTCCAGCACCTTCGAACGTGCTTTGGTGAACAACGCTGGCGGGACGAATGGCAGGCTTGAGGACTGGCTTCGTGACGCCTTCTTTGCCCAACACTCGAAGTTATTCGGAAACCGTCCGTTTCTGTGGCAGATCTGGGACGGTCGGAGCGATGGATTCTCGGCGATCGTCAACTACCACAAGCTTGATCGCCGCACGCTCGAGAAACTGACGTTCACGTCGCTGGGTGCATGGATCGACCGGCAGAAGCACGAAGTCCGCGCAGAGCGGGCTGGGGCCGACGCTCGGCTTGCCGCCGCTGAGGAACTCCAGCGCAGGCTCAAGCTCATCCTCGAAGGCGCACCGCCCTACGACGTGTACGTGCGGTGGAAGCCCATGGCCGAGCAGCCGATCGGCTGGGAGCCTGACCTCGACGATGGCGTGCGCCTCAACATCCGGCCGTTCGTGACTGCCGGTGTGCTCCGGGCGAAGGTGAACGTGCACTGGAAGAAGGACCGCGGGACGAACCCCGACGGATCGGAGCGGTACAACGATCTGCACCCAACGCTCGACGAGCGCCGCGCAGCCCGGCGTGAGGCGGAGGCTGCCGGATGACGCTCGTTCGTGCCGTTGTTGCCAAGGCGCTCCGCGACGCCGCCGCATTCAACGCGGCGGCCAACTCTGCCCCTGCGGCCGTGCTGTGGGCCGACCCCGATCGCACGTGGGAGCCGGTCATCCGCAGCCTCCAGGAGGCGGTGCCTATCCTCGTTCTCGGCGAGTACGACCCCGCAACCGCACAGGGTCCGGCGCTCTGGGTTCGAGCCGTTCTTTCCTCACCCGAGTCAGCCGAACTACCGGCCTACGTTGCGCAGCGCGATGAGCGCAACCCGTGGGTGATCTACCTGCCCGGGGTCAGCAGAGGCTCCGTGGCCGAGGCGTCCGCTCTTGCCGACTCGCTCGCGCCGCTGGCGGAAGTCGCGATCCGGTCCAACTGGTGGCCGTCCGCACTCGGCCAGACGCCGTGGACGCCGCACTCGTTCCTCGCGTCAAAGCAGGGTGCAGGGCTCGACATCGCGGGCGATGCCGCGACGAGGGCCGCCCTCGCGCAGGTACTGGACAAGATCTTCTTCGAGGACATTGACGACCTCAAGCGCATGGGCCGACTCGACTCGTCGCGCCTGCACCACTTCGTTCTCGATGACTCGGTGCGTACCCTCCTCGAATGGATGAACGACCCAGACATTGTGCGAGCCTCACTCGAAGGCGCGCGATGGCAGGCCCTCATCGCCTCCTGCAAGTCCGTCTACGGCTTTAGCCCCGAGAAGGACGGCCCGCTCACCGCGGCGAGCAGGCTCGGAAGCCGAACCGGAGAGTGGAGCGCGGTTTGGCAGCGGTTCGCCGAAAACCCCGCCCGCTATCCGAGCATCCCCGCACTCCTCGACCAGGCTCGTCCCTCGGTCGTGCCGCTCTTCGGAGACACCGAACTGCATCCCGACTCCTGGCCCTCGTGGAATCGGGACCAGGAAGAGGCGTTGCGAACCGCGCTCGGTGCGCTCGCGACACACCATGACCCACGAGGACGGATCGTCGGACTTGCTGGCGCACACTCGGCGCGGGAAGACAACGTCTGGGCCACTCTCGGGCTGGCACCGCTCGCGCGTGCTGTCGGGTACCTGGCCGAACTTGCAGATCGCGTTGCTACCGCCTCGTCGGCGACAGACCTCAAGACTCAAGTCGCCTGGTACGGCGATGAAGGACACACGATCGACGACCTCGCTCTGCGGGCGATCTCGGCGGCCAAGAGCGCGCAAGACAGGGCCGCCATATCGGCTGCGCTTGGCGCGCTCTACGACCCCTGGGTGGACCGGTCGGCGCGGGCGTTCCAGAAGGCTGCGGTAAGCAGTTACTCCGGGCAGACTGGCCTCGACATCGGAGCGGAAACCGCCGTCGTCTACGTCGACGCGCTGCGCGTCGACCTGGCCGCACGCGTGGCGAGGCGGCTGTCGCCCCTCGTCGCTGCTGTCGAGACACGGTTGGCCGCATTCCCCAGCCTGACACCGACCGGGCAGCCGGCGGTCGCCCCCATCGCGGTCACCACGGGCGGCGGCACAGCCTTCGACGCTGCCGACGATCAGGGCCGATCCCTCAAGGGTGCGGTTCTGCGCTCGGCACTCGCGAGCGCGAACGTTCAGTTCCTTGAGTGGGACGCCGCCGAGGTCGGAGATCCCAGCGGAAAGGCTTGGACGCAGACGAACTCGATCGACTCGCTCGGCCACTCGCATGGGCACGCTCTCGCCGATCTCGTCGACCAACAGCTCGACCTCGTCGCCGAGCGCGTTCGCGCTCTGCTCGACGCTGGGTGGCGGAAGGTTGTCATCGTCACCGATCACGGGTTTCTCTTACCCGGGCGGCCAGCGCAGAAGGTCAACCTGCCGCTACAGGTCACCGAAGGTGACGCGGCACGCAAGCCGCGTGTGGCACGGTTGAAGGCGGCTGCGGCGCGCCCGGACTTCCCAATCCTGCGCTGGACGTGGGACTCGTCCGTCGACATGGTAAGTGCACCGGGAGCCGCGGCGTTCGAGGCGGGCCGTCTGTACGAGCACGGCGGGTTGAGCCTCCAAGAGTGTGTGATTCCCGTTGTCACGGTCACGCGCGGCGACACGGGCATAGCGCCCGTGCAAATCGAGGCTGTCCGGTGGACCGGACAGCGATGCCGCATCGACTACGGCCCAGCCGAGGCCGACATCGTCGCCGAGATTCGCCTCCGACCCGCCGACGCGTCGAGCACCGTCGGTGGCCCGAAGCCGCCCGCAGAGCCGGGCGAAGTCAAGGTGCTCGTCGATGAGGAGGAGGCCCCCGCTGGGGCGGTCGCGTGGGTCGTGTTCCTTGACCCGAACGGCGTGGTCGTAGCTCAGACACAAACCACGGTGGGAGGTACCGAATGACCGAGCCGATCACGCTCGACGAGATCGACGAGACCGCAGCCTCGGCGTTCGAGGGGTACGTCGTCCGCAAGGATCTCGCGCAGCAGTTCAAGGGCGCCTATCCCGTCCCGACGTACGTGGGCGAATTCCTCATCGGCCGCTACTGCGCAACCACTGATCCCGAAGAGATCGAAGAGGGTCTCCAGGTCGTGCGACGGCTGCTCGCCGACCGCACCGTGCGGGCCGGCGAAGAGGAGCTGTTCAAGTCGCGTGCTCGCGAGCGCATGACCATAAAGCTCATCGACCTCGTCAAGGCCCGCCTCGATGCGAAGTCGAACGCGTACGTTGCCGAACTGCCGAGTCTCGGCCTCCGCGACGTGCGCATCGACGACGCCGTGGTGCGCGACAACGAACGCATGCTCACCGGCGGCTTCTACGCAGAGATCGACCTGTTCTACGACGCAGCGATCGCAGAGGAGAACAATGGCAAGCCCTTCGCTATCGGATCGCTGCGCCCCATCCAGCTCTCCACCCGCGACTCGCTCTCGCGCCTGGCCGAAGGCCGCTCACGGTTCACGACCGAACAGTGGAAGCACCTCCTGCTCCGATCGGTGGGCTTCGAGCCGGCACAGCTCAGCGAGCGCGAGCAGGACGTCCTGCTGCTGCGCATGGTCCCATTCGTGCAGCGGAACTTCAACATGGTCGAGCTGGGTCCTCGCGGCACCGGCAAGTCCCACCTATTCCAGCAGGTCTCGCCCTACGCGCACCTGATCTCGGGCGGCAAAGCCACCGTCGCCCGGATGTTCGTCAACAACGCCACCGGGCAGCGCGGTCTCGTCGCCCAGTACGACGTCGTCTGCTTTGACGAGGTCTCCGGCGTTTCCTTCGACCAGAAGGACGGCGTCAACATCATGAAGGGTTACATGGAGTCGGGCGAGTTCTCCCGAGGCCGTGAATCCATCCGCGCCGACGGCTCGATCGTGCTCGTCGGCAACTTCGACGTCGACGTCGCCCACCAGCAGCGCATCGGCCACCTGCTGTCGCCGCTCCCACCGGAGATGCGCAACGACACGGCGTTCATGGACCGCATCCATGCCTACCTGCCCGGCTGGGATGTCCCGAAGCTCAACCCGACGTACTTCACCCACCACTTCGGACTTGTGAGCGACTTCCTCTCCGAGTGCTGGTCGCGTCTGCGCGACCAGTCGCGCCTCGCGTCGATCCAGGGACGGGTCAACTACTCCGACGCCCTTTCCGGTCGTGACCTGTCTGCCGTCAATAGGACGGTCGACGGTCTACTCAAGCTTCTGTACCCCGACGCCGAAGCTGTCATCTCCGATGAGGACCTCGAATGGGCGGTGCGCATCGCGCTGGAATGCCGCCGTCGCGTCAAGGAGCAGCAGCGCCGCATCGGCGCGGCCGAGTTCCGCAACACGCAGTTCGGCTACCGCCTCGGCGAGGGAGTCGAGCAGTTCGTCGCGACTCCTGAGCTGGCGAGCCCCGACTCGATCGGTCTCGATCCGCTACCGCCTGGCCAGGTGTGGGCGATCTCCGAGGGCAGCGGCGACGTTGGCCCGGGGCTCTACCGGATCGAGGCGGCGGACACGCCCGGCTCGGGCGCACGCGGGCTGCTCAACCAGGCAGCGCCCCCCACGCTTCGCGAGAGCTTCAAGGTCGCCGAACAGAACCTCGTCGCCCAGGCGCGGCAACTCGTAGGCGACCGCGATCCCCGCGAGCACAACCTCACCGCCCAGGTCCGCGCGCTCGACGCGGCCAAGACCGGCGCCGGCCTCGGCCTCCCGATTCTGCTCGCCCTCGCCTCCGCAATGCTCCAGCGGTCGGTCCGCGGCGGCTTGATCGCCGTCGGCAACCTGACGCTGGGCGGCGGCGTCGAGACGGTTCTCAACGCCGCGCAGCTCGCCGAGCACGCGATGGAGAAGGGAGCGACGGCCCTCTTGCTCCCGGTGTCAGCCCGCCGCCAACTCCTCGACGTCAGCGACGAGGTCGCCACGAAGGTCTCGTTCATCTTCTACAGCGACGCCCAAGACGCCCTCGTGAAGGCGCTCGACGAATGAGCATACAGATGGTCCCAGCAGCCCTGCGCCCGACCGAGTGGGTGATCTGATGGCTGGCGCTCATTGGGTTCGAGCCGCACTGCAGGTCAACCCGTACGCGTACCAGGGGCGAAACTCGCCCTCAACGAGGTTCGCCTCGGAGGCCGACTACAACAAGGCGCTTATCGACAAATGCGACGAGTTTGGCATCGAACTCATCGCGATTACGGATCACTGGGCCGTCGACACGGCGAGCGAACTCATTCACGAGGCGACGGCACGCGGCGTCGTTGCGTTGCCTGGGTTCGAGGCCAACACAGCTGAAGGCTTCCACGTTCTCGTCATCTTCGAGGCCGGAACCGCTGCTGCCGATGTGAACGCGGCCATCGGTGCGTGCGGCGTCATCCCAGGGTGCAACAACGGCACCGTCGGGCATCCCTTCGAGGACATCCTGGAGAAGATGTCGGATCGCGGTGCCCTGGTCGTTCCTGCTCACGCCAACGTGGCGAACAGCGGGATGCTTACGGGCCGCCAAGGCAATCCGCTCGCAAAGCTGATCAACAACCCACGGCTCCATGCCTTGGGGGTCACACCGAGCGTGGCTGCTGCGCAGGAGCAGGAAGCCATTATCGAACGTCGCAAGCCGTTCGACCGCAAGCACCCACTTGCGGTCATCCACGCCGACGACATCTCCTACCCGGACGCTTTGGAGACCGAGGGGGGCTCCACCTGGTTTAAGGTGAGCACGCTGACCGTCGAGAGCCTCAAGATCGCGGTCCGCACCCCCGAGACCCGGATCGCCCTCGCTGATCCCAAGGAAGAGACACGCCCTCTTTTGAAGGAGATTTCGTGGGTCGGCGGCTTCCTGGACGGCGTCACGATCCCACTCTCGCCGGATCTGACAGCATTGATCGGTGGACGGGGAACGGGGAAGTCCACCGCCATCGAGAGCCTTCGATACGTCCTCGGGCTGACACCGATCGGCGCCTCAGCCAAGGCCGATCACGACGCGATCGTCAGCGGTGTGCTTCGCGCAGGGACGGTCGTGAAACTCGCCGTTGAGGCCACCTCGCCGAGGACCCAGGCGTTCACCATCGAACGGTCCGTCAACAACCCTCCGGTCGTCAAGGACGCCAGCGGGACGGTCACGAGCCTTCAACCGGCTGACGTGATCGGAGACGTCGAGATCTTCGGACAGCATGAGCTGGCGGAATTGACGAGCGACAGCGCGAAGGTCGCCAGCATGCTCCACCGATTTCAAGGCAACGGGGACCTGACCGCCGACCACAAGGCAACGCTGGCGAAGTTGAGAGAGAACCGCGACACGCTCGCGCGCGCTGAGAAGGACAAGGCCGAGCTCGAAGACGAACTCACCGACGTACCACGTTTGGAAGAGCAGGTTCGCCACTTCCAGGAGACTGACGTGCCCACTCGGCTGAGTGAGGTCACACGACTGAACCAGGACGAAGCGGTGTTTTCTGAAGGGCGTTCGCGCGTCGCCGACGCCAAGTCGACCCTGACGGGTCTGACCGACACACAGCTGACGGCGAAGCTCGGTGCGACCTACGACGGGCTCGACGAATCACCACAGGTCGACACTCTCGGCCTCGTGCGCTCCGCGACGACGACGTTGGCGGACACGCTGAAGTCCCTCGCCACACAGGCTCAAGCGGCGATCATGGCTGCGGAGACCGCAATCGCCTCGGCCGAGACTGGTTGGACGAACGCCGTCCGTGAGCAGCGCGACGATCACGCAAAGGTCCTGCGCAAGCTCGTCGAGGACGGCCTTGAACCCGACAAGTATCTGACGACGATGAAGGCGCTTGAGGACCTCAAGGCCAAGGAGCCGCGGCGGTCCAGCCTCGACGCCAACATCAAGGAACTCGTCACTTCCCGCAAGACACTCCTCCAGGAACTCACCGAGCACGAGAACAAGCGGGCAGAAGCTCTGCACGACGCGATCCGAACCGCGAACGCCGCAACAGGCGGTGTCGTCATCGTGAAGCCGGTCGCGGCTCAGGACCGCCGACACATCAAGACGCTCATCGAAAGCGCGATCAGCGGGCAGCGAACGCAGATCATGGCTGCCATTGACAGCGATGGCTTCTCGACACGGGCGTTCGTCGAGGCTGCTCGCAAGGGTCAGACCGAACTCGCGGACAAGTTCTCCGTCCGCGGCGCCCAAGCCCGAGGAGTGGTCGATGCCGGCGAAGCATTCTTTCGCCAGCTCGAAGAGCTCTCGGTCGGGAACGCTGTGGAGGTCCAACTCGACATCGGGGCAGGAACAGGAACGCGCGAGTTCAAGAAGATGGACGACCTGTCGAAGGGGCAGCGGGCCACCGCCCTGCTGTTGCTTCTCCTCGGGGCGTCGCGTGCGCCACTCGTCATTGACCAACCAGAGGACGATCTCGACAACCGCTTCGTCTATGACGGCATCGTCAAGAATCTCCGCGAGCTCAAGGGCAAGCGCCAGATCATCGCGAGCACGCACAACGCCAACGTCCCCGTCCTCGGCGATGCGGAGTTGATCGTCGCATTGGAAGGCAGCGGTCGAAACGGCAAGCCGACGGATGGCGGCATTGGGTCGCTTGACGACGCCCTCATCCGTACGCTGGCTGAGTCGATCCTTGAGGGTGGACCGGCGGCCTTCAATGCAAGGCAGCATCTGTACGGGTTCTGACAGTTGCGAAGGTTCGGCGCGTCCGGCACAGTGGCGGGAGAGACACGGGCGACGGGCTCATTGAGTTCGGAGAACCACGCCGTTCTGGCGTTGACGACGTGTTTGACGGCGAGGTCGAGCCCACCGTAGCCCTTGACCACGACCCGATGCTTGAGTCGTGATTCGCCGCTGGCGTTGGGCTCGCGCACGAAGAGCGCTGCGGCTGACGGTCGTCCTCGACATGCGCTCCTCGCCGAGGCCGAACGCCGAGCTTGTCACCTGCCAGGTGCACGATCCCGACACGCGCCCACCGCGCGCACTCACCGACCTGCGCCACTTAGGCCGACGCCCCATCGAGACCGCCGCTGAAGCCCTCCGTCTGTGGCCGCAGCTTCGACCGCCCTGCTGAGCCCACACGCCTCTTGCAGGTCGAGGGGAAGGGGCGCGTCGTGGCAGCAGACGTCACCGGAGGCGGGTGCTCACCTGTCCGGCAGGACCGGGAGGTGGGCATGACGGTTTCGATGCGTGTGATGTCGGCAGGTGACGGCTATAAGTACCTGCTCAAGACGATCGCGGCCGCCGACGGCGAGAGGCCGCTGTCAACGCCCCTGACGCGCTACTACGCGGCAGCCGGCACCCCGCCCGGCCGCTGGCTCGGCACCGGAGTCACTTCCCTTGGCCGCGGGGAGCTGACGGCCGGTGGTCGCGTCTCAGAGCCGCAACTCCAACTCCTGATGGGAATGGGCCGCGATCCGATCACCGGCGATCCGCTCGGCTTGGCATTCCCGGTCTACAGGACTCCGGTGGAACGGATCGAGTCCCGGATAGCCGACCTTGATCCTTCGTTGATGCCTGGAGTGAAGGGCGAAGCTGTCGCGCAGATCGTAGCGGAGGAGACCGCGCGCGGAAGGAGACGTGCGGTGGCGGGGTTCGACTTCACGTTCTCGATCCCGAAGTCCGCGTCGGTGTTGTGGGCGGTTGGTGACGCAGGGGTGCAGGCGCTGATTGGTGAGGCGCACCATCGGGCCGTTGCGGAGGTGGTTGCGTTCATGGAACGCGAGGTTGCAGCCACCCGTACCGGCGCAACCGCCGGTGACGGCGCGGTTGCACAGGTCGACGTCACCGGGCTGGTCGCCACGGCGTTCGATCACTTCGACTCCCGCGCCGGTGACCCCCACCTCCATACGCATGTCGTCATCAGCAACAAGGTCAAGACCGTCCTCGACGGCAGGTGGCGCTCGCTGGACGGCCGGCCGATGCACGCCGCCGTCGTCGCCCTCTCCGAGATGCACGAAGCCGTGTTCGCTGACCACATGACCCGCACCTTCGGCGTGGCATGGGAGGCCCGCGAGATGGGGCGCGACCGCAACCCAGCCTGGACGATCGCCGGGGTACCGGAGCAGCTGATCGCGGAGTTCTCCACCCGTGCACGCCATATCGACGCCGAGACTGACACCCTCATCGCCGAATACGTCGCCAAGCATGGGCGGCGTCCGACGCCGGCGGCGATCATGAAGCTGCGGGCCCAAGCCACGCTGAGCACCCGGCCCGAGAAGCAGGTCCGATCCCTGGCCGACCTCACCTCGGAGTGGCGAACTCGCGCGACCAAGACGCTGGGCCAGGACGCGACGATGTGGGCGCGCGACCTCGCCGACAACGACAAGCCACTGCTCCTGCGCGCCGACGACGTTCCACTCGCCGTGATCGGCGAACTCGGCCGTTCGGTCGTGGAGATAGTCGGCGAGAAACGCTCGACGTGGCGCCGGTGGAACCTCATGGCCGAGGCATCCAGGCAGACGATGGTCTGGCGGTTCGCCACCATGCAGGATCGAGAAGCCATCGTCGCGATGGTCTCCGACGCCGCCGAGCTCGCCTCGCTCCGGCTGACGCCGCCTGAGCTGGCCACCTCACCCGTCGTCTTCCGCAGACCGGACGGCACCTCGGTGTTCCGCCCGAAGACGTCGACAGTGTTCACCTCGGAGACCCAGCTGGCGGCCGAGGACAGACTGCTCGAACGCGCCAGCTTGCTCACCGGCCCCACGGTGACGCTGACCACGGTCGAGCGGATCGCGCACAGACCCGATGCGGACGGTCGGATGCTCGGCGACGACCAAGCCGACGCCTTGACGCGGATCGCCGTGTCAGGGCGGATGGTTGACGTGCTAGTCGGTCCCGCCGGCGCGGGCAAGACCACCGCCATGAACGCTCTCCTCCGGGCCTGGGAGACCGAGCATGGCGCCGGTTCCGTCGTCGGTCTCGCGCCATCGGCCGTCGCCGCCCAAGTGCTCGCCGACGAACTGAGGATCGCGACCGAGAACACCGCGAAGTGGTGGCAGAACCACCTCCTGCACGGCACCACCTTCGAGGCAGGTCAGCTCGTCATCTTTGACGAGGCTTCACTGGCGGGCACCCTCTCGCTCGACCGCATCACGCACCTCGCTCAGAGGGCTGGAGCGAAGGTGCTGCTGGTCGGCGACTACGCCCAGCTGCAATCCGTGGACTCCGGCGGCGCGTTCGCGATGATCGCCCGAGACCGGCACGACACCCCCGAACTGGTCGACGTCCACCGCTTCACCCACAGCTGGGAGAAGAGCGCCTCACTCGGCCTCCGCCACGGACGCACCCATGCCATCGACGCTTACCTCGCGCATCAGCGCATCGACGATGGCGACTCAGAGACCATGTCGGATGCCGCCTACAGCGCCTGGCGCGCCGACCGCGATGCGGGCCTGGTGTCGGTGCTGATCGCTGAGACCCGCGAGGAGGTGACCGCTCTCAACCGTCGAGCCCGGGCCGACCTGATCCTCAACGGCTCGCTGAGTCCCGACCGCGAGGTCGAGCTGCACGACGGAACGGCCGCTGGCGTCGGAGACACGATCATCACCCGAAAGAACGACCGGAAGCTCCACACCATCATGGGGCGGGACTGGGTGCGCAACGGCGACGTCTGGATCATCACCGCCGTCGGTGAGGACGGGACCATCACCATCGCCCGCGACTACGGGTCCGGCACCGGTGTCGGCGATGACGGGACTATCGCGGTCCGCAACCGAGGGCGCAGGTTCGGCGGGAGCATCCTTCTCCCGGCGGCGTACGTGGCCGAGCACGTCGATCTCGGCTACGCAGTTTCCGCCTACCGCGCCCAAGGCGTCACCACGGACACGGCGCACGTGCGTGTCGAGCCGACCTCGACCAGAGAGAACTTCTACGTCGCGATGACCCGAGGACGGCACTCGAACCACGCCTACGTCACCCTGGACCGCGCCAACGACCATGCACAGCCTCACCCCGGCGACGATCCCGACGCCACCGCGCGAAGCGTGCTCTATGGCGTTCTGCAACACAGCGGAGCCGAGCTATCGGCGCACGAGACCATCGCCGCCGAGCAGGAACAGTGGGGCTCGATCACCCAGCTCGCAGCCGAGTACGAAACCATCGCGGCTGCGGCCCAGCACGACCGTTGGGCCACCCTCGTCCGTGGTTCTGGACTCACCGACGAACAAGCAGACAGCGCCATCGACTCCGAGGCGTTCGGCCCACTCGCCGCCGAACTCCGCCGCGCCGAAGCCAACAACCACGACGTCGGCGCGCTTCTGCCGCGTCTCGTCGCAGCCCGCGGGTTCGGCGACGCCGACGACATCGCTGCAGTCCTCCACTACCGCGTCGAGCGAGCAACCGCCCGCCCCGCCGGATCCGGGCGGACTCGCAAGCCACCGCGCCTCATCGCCGGCATCGTTCCGCAGGCACACGGCGTGACCGATGCCCAGATGCGAGCAGCGCTCGACGAGCGAGAGGCACTGATCGAGGCACGCGCCGACGCCGTAATCGACACCGCACTGACTGAGGCAGCGCCCTGGACCAAGGCGCTCGGCGCGACGCCCCGCGACCGTCAGCAGGTCACGAGGTGGCGAAAGGCCGCGCGAGTGGTCGCCGCCTACCGAGACCGCTACCGCATCGCCGACGACGCACCTCTCGGCGCCCCGCCCGACTCGGCCTCGCAGAAGATCGACCACGCGCGGGCAAGAGTCGCCTGCGACGAGGCGCTCCATCTCGCCACCGATGCGCACCATCCGACTGAGGTAGGTAGCCGCCGCGCCACGCGGATTCAGCCCCAGGCAGGGCGCAGCTTCTGACCCTTCCGAATGCCGCTATCGCGGCGTAACGTTGGAGGCGAGGCGGATTTCTCCTTACCTTCGGGCCGTTCGCGGCAGACCTCCGGGTCACTCTCCACGCACCGTCTCGACGACGCACTCGCGTGTTGAGAGGAGACCATCATGATCCGCCTACTGTGGACAGCGAGCGCAGAGGTCCGCTACTACCTTCGCCGATACATGCCGAGCAACATCGTGCTCGACCTGATCCGCTCCAGGAGAGGACTGAAGTGGGGCTTGCCCGCCATGCTCCTGGCCGTGCCCTACTTGCTCGTCGCCTCCTGGTCCACCGCTCTCATCGAGAACGGCGGACCAGGATGGCTGCATCTCGTCGTTCTGATCTGCATCTGGAATGCTCTCAAGATGGTGGCCATCGGCCCGGTGAGCCTCGCGATGCTCGTGAAGGCTCACGCTCATGAGCGGCGAGCCCTCGCGCGGGTCGGTCACAGAATCGGGCACCCGCACAGACGCGATCAGCTACGGGCGCCCGCTACGTAGATGCGTAGACGTCGAGGGTGCCTTTGGTAACGCTCTGCACGTACGACGCCGCGCCAGCGATCAGCCTGAGTTGTTCATCAGAGGATGCCTTGATGCTGAGGCCTGGTTGGGCGATGACAGTCGAGACGCGGGGGAATAGTTGGGGCGCTTTCTGCCGGATTCGGAAGAGTGCTTCTCGGTCGCCGATTTCGAACGGACTGAGACCGGTTCTGCGTGTGTAGGCCTTCGCGCGGCGGTCCAGGTGTTCCAGTAGCGGAAGGGCGCCGTTGTCGCGCCACCGTGCTCCTCGCATCGCCTGACCACAGACCTCATACAGGTCATTGAGCCGTGAGCCGGCAGTGGGCTTCGACGAGTATTTGCAGTGTACAAGCGTGATGTGCAGATCGCCCTTTTCAGCACGGATGCCCACGAGGTCAGCAGCTTCTCCAGAGCGGTCGTCATCGATGAGGACGTCGAATATCCGGCTCTCCGACAGGTATCGGGACACGTAGGCCTGAATGGAGTTCGTCTTGCGCTCGATCCCTTGCGATTCCACCGTAATGTCAACGCCATTGCCCACCCAGTCGAGTGCTCGGAGCTGTTCACGCGGGTACGGAGGCAACTCGGTTCGCGGCGCCAGAAGCCGATCGTCCCCCGTCACCATGCGATCTCCGGACAGGAAGAGCGTCGGCTTGTGATTGTTGAGCCAGGCGGAAAAGGGAGTCCTCGCGTCTCGCCAGCCGACGACCTCGGCGTCGTCGCCCACTGCGTTGTAGTGCAGGCCATGGGAGCCAAACTGTCCCTCATAGGCCAGCTCCCAGGTGGGAGTCATGATCGAGAAGCGGAGCGGGCCGCTGGTGCCATAGTCGTCGATCCTGAACTCAGCGTCGGTGAGCAGAACACTTGAGTCCTTGTAGCCGAGTCTGGAGGATGTGCCATTTCCCAGGTAGAGGTCCCAGGGCCACTCCATCGCGAGGATCGGGAACGTGGGTCGCTCCTTCACGTCGATCGGGATGATCATGGAGCGGAAGATCGAATGAATGTCGACGCTGCCGTCACGCAGCTTCGCGCCTTGCTGCTGACACCAGGTTCGCCACTCGGCGAAGTTGGGCGCAGTGCGCATGGACCAGAACCTTCCCGAGAGCGACGCGGCGATGGTCACGCGGTCACCTTCTTCGAAGGCTTTGGCGGCGACGTGGGTGTTGGCCTTGTGAGTGCGTTCGGCCTCGGTCAGGGCAGTTTCCACGTCACTGCCGACGTGCATCGAGAATCGCTTGTCACGATCGCGAGCATCGAGAAGACCGATGTTGGTGGGAATGAGTCGGTCGAGCTTCGAGAAGACCTTGAAGGTGTCGTAACCGTTGACCGGTCTCGGCTCGTGTCCAAGCACAGCCTCGACGAGGTCGTCGAGGCTGTGCTTCGTGTCAGAACAATGGACGTAGAGGAGGCTCTGGACTCGATCGCGGTACAAGGCGACAAGTGTGTAGTCGGTCGCGCGAAGCGACGGTATGTCTCCCCAGCGCAGGTCTGCAATGGTCTCAATCACGAACCATGCAATCGTGTTCTCGGTGTTCACGCTGATGAGGTCGTCCAACACTGAGTCCCCGTAGATATCGCGCGCTGCGAGCGGATTCCAGTCGATCGTGGATATCGCGAATGCTTTGGCGCTCATCTTGGGCTCCAGGAGGCCAACGGGCACATCCGGAGGGTTGTCGACGAATGACGCCTCGAACTCGCTGACCTCGTTTGCCCGCTCAGTGGCACGCTCGGTGATGTCGCTGAGCACCTTGTCCCAGTCCGGGTCCTCGCGGAGAAGGAACCGCATGGGCGAGAGTGCTTGGCGCGGGTCTTGACGCACGAAAACGCTCGCTCGACCGATCGGGAGTGGAGAGGACGTTCTGGCGAGACGGCCGATGAGCTGCACCATTGGGCTCAATGATCGGTGTGCATCGTGGAAGGCGCCTACCTTCAGGGTCGGTAGGTCGAACCCTTCGCCAAGCATGTCGACGCAGACAATCACACGGGTGGTTCGGTCTCGCATCGCCTTCAGCGTCTCTGCTCTGCGGCGTGCCGACATCGAGTCGTAGATGACCTTCGGCGTGAACTCGGGAGCGAGACGCGAGTAGAGCGCGTGCACTTCATCGGCCCTCGTCTTCGTTCCCACACGGGCCAGCAGTAGGTGCTCGTGACCGGCGGCCAGGTCCTCACGAAGCCGCGTCACTGCAGCCTCGGCCAATGCCTCATCGTCATCGTCCAGATCGAGCACCGCGGTGAAGTCGATGGTGCTGAAGTACCCCTCCGTCTGAGCTTCACGTAGGGGGAAGCGGAAGATGACACGACCTGGCAATGTCAAGCCGTCGCGACGGAACGGTGTCGCCGTGAACAGAAGCGTGGGCCGGTCAGCAAACACACGGATGATCTCTGTCCATGTTCGAGCAGGAGCATGGTGCGCCTCGTCAACGAGTAGGTGGGTGAAGCCTTGGAAGAAGGCTTCACGCACCTCCGGCTCGTTGGCGTGGATCGCGTTTGGGGTCGCAACGACGACGTTCGCCGCTTCGACAAAGGCTCTCGCTTCGGCATCATCGGCGAACCGACCCTCCAGCCGTCCGACCCTGGGGCGTAGCGCGGCACGGTCGACAATGCCCTCGATTTGAAGGATTCCCAGGGTCTCAAACTTCGTAGCGATCTGATCGCGCAGCGCAGTTGAGGGGACAACCACGAGTACGCGTTCGGGCCGTTGCGCAACCAGCCACGCCAGCATGGTCTCTGTCTTGCCGGTGCCGGTCGGCATGACGACGATCCCAGGCTCGGACAAGCCGGAGGACTGATAACCGACGATGGAATGAAGTGCCGCGATCTGCGGGCGCCTCAGGCTGTGGGGCTGGTCATGAGCGGTGAATCCAATGGCACCGTCAAAGGATCGGATGACGTCGCTCGCTTGAACCGGCTCTCGACCACCTTCCCATCTGATCTGGGCGTTCTTTGATCGGCGGACCGGAAGCCTAGCCGCAAGCGGCCCCTCAGTTGGGAGCTCAGCGGCGCGAGCTACAGGCCACTGCCCGAAGGGCGTGTTCACTACTTCAAGGCCCGAATCGGTCTCAAGTACGTCGACGTTGTCGTACGCCGGAACCAGGAGCTGACGGACTACGTTCTTGCCCGCGACGTGCGGCGTCGCCCATACATCTTCGGTCCGGTGTCCCACGTCGAGCCTCTTTCTTTCTTCGCTTATCCAAGGAACGCGACTCCCAACAGGCGCGCCGCGATCACCCCTTGGATGACCTCGGGTCGCCACCAGGAGCGATCGTGTCTTGTGCGCGGATCGTCCCCTTGAGCGAACGGACCAGTAGCTCGCCGCCTCCGTCGTTGCCGAGGATCGTGCGGGCGCGCTGAATGCCTTCGGCCTGTGTCGATGTAACGCCGCTGGCGCGATCGGCTCCTGGCTTCCGTACCTCCCAGTCGCCGTCGCTTCGGCGCTGGACTACTCGCTTGTTGGGCTCTGTCATGGTCTTGCCTTTCTCGGATGGGACTTCGTCCCACTACTTCCGGTTGTCCGGATGGTCTTTGCCAGCGTCAGCTTTGGCTGAGGATCCTCGATGTCAGCTAGCCGTCGTATGTGACGAGGAGTCATCTGGAGGTCCTCCGCGACCTGAGTCAGCGGAACACCCGCCTCATCAAGCAGTTGAAGTGCGGACTTGAGGAGCTCCGGCCGCTCGCCGGGATAGTCGTGAACCGGCAAGGGTCGCCGAGTGATCCCATTCAGCGTGATGTACGCGCGCCGGGCTGTGGATTCGGAGATGAGGTCAAGCTCCCGCGACCGGAAGATCAGTGAGTTGATGGAGACTCCCCACAGCTGGCTAAGTTCCTCGTACCGATTGAAGTTCATGCGTCGAGGCAACTGATCACGGATCACATCTCGGGGAGTGAGGAACTCCGCCGCGAACATGTCCGCCTGCCGTTCTAGTTGGCTGTCCGTTCCCTGCCGACCGTGGTGGAGGACGACGTGCCCTAGTTCGTGAGCTGCGGAGAACCGATGCCGCATCACATCATTGGCCTTGTCTGGTGTCAGCACGATCATGGGACGCGGCAGCGCGATGGTTGAGAAGGCGTCGATGCGGCTCTTCTCGTCGAGCGCGGCATCTTCCTTCATGGAGAAAAAGACCGTCAAGATGCCGTGCTGTTCAAGCTGATAGACGAGGTGCTCGATCGGCCCGGAACCGAGCAGCCAGAATTGGCGCATGGCTCGCGCTGCGGTCGCAGGGTCCGGCACATCTAGTGAATCAGCGCGTGCCCAGGCCGGAAGGTCCAGCTCCGGGAACTCCACGCTTCCTTCGAGGTAGCAGCTGAGTTCCCAGGCTTGCTCGACATAAGCAGTCGCTTGCTGCTGTTGCGTGACAGTCGTTGAACGGAGTCGACGGAACGATGCTTCAGCGATGTCCACCTGGACGCGTGGACGCCCGAGCGCGAAGAAGCCCGGCGGGACACCGAGCGCCGCGGCCAGTGCAGCGACCGTCTCTGCGCGGGGACGCACCTCTCCGCGCTCGTACTGCCCGATCGCTGCGGCGGACACGCCCACCTTGCGATGAAGGTCAGCCTTGGACATCTTGCTGATTCGACGAGCCTGGCCTAGCCGCGCTGGGTCAAACATCCTGGCGACCGCCGCAAGGCCAGCGTCGCCCTCGTATGCCGTCGGCATGGGTCAGCTACCTTCCTGCTCGGATCGCCGCTGGCGCAGCTTCACCGAGGTACGCGGACGGTCGCCGCTGTGGAACCCCGCGACAGGCTTCAACATGGTGCGCGGAGCATCGACCGAGGACGGCGTGCGCTCATAGGTGAGCCGCTCGGGGTCTGCAAACTCCAAGTACCGGCCGTTCAGTCGCGCGGGTGCGAAGTAGACCGTTCCCACACCCTGCGGCGTACTGCTGTAGTACGGAACGAAGAGCGTAGTGCGAGGCACGGCCAGTTCGACGTGGCTGAGCGCATCCTCAAGCGATGCAGGCTGATCTCCTTCGAGAACGTCATTGATGTCGAAGAGCCCGGGGTCCGAGTACTTGACGTTGCTCGTCTTCGAGAGGAGTTCACGGCGCGAGTCGGGCAAGTAGCTGAGTCGAACACGGCGAAAGTTGCGCGGCATGTGCTTGCCCACCCGTTGCGCGAAGATGAGCGTGTTGCCGACGAAGGTCAGCATCCGTCGGGTGGTGGGGACCTTTGCCTCCCGATAGGAGGACAGGTCGGACAGAAGTGCGCGGAGCTCCTTCTGCACGCCACGGGCCATGCCCGCGCCATACACGTCTTGGTCCCCATCGGGATCGTCATACGCTGCCTGAGCGCGGGCCGAGCGGTCCTGACTGCGCTGGATCGCGGTCGGGATTCCTTCGCGGAGTGCCGCGAGCTCTGTTGGCTGGAACTCGCTGCGCCAGTCGTCACTGTCGTGCTGCTGAGCCACTGGGCTCCTCCTTCGTCGTCACGAAGGACTCTAGCACATCACTTTAGTCTCACTCGTAATTCCGTCAGAGTGGGGCATGTCCCGCAGGGCTGCCACGGTCACTCTTCGCTCAGTTCAGTGCTTTCATTCTGTCAGATCGGGTCCGGCGAGAAGGACTGGCGCGGACCAGTGTCATCCACGATGAGTCCAGCCTCGACCAGCACGGCCCGCACTACCTTGCGGTCAACGCCCATCCGGCGGCCGATCGCCTTCATCGACACACCCGCCCGCGCCAGCCGTACGGCCTCCGCCTTCTCGTCGAGGCCCAGCCCCGGTCGACGACTCGGCACGTTCCGTCGGCGGAGGTGGGAGAACACCGTGGCACGGTGGATTCCGTACTGCTCCGCGAGCTGCTGGACGCCCATCCCGGCCAGGTAGTCGCCGACGAGAGCGTCCACCTCAGCAGCGCTCAGAAAAGTTTGAGCCGTCTCGACAGTCCGCACGACCGGCCCCCGATCGTCCCTCGGAGCGCTACTCTGGGGACGCCGCGAGACCTCGTAGACCCCACGCTTCATGCGATTGACTAGGGTCTTTGTCTTCGGGGAGGAGTTGCCGAACGTGCTACCCAGGCACCCCAGATGGTCAGCGGGCCCGCGGCTCGGGCCCGGTGTGCGCAAAACGGACAGAACGGCCTTTGTCCCCAAGCCAAAGGCCGTTCTGTCCCGGGGTCCGCCGACCCCTCTCTGCTCGCCCTTCGGATGCACTGCGCCCGTGTGGCATCCGTCTGACGGCAGTACGCCCCTCCCCTTCAGACCGTCCTGGCCCGCGGCCCGCTGCGGCGAGTCACGTCCTGGGCGGCCATGGGACCACGGTACGGTCCCGATCGGCGCCGGGCTGCGCCCGATGCCATCTTTTTAAGGCCCCCCCGAAGACTCTTTACCTGCAGGGGAGTTTTGGGACGGTTTGGTGGCAATCCATGCGGCGAATCCTCAGCCTTGCCAGACCGATCCGCGTGGCTGCCGGAACGCGCCTCGGTGCGACCGCACCGCCTCCGGCCACCACCGAGGCGGTCGGCTGCTGAGCGTGGGGCTGGTCCTGCTGGTCCTGCTGGTCCTCGCCGGTGCCGTCGCGCTCGTCGCGCATCGCCGCGCCGGGCAGCTGATTTCTCCGCGGCTCCGGCCGGCTGGTAACCTTCACGGTCGTTGCGCCAAGCCCTCCCTGGCTCGCGCGCGCCGCTAGCTCAATGGCAGAGCAGCTGACTCTTAATCAGCGGGTTCGGGGTTCGAGTCCCTGGCGGCGCACTCCGACGCGGCAGTCGAAGCCTCTGGCGTGGCCGCGTTCACCTCCGGTGCGTCGCAGGGGTGGCAACAGCGGCTCCGCTCGTCCCGGCTAACAGCGGCTCCGCTCGTCCCGGCGTCGACCAGCCCCCGCCGGCGGTGTCAGACTGCCGGGACCGGCGCCGGGGCCGGCGGGCGCGCCGGCGCCGTCGACAACGGGAGGTCTCGTGCGGGCGCTGGCCAAACGGCATACCGGTCCGGGACTGGAGCTTGTGGAGGTGCCCGAGCCGCTTGTCGGGCCGCACGAGGTGAAGATCCGGGTCGAACGGGCCGGGATCTGCGGCACCGACCTGCACCTGGAGGGCTGGGACGACTGGGCCGCGTCGGTGGTGCGGCCGCCGCTGGTCATCGGACACGAGTTCTTCGGCCAGGTCGTCGAGGTGGGCGCCGAGGTAACCGAGGTCGCGGTCGGGGCGAAGGCGTCCGGGGAGGGCCACGTGGTCTGCGGCACCTGCCGCAACTGCCGCGCCGGGCGGCGCCACGTCTGCATCCGCACCAGCAGTGTCGGGGTGAACCGGGACGGGGCGTTCGCGGACCTGGTGGTGATCCCGGCGGGCAACGTGTGGGTCCAGCCCGACGACCTCGACCCCGACCTGGGCGCGGTGTTCGACCCGCTCGGCAACGCCGTGCACACGACCCTGTCGTTTCCCCTCGCCGGGGAGGACGTCCTGGTCACAGGCGCCGGGCCGATCGGGGTGATGGCGGCGGCGATCGCCCGGCACGTGGGCGCCCGGCACGTGGTGGTCACCGACCTGAGCGACTACCGGCTGGGGCTGGCGGCCAAGGCCGGGGCGGACTTCACGGTGAACGTGGGCCGGACCCGGCTGCGCGACGCCCAGCGCGAGCTCGGCATGCGCGAGGGCTTCGACGTGGGGTTGGAGATGTCGGGGAGCCCGGCGGCGCTGACCGAGATGCTGGCCAACCTCAACCACGGGGCGCGGGTGGCGATGCTCGGGCTGCCCAAGGACCCGTTCCCCGTCGACTGGGCCAAGGTGATCACCCACATGATCACGATCAAGGGCATCTACGGGCGAGAGATGTATGACACGTGGTACTCCGCCAGCGCCATGCTGCTCAGCTCCCCGACGTTGCGGGACGCCGTGATGTCGACGATCACCCACCGGTTCCCGGCGCAGCAGTGGGCCGAGGCGTTCGCCACCGCCCGGTCGGGAGCGTGCGGCAAGGTGCTGCTGGACTGGACCTGACCGCCGTCTGAGGAGGACACGTGTACGGCACCTTCCGCGAACAGCTGCTCACCGCGCTGGCCGAGATCGAGGCGGCCGGGCTCACCAAGCGCGAGCGCGAGCTGACCTCGCCCCAGTCCGCGCACATCACCACCGCGAAGGCGCAGGCGCTGAACTTCTGCGCGAACAACTACCTCGGCCTGGCCAACCACCCCACGGTCGTCGCGGCCGCCGCGGAAGCGTTGCGCCAGTGGGGTTTCGGGATGGCCAGTGTGCGGTTCATCTGCGGCACCCAGACGCTGCACACCGCCCTGGAGGACCGGCTGTCGGCGTTCCTCGGCACCGAGGCGACGATCCTGTTCTCCTCCTGCTACGACGCGAACGGCGGCGTCTTCGAGGCGCTGTTCGGGGCGGAGGACGCCGTCATCTCCGACGAGCTGAACCACGCCTCGCTGATCGACGGGATCCGGCTGTGCAAGGCGCGGCGGCTGCGCTACCGCAACGCCGACATGGCCGACCTCGAGGCTCAGCTGCGCTCCGTGGCCGGGGCCCGGCGCCGGGTGGTCGTCACCGACGGGGTGTTCTCGATGGACGGCTCCTACGCCCCGCTGGACCGGATCTGCGACCTCGCCGAGCGGTATGACGCTCTGGTCCTGGTCGACGACTCGCACGCGGCCGGGTTCGTCGGCGAGGGCGGCGGCGGCACCCCGGAGCTGTTCGGCGTCAGGGACCGCGTGGACATTCTCACCGGCACGCTGGGCAAGGCGCTGGGCGGCGCATCCGGCGGGTACGTCAGCGCGCACCGGGAGGTCGTCGACCTGCTCCGGCAGCGGGCCCGGCCCTACCTGTTCTCCAACGCGGTAGCGCCGTCGGTCTGCGCGGGGTCGCTGGCCGCGATCGAGCTGGCGGCCGCGTCGGCGGAACAGCGGGCCCGGCTCACCGCCAACACCACGCTGTTCCGGGCGCTGATGACGAAGGCGGGCTTCGAGCTGCTTCCCGGCAGCCACCCCATCACCCCGGTCATGTTTCCCGGCGACGACGGCGCCCGCCGAGCGGCCCAGGTGGCCGAGGCCATGCTCGACGACGGCGTCTATGTCGTCGCGTTCTCCTACCCGGTCGTGCCACGGGGAAGGGCCCGGATCCGGGTGCAGCTGTCCGCAGCGCACTCCGAGGCCGACGTCCGGCAGTGCGTGGCGGCGTTCGTCAGCGCGTCGCAGCGCGTCGGCTGACCAGCAGGTCCATCCCGCCGCGCGGGTGCAGCGTGGCGAACGCGTCCAGCCGTGGCCGCGCGAACCCGGTCGGCAGCTCGGCCTGGTGGTCGCGGAGCAGCTCCGCCACCAGCACGGTCAGCTGCACGAGGGCGAAGTCGCGCCCGATGCACTGGCGCGGTCCCAGACCGAACGGCAGGTATGTCGTGTGCCTGGCCGTCGCGTCGGCGAACCGAACCGGTCGGAACGCCGTCGGATCGGGCCAGGCCCGCGGGTCGCGGTGCAACACCCACGGGCTGACGATGACCACCGTCCCTGCCGGGACCCGTCGGCCTGCAACCGTGGTCGCCTGGCGGCTACGGCGGGACAGGACCCACCCCGGCGGGTAGAGCCGCAGCGCCTCGTCCACGCACGCCCTGGCCCACCCGCTGTCCTGGCCCAGGCGGCGCTGGGCGCTCGGTTCCTCGGCGAGCAGCATGAGCGTCCAGGCCAAGGCCACGGCCACCGTCTCGTGGCCGGCGACCACCATGGTGACCAGCTCGTCGCGCACCATGGAGTCCGGCCACCCCGCGGCGAGCAGCACGCCGAGCAGGTCACCATCGTGCGGGCCGACCCCGCGGCGGCGGCGGCGGCCGATGAGGTCGGCGCTCACCGCGTCCAGCTCGGCCACCGCCCGGGCGCGGGCCCGCCGCGCCGGTGTCGGCACGGACCCCGGCAGCACCACCGACCACCCGCCCTCCACGACCAGCCGAGCCGCCGCCTGGGTGGCTCGGACCAGCCGGTCGGCCTGCCCGGCCAGGTCCGCGCCGAACAGGGTCCGACCGATGACGTCCAGGCTGAGCCGGCTGCCCAGGTCAACCACGTCGACTCGCCACGGTCCCGGCCCGCGGCGGTCCCACCCGGCGACCTCGGTCCGGGCCGCCTCACGGACCACCTCGGTCAGCCCGCCCAGCCGGGCCTGGTGGAACGCGGGCTGGGCCGTACGCCGGCGGGCCAGCCAGCCGTCATCGGAGGCGGCGAGCAGGCCCGACCCGGTGACCGCCGCCAGCGCGGCATACTGCACGGTGTTCTTGGTCCAGCCCGCCGAGCGGAGGATCCGGGCGGCCTCCTGCGGGTCGTTGAGCAGCAGGACCGGCGGCCCGAGGCTGGGCAGGGCGACGACGTCGCCGTAGCGCAGTGCGCACTCGGCCAGGAAGGCGACCGGGTCGTCCCGGATCGCCCGGTTCCGGCGGACCAGCTCGAAGAGGGTGGGGCCGCGCACCGCCTAGAGGTACAGACCAGGCTGGCGGGCGTCGGCGGTCAGCGCTACCGCCACGGCGTGGATGTCCTTCTCCCGCAACAGGATCAACGTCTTGCCCTGCAGCTCGACCTCGGCCCGGTCGTCCGCGTCGAACAGGACGCGGTCCTCCACCTTGACCTGGCGGGCGTTCGGACCGACGGCCACCACGGTCGCCCAGGACAGCCGCTTGCCCAGGCTGGCAGTCGCCGGGATCAGCAGCCCCCCACCGGTATGCCGCTCGCCCGCCTCGCCGTCGAGGCTGACCAGCACCCGGTCGTGCAGCATCCGGATGGGCAGCCGGCCTTCAGCCGGGACCGCGTCCTCAGTCACGGTTGCGGCGGGCCAGCAGCACCACCGCGGCGACCACGGCCAGCACTGCGGCCGCTACCGCCGCGAGGCGCTCCACCCGCAGGTCACCGTCCTCGGTGCGGGTGGCCCGGTCCAGGCTGGCCTTGGTCGAGGCGAGCTGGCGGCGGGCGATCTCCTTCGGCTGGGCGCGCGTGGTGAGCTCGTCGATCGTCCCGGCGAGGTGGGTGCGCGTGGTGGCGATGTCGGACTCGAGCTCGTCGACCGACTTGCTGTCCTCAGTCATGGCGGGCTCCCGGTGGTTGGGCTGGTGGTCGGCGCGGGGGTGGCGTGTGACGACGTCCGACCCTAACGCAGACTGTGCGCATGCCTCGTCTCGACGCCGGTAACCCCGCGCCCACGTTCACGCTGCACGACCAGGACGGCCGGCCGGTGTCCCTGGGTGACTATGCCGGTCGCAAGCTCATCGTCTTCTTCTACCCGGCCGCGATGACCCCCGGCTGCACCACCGAGGCGTGCGACTTCCGCGACTCCATCCCGCGGCTGCAGGCGGCCGGGTACGACGTCGTGGGCGTCAGCCCGGACGCGCCGGCGAGGCTGCGCAAGTTCGCCGACAAGGAGTCGCTCACCTACCCGCTGCTGTCCGACCCGGACAAGGCGGTGCTGGACGCCTACGGGGCGTACGGCGAGAAGATGCTCTACGGCAAGAAGACGACTGGCGTCATCCGCTCCACCGTCGTGGTCGACGAGGCCGGCGAGGTCGCGCTGGCCAAGTACAACATCAAGGCGACCGGGCACGTCGCCGGGCTGAGCAAGGAGCTCGGACTGGGCTGAGCGGGCAGGCTCGGACCGGCGGCGCGGGCCGGTCACCCGGGTAGCGTGCACGCCACGCGGAAGTGGTGGAACGGCAGACACGCAGGATTTAGGTTCCTGTGCCTTCGGGCGTGAGGGTTCGACTCCCTTCTTCCGCACCATGAGCATGCCCCCCGCCTCAGCCGGCGCGCAGCGCCACCCCGTCGATCCGGACCAGGCGGCCCGTGGGCGAGGTGGTGACCAGCTTCAGGGTCCCGGCCAACGAGGCGGTGGCCGGCAAGGCGACCAGCGCCTGGTTGTGGGTCTGGGCGGCATACAGCGAGATGCTGCCGACCCGGGTGGCGCCCAGGTAGACCGCGAGCGACCCGCAGGTGGAGCAGGTCGTAGCCAAGACGTAGACCTGGCGGGCTCGGGCGCCGGAGATGGCCAGGGCCGCGCCGGTGCGCGTCGTCCAGGTGGCCGTGCCGAGGTAGAAGGCGCTGCTCGTGCTCCGGGTCCAGCCGGTCGTCGCGGCACCGAGGCTCCGATCGTCCAGCGGCCTGCTGACGCACCGCTCGGCCGACCAGCCCGAGACGTTGCCGAGGGTGTCCCGGGCGCGGACCGAGATGCAGGACTGGTAGCCGGCGGCGAGGGCAACCTGGGCGCTGGTGGCGCGGGTTCCGCTGACCGGCTGCGTGTACCCGCCGAAGACGCCGTTCGTGCCGGCCCGCCGGTACCGCAGGTCGTATGACGCGACCCCGGCGGTGTCGGTTGCGGCATACGACGCCGTCGCGGTGGCTGCCGTGGTGACGGCGACCGTCGGCGACGTCAGCCAGACCGCGGGCGCTGTGGCGTCGGTGGCGAACGCCCGGGCCGCGACGGTGACCCGGCCGCCGGGCTGCACCGACGTGACCCGCAGGATGTGCGGCCCCGAGGCCAGGGCCGGTGAGCGGTACTCGGATCCGCACGCGACTGTGGCCCCGTCGTCGACCGCGCAGGTCAGCGTGCTTCCCGCCGGCAGCGCCGAGGCGTCGAGGGTGAAGCTGGCCACCGGGCCGGTCAGCGCTGGGCTCGGAGCGAGGGACACCCGCGCGCCCGCCCAGGCGACCAGGTCGATGAGGGTGAAGCGGCGCAGGGTGAGCGGCGTGAGTTCGCCGGCGACCCCCGAGCGATCCACGTCGACCAGGGAGATCCCCCAAGTGCCGTAGGGAGGCTTTAGCACGAGAGCAAGGGTCCGGCCGTCGGGCCGCCAGGACAGGTCCGACACCGCAGCCAGGCCGGTGACCTGTTGGGCAGT
This sequence comes from Dermatophilaceae bacterium, assembly GCA_035689185.1. GTDB lineage: Bacteria > Actinomycetota > Actinomycetes > Actinomycetales > Dermatophilaceae > DASSLY01. The sequence goes on from DASSLY010000069.1 coordinate 72,628, forward strand.
GCCGCCACCGACGGGCAACAGGAACGTGCCGGCCGGGCCGCCGGTGTAGCGCCGGAACGCGACCCACCGCCCGTCCGGGGAGACGGTCGGCAGTTCCGCGCCGTCTGCACCGGCGAGGTTGCCCAGCCGCGTGCCGGTGGACGCGTCGACCCGGACCAGCGGGGGCACCTGCAGCGTCGTGTCGCGGGCCAGCAGTGTCCGTGAGTCGGGCATCCAGGCCGGCATGTCCAGGCCCGGCACGACCAGGGTCGGAGCGCCGCCGGCGGCGGGCAGGATGTGCAGCATGTCCCGCCCGGAGATCGGGTCCTTGCCGGCGACCGCGATCCGGGTGCCGTCCGGCGACCACGCCGGCCGACCGAGCCGCTGGGGGTTCGACCACAGCTTGACCGGTGGGGTGGACCGGTCGACCGCCTCACGCCACAGCACGTACCCGCCCGCCGCGGACTGCGTCGTGAGCAGGCTGCGCCCGTCGGGGGAGATCGCCAGCCCCCAGGTGGTGCCGGTCTGCTCGCCCCGAGGGGCTGTGGGCACGGCCTGGGACCCGCCGGGGCTGGCGATCACGCCGAGCCGGTACGAACTGCCGAAGCCGGGCGCGGAGGTCACGTACAAGGACTCGGGTGAGGTTGTGGGTGTCACCGGTGTGCCGGCGGCTCCCTCGCCGATCTCGTTGACCAGGGACACGGCATACGTCGCATCGGCGGGTGCGTCGAGATCGATCCACGACGGTGTCGGGTCCAGGTCGACGTCGGTGGTCGTCTCACCCGAGGCGGAGTGCCGGTGCACGACATACCGGACGGCACCGGTGCCGCCGCGGTCGGCCGGCTCGTCCCAGGTCAGGTCGACCCCGCCGGTCGGCAGCCGCAGCGCCCGGACGTTCGTGGCGGGCGAGGGCAGGGAGGTGCCGGTGACAGTCAGCTGGGCGTGGTGTGCGCCGCGGGCGGTCCCGTCCGGGACCGACAGCCGGACGCTGTGGGCGCCGCTGACCGAGGGCCGGGCGGCCAGGTCCACCGTGCACGACTCCCCCGCGGGCAGGCTGTCCGGGCAGGTGTCCGCGACGACGGTCCAGTCGCCGGCCGTGTCGCCGATGACGCGGCGCGGGCCGAGGTCTTGCGCGACGCTGCCGCTGTTGGTCACCGAGACGCGGGCCGGTGCCGGCTGCTCACCCACGGGCGAGCGGCCGAGGTCCCGGGTGGGCGGGCTGAGGGTCAACGCCGCGAACGGGACGGTGCTTCGCCAGCGCAGCTCCCCGTAGACGGGCAGGCCGTCCGGGCAGGCCAGCCGGTAGCTTGCCGCGAGCGTGTCCAGCTGCTGGGTGGGCGTGAACGCGATCTCCTGCACGGTCAGGACGCCGACCGGGGTGTTGCAGCTCGGGCCGCTCATCGGGACCGAGAAGCCGTATGCCGCGGAGCTCGCCTCGCCGTCTACCGGGTAGGTGCCCGGCCCCGGCAGCAGCCTGGGCAGCGAGATGCTCACACCGGGCCCGGTCAGACCGCGGGTCCAGTAGCCGTTGACCGCGTCCGCGGGGCCGCGGGCGCTGACGTCTGTGGTGACCGTGTCGACGACGCCCGGGTAGGGCTGCCGCCCGCCGAGGTCGGCGTCGACGGTGATCGCGTCGATAGCTCCGAGCTGCGGATCCCGCTCGGGGCGCGTGCCGGTGACGCTGGTGCTGGGCGTGCCGAGGCCGTCCAGGTTCTCCCCCACGACCCGGTAGGTCGCCATGTCGCCGGCGGCCAGCGTGCCGTCGGCGAAGGACCGGTCGGTCGACGGCAGCGGCCCGGAGACGTCCGCCCACTGCCCCGCCTGCTCGCGCTGGACGTGGTACGCGGCCGGCAGCCAGCCGGTCTCGGGTGGGCTCCAGGTGATGCCCACTGCTCCCCGAATCGGGTAGGTCCGAACGTCGAGGGGGGCATTGGGCGCCGCCACCGCGGTGCCGGACACCGGGGCAACCAGGCGGCCCCCGTCGGCCCGGGCATCCGGCACGGCGAGCAGCGCGCTGGAGGTACCGCCGGTGCTGCGCTGGAAGGCGAGGTCCACCACGCACGAATCCCCCGGCGCCAGCGTCCGGCCCGTGCACCGGTCGCTGGTGATGGTGAAGTCGGCTGCGCCGGGCACGGCCGGATCGAGCGCGGCCTGACCCAGGGTCGCCGTGCCGACCGCCCCCGTGTTGGCGAAGACCGCCGTCACCGCACTGGTCCTCGAGCGGCCGGTGGCCGGGGCAGCGACCGGCCGGGGGCGGACCGTGCCGGCGGGGGCGGTCGTGCCGATCCGGATCGAGCCACTGAACCATCGGGTCAGGCTGCCGTTGTCGCACCACATGCCGAAGGACGCGGCCAGCAGGGTGACCTGTGTGCCGGCGTACTCGACGGCGTCAACCTGCAACAAGCCACTGCCGGGGCTCTGACAGACCCCGGTGATCCGGTTCCCGGTCGAGCCGCTGCCCAGTTGGTAGGCGGCCCCCGGCTCCGGGCGAGCCCCGGCGGCCAGCCTGAGGTACATCGGGAGTGCGTACTGCTCGTCGTCGGTGATGACCAGGCTGCCGTCGGTCATGACGCTGGCGCCCAGCACCCGGTGGTCCGCCGTGCTGCGGGTGAACGCCGCGCCCGGCCCGGAGCGCGACACGGTGTCGTAGGTGAGCACCCCCAAGTCAGCAGCGAACGCCCGGGGCACCGGGCCGATGAGCGCCGCCACTGTCGCAACGAGCAGTGGCAGGACGACAGCCCGCACACGAACAGAACGCACAGGTCCCCCTGGGTCGACGAGTCGCCCCTGTGGCGATCTGATCGAATTTTAGGGCTGCATGTCGTTGCTTGCGGCCGATTCGGCCCAAGATCGTGTGGATGTATGAAGTCGAGACGCTGGACGCCCCCCTGGGCCGCGGGACCGGGGGCGCCGATCGCTCTCAGCTGACGGTGACGGTGACGGTGTGCCAGCCGGTGGCGCCGTCCGGGGCCGGCGGCGCGACCCGCGAGTCCTGCAACTTCCCGGTCCCGTCGGTGGCGCGGACGGTGATGGTGTGGCTGCCGCGGCTTGCCTGCCAGGGCAGCACCCACTGCCGCCAGGCGTCCACCGTGGGCTCGGCCGCGAGCGTCGCCTGCTGCCACTGCCCGTCGTCGACCTGCACCTCGACGGCCTGGATGCCGCGGTGCTGGGCCCAGGCGACACCGGCGACCGCTACCCGGCCAGCCTTGACCTGGTCGCCGCTTCGCGGCACGTCGATGCGCGACGCGGTCTTGATCGGGCCGCGCGGGGACCAGCCACGCGGCGTCCAGTAGGCGAGGTCATCGGCATACCGGGTGACCTTCAGGTCGACCACCCACTTCGTGGCCGAGACGTACCCGTACAGGCCCGGCACGACCATCCGCACCGGGAACCCGTGCTCGACCGGCAACGGCTCGCCGTTCATCCCTATCGCCAGCAGCGCGTTGCGGTCGTCGGTGAGCACCTCCAGCGGCGTCCCGGCGGTGAACCCGTCGATGCTCTGCGACAGCACCATGTCGGCGCCGGGCTTCGGCCCGGCCAGGGCCAGCAGTTCGCGGATGGGCCATCCGGTCCACACGGCGTTGCCGGCCAGGTCGCCGCCCACCTCGTTGGACACGCAGGTCAGGGTCACCATCGCCTGGGTCATCTTCTTGGCGGTCAGGTCGCCCCAGTCGATGGTGACCTCGCGCTCGACCATGCCGTGCACCCGCAGCTTCCAGCCCGCGGTGTCCATCTGCGGCACGGCGAGCGCCGTGTCGATCCGGTAGAACTGCTCGTTGGGCACGACGAACGGGGTCAGCCCCTCGACCGCGATGGACGCGCCCTGCGGTACGGCGACCGGCTCGGTCACCTCCGGCACCGTCACCGCGGCTCGGGACGCGGCGACCTGGCCGGCCCGGCCGCCGAGTCCTTGCCCGGCCGCCGCGGTGGCCGCCGCCAGCGCGGCGGCTCCGGCGCTGCCCATGAGGAAGCGCCGGCGCTCGAACGCGCCTCCGTCCGTCGCCCGGCGCCGCAAGCCCAGCAGCCGGGTCAGCACCCACAGCCCGAACACGGTCCCGACCAGGGTCGGCAGCGCGTCCAACACCCGGGCGCCGGGACGGGTCAGCACCGCGGCGGCGCCGACGGCCCCCACCCCGGCGAACCCGAGCAGCCCCGCAGTCCGCCGCCGGCCCGCCACGACGCCGAGGCCGGCGAACAGGGCGGTGAGCACCACCGCCATGCCCACGAACAAGGCCTGCTTGTCGTTGGTCCCGAAGGTGGCGACGGCGAAGTCCTTCAGCCACGCAGGACTGCGGTCGACGAACGCGCCACCCACGGCGATCACCGGCGACGGCTGGCCGCCGGCCGACCCCAGCCACTCCGCGACCCCGGCGAGCAGGACGGCCACACCCAGGCTGGCCGCACCGGCCAGCACACCGACGAGGGCGGCCACACCCCAGCGCTTCACCGGTCCAGGATCACACGCCGTATGCCGCGCCGTCCGGCCTTGCCGGTTACGGTCGGCTTACGCCTCCGCCGGGCGCTGACCCAGCACTCTGCGCAGGTCCTCGGCCAGGGCCCGGAAGGCCCGCCCGCGGTGGGAGATCGCGTGCTTCTCGGCAGAGTCGAACTCCGCCAGGGTCCGGGTGTCGCCCTCGACCTGCAGGATCGGGTCGTAGCCGAACCCGTTGCTGCCGCGCGGTTCCCGGGTGAGACGCCCCGTCACCCGTCCCTCCCGCTCCACCACCGGCCCGCCCGGGACCGCCAGCACGGCCGCGCAGACGAACGAGGCACCGCGGTGTTCGTCGGGAACGTCGCCGAGCTGGGCGAGCAGCAGCTCCAGGTTGGCCCGATCCCCCCTCCCGCCGGACCATCGGGCGCTGAACACCCCCGGAGCGCCGCCGAGGACGTCCACCGCCAGGCCGGAGTCGTCCGCCAGTGCCGGCAGCCCGGTCGCCTCGGCGACGGCCACGGCCTTCAGGGTCGCGTTCGCCAGGTAGGTCACCCCGGTCTCGACGACCTCCGGCAGGTCGGGGTACTGGTCCAACCCGACGATGTCCAGCCCGAGGTCGGCAGCCACATCGGCCAGGATCTGCCGCAGCTCGGCCACCTTGTGCGGGTTCCGGGTCGCCAGCACGACCCGGGTCATCGGCCCAGCGCCAGCGCCTGCAGCCGGCTCAGCTCCGCGCAGCCCGCGGTAGCCAGGTCGAGCAGCCCGCCGAGCAGGACCCGGTCGAACGGGTCTCCCTCGGCGGTGCCCTGCACCTCGACGAAGCGGCCGTCGCCGGTCATCACGACGTTCATGTCCGTGTCGGCGCCGACGTCCTCGGGGTAGTCCAGGTCGAGCACGGGCACCCCGCCGACCACCCCGACGCTGACTGCGGCCACCGACCCGGACAGCGGCTGCGCCGAGGCCAGGATCGAGCCGCGGCTGCGGCCGGTCTCCAGGGCGTCGGCCAGCGCGACATACGCGCCGGTGATCGCCGCGGTGCGGGTGCCGCCGTCGGCCTGGAGCACGTCGCAGTCGAGCACGATCGTGTTCTCCCCCAGGGCCACGGTGTCGACCACGGCGCGCAGGCTGCGACCGACCAGCCTGGAGATCTCGTGGGTGCGCCCCCCGATCCGGCCCCTGACCGACTCCCGCTCCGAGCGGGTGTTCGTGGCCCGGGGCAGCATGGCGTACTCCGCGATGACCCACCCCTGGCCGCTGCCCTTGCGCCAGCGGGGCACCCCCTCGGTGAACGAGGCGGCGCACAGGACGCGGGTCCGGCCGAACTCCACCAGCACGCTGCCCTCGGCGTGGTCCAGCCAGCCGCGGGTGAACCGGACATCGCGGAGCTGGTCGGCCGCCCGGCCGTCGTGTCTGGTCATGGCGCCCAAGGCTAGGCGACGCCCCGCCTTCCCCATGCGGACGCCCCGGAATGCCCCGGGGCGCCCGTTTGGGGGCCCGTCCGGGCCCGAAACGGGCGCCGCGAGGCGTCCGTTTCGGGTGGCGGGTGGCAGGCGGCGGGTGGCGGGCGGTGGGAGCCCTCAGAGGGGGTAGGACGCGCCGGGCTCGGCCAGTTCCACCTCGCCGGGCCAGACGGCGGCAGCCTGCGCCCGGCATACCTGCGGGTCGTTCCACGGCGGTAGGTGGGTGAGCATCAGCCGTTGAGCGCCGGCGTCGAGCGCTGCCTGCGCGGCGCGCCGTCCGGACAGGTGCACGCCTTCGGCCTGGTCGCGCCCGTCGACGAACGCCGAGTCGGTCAGCACCAGGGTCGCGTCCCGGCACAGCGACTGGAGCGCGTCGCAGGCGTCGGTGTCCCCGGTGTAGGCCAGCGCCGCGCCGTCCGCCTCCACCCGCAGGCCGTAGGCCTCGACCGGGTGCCGGACCCGGTATGCGGTCACCCGGAACGGGCCGAGCGTGAACGCCTGGCCGTCCCCGAGGTCGCGGAAGTCGAAGGCGGTCGCCAGGCCGTCCGGCTCGGGGAGGTCGTCGTAGGCGCGGTGCAGCCGCTCGGCCGCGCCTGCGGGGCCCCACACGGGGATCCTGCGGGTCGTCGGCTGCCCGGGGTGGTACTTCTGCGCGACGTAGAGCCCGCACAGGTCCATGCAGTGGTCCGGGTGCAGGTGGGACAGCGCGATGCCGTCGATGTCGCACAGGCCGATGTGCCGCTGCAGCGGACCCAGCGCCCCGCTGCCGAGGTCGAGCAGCAGCGACCAGGTCCGGCCCTGGTGCTCGCTGCGGACCAGGTAGCAGGACGCGGGCGAGTTCGGCCCGGGCAGCGACCCGGAGCACCCGACGACGGTGAGCTTCACGGCATACCTCAGCCCACGCTGACCGGCTCGGCCGTCGCGTGGACGACCTCGGGGCCGAGGAAGCGTCGGGCCAGCCGCTGGAACTCCAGCGGGTCCCCCGTCGTGACGAACTGGTGCGTGGGCGGCGCCAGGTCGTCCGGGCGCAGCGCGTGGGCGTCCGCGAGGATGCGGTAGACGTCCTTGGCGGTCTCCTCCGCGGACGACACCAGGGTGACCTCCTCACCCATCACGTAGGAGATGACCCCGGTCAGCAGCGGGTAGTGGGTGCAGCCGAGGATCAAGGTGTCGACGCCGGCCTCGGACATCGGCCGGAGGTACTCGTGCGCCACGTCGAGCAGCTCCGGGCCGCCAGTGATCCCGCGCTCGACGAACTCGACGAAGCGCGGGCACGGCGAGCTGGTGACAGCCACGTGCGGCGCCGCGGCGAACGCGTCGACATAGGCGTGGCTGGTGTGGGTGGCCTGGGTGGAGATGACGCCGACCCGGTGGTTGCGGGTGGCAGCGGCGGCGCGGCGCACCGCCGGGCGGATCACCTCGATGACCGGCACGTCGTAGCGCTCGCGGGCGTCGTGCAGCATCGCTGCGGACGCCGAGTTGCAGGCGATGACCAGGGCCTTCACGCCCCGGTCGACCAGCCGGTCAAGGCACTCCAGGGCGAACTCGCGGACCTCGGCGATCGGTCTGGGCCCGTATGGCGTGCGCGCCGTGTCCCCGAGGTAGACCACCGGCTCGTGCGGCAGCTGGTCGAGCACCGCACGCGCCACGGTTAGCCCCCCGTAGCCGCTGTCGAAGATCCCGATCGGCGCATCTGCCACGACCACCAAGCCTAGGCCCGCGCACGGGCCCTTCTGTGAGGTTCTTGTGCCCTGTGCGGTATGACTCCGGACACGTCTCCGTCGCACCGCGCCAAAGATCCAGACGCGCTCCCGAACACCGGATCAGTCTCGTCGCCGGGCGTCGCTGCCGGGGCTCGCACCTTCATGACTGCTCTCCCGATTTCCTCGGCGAGGGTTCGCTGCCTTGTCCGGTCGGCCAGCTCGGAACTCCGAACCCGGCCCGTAGGTGACGGACGGACCTCGCTCTGCGGTCGAAGTCTTAGTCAGCAGTCGGCGCTCCACCAGATCCGCCAGGATGCGGGAGGCCGTCGGGGTGTCGACGTCGAGCATGGTCCGCACGACCTTGCTGTTGACCTGCCCGAGCTCGCGCACGACGTCGATGATCTTGCGGTCGGTGTCGTCCCCTAACCGCCGGCGGTATGTGACGGCCGTGCCCAGGGCAGCGATTGCCCGATCTCGCAGGCGGTAGACACCTGCCTTCAGATTGGCGGACTCGCGTGTGCGCTCAATGAGCTCGACCGGAGGGGCCACGAGATGCTGCAGGACAATCTCGACCTCGGCTGAGTCCTTCTGCAGCGTCGTCGCCAGTTGCTCTGCCGTGACCGTGCGCCTGCCGAGCAGAGCAAGCATGACGAGTAGCGTGTCGGGGTCCGACCGACGTTCGGGCGGAAGTGTCGTGACGAAGCGGGTGACGCTGGCGTTAGGCGCGCCGCCGTTGAGGGTCACGCTGACCCTGAAGTTGTCTGACTCGAAGGACGGTGGCTGGTGGCCCACCCGCGCCATCTCGGCATACATCCGGTCGACCCCGACGCCGGCCGTCTCCGCCAGTCCGAGCTGGCGAATCGCGTCGGAGAGCGCGGTGTTCCGCGACCTGGAGCTGACCGTGAGGATGTTCTCCGGCGTGACGCCGAGGACGAACGCACCGGGCGAGGTCACGGATAGGCGGGTTGGCGAGTGCTCGATCTGGACGATCCCGGTGGACTGGTAGTCACGGTGCATGAAGGCGTTGACGACAGCCTCGCGGAGCGCCAGGTCTGGCAGGTCTGCGATGAAGAGCTGCTGGCCGTTGGGCAGGTTGATCGGCGTCCGGTCCAGCCGCGTGTTGATAAGCTCGAAGCACCGCAGCATCGCGGTCAAGCCGGGTCCTGGAAGAACCTGGTTGATGGTCAGTTCACCTGAGCGTGTCCTGCGATGCGCATACGATACGAGCGGCCGGGCATCGTCGGCGGCAAAGAGCAAAGCGCCTGCGTTCGTCAGGCTCCCGGACTTCGTCACTAGGCCCAGCCGTCGGAGCAGGTCCGCGACGGACAGCCCGGCCCAACGAGGCCGTTCCGGGTCGGGGGCTTCGCGAAGCAGCGTCCGAGCATCCTCGATCGCCCGGGCCGACACCGCCTCGATTCTGACGCCCGACTCGCTTGCGGACCAGTCGTCCCCTCGACGCTCGGCAACCACCGACGCGATACGCGTCGCGCTCATCTGCTCGCAGGACGCACCGACGCGCTCGGTCGCTTTGCCCTTGACCTGGTGGACGTCCGGGCTCCGCGGCGCGGTGACAACCACGAGCCGCGCTTCCCCCCATCTTTCTTCCGCGACCGTCACGATCAGCGAGGGAGTAGTCAACTCGTAGAGGCGGCGCTGAGTGCGGGTGACGTCGAGCGTCGTCCCGACAAACCCAGCGGGCCCGCGCGTCCGGTCGGCGACACCGACGACGATCTGCCCTCCTTGCGCGTTGGCGAAGCATGCAGCTGCCTCAGCCAGGTCCCCCAGGGCGTCATCAAGGGAGCGACCCACCGTCTTGAAGTCCAGGCGGTCGGTCTCCAGGCCCGACGCGGTGGCGCCAGCCTCGATCGCGCGCAGCGCAACGAGTACGGGCTCGGTGAGGCTCACAGTTTTCTCCTCGTTTTGCTTTACCCTGAGGGATCAGGGTAGTACAAAACTCTGGAAGAACCCGGGATCGCCACGGGGGCCCGCCCTGGCGCCCAGGTGTCCTTCTATCTCAGCACGAGCTTGGTAACCCGCAGTCATCGGCGCCGGTGGAGTCGAACGCCGCGTCAGGCAGCGCACCTGGTCGCGGTCCTCAAGGTGGCGGGGTTCACACCCTGGCGACACCAAGCCTAGCGCGACAGCGCGTGGGCCAGGCTCTCCTGCAGCCAGGTGAGGAAGTCGTAGTACGCGGCCAGCCGCAGCAGGTGCTGCCGCGGGTCCGGGTCGCCCTCGTCGGAGAGGCTGGTGTGGAGCAGCTCGGCGAGCGCGTCGGCGTCTTCGTCGGTGCGCAGGCCCAGGCGCTCCCCGAGCAGCAGCCGCACGTCGGTGAGGGCCACCAGCAGCGCGGCGGCCTGGTCCCGGTCCAGCGACACCCGGTCCGAGGCGACCTCCCGCAGCGAGGAGACGGCCAGGTCGATGTTCGCGGACTTCTTCTCCCGCAGGCCCTGCTCGGTGAACCGGCGGAACTCCGCGGCGACCTCGGCGTCCCCGCGGTGCCCGGCGGGCAGCAGCCGGTCCAGCGCCGGGTCGCGCGGCGCCTGATCGGCGTCGGCGACCCCGAACGAGCCGACCAGGTCCTCGAAGGGGTCCCCGGTGTCCGCGACCTCGGCCGGGGCGAGGAACACCCGGGTCTGCTCCAGTAACCCGACCACGACCTCACGCTCCGCCTCGTCGAGCCGGCCGACGACACGAGCGCCCTTGCGCGAGAACGCCTTTGCCACCTACTCGTCCTTTTCGAACGTGGCCCACAGGCCGTACCCCTGCAGCGCCTCGGTGTCGACCTCCATCTGCTCTCGCGGCCCGTTCGACACCACCGCCTTGCCCTTGTGGTGCACGTCCAGCATCAGCCGCTCGGCCTTCTTCTTCTCGTAGCCGAAGTAGGTCTGGAACACGTACGTCACGTAGGACATCAGGTTGACCGGGTCGTTCCAGACGATGGTGACCCACGGCCGGTCGAGGGCCACCTCGGAGGTGGTGGCCTCCGTCGGCGCCTCCACCGGTGCGATCGACATGCGCCCAACAGTATGCCGCGCCGGCACCTCTCTAGGCTGGCCCGGTGAGGCTGGTCCGGTGAGCGAGCGGCAGAGCACGGCGCTGCTCACCGACCATTACGAGCTCACCATGGTCGAGGCGGCGCTGCGCGGCGGTGTCGCCTCGCGCCGGTGCGTGTTCGAGGTGTTTGCGCGGCGGTTGCCGGAGGGCCGTCGCTACGGCGTGGTGGCGGGCACCGGCCGGCTGTTGGCCGCGCTGGCGGACTTCCGCTTCGGGGAGCAGGAACTGGCTGTCCTGGAGCCGTTGTTGGACCGGCCGACCGTGGACTTCCTTTCGTCCTACCGTTTCACCGGAGACATCACCGGCTACGCCGAGGGCGACTGCTACTTTCCCTACTCCCCGCTGCTGGTCGTCGAGGGCACGTTCGCCGAGGCGGTGCTGCTGGAGACCCTGGTGCTGTCCGTGCTCAACCACGACAGCGCGATCGCGGGGGCCGCCGCCCGCATGGTCTGCGCGGCCGCCGGCCGGCCCTGCATCGAGATGGGGTCGCGGCGCACGCACGAGCAGGCCGCGCCGGCGGCCGCCCGCGCGGCATACCTGGCCGGTTTCGCGAGCACCAGCAATCTGGAGGCCGGGCGGCGGTTCGGGATCCCGACAGCCGGCACCAGCGCCCACGCCTTCACCCTGCTGCACGACAGCGAGCAGGAGGCCTTCGCCGCGCAGGTGGCCAGCCTTGGCCCGGGAACGACCCTGCTGGTGGACACCTATGACGTGCCGGTCGCCATCGAGCGTGCTGTCGCCGCCGCCGGCCCAGGGCTCGGCGCGGTGCGGCTGGACTCCGGCGACCTGCTGGTCCAGGCCCGGCAGGCACGGGCCCAGCTGGACCGCCTCGGCGCGGCCGGCACGAGGATCGTGGTGACCTCCGACCTGGACGAGCACGCCATCGCGGCGCTGGCCGCGGCACCCGTGGACGCCTACGGGGTCGGGACCTCGCTGGTGACCGGGTCGGGGCACCCGACGGCGGGTCTGGTGTACAAGCTGGTGGCGAGGGAGGACCGGTCCGGCACCGTCGTCCCGGTGGCCAAGAAGAGCAAGGACAAGGCATCGGTCGGCGGCCGCAAGCAAGCGCTGCGACGGCTGCGGGGCGGGGTGGCCGAGGCGGAGGTCGTCGCGGTGGGCCACCGAGCCGACGACGACGGGGACGACCGGCCGCTGCTGGTGCCGCTGGTCCTTCACGGCGAGGTGGTCGCCGACCTCGGCCTGCAGCCCGCCCGGGCCCGGCACCGCGCAGCCTTGGCCGAGCTGCCGCCGCAGGCCCGCCAGCTGTCCCGCGGCGAGCCCGCCATCCCGACGGTCTACGAACCGGCGGGGCACGGCTGAGGTCGCGGGCTGGGCTAGCGTCGTTCGGGTGAGCCGAACCCCGCGCCGCGCGCTGATCCTCGTCGATGTCCAGAACGACTTCTGCGAGGGCGGGTCCTTGCCCGTGGCCGGCGGCGCCGAAGCGGCACGTCGGATCGGGGAGTACGTCAGCGACCAGGCCGGCTCGTATGCCGCGGTCGTCGCCACCGCGGACTGGCACGACGACCCCGGACCGCACTTCTCCGACCACCCGGACTACGTCGACTCCTGGCCGGCGCACTGCCGGGCCGGGACCGATGGGGCGCTGTTCCACCCGGCCGCAGAGCCGGCGTTCGAGCACGTGCAGGCGGTGTTCCGCAAGGGACTGGACCGGGCGGCATACAGCGGGTTCGAGGGCAGCACCGCCGACGGGGACCGGAGGGTAGGCCTGGCCCAGTGGCTGCGGGAGCGGGGTGTCGACGCCCTCGACATCGCCGGCATCGCCACCGACCACTGCGTGCGCGCGACGGCGCTGGACGCCGTCGGCGAGGGCTTCGCGACCCGAGTGCTGCTCGACCTCACCGCAGGCGTCGCACCGGCCACGACGCGCTCGGCGGTGGACCAGCTGCGGGCGGCGGGCGCCGAGCTGGTCGGGACCCCGCTGGCCTGAGGCGGGCCGGCCGCCCGCCGATAACCTTGTGCTCATGCCGGATCCGCACCCCGCCGAGCCCGTCGAGCAGGCCCAGCCGGCCGAGCGGGCGTTGTTCCACGCCCTGGTCGACGACGCGTCGGCGATGCGGGCGGGTTCGGCCCTGGACCACGTTCTCGCCGAGCACCTGGCCCGTGGCGCGGAGGGGTTCGCGGACCTGCTCGGGCCGCTGCTGCTGCCCGCCGCGAGGGCCGACGAGCTGGTGGCGGTGAAACACCGTCGGCCGGTACGCGTGCTGCTGGTGGGCCCGGTCGAGGACGTCCAGCCGGCGCTGCCCCGGCTGGCCGCAGACGACGCGGTGACCGTCGCCGGGGTGCAGGTTCCGTGGTCCCCCGGCTGGACCCAGCTGCTGGGCGCCGGGGTGCCGGTCTCGGTCGAAGTCCCCGCCGGTGTGCGCGCCCGCGAGGCAGTGGCCGACATCGGCGCGCACACGTCCGGGAAAGCCGCGGTGCAGGCGGCGCTTCGGGTGGACGCCCCCGCGGTGCGCGACGTGGCGGCCCTCGCGGCGGCCCTGCGGCAGGCGGTCGACCTCGACCTGGGCTTCCGGGTCACCGGTGAGCTGCCGGTGGCCCGCTCCGGCGGCGAGGGCCTCGGCCTGCTCAACGTGCTGGCGGCCACCCGGTACGCCCTGGCGCATGCCGCCGAGGTGCCGGAGCTGGCGCGGTGGCTTTGCCACGATGAGCAGCAGGACGTGCTCGACGTGGTGACCCGGATGAGCCAGGCGGACGCCAGCGTCGTCCGGGCGTTCTTCACCTCCTACGACGCGACCGCCCCCGCCGAGGCCGTGCGCGAGCTGGCCCGGCTGCGGCTGGTGGAGGACACCGTCTGAGCGCAGCGGCCGACCGGCCGCGCCCGCTCGGCGGGCCGGCACCGCCCGGTCATCTCACGGATCAGGTCGTGCGGGTCAGCTCGGGCGGCGACGCTGGGAGCCCTTCACCACCTGAGTGCGCGCCGCCTTGTCGTGCAGGGCCTGCCGGCGCGGGTCCCACAGCGGCCACAGCGAGTCCACCAACCCGAACACCGAGCCGAGCAGGCTGAACACCGAGAGGAGGGGGCTGAGCGAGGAGACCACAGATGCCAGCCGGGACAGGTCCTTCACCAGCCAACGCAGGACGGCCTGCGCCAGCGGGGGCGGCCCGGGTCGTTCGACGGGCCTGACGCTGATGCCGACCACCCGCTTGCCCACGGTGGCGCCGACGGCGGTAATGAGCCCGATCTCGTAGACGGCGTAGACCACAGCCGTCAGCAGGGTGGCCCGGCCGAGCGAGCTGACCAGCAGGTCAGGGACTACCGGCGCGGTCGACCCGCCGGCCTCGGCGGCCCGGACGACCTCCTCGACATAGCGGGCCAGGCTGCTGCTCGCCGCCTGGTAGCTGCCCCAGGTCAACGGAAGGGAGGCCAGGAGCACGACGAACCAGTCCAGCACCCGGGCCAGCACCCGCTGCCACCACCCGGCCAGAGGCACGCCGTCAAGGGTCGTCGGGAGAGGCCGGCCGATATGCAGGCGCTCCCACTGCTGACCCGGTTGCTGCGCCGGCGGCGCAGCGGGGTATGGCGAGTACCCGCCGGGCTGCGAGCTCTCCCCGCCGGCCGGCGAACCCGGCCGTGTCCATGCCGGGGGCGGGAAGGACGGCTGAGGTGGCGGTGACGCTGGCCGCCCGCGCCCGGCGGGGTCGTCCGCCATACCGATCGTGGACGCCCCCAGCGTCGGTGAGGTTCGCGGCACCACGTGCCGGGTCCACATGACGCCGTCCCAGTAGCGGAGCTGGGACGGGTCGTCCGGGTCGTCGTACCAGCCGGCCGCCTGCTCGGTCATGACCCCAGCCTGCCATGCGATCCCGGCCGGGACCGCCGCCGGAACCGCCCGGCAGGCGCTACTGCTCGTCGCCGCCGGAGTCGGGGATGCCCTCGTAGATCGCCTTGCAGGTGGGGCACACCGGGAACTTCTTGGGGTCACGGCCGGGCACCCACACCTTGCCGCACAGGGCAACCACCGGCTCGCCGGACAGGGCCGACTCGAGGATCTTCTCCTTGCGCACGTAGTGCGCGAACCGCTCGTGGTCGCCAGGCTCTTGGACCTGCTCCTGCACCTGCTCCCGCTCCAGCACCGAGGTGCGGGTCGCCGGCCCGGCCGGGTGGGGCTGGGGCTGCGTGGGTCGGCCGGGTTCGTCGAGGCTCATGCCCGGCAGTCTAGGGACGAGACGCCGACGACCCAGGTGGTCGCGCCGAGCAACCGTTCGAGGCTCATGCCCGGCAGTCTAGGGACGACCGGCTTAGTTCATCGACGGGTCGTCCGGGAAGCTCGCGACCCAGGAGAGCGGGCCCGGCTGCCGGGACAGCACCTGCCGCCACAGGTCCTCCGGTGAGGCGGTGAACGTGTCGGCCGTCTCGGCGTCCAGCACGTACCACCCGCCGGCTCGGATCTCCGCCTCCAGCTGCCCAGGCGACCACCCGGCATACCCGGCGAAGATCCGCAGGGCGCCGACCTCGGGCATCACCAGCACCGGCGGCGCGTCGAGGTCCAGCAGGCCGACGCCGCGGAACAACCGCCGCACGCCCATCGGCTCGCCGTCGCCGGGGACGAGCACCAGCCCCAGCGCGGAGTCCAGCTCCACCGGCCCGCCTTGGAACAGCCGGTCGGGTGCGCTGACGTGCGGCTGCCACGGCGGCAGCACCGCGCCGACCGGGGCATCCAGCGGCCGGTTCAGCACCACGCCCTGGGCACCGTGCTCGTCGTGGTGGAGCACCAGGACCACGCTGCGGCGGAAGACGTCACCCCCGGTGCTGGGGGTGGCCACGAGCAGGCGGCCGGTGAGGTAGTTCTCCTCCACGGACCGCATTGTCCTCGAATGAGCTCCGGTGGGTCGCCGGCCGCGCCGCGCGTCACGTCGCTGAGTCAGGACCAGCCCTCACTCATCACCTGCGGTCGCGGGCCGGGCCGCTGCCCGCCCGGCGCCGGTCGCGACCAACGGGGCGACGCTGCCGTCGCTGCTCCCCCTCGAGCACCCGCCGCAGCTGGCTGTCCAGGATCGGCACCCCGCTGGGGATCCGGGCGCCGGTGGTCTCGCGCAGGTGCATGTCCCCGGGGGCCGCGCGGAACGGCACCACCTCAACCCCGGCCTCGCGGGCGAGCTGCTCCATGCTCCGCTTCTGGTGGGGCAGCGCCAGGGTCACCACGGTGCCGGCATCCCCGGCCCGCGCGGTGCGCCCGGCTCGGTGCAGGTAGTCCTTGTGGTCCTTGGGCGGGTCCACCTGCAGCACCACGCCGACGTCGTCGACGTGGATGCCACGGGCGGCGACGTCGGTAGCGACCAGGACCGGCAGCGTTCCGTCCCGGAACGCCGAGAGCACCCGGTTGCGGGCCCCCTGCCCCAGGCCGCCGTGCAACGCGGCGGCGAACACGCCCTGCTCACGCAGCTGCTCGGCGACCCGGTCGGCACCGAGCTTGGTGCGCACGAACACCAGGGTGCGCCCGGCCCGGCCGGCGACCTCCGCGGTCACCGCCTTCTTCTGCGCCGGCTCCACCAGCACGACGTGGTGGGCCATGGTGGTGACACTGGCGGTGGCCGCGTCGGTGGAGTGGGTGACCGGGTCGACCAGGTAACGCTGCACCACCGCGTCGATGCCCCGGTCCAGGGTGGCCGAGAACAGCAGCCGCTGCCCGCCCGCCGGCACCAGATCCAGGATTTCGGTGATCGCCTCCAGGAAGCCCATCTCGGCCATGTGGTCGGCCTCGTCCAGCACCGCGATCTGGACCTGGCTCAGGTCCGCGGCACCACGCTCCACCAGGTCGCTGAGCCGCCCCGGGGTGGCGACCAGCAGGTCCACTCCCCGTTCCAGTGCTTGCAGCTGCGGGGTGTACGGCATGCCGCCGGCCACCAGCTTGTGGCTGAGCCCGAGCGTGTGCACGGCGGGCCGCAGCGCGTCGCCGACCTGCATGGCCAGCTCCCGGGTCGGGGTCAGCACGATCGCGCGCGGCTGGTGCGGCGCCGCCGTGGGCCCGGCCGCGAGCCGGACCAGCATCGGCAGGCCGAACGCCAGCGTCTTGCCCGACCCGGTGCGCCCGCGGCCGAGCACGTCCCGTCCGGCGAGCGCGTCCGGGATGGTGGCCGCCTGGATCGGGAAGGGGGTGGTGATCCCGTCCTGGGCCAGCCGGCGCACCAGCCGGTCCGGCAGGCCCAGCGCGGCGAACCCGTTGCCGGCGATCTCCTGCGTCACCTCCACCACCGGCTCGTATGCCGGGTGCTCGGCCCGCTGACGCGGCTCGCCCTGCGTGCCCGGTACCGGGCGCCGTGCCTTCTGGGGTCCGTCCTGAGGTCGATGCTGAGATCCGTGCTGAGGTCGGCGCTGGGGGGTGTCCTGGGGGTAGCGGTCGTGGCTGTCGCCGGCGCCGCGGACCCAGCGCGGCGACTTCTCCCCCCGGCTGGCGAACCGCTCCGGCCGGTGCGGGGGCTGCTCCCGCCGAGCGCCGGGCCGGGCAGAGCCGGTGCCGGGCCGGGCAGAGCCGGCGCCGGTGCCGGTGCCGGGCCGGGCAGAGCCGGTGCCGGGCCGGGCAGAGCCGGCGCCGGCGGTGCGCTGGAAACGCTGCGCGCGCGCCGAGTGGTCATCCCCGTTCCGGCCACCGTCCCAGCCGGCCGGGCCCTGCCGGGTCCGCGCGTCGCGACGGTCGTCGCGACG
>DASSLY010000070.1:0-36282 GCA_035689185.1 Dermatophilaceae bacterium
CCGGTCGCGGAGGAGTACTACCGCCAGCAGATCTCCCTGCCGCTGTTCGCCGACCTGGCCGACGCCGACGTGGACCGGGTGGTGGAGCTCATCCGCGGCTTCTTCGGCGCGTGAGTGGCGCGTGAGCACCGCGCCCCCGCCAGGGGTGCGGCGGCTGGCTTCGCACGGCATCGCCTACGTGGCCGGCACCGCCCTGCAGGGCGTCGGCATCCTGCTGGTCACCCCGTTCATCACCCGCACCCTGAGCCGGGACGGATACGGCCAAGTCAGCGCCGCGCTGGTGGCCATCCAGCTGGTAGGGACGGTCGTGGCGGCCGGCCTGCCCCAGGTGATCCTGCGCGAGCACCACCGGCGCGACGACGGCGGGAGGGGCGCCCGGGCGCTGGCCGGGGTGATGTTCCTCGGTGCGGGGACGTTGTGCGTGCTGGCCGGCGGCTTCGCCGCCGTCGGCGGGCTGGCTGGGGCCGAGACCGGCTCGGCGCCGCTTGTGGTGGTCGGTGCCGGCGCCCTGACCGGCGTGGTGGCCGGACAGTCGCTGATGCGGGCCCAAGCCCGGCCGGGCCGGTTCCTCGCCATCTCGTTCCTGGCCACCGTCGTGGCCCAGAGCGGGGGGCTGCTCGCGGCCCGCCAGGCGCCGACGCCGAGCGCCTTCCTGCTGGCATATGACGTGCTGCTCCTGGCGGCCGCCGTGCTGGCGGCGCTGCTGACCCGGCCCATCTGGCCGGGTCGAGAGGCCGAGGCCGTCCGTCAGGGTTTGCGGCTGGCCGCGCCGCTGCTCCCGCACGCCGTGGCCATGCTGGTGCTGCTCATGGGGGACGTGCTGGTGGTGCTGGTGGTGCTCGGCAGCGCTTCGGTCGCGGAGTACCAGGTGGCACTTCTCTTCGGCAACATGCCCTTCGTGCTGACCACCGCCTTGGTCAACGCCTGGGCGCCGGCGGTGTTCGCGCGCCCCGCCGCCGAGCGTTGGGCCTGGACCGCGCGCACCGGCGCCGCCCTGGCGCTGGTCGTGGCCGCAGGCGCCGCCACCTTGGCCCTGCCCGCCCCCTGGCTGGCCGCGATCGCGGCACCGGCCAGCTTCGACCGGCCGGTCATCGTCGTGCTGGTGGCCATCATGGTCGCGGTGGGACCGGCCTACCTGCTCTACAACGGGTCCAGCCTCGCCCTCATCGACGGCGCCGCCACCGGCCGGCTGGCCTGGGCGGCGGTAGCGGCGGCCACCACCCTGGTGCTGCTCGCCGGCCTCGGCGCCAGCGTGGCAGGAGTGCGGGGGGTCGCCGTGGCCCGGCTCGCCGGATACCTGGTGCTGAGCGTGGTCACCGCCGTCATGGCCCGAAGGCACGGGCTGCACTGGGGCGCCCGGCCGGTGCTCGCCGTGACCGTCCTGACCGCGCTGGTCGCCCTCGGCGCCGGAGCCCTGCTGCCCGTGAGCGGGGCGGGCGCGACGGTCCGGCTAGCGGTGCTGGCCGGGCTGGCGGCAGCCGCCGGGACGGCCGTGGTCGTGGCGGCCCGACGACACGGCGACGGGCTCTGGAATGCTGTCCGGCGCCGGAACTCACCAACCTAGGAGCCGCGCTCGTGGTCACCCCGCTGATCCATCTCGGTCTGGGCTTCGACGACCTGTTGGTGCCCGCGCTGGTCGAGGCCGGGTACGCGACCAAGGACCTGATCCTGGTGGCGCGCACCGACGGCAACCTGTCCTGGGTGCGCCGGCACGCCCCGGACGCCACGGTGGTCCGGCTGCCCTACCAGCAGGCCCGCAACGCCAACGTCGTCTCCGGGCTGGCCCCGCACGCAGCGCTGCAGCGAGCAGCGGACGGGGTCGGCATGTCGATCGTGGACCTGCTGGTCAGCGAACGCGCCGTCCGGCGGAACCGGGTCGACACGGCCATGAACTTCCTGAACTTGGCGGCGGAGCAGTTGGAGTCGGTCATCGCCGGCCGCGGCCCCATCTTCGCCCTGGCCGAGTTCACCGTCACCTCCGAGCTGCTCACAGCCGGTCTGGTGACCCACCACGGTGGTCGGGCGCTGTGGCCCCGGACGATGCGGATGCCGGCCGGCCGGTTCGGCCTGTGGGGCGCCCCGTTGGGGATCACCTTGTTCCGCCGGTCGGTGCCCGACCCGCAGGCGGAGGCGGCGGCTGAGGCGGCGCTGCGGCAGTGGCGCGACCAGCCACGACGCGCCTTCGACTCCGCGTCGACCCTGAAGGTCGAGGGGGCACGGGAGCTGTGGCGGCTGGCCAGTGACCGGATCCGCGAACTGGCCGTGGACCGCGGCCGCAACCTGCAGCTGCCCCGCCCCTCGGACTACCCCCGGCTGGCGTGGCTGAACCCGCTCAAGGCGCGGCGCAACCTGTGGGAGCACGGCCGGCGCAAGTGGGACGACGTGCCGCAGCGGTACGTGTTCATGCCCCTGCACGTGCAGCCTGAGTCCAGCGTGGACGTGATGGGCCAGGACTGGCGGGACCAGCCCTACACCGCCCGAACGCTGGCCGACGCGCTGGTCGGCACCGGCATCACGCTGGCGGTCAAGGAGCACGCGCACTTCATCTGGCGGCGCGACCCCGACTTCTGGCCGCCGTTCGACAGCCACCCGAACATCGCCCTGGTGTCGCCGCACCTGGGCTCCGGGGAGCTCGCGGCAGGCGCCGTGTTCACCCTCACCGCCACCGGCACCGTCGGCCTGGAAGGCGGGCTGCGCGGGCAGCCGGTGGTCTCTGGCGCCCAGATGCCGTGGACGGCCCTGGGCAACGTAGCCCACCTGGCCCGCCCCGACGACCTGCCCGAGTTCGTCGCGACCAGGGGGTGGGAGCGCCTGCACGAGGAGCGGGAGCGCATCGACGACTGGTTCGTCCGCGACTACGCGCGGCACTCCTGGCCGGGCGTGGTGCTGGACCCGCCGCGCTTCCCGCAGGTGCTTGAGCGGGACAACATCCGCACCGTCGGCCGCGCGTTCGCCGAGGCCATCGCCACCATCGAGGTGACCGCCGGCAGCTGAGCGGGCCGTTCCGGGCGCGCGCGGCGCGAGACACTAGGCTGCCGCCGATGGCAAACGACGACGTGTGGCTGGTGGTGCCGGTCTTCAACGAGGGACCGATCATCACCGACGTCGTCGCCATGGCCCGGCAGGACTTCCCCAACATCGTCTGCGTGGACGACGGCTCCTCGGACGGCAGCGCGGCGCGGGCGGCGGCCGCGGGCGCCAAGGTGGTCCGTCACCCGGTGAACCTCGGCCAGGGGGCGGCGCTGCAGACCGGGTTCGAGTACACCCTCACCGTGCCGTCCATGCGGTATGTCGTGACCTTCGACGCGGACGGGCAACACCAGGTCGACGACGTCCTGGCGATGCTGGAGCTGGCCCGCAGCGAGGGCTACGACGTGGTGTTCGGGTCCCGGTTCCTGGACGAGCGCACCAAGCCCTCCGCCGCCAAGCGGCTGGTGCTGCGGGCAGCGGTGGGCTACACCAACATGACCACCAAGACCCGGCTCACCGACGCCCACAACGGGCTTCGGGTGATCTCCCGCGCTGTCGTGGAGCGGCTCGACATCACCCAGAACCGGATGGCCCATGCCAGCGAGCTGGTGGCCCAGATCGGCGCAATGCGGGTGCGCTACGCCGAGGCGCCGGTGCACATCCTCTACACCGACTACTCCCGGGCCAAGGGCCAGTCGTTGTGGAACTCCATCAACATCCTCGCCGACCTGATCCTGAGGTAGCCGTCATGAGGATCGTGCTCATCCAGATCGTGCTCATCGCCGCCGTCCTGGTCGGCGCGGCGACACTGCTGCGCAGGCGCGGCGACCGCACCCAGGCGCTGCGGCGAGTCGGTCTGCTGGTGTTCGGCGCCGGCGCTGTGCTGTCGATCCTGTTCCCCTCGATCTGGAACGGGATCGCCCGGATGGTCGGGGTCGGCCGGGGCACCGACATGGTGCTCTACGCCCTGGTCGTCGCCTTCCTCAGCTTCACCGTGACCTCCTACCTGCGCTTCCGCGACCTGGAGAGCCGCTACACCAAGCTGGCCCGGCGGATCGCCCTGGACGAGGCGCTGCGGATGCCGCCCGATGACGGCACTGGTGCCCGCCGCTAGTGCCGACGCCGGGCAGTCGCCGTCGCGAGCCCGCGCGGCGCTCACCCGGCCGAGCACACGGCGGTCAGGTCGGCCTCGGCCGCCCCGCCTCCCTTCGTGGTCCGGGCCGGCTTCGGCGTGGCGGTGGTTGCGGCACTGGTGGTGGGGGCGCTGCTCGGCTTCGATGCGGGCGGCGCGTCGGCCGCCGCAATGGTGGCGGCCACGGTTGAGGTGATCAGCTTGGGGTCGTAGCGCCACGGGTTCATCAGCGGCGGCACGAAGTTCACCGTCCTGATCTTCTGCGACCTGGCCTTCAGCGCCAGGTCGGCGAACCGGCCGAGCTCGGACTCGGGCAGGTCGGTCTGCACCACGCTGCTGCTGGCCTCGGCGAGACCCTGGAACTTCAGCACCACGGTCTGCGGGTCAAGTTGCTGCAGCATCGCGTCCATGACGCAGCGCTGGCGGGCCATGCGGTCGTAGTTGTTCGACCCCTCACGGGACCGGGCGTACCACAAGGCGTTGAAGCCGTTCAGCTTCTGCAGGCCGGGTTCGATGTAGTACCTCACCGGTGAGCCGCCGCCGCCGACGGGGGTGCGCTTCTTGACGTCCACGGTGAGCCCGCCCATGGCGTCGATGAGCTTCTGGAACCCTTTCAGGTCGATGAGCACGTAGTACTGGATGTCCAGCCCAGAGAGGGCCTCGACGGCCTCCTTGGTGGCCTCCACCCCGGGGTTCTTCACCGTGGCCGGGAACTTCGCCTTGTTGTCCTGGCCCCACGTGTAGAGCCCGTTCAACAGGCAGTTGTCGCCGCAGTTCCAGCCCTGCGGCATCAGCCGCCTCATCAGCGAGCCGGGGCGGAAGTTGATGTTCTCGGTGTCCCGGGCGAAGCCGAACATCACCGGCTTGCCGGTGTCGGCGTCGATGCTGACCAGGGTGATGCTGTCTGGCCGGGTGCCGACCCGGTCCCGGCCCGAGTCGCCGCCGAGCAGCAGCACGTTGTACCGGCCCTCGGCAGCGTCGACCGCGGTGTTGCCGCCGAAGATGCTGCCCAGGACGTTGCGGCCGACGTAGACCTGCTTGGCGGCATACAACATCGAACCGGAGGTGAGCAGCAGGAGCACGGCGGTGGCCAGCCCGACCGACCGGCGGGTCCGGGCCAGCAGCGACCGCGGCCGGGTCAGCCGCCAGGTGTCGACCCACAGCACCGCCCAGAACACCGCCCCGAGGACCAGTGCCGCCGTGAGCAGCAGCAGGGCGACGCTGTTCGTCACCACGCCGATCGCGGTGGTGCGGGACAGCACCGCCAGCGCCCCGAGGCCGGCGGCGACCAGCACGACGGCCAGCCAGACGCGCAACCCGGCTCGGCCAAGCCGCTTGTTGCCGGCGATGACCTGGGCGCTGCCGGGCAGCACCAGGGTCAGCCCGAGCAGGGTCACCGCACGGCGGGCTAGCAGGGACAGGCCCATCGTCTCCGGCTCGTTCAGCGGGTGCGCAGAGGCGCGGACGGTGGCAGTACCGGCGTTGTGCCGCACTGCTCCGGGGCTGCCGCTCATAATGGGCCAGTATCGGGGACGACCCTGGACGCGCCCTGCAGGCGCGACGGAGCCGGGGCCGGTGCGGCCCGGTCCGCGGGGACCAGAACCCGCCCCGGCGTGGGGGGAGGGTCGCCGGCCCCGCCGGCTAACCAGGAGACCACGGCCTCGGCTGGATCAGCCCGGTCTCGTAGGCGTAGATCACCAGGTGCACCCGGTCGGTCACCCCCAGCTTGGCCAGCAGGTGACCAATGTGGGTCTTCACGCTGCTCTGCGCGACGTGCAGCGAGTCGGCGATCTCGGCGTTGGTCAGACCGGCGGCGACCAGCCGCAGGACGGACGACTCACGGTTGGTCAACCCCGTCCCCGAGTCCTGTGCCGGCAGGGTGGGGGGCAGCAGCCGGGCGAACCGGTCAAGCAGGCGGCGGGTCACCGCCGGGGCCACCAACGCCTCGCCGGCGAAGATCACTCGCACGGCGTGGACGAGCTCCTCCGGCGTGGCGTCCTTGAGAAGGAACCCGCTGGCCCCCGCCCGCAACGCCTCGATGACGTACTCGTCGAGGTCGAACGTGGTGAGGACGAGCACGCGGCATACGACCGCGTCGTCCTCCCGGACCAGCCGGCGGGTGGCCTGGATACCGTCCAGACCGGGCATCCTGATGTCGATCAGGGCCACGTCGGGCCGAAGCCGCCGTGCCACCGCGACGGCCTGCAGGCCGTCGGCCGCCTCGCCGACGACCTCGATGTCGGGCTCCGCGTCCAGGTGGATGCGCAGCGCCGACCGCATCAGCGGCTGGTCGTCGGCCACCACGACGCGGATGGTCACGGCCCCACCGGCAGCCCTCCCCCGCGCGCTCCGGCGACGGGGGACCGCGGGTCGGCGTCCGGTCTCGCGCCGGGGTCAAGGGGCAGGTGCGCCTCGACGAGGAATCCGCCGCCGGGTTGCGAGCCGACGGTCAGGCTGCCACCCAGCATCTCGACCCGCTGGCGCATGCCCACCAGTCCGTACCCCCCGGAGGTGCCGCGCATCCCGTGGCCGTCGTCGGCGACCCGCAGCACCAGTTGTGCGTCGCCGAACGCGACGTGCACCCAGGCGTTGTCGGCCTGGGCGTGCTTGAGCACGTTCGTCAAGGCCTCCTGGACGATGCGGTAGGCGTTCAGCTCCACCGCCGCCGGCAGTGGTCGGACCGCTCCGAGCACCGACAGGTCGACCGCAACACCGGCCAGGGTGACGTGAACAGCCAGCTCGTCCAGCTGGTCCAGCGTCGGCGGGGGGCGCAGCTCGGCGATGGTGTCGGGCTGGAGCAGGCCGAGCATCCGCCGCATCTCGACAAGGGCCTCCCTGCCCATCGCCTCGATGGAGCCCAGCACCGCAGCGGAGCCCAACGGCCCTGACGCCGGAGCCCGTTGCGCCGCCGCGGACTGCGCGACGATGACGCTCACGTGGTGGGCGACGATGTCGTGCAGCTCGCGGGCGATCCGGGCCCGCTCCCGCTCCACGGCCAGCGCTGTCGTGGCCGCCTGGCTGCGGGCGACCTGGTCGGAGCGCTCCTGCAACAAGGCCGTCTGGGCCCGGCTCAGCTGCACGGCGTAACCCAGCGCCCAGGCAGAGGCGAGACAGATCCCATAGGCCAGGAACTCATCGTCGGTGAACGGGGTGACCTCGGCATACGCGCCGGCGACAAACCCGACGACAAGGACGCCGCAGAGCGCCGCGGAACGCCGCGGATTCCAGATCGCGGTGACCGTGTACAGGGCAATTAGGACGGAATAGGGCAGAGGGGGCGGAGCATAACCAAGCCGCACATACGCGAATAAAGCGGTGCTGCTCGTGAGAAGGACCGGAAACGGCGCCTGACGACGCCAGGCGGTCACCAAAGCTCCCGCCACGAGCAGGGCTGCGCCACGTCCGTCCGGGTCCAGGAAGTGCACATCGCCCTCGTCGGTCTCCAGGCTAAGCGCCCCGCGGCCGGCGAAGCTGGCCACCGTCACGACCGTGGTCCCCACGGCTATCAGGACGTCGGCGAGCTGTGGCCACGGGTGACGGGATCCGGCGAGCCGCGGCGTGACCGGGGTGACCCGTGGGCGGCTGGCGCGTCGGCCCAGCCCCGCGGCCCCCCGGAACAGCCGACCCCACCCCGGGTGGGTGGACCGCTCCCCCCACCGGGGGAGAGGGGCGTCATCCTCGATGTCCACCCCATCCAACGGCGGTACGCCGTCGACACCGAGCGGGGCCAGATGAAGACGGTTCCCCCGGTGGACGCGCATGCCGGCCTCCCGTGCCTAGTCTCGCGAAAAACAGCGTAATTCATATAGGCACGCGCTGACTCGTGAGTTTGCGTCGTTGTCGGGCCGTTATCTTCCGCCTCGTCCGCGAGCAGACGGTGTCCGCGTTCGAGGCCACGCAGCCGCAGGAGGTGGCTCTGCATGACGCGCTGGCTGATGGGGTCGAGCCTGCGGTTCGGGCGGTTGGTGATCGCCGCAGCGGTGGGACTCACCGCGCTCGCCGTCGCCTCACTGGGCTCGGCCAAGGTGGACATCCTGCCGGAGTTCATGCCGCCGTCTGTGCAGGTGCAGACGGAGGCGTTGGGGCTGTCGGCGGCGGAGGTGGAGCAGCTGATCACCGTCCCGATCGAGCAGGACCTGCTCAACGGCGTCCCGTGGCTGGACCGCATCCACTCCATGTCTCAACCCGGCCTGTCGGCGATCGACATCGTGTTCGAGCAGGGCACCGACATCTACGCCGCGCGGCAGATGGTGCAGGAGCGGCTGACGCAGGCGCACGCGCTGCCGAACGTCGGCACGCCACCGGTCATGATCGAGCCGCTGGCGTCGGCCAGCCGGGTGTCGATCGTGGCCCTGTCGGCCAAGGACGTCCCGCTCATCGACATGTCCGTCCTGGCCAGGTGGAAGATCCGACCCCGCCTCATGGGGATCTCGGGCGTGGCCAACGTGGCCATCTACGGCCAGCGCGACCGCCAGCTGCAGGTGCAGGTGGACCCGGCGCAGCTGGCTGCCAAGCACGTCTCACTCACGCAGGTGATCGAGACGGCGGGCAACGCCATGTGGGTGTCGCCGCTCACCTTCGTGGAGGCCTCCACCCCGGGGACGGGCGGCTTCGTCGAGACCGCCAACCAGCGGCTGGCGGTGCAGCACGTGCTGCCGATCACCACGGCGAGCAACCTCGCACAGGTCCCGGTGGAGGGGGCCCCGCCAGGATCTCTGCGCCTTGGTGACGTCGCCGAGGTCGTCGAGGACCACCAGCCGCTCATCGGGGACGCGGTGGGCGACGGCGACCCGACCCTGTTCCTTGTCGTCCAGAAGTTCCCCGGCGCCAGCACCGTGGCGGTCACCGAGGCAGTCGAGGACGCCATGGCGGGCCTGCAGCCTGGCCTGGCCGGTATCACTGTCGACACCTCGTCGTACCGGCCCGCGACCCTCATCGAGTCCGCCGTGGGCAGCGTCGGCCTGATCGGTCTGCTGGGGCTGGTGCTGCTCGCGGTCGTGCTCCTGCTCAGCTTTTCCTCCTGGCGCCTCGCCGTCGTCAGCCTGGCGGCCGTCGTGGTGTCCCTGGCCGCCGCGGTGTACGTGCTCTACCTGCGGGGGGAGACGTTGACGACGATGACCCTGATCGGCGTCTCCGCCGCCCTCGTGCTCGTGGTCCACGACGCCGTCGCCGACGTGGCCGCGGTGCGCACCCGTCTGCAGCGCCGAGCCGACGGCCAGGGTGTCTCGGTCGCCGACGCCGTCGTCGAGTCCGGCGTCGCCGCGCGGGGCACTCTGCTCGTCGCCACGGTCATCGTGCTGTTGGCGGTGCTGCCTCTGCTCGCCCTCAGCTCCCTCGTCACCGCGTTCACCAGGCCGGCTGTCGGCACCTTCGCGCTGGCGCTCGCCCTGTCGATGGTGGTAGCAGTGACCGTCACGGCGACCCTGGCCGCCGCCCTGCTGCGACCGTCCTCGGAGCCGGCGGGCCCGACGCCGCTTGAGCGGCTCGTCCGACGACTACTCTGCGGTGCCATCGGCGCATTCAGCCGGTCCGCGAGACTGGGCTGGCTCGGCGCCCTGGTGCTCGCGGTCGGCGCGCTGGCCCTCGTGCCACAGCTCGGCGACGGGCAGCTCCTGCCGCGGTTCAGCGACCGCAACCTGCTGGTGGCCGTACACACCCAGCCGGGCACATCGCTGACCGAGATGGACCGGCTCACCGGCGTCATCGCCGCCGACATCCGCCGGGTCAGCGGCGTCCGCAGCGTCGGTGCGCACGTCGGTCGGGCCGTCACCTCCGACCAGCTGGTGGACGTCAACTCCGGCGAGCTGTGGATCGACATCGCCGACGACGCCGACTACGCGGCGACGCAGCGGGGCATCCGCGGGGTCACCCGCCAGTACCCGGGCGTCGCGTCGGACCCGCTCACCTACTCCGCCGACCGCGTGGATACGGCCGCCGCCGGCTCGCAGGATGACCTTGTCGTCCGGCTGCTGGGCCAGGACTACGCGACCATGCAGACCACGGCGGAGCGGATCCGCACGGCGATGGCGGGGGTGCCAGGCGTCCGCGCCGCGACGGTTCGCGGGCCACTGCTCGGTCCGACCGCCCAGATCGAGGTCGACCTGGCCGCCGCAGACCGGTATGGGCTGCGCCCGGGCGACGTGCGCCGGGAGGCGACGACGCTGGCCTCCGGGCTCACCGTGGGCAGCCTTTACGAGCAGGCCAAGGTCTTCGACGTGGTCGTGCTCGGAACCCCGAGCGTCCGGGCCGACCTGACCGGGCTGGGCAACGCCCTCATCGGGACGCCCGACGGCGGCCAGGTCCGGCTGGCCGACGTCGCCAAGATCACCGTGTCGCCACAGCCGACACGGATCATCCACGACCAGGTCCAGCGCAGCGTCGACGTGGTGGCACAGGTGACCGGCGGGGACGCGGCCGGGGTCGCGAACGAGGTCACGGCAGCCGTCTCCAAGATCGCGATGCCAAGTGAGACTCACCTACGGGTCCTGGGCAGCGCCGTCGTCGCTCAGGCGGACTCGCGTCGGGCGCTTGCCTTCGCTACCGGTGCCGTGGTGCTCGTGTTCCTCCTGCTCCAGGTGGTCACGGCGAGCTGGCGACGCGCGGCGGCCCTGCTCGTGGTGGTGCCGCTCGGCTGCGTGGGAGGGGTCCTAGTGGCCCCGCTCGTAGGCGGGATCGGCACCGCCGGGGCAATCGGCGGCCTGGTTGCCGTGTTCGGGCTGACTGCCCGCACCGGGCTTATGGCGGTTCGCCGGCTGCGTGACGCTCCACCGAACGCACCGGTCGCACCGGACGCCCCGGACGCACCGGTCGCCGCCGACGCGAACTGGGCCGCCCAGGTGGTCCAGGCCGGGCTGGCCATCGGCGCCGTGCTGGTCCCGATGGCGATCCTCGGCGACCGAGCGGGCGTGGAGCTGCTCCGGCCGATGGCAGTGACCGCCCTCGGCGGGCTGCTGACCAGCCTGTTCGTGACGCTGTTCGTGGTGCCGTCCGTGTGCCCCGCGGATCGCCCACGCGCGCGGGCAGAGCTGGAGGCCACGCAACGGTCCGAGACCGTCACGGCGAACGTGTGACGCGGAAGGCGGGTCACCGATGCACTCTCACCCCGTTGCCCCCGGCCGCCGAGCTGCTGCCTTCGCCGCCACGGCCGGGCTGGCCGGTGGCGCGCTCTGCGGCTGCAGCATACCCACGGCCGGGGAGGAGGAGGAAGCCACCGTGCAGCTGCAGCCCGTGGCCGACGGCCTCCAGCAGGTGACGCTCACCGAGGAAGGCGTGGCCAAGATCGGAATCGACACGGCGAAGGTCCGCCCGGCCGCCGGAGCCGGCCGGGTAACGATGCCGTACTCGGCGCTGGTCTATTCCAGCGACGGGACGACGTGGGCCTACACCGTAACCGCGGACCGAAGCTACCTGCGTGCAGCCGTCACGATCGAGTCGGTCGCCGGCGACACCATGACGCTGTCGGAGGGACCGGCCGTGGGCACCGATGTCGTCGTGGTCGGCGCGCCCGAGCTGCTGGGCGCCGAGGCAGAGATCAGTGGTGAGGAATGAGCGCCCCCGCGGTGGCTACCCCCGTGACTGGCGGCCAGGTCCCGCGTGGCGCCGGCGGTCGGGGCGGGTCCGGCCGGCCGCCCTCCCAGCGCACCCTCATGCGGGGGATCGTGTCGGCCAGCCTCAGCCTCCGCTTCCTCGTCGTGGCCGCTGGCGTGGCGATGATGGTGGTGGGTGTCGCGGTGCTGCCGCAGATGCGCATCGACGTCTTCCCGGAGTTCGCCCCACCCCGGGTTGTCATCCAGACCGCCTGCGTGGGCCTGTCCACTTCTGACGTCGAGGAGCTGGTGACCGTCCCGCTTGAGCAGGGCCTCAACGGGCTCAACGGGCTGGACGACATGCGGTCACGGTCGGTGCCACAGCTGTCCTCCATCGAGCTGCTCTTCTCAGCGGAAACCGACCTGCTCCGGGCCCGTCAGCTGGTCCAGGAACGGCTGGCGATCGTCTCGCCGAGCCTGCCCACGTGGGCCGCGCCGCCGGTCATCCTCGCGCCGGTGTCGGCCACCGGCCGAGCCATGCACATCGGCATGACGTCGAAGAGCCAGTCCCTGATCCAGATGTCGATGACGGCGTACTGGAACATCCGGGCCCGGCTGTTGCAGGTGCCCGGCGTGGCCAACGTGGCGATCTGGAACGAACGGCTGCAGCTGATGACCGTACAGGTCGAGCCGCCGAAGATGGCTCGTCACGGAGTCACCCTGGACCAGGTGATGGAGACCACCGCCGCGGCCGTCGACTCCGGCCTGCTCCGGTTCTCCAGCGGAAGCGTCATCGGCACCGGCGGGAACATCGAGTCCGGCACGAGCCGGGTGTCGGTCCGCAACGTGCTGCCCATCGTGACACCCGCCGACCTGGCGAAGGTGCCGATCGACCGGAAAACTGGGCCCACAGTGCGGCTTGGGGACGTCGCCACGGTCGCCGAGACGAACCAGCCGCTCATCGGCGACGCCGTCATCAACGGAGAACCCGGAGTCATGCTGGTCGTCGAGAAGCTGCCCTGGGCCAACACGCTGCGGCTCACCCAGGGCGTCGAGGACGCGATCAGGCAGCTGCAACCGGGGCTGCCCGACATCACCTTCGACACCCACGTCTTCCAGCAGGCCGACTTCGTCCGGCTGGCGATAGGCAACCTGTCGCAGGCGCTGGTCCTGGGGTTCCTGTTGGTCGTGGTGATCCTGTTCCTGTTCCTGTTCGAATGGCGAGTCGCGCTCATCAGCCTGCTGACCATCCCGCTGTCGCTCATGGCGACCCTGCTGGTGCTGTACCTGCGCGGTTCCACGATCAACACCATGA
The DNA here is from genome assembly GCA_035689185.1 of Dermatophilaceae bacterium. Lineage (GTDB taxonomy): Bacteria > Actinomycetota > Actinomycetes > Actinomycetales > Dermatophilaceae > DASSLY01. The sequence continues at coordinate 12,944 of DASSLY010000070.1, forward strand.
CCCTGGCCGGGCTCGTGATCGCCCTCGGGGCCGTGGTCGACGACGCCATCATCGACGTGGAGAACATCGTCCGAAGACTGCGGCAGGAACGGCGGGCCGGCAGTGGCCGGTCGACGGCGTCGGTGGTGCTGGAGGCATCGCTGGAGGTGCGCAGCCCGATCGTCTACGCCACCCTGATCATCGTCGCTGCCGCCCTCCCGGTCTTGTTGCTCACCGGGCTGACCGGCGCGTTCTTCGCCCCCCTCGCCGTCACCTACACCCTGGCCATCGTCGCGTCCATGGTCGTGGCACTCACCCTCACGCCGGCGTTGTGCCTCATCGTGCTGCGTGGCGCTGGGATCGAGCGGCACGCCTCCCCCGTGGTCGGGTGGCTGCAACGCGTCTACTCCGCCGCACTGCTGCGCATCGTCGGACGGCCGAGGCGGGCGTATGCCGCGTTCGGCCTGGTGACCCTGCTCGGCGCCGGCACAGCGCCGCTACTGGGCCAGAGCCTGTTCCCCGCATTCCAGGAGCGGGACTTCCTCATGCACTGGGTGGGCGTTCCCGGCACGTCGGACGCCGAGACCGTGCGGACGACCACGGCGATCGGCAAGGAGCTTCTCGGAGTCCCCGGCGTGCGCAGCTTCGGCGCCCACATCGGGCAGGCACTGCTCGGGGAGGAGGTGTTCGGGGTCAACTTCGGGGAGAACTGGGTCAGCCTGGATCCCAGGGTCGACTACGAGGAGGCGCTGTCCCGGATCGAGAAGGTGGCGCACGGCTACCCGGGCCTGTTCCGGGAGGTGCAGACCTACCTCGACGAGCGGATCGAGGAGGTGCTCACCGGCGGGAAGGAGCCGATCATCGTGCGGGTGTTCGGGGAGGACCTCGACGTGATCCGGGCGAAGTCCGAGGAGATCCTGGGCCTGCTCGAAGGCATCGACGGCGTTGAGAACGCGCACACCGATATCTCCACCGACGTTCCCCAGATCGAGGTCCAGGTAAAGCTCGCGGAGGCGGAGAGCTACGGCCTCAAGCCCGGCGACGTCCGCCGCGCGGCGGCGACGATGGTGGCCGGGGAGGAGGTCGGCGACATCTTCCGGGCCGGCCGGGCCTATGACGTGGTGGTGTGGAGCACGCCGGCGACGCGAGCCAGCGTCCAGGACATCATGCGGCTGCCGATCGACACACCCGCTGGCAAGACGGTGCTGTTGTCCGATGTCGCCGACGTCACCGTCGGACCGAACCCGAACGCCATCGAGCGGGCCGGCGACTCGCGGCGGCTGGACGTCGGCGCCGACGTCCAGGGCAGGGACCTTGGTTCGGTGGTGCGCGAGCTCACCGACAAGCTCCAGCAGGTCAGCTTCGAGCGCGGGTACCACGCCGAGGTGCTCGGGGAGTACCAGGAGCGGCAGCAGGCCCAGGCCCGGCTATTGAGCTCCGCAGCCGTCGCCGGACTGCTCATCCTGCTCCTGCTGCAGGCGTCGTTCCGCAGCTGGCGGCTGGCGACTCTCATCTTCCTGACCCTGCCGATGGCCCTGGTCGGCGGTGTTCTGGCCGCCTGGGTCAGCGGTGGGATCCTTTCCCTTGGCTCGCTGGTGGGGTTCTTCACGGTGTTCGGCATCGCCGCGCGAAACGGGATCCTGCTCATCAACCACTGCCAGCACCTGGAGCAGGAAGAGGGCCAGGAGTTTGGGCTGGCTCTGGTCATGCAGGGTGCGCGGGAGCGGCTCTCACCAATCCTCATGACCACCTTGGCGACCGGCTTGGCGCTGGTGCCGCTGGTCGTGCTGGGTCAGCGGCCAGGGCAGGAGATCGAGCACCCGCTGGCCGTGGTCATCCTCGGCGGGCTGATCACCTCGACGCTGCTCAGCCTGTTCGTCCTGCCATCGCTGTACCTGCGCTTCGGCCGCGCGTCATCCGCAGGAACTGTCTGGCCACAACGAATCGGAGAAGACGGATGAAACCGCATCGGAAGCCCATGATTTCGTGCGCTGCCGCAACGGCGTTGGCCTTTGGCGTCGGCGCCTGCAGCACGACCGGCGCAGGTGTTGGCGCCGGCCCCCCTGCCGGTGACACCACCACGAGCACGACCCCCACCACGAGCACGAGCAGGACCCCCACCACGAGCACCCCCAGCTCCACGACGACGGCGAAGCAGGCGGCCGAGACCGGCCCCGAGCCCGGGTTCGACCAGCTCCACTTCAGCAACCCGACTTCGGTCACCAACACCTGGCTGCCGCTGAAGCCGGGCACCCAGCTGGTCTATGAAGGAAAGACGATCGAGGACGGCGAGACGTCTCGGCATCGCACCGTCTTCACGGTGACCGACCTGACCAAGCTGGTCGCCGGGGTGCGCACCGTCGTGGTGTGGGACCGGGACTTCGCCGACGACCAGCTGCAGGAGTCGGAGCTGGCGTTCTTCGCCCAGGCTGACGATGGGAACGTCTGGCACTTCGGCCAGTACCCCGAGGGGTACGAGGACGGGAAGCTCGTTGAGACCCCAGCCTGGATTCACGGCGTCAAGGGCGCTCAGGCCGGGCTGACCATGAAGGCCCACCCCCAGCTCGGCGCACGGAGCTACTCCCAGGGCTGGGGACCCGAGGTCGGCTGGTCGGACCGGGCCACCGCGGTGAAGACGGGCCAGCGGACCTGTGTCCGGGCCGGCTGCTACACCAACGTCCTGGTCATCGACGAGTTCAGCCTGGATGAGCCGGGCGCACACCAGCTCAAGTACTACGCACCCGGGGTGGGCAATGTCCGGGTGGGGTGGGCCGGCAACGATCGGACCAAGGAGACCCTGCAGCTGGTCAGCGTTGTCCACCTGAGCGCCGCTGCCCGGTCCAAGGTCCGCCAGGAGGCGCTGCGGCTTGAGCGGAACGCGTACCAGCGAAGCAAGGACGTCTACGGGACCACCGAGCCGATGGGCCGGTGAGGCAGGCCAGCTGCGCGCTCGATCCGTCGTCCGCGCCCGCTACCCCGTCTGCGCCGATCCTGAGCGCAGCAGCTCCCGGGCCATGACCAGGCGCTGGATCTGGTTGGTGCCCTCATAGATCTGGGTGATCTTGGCGTCCCGCATCATCCGCTCCACCGGGAAGTCCTTGACGTAGCCGGCCCCGCCCAGCAGCTGGACCGCGTCCGTGGTCACCTGCATCGCGACGTCGGAGGCAAAGCACTTCGCGGCCGCCCCGAAGAACGGCAGGTCGGCGTCCCCGCGCTCGGAGCGAGCGGCGGCGACATACACCAGCTGACGCGCGGCCTCCAGCGTCATCGCCATGTCCGCGAGCATGAACCGGATGCCCTGGAAGTCAGCCACCCGCGACCCGAACTGCGAGCGTTCCTTGACGTAACCGAGCGCGAAGTCCAGCGCCCCCGCGGCGATCCCGACCGCCTGGGCGCCGATGGTCACCCTGGTGTGGTCCAGGGTGCGCAGCGCGACCTTCAGCCCCTCGCCGAGCTCGCCGACCAGCCGGTCGCCGGGAATGCGGCAGTGGTCGAAGCGCAGCTCCCGGGTCGGCGAGCCCTTGATCCCCAGCTTCTTCTCCGGCTCGCCGAAGGAGAAGCCCGGGTCGTCCCGCTCCACCACGAACGCCGAGACGTTGGAGCCGCGCCTGCCATCGGGGTCGGTGACCGCCAGCACGGTGTAGTACTGCGAGACCCCCGCGTTGGTGATCCACGACTTCTGCCCGGACAGCACCCACTCGTCCCCGTCGGCCACCGCGCGGCAGCGCATGGACGCGGTGTCGGACCCGGCTTCCCGCTCCGACAGCCCGTAGGAGAACATCGCCTCCCCGCGCGCCACCGGCGGCAGGTAGCGCGCCTTCACCTGTTCGGACGCGGCCAGGAGGAGCGGCATGGTGCCGAGCTTGTTCACGGCCGGGATGAGCGAGGACGAAGCGCAGACCCGCGCCACCTCCTCGATGACGATGCAGGTCGACAGGGCGTCCGCGCCGACCCCGTCGTACTCCTGCGGGATGTGCGGGGCGTGGAAGTCGGCCGCCCGCAGCGCGTCGTAGGCGGCCTGGGGGAACTCGGCCCGCTCGTCCACCTCGGCGGCGTGCGGCGCGACCTTGTCCTGCGCGACCGCCCGGACCGCCTGCCGCAGCTCCTCGTGGTCGGCGGAGGTCGCGAACAAGGGGTATGCCGCGTCGCTCACCTGCCGATCCTAGCCAGCCCCCACCCCACCGACCGAACACCCCGGAAGCCCCGTTCCGGGGCCTAGTACCCCCCGAAACGGGACTCCCGAGGTGTCCGGATGGGGGGTGGCTGCGGCTCAGCGGGAGGCCAGCTCGGGCAGGACATGGGCCTCGAAGTGGCCCAGGCCGCTGGTGTCGTAGGCCGCCTCGGCAAACCCGCAGATCAGGTAGGTCATGCCCACCCGCTCCAGCGCCTTGAGCCGGGTCACGATCTGCTCGGAGGTGCCCACACCGGGTGCCGACCGCATCCCGGCCATCCGCTCCTCCACCGTGTCCGCCGGCACCCCGGCGCGCAGGTAGTGGTCCCGAAGCCACGCCAGCCGGTCGGCGACCTCGCGCTCGGACTCGCCGATGACGATGTCCATGTTCGTCGACCGGGTGATCGCCTCGTAGTTGCGCCCGGTGTCGGCGCAGTGGCCCCGCAACACCTCCGACTTGGCCGCGAACTCCGCCGGGCTGCCGTTGCCGAAGTTGGTGTAGTCCGCGTACTCGGCGGCGATCCGCAGCGTCTTGCGCTCACCGCCGCCGGCGACCCAGATCGGGATGCCGTTCAGCGTGGAACCCTCCGCGGAGGTCCCCTGCAGTGGGCGCGGCTGCACGATCGCGCCGTCTACCTGGTAGTGCTTGCCCGACAGGGTGGCGGTCCCGGTGGTCCAGGCCTGCCGGAAGATCTCCACCCCCTCGGCCAGCCGCGCCAGCCGCTCCCCCGCCGAGGGGAAGCCGTAGCCGTAGGCCAGCCACTCGTGCTCGTACCACCCGGCGCCGATCCCCATCTCCACCCGCCCCTCGGAGATGACGTCGACGGTCGCGGCGACCTTGGCCAGGTAGGCCGGGTTGCGGTAGCTCATGCAGGTGCACATCTGCCCCAGCCGGACCCGGCCGGTGGACGCCGCGAACGCCGCCATCAGCGTCCACGCCTCGTGCGTGGCCTCCTGCGAGGGGACGGGAATGGTGTGGAAGTGGTCGAACACCCAGATCGAGGTCCAGTGCTCGTTGCGGTCCGCCCGGGCCGCCAGCCCGTTCATCACCCCCCAGTGCTGTGCCGGGTCGATGCCGACCAGGTCCATCTTCCAACCCTGCGGGATGAACAGCCCGAACCGCACGCCTGCCTCCTCACGAACCTTCCGTCATGGACAAGGCACTGTATGCCGAGGGGTCGCGAACGGCGCGAGGGTAAAGGCTTGGTCTGAAACCGGGGCGGGAAGGCCGGACATCTGGCTACTATCCGGACATTGCCGCCGTGGCCGCCCGAGCCAGCGAACCGACCCCCCGAGGAAAACCGTGCCCCATCGCCGTGTCCTGTCCACCGTGCTCGCCCTGGCCGTCGGGATCCCCGCACTGGCCATGGCAGCGCCCGCGAACGCAGCCTCGGCGGGCGCCAAGCCGCTGCCCCCCGAGGTGCGGGTCGGCGCCAAGCACCTGGCGAGCGCCCGGCCGGCGGCGCGGCTGAGCGGCTCCCGGCTGACCAAGGCCCGCGCCGGGGTGAACGCGCCCATCGGCACCCGCGGCGCACCGGCGCCCCGCGCCCGGCTGGCGCTGGCCACCTGCGACAGCATCGCAGCGGGGGTCAACCAGCTGCGCGACCGGACCGTGATCTTCTGGCAACCCCAGCCGCGCACGGCCGCGGTGCAGATCTACCGCCAGCGGCGCCTCGGCGCCCTGCAGCTGATCGCCAGCCCGGCCACGACCGCGAGCAGCTACACCGACCGCAGCACCAGCCCGGACGGCGCCGCCGCGTTCCGCATCGACGTGACGACGGACGAGGCCACCACCTCGTGCACCATCGGGCAGGACCTGACGATGAACTTCGACGGCGGCTTCGGCCTGCCCGACGTGGTCATCTCCGGGGCCGACGGCCTGGTGCAGCAGAACCAGTTCTCACTGTCCACCCCGCTGGGCAGCGGCCCCGAGGACGCCCCGGACTACTCCCCCGACGGCCGCTGGGTCGCCTACACCACGTTCGACCTGGCCAACAACTCCTCCTCGGTGCGGGTCCGCCGCGCCGACGGCCGCGCGGGCGGGGAGCGGGTCTTCACCGCCCGGGCGGACTTCCAGTGGAACCTGGCCTCGTTCTCCCAGGACGGGCGCTACCTGGCGTGGTCCGAGATCGACGCCACCGACCCGGCCAACCCGGTGGTCAGCGGCATGCTCTACGCCGACCTGTGGCGAGGCACCGCCCCGGTGTACATCACGACCGGCGCCACGGCGTTCGATCCGGTTTGGCTTCCCGGGAACACCACCCTGGTCGCCGCGGGGGCCGGCGCCACCGACGGGCTGGTGCGCATCAACGTCAGCACCGGCGTCAGCACCGCCGTCACCGGCACGACGTCGGCGTACTCCCCCGAGGTCACCCCCAATGGCGTGATCCTCTACTCCCAGTTCGACGCGACCGACTCCTCCTCGACGCTGAAGCGGATCGAACCCTCCGGCGCGATCTCCCGCGTCATCGCGGGTGGCCCCGGCGAGACCTGGAGCAACGCCCGGCTGGCCAAGTCCTACCTGCCCGGCGAGCCGGACGTCGTGTTCGCCCGGCAGGACGTCGACCCGACCCCGGACCAGCCCGGCAGCGGCGACGAGACCGTGAGCTACCTGCGGATCGTGGGCGGTGTCACCGACACGACCAACATCGGGTTCAGCTCCGACGGAAGCTTCTTCAGCGGCGGCTTCGACCTGCGCCAACCGAAGACCAAGGGGTCGGCGGATCAGAACGGCGACGGCTTCAACGACGTCGTCGCTCGCGACACCAGCGGGCAGCTGTGGCTGTACCCGAACTCCCAGAACCCGGACGCCCCGTTCGGCGCGCGCCGCCAGATCGGCTCCGGCTGGAACATCTACAACGCCGTCGTCGCGACCGGTGACTTCAACGGTGACCAGATCGGGGACCTGGTCACCCGCGACACCGCCGGAGTGCTGTGGTTCTACTCGGGCACCCGGGCCGGCGGGGTGCTGCCGCGCCGACAGATCGGCTCCGGCTGGAACGGCTACACCGTCATGGCCGCCGGCGACTTCGACCAGGACACCCGTGCCGACCTGCTCGCCCGGGACGGCGCTGGCGCGCTGTGGCTCTACCCCGGCTCCGGCACCGGCGGTGCTCTCGGCTCGGCCTTCCAGACCCGCCGCCAGGTCGGCTCCGGCTGGCAGATCTTCACCAGCATCGTCGGTGTCGGCGACGCCACCTACGACAACGTCCCCGACCTGGTCGCGCGGGACAGTGCCGGCACGCTGTACCTGTACCCCGGCAACGGCAGCGGCGGCTTCGGCGCCAGGGTCAAGGCCGGCAGCGGCTGGAACATCTTCAACGGCCTGGCCGGGCCGGAGATGTGGGCAGTCAACATGACTAGCCTGCTGGCCCGGCGCACGGACGGCGTCATGCTGGAGTACGACTTCATCGGCGACGGCTCGCTCTCGGGTGACTTCGTCTTCCAGGTGGGCTCCGGCTGGAACGGCTACCTGTTCACCTCCTGAGCGGCCCGGCGCGCGGCTAGGGTCGAGCGCATGTCCGAAGCGATCGGCGTCATCGGCACCGGCTACCTCGGGGTGGTCCACGCGGCCTGCATGGCCGACCTGGGTCACGAGGTGGTGGGACTGGACACCGACGAGCACAAGGTCGCTCTCCTGCAGTCCGGCAAGGCGCCGTTGTTCGAACCCGGCCTGAACGAGCTGTTGGAACGCACCCTGGCGGCCGGCCGGCTGCGGTTCACCAGCGACTATGCCGACCTGGCCGACCGGGCGGTGCTGTTCGTCTGCGTCGGCACGCCGCAGCGCAAGGGCGAGAACGCCGCGGACACGACCCACGTCTTCGCGGCCGCCCGCAGCGTGGCCGAGCAGCTGCGCGGCCACGCCGGCCGGGTTGCCGACACCCTGGTGGTGGGCAAGTCCACCGTCCCCGTCGGCACCGCGGAACGGCTCCAGCAGGAGATGTCCAGCGTCGCCGGCAGCCAGGTGCGGCTGGCCTGGAACCCGGAGTTCCTGCGCGAGGGCTTCGCGATCCGGGACACCATCAGCCCGGATCGGTTCGTCTACGGCGTGGGCGGTTCGCGCGCCGCGCAGGACGCCGCGCTGCTGGACCAGGTGTATGCCGTGCCGCTGGCCGCGGGCACGCCACGCCTGGTCACCGACTACGCCACCGCGGAGCTGGTCAAGGTCGCCGCCAACGCCTTCCTGGCCACCAAGATCAGCTTCATCAACGCGATGGCGGAGGTCTGCGAAGCCACCGGCGCCGACGTGGCACAGCTCGCTGACGCGCTCGGCCAGGACCCGCGGATCGGCCGGAGGTTTCTCAACGCCGGGCTGGGCTTCGGCGGCGGCTGCCTGCCGAAGGACATCCGCGCCTTCATGGCCAGGGCGGGTGAGCTGGGCGCCGACCAGGCGCTCACCTTCCTGCGCGAGGTGGACGCCATCAACCTGCGCCGCCGGTCCCGGATGGTCGACCTGGCCCGCGAGCAGTGCGAGGGCAGCCTCATCGGTCAGCGGGTCGCGGTGCTGGGCGCTGCCTTCAAGCCGAACAGCGACGACATCCGCGACTCCCCCGCCCTCGAAGTCGCCCGGGCGACACGGCAGGCCGGTGCGCACGTGATCGTGCACGACCCGAAGGCGATGGAGGTGGCGCGTCGGGTCTACCGCGACCTGACCTACGCCGACACGGTCGAGCAGGCCTGCGCGGGCGCCGACGTCGTGCTGCATCTCACCGAGTGGCAGGAGTACCGCGACCTGGACCCCGTCGCGCTCAAGGCCGTGGTGGCCCGGCCGGTGGTCATCGACGGCCGCAACGCCCTGGACCCGGGGCGGTGGCGGGCCGCGGGCTGGACCTACCGGGCGCTGGGACGGCCCGGCGCATGACGCACACCAACGATCCGAGGGTCATCCGTCGGCTGCTGACCACGCCGGCGACCTGGGCCGTGGTCGGCCTGTCCACCGACCGCGCCCGCGCGGCATACGGCGTCGCGGAGTGGATGCGGACCACCCTGGGCCACCGGACCATCCCCATCCACCCGCGAGCCGAGCAGGTGGCCGGCGAGCCGGGCTACCGCCGCCTGGCCGAGGTCCCCGACGGCACCGTCGTGGCCGTGGTCGACTGCTTCGTGAACTCGGCGCACGTCGGCGCCGTCGTCGACGACGCCATCGCCGAGCGCGAGCGGCTGCGGATCGACGCGGTCTGGCTGCAGCTCGGCGTCGTCGACCAGGCCGCGGCGGCGCGGGCCGCCGACGCCGGCCTCCAGGTCGTCATGAACACCTGCCCCAAGATCGAGTACCCGCGCGCGTAGCCGACACCTTCAGCCGGCGCCGAACCCGGTGGGCTGGGAGCGCCGGGCCCGCAGCCGCTCCCCCTTGGCGACCGCCTGGTCGCGCAGCGACAGCTGAAAGGCGGCCATCCGTTGCTGCAGCGCGGCATCCGAGCTGGCCAGGATGCGCACGGCGAGCAGCCCGGCGTTGCGAGCCCCGCCGATGGACACCGTCGCCACCGGCACGCCCGCCGGCATCTGCACGATCGACAGCAGCGAGTCCTGCCCGTCCAGGTGTCGCAGCGGCACCGGCACCCCGATGACCGGCAACGGCGTGACCGCGGCCAGCATCCCGGGCAGGTGGGCGGCCCCGCCGGCCCCGGCGACGATGACGCGCAGCCCCCGGGACGCGGCCGACTCGCCGTAGGCGAGCATCTCCCGGGGCATCCGGTGGGCGGAGACCACGTCGGCCTCGTACGGCACGTCGAACTCCTCCAGCGCCAGCGCCGCCTGCTCCATCACCGGCCAGTCGCTGTCGCTGCCCATCACCAGCCCCACCACCGGCTGCACGGTCACTGGGTCACCACTCCTCGCAGGTAGTCGCACGCGTGCTCCGCGCGGGCGCGGAGGTCGGCCAGATCCTCGCCGCAGACGTTGACGTGGCCGATCTTGCGCCCCGCGCGCACGTCCTTTCCGTACAGGTGCAACCGCAGGCCGGGGTCGCGCGCCAGCAGGTGCCGGTAGGCCGGGTACAGCTGGGGGTGCTCCCCGCCCAAGACGTTGCCCATGACGGTCCAGGACGACCGCGGCGAGGGATCGCCCAGCGGAAGGTCGAGCACCGCCCGCAGGTGCTGCTCGAACTGGCTGGTCACCGCGCCGTCGATGGTCCAGTGGCCGCTGTTGTGCGGCCGCATCGCCAGCTCGTTGATCAAGAAGCCCGGGTCGTCGGCCCTCGGCCCCAGGTCGAAGGCCTCGACCGCCATCACCCCGGTCACGCCGAGCTCGCCGGCGATCCGCAGTGCCGTCGCAACCATGCGCGCGGAGCGCTCCGGGCCCAGGTCCGGTGCGGGCGCGAGCACCTCGGTGCAGATGCCGTCGCTCTGCACCGTCTCGACCACCTGCCAGGCCACGGCCTGGCCGGACGGGCTGCGCGCCACCAGCACCGCGAGTTCGCGGACGAAGTCGACCCGCTCCTCCACCAGCACCCCCACCGCATTGTCAGAACCTGGTCGGCCTGGAGCGCCACCACGTTCTGACAACTCCGGGGAGGGGGAGGGAGCGAACCAGCCGGCTGTCGACTGCTCGGCCTCCTGCGCCGAGGCCAGCACCCGCACCCCCTTGCCGTCGTAGCCGCCGCGCGCCTTCTTGGCCACCACCGGCCACCCCACCCGCTCGGCGAACGCGACGACCTCGACCGGCGAGGTCGCCAGCGTCCAGCGCGGGCACGGCACCCCCAGGGCGGTCAGCCGCTGCCGCATGGCCAGCTTGTCCTGAGCGAACAGCAGCGCCTGCGGCGAGGGGTGCAGCACCGCCCCGTCGGCCACCAGCGCGGCGAGGACCGGCCCGGGGACGTGCTCGTGGTCGAAGGTGACCACGTCGCAGTCGCGGGCGAAGCGGCATACCGTCTCGACGTCGGTGTGGGAGCCGACCGGCGCGGACGGGACCACCAGGGCCGCGGCGGCTGTCGGGGACTCCGCCAGCACCGACAGTGTGACGGCCAAGCCGACCGCCGGCGGCTGGCACATCCGGGCCAGTTGGCCGCCGCCGATGATCCCCACGACCGGGAACCCCCCGGGAGCGCGGCGCGGCGGGGTCACGAAGGTGGAGCCTATAGGCTCCCCTGATGCCGGTGTCCCTGCCCTCTGCCCCCACCGAGCGGCCCACACTGCGAGACCGGCTGTATGGCGCGCTGGACGTCCTGGTCCGCGAGATGCTGAAGTTCGGGGTCGTCGGCGCGGTCGCGTTCGTCGTGGACATCGGCCTGTTCAACCTGCTGCGCTTCGCCGGGGGCGAGGGGCCGATGTACGACAAGCCGATCCGCGCCAAGATCGTCTCGGTCGCGGTGGCGACCCTGACCGCGTGGCTGGGTAACCGGTACTGGACCTTCCGGCACCGGCGCCGCGCCGCCGCGCACCACGAACTGCTGCTGTTCGTGGTGTTCAACGTCGCCGGAATGGCTATCGCGCTGGTCTGCCTGGCCACCTCGCACTATCTGCTGAACCTGCGCTCGCCGCTGGCGGACAATGTCAGCGCCAACGGGGTCGGGCTCGTCCTGGGCACGCTGTTCCGCTTCTGGGCCTACCGCACCTTCGTGTTCAAGGGTGACGCGCTCGCCGGGGACAACCAGCTGTCGGACGACCACGCCTGACCGCCCCGTCCGCGCCCACGGGAGCGTCAGGGTGGCAGGCAACGACCCTCATGGCGTGCCGGGCCGTTGCTCCAGGAGCCGCTTGAGCCCTCTCCAGATGGCTCGCTCCTCGCGCCGCCCGATGAGCGCGACCAAGGGTCCGGCGAACCGGGCGGGACCTGAGACGGATACCTCCCAGTCCCAGCTGAACCGGGTGCCGCCTGGGATGGGCTCGCACCGCACCTGGCCCGTCGCCACAGCACCTTTCATGACGCTTCGCGTGGCGAACACGCGCGGCCGGTCGAACCCTGTGCACTCGATGACCACCTCCACCGGCTTGCCCCGGGTCAGGACGGTCGCGCGGAACTGCGTCCCGACCCCGACCGGACCGGCCGTGAGCTTCGTCGACTGGGTCATCTTCGGGTTGTAGCGGACCTCGTTGCGCTGGTCCGCGACGACGTCGAACACCTCCTCGACCGGTCGAGCGATGTCGATGCTGCCAGCAACTCGCGCCATCGGTCACACCGCCGGGACGAGAGGGGCACGTCCGGAGATGCTGGCGGAGGCGGTCGCGTCCCCGGCCCGACAGGTCCTGCCAGCCACACCGCGCCGCATCGGCCGCGCACACCCCTCCTTGACAGCTCACCTGCCCACCAGCATGCACCAAGGCGCGGCGCGACGGTCGCGCGAGACCGGCTTCGCGGCGGGATGATCCGGGCTTCGGCCCGTCAGCCCGGCATCACCGGGTCCGCCTCGGACAGGAACAGCGCGAAGATCGCCGGCTGTGCCTGGACCAGCTCCAGCCGCCCGCCGTTCGACTCGGCCAGGTCGCGGGCCAGGGCCAAGCCGAGACCCGTGCTCTTGGCGGTGCTTACGGACCGCTCGAAGATGTGCGGGGCGATGTGCATCGGCACGCCCTCGCCCTGGTCGGTGACCTCCACCACGACCGACGGGCCGCTCCGGCGGGCGTGCACGTCCACCGTGCCCCGGCCGTGGGCCAGGGCGTTCTCGAACAGCGTCGACAGCACTTGGGACAGCGCCGCCGTGGTCGCCTTGACCATCAGCCCCCGCTCACCGTGGACCCGGACGCTGCGGCGGGCCGACTCGAACGCCGGCTGCCACTCCTGCTGCAGCGCGGCGATGACGGTGTCCAGGGACACCGACGGGGACGGCGCGTCGTGCCCGCGTCGCGCCCGGGCGAGCAGGTCGTCGACCACCTTGGTGAGCCGCTCCACCTGGGCGATGGCCACCGTGGCCTCCTCCTGGACGACGACGGGGTCGTCGGTGACCGAGATCTCCTCCAACCGCATGAGCAGCGCCGTCAGCGGAGTCCTCAGCTGGTGTGAGGCGTCGGAGGCGAAGTCACGTTCGGAGGCAAGGGAACGAGTCAGCTGCTGCGCGCTGCGGGACAGCACGTGCGAGACCCGGTCGACCTCCTCGATGCCGGTGACCAGGGGGCTGAACCGGGACTCACCGGCGCCGAGCCGCTCGGCCCGGTCTGCCAGCTCCCCCATCGGCTCCGCGAACTTGCGCGCCCGCGACGAGGCGACGAGGACCCCCGCGCCGACCGCGAGCAGCGACAGCAGGACAAGAACGCCGAACATGACGACGATCGGTGCTGCCGCACGATTGTGGACCCAGCGACTGAGCCGGTCCGGATCGGTGAGCACCCAGCCGACGAGCAGTAGCGACGGAACGACGACGATGACGACCGACAGGACGACGGCGACCAGGGTCGAGCGAACCAGCTGCTTGCGCATCGACGAGCGGGGGCAGGGGGGCGAGCCGGCTCAGACCGGCTCGAGCCGTTCGAAGCGAAAACCGACACCGCGCACGGTGGAAATGTAGCGGGGCTGCGCCGCGTCGTCACCCAGCTTGCGGCGGAGCACCGAGATGTGCATGTCCAGGGTCTTGGTCGACCCGAACCAGGCGGTCTCCCAGATCTCGCGCATGAGCTGCTCCCGGGAGACGACCTTGCCCTGCTCGCGCACGAGCACCCGCAACAGGTCGAACTCCTTGGCGGTGAGTTGCAGCTCCTGGTCGTTGAGGAAGACCCGACGCGCGTCCTGGTCGATGCGAACCATGGCGCCGTCGAGGGTTGTCTCGTTGGCGTGCCGGCGCAGCAGCGCCCGGACCCGGGCGAGCAGCTCGGCCAGTCGGAACGGCTTGGTCACGTAGTCGTCGGCGCCGGCGTCCAGACCGACCACCGTGTCCACCTCGTCCGCGCGGGCGGTGAGGATGAGGACCGGCACGGCGCGGCCATCCGCACGGATCCGGCGGCAGACCTCCAAGCCGTCCAGGCTGGGCAGACCGAGGTCCAGGACCACCAGGTCGGGCCCGTCGTTCGCGGCCTCCAGGGCGCCCCGGCCGTCGGCTCGGACGTCCACGTCATACCCCTCGCGCCGCAGCGCGCGGGCCAGCGGCTCGGAGATGGCCGTGTCGTCCTCGGCCAACAGCACACGCGTCATGACGACATCTTAGGCAATCTGGCTCAAATTACGTAGCCGGCCATTGTGGGGCGCGTCTCTGTACGAACGCAAGCACACCCTCGACTCGGTCGGCGGAGAATGCGGTGGCCCGCCAGCACGCGTCCTCGACCTCCAGCCCGGCCGCCAGCTCCAGGTGAACGCCGCGCCGCATGGCCCGCTTCGCCTGCCGGACCGCCACCGGGGAGTTCGAGGCGACCTCCTCCGCCACGGCGAGCGCCCGCTGCCGGGCAGTGCCGTCGGGCACAACCTCGTCGACCACTCCGAGCGCCAGCGCGTCGGCGGCCGCCAGCCGTCGTCCGGTGAAGATCATCGACGCCGCCCGGGACCACCCGATCCGCCGGGTCAGCAGCTGGGTGCCGCCGCCCCCGGGGATGACCCCGACGGTCACCTCCGGCAGCCCGACGACGGCCGACCTGGCGGCCACGACCAGGTCGCAGCCCAGCGCGATCTCCAGCCCGCCACCGAGCGCGTACCCCTCCACGGCCGCGACCGCCGGCATCGGCAGGGACAGCACCGCGGCGTATGCGGCGCGCGTCACCGGCCGTTGGTGGGCCAGTTCCTCGTCGCTGAGTCCGGCGCGCTCCTTCAGGTCCGCGCCGACGCAGAACGCCTTGGTGCCACTGCTGGACAGCACCACGGCCCGGACCGTCCCATCCGCCGCCACCTTCTCGCAGGCCGACGTCAGGTCCCGGGCCAACGCGGTGGAGACCGCGTTCAGCGCCGATGGCCGGTCCAGGACCACCTCCGCGACCACCCCTCCCTCCCCGTGCCTGTGCACGCGGACTAGCGCCTCACCGGTCATCGGTTCCTCCCTCGGCATCGGCACGTCGCTGCCCGTCGATCGCCCTCGCGGCCCAGCCGCCGACCCCGCTACCCCTGCGACCCCGGCTGACCCGGCTGACCGTCCACGGAATGACCGGCCCGATCCCGCGCAAGCTGCGTGGCCGGCCGGCACCGACCTGCAGGCCGGCGACTCCCTGCAGTCCCGCCGCGGTAGCCGCGTCCACCAGCACGGCCCGGGGCCGGGCGATGGACGTGAGCCGGCTGGCCCGGTTCACGGTCGTGCCGAAGACGTCCCCGAGCCGGGAGATGACGTTGCCGGTGGCCACGCCGACGCGCAGGTCGGGCAACAGGTCGTCAGCTGCCATTGCCTCGACCAGGTCCAGCCCGATCTCGGCTGCCGACGCAGGCTCCTGGCTCAGGTACATCACCTCGTCGCCCACGGTCTTGACCACCTGGCCGCCGTGGGCGGTGACCACGTCGGAGGCCAGCGCCTCGAACCGCTGCACGATGGCGGCCAGCCGTCGCTCGCTGCTTTGCCGCACCAGCCGGGTGAACGACACCAGGTCGGCGAACCCGACCGTTCGGACCAGCCCCGGACGCTCCGCGGTCCCGCCCGAGTTCTCACCGTCGAGCGGCGCGTCGGCGACCATCCGGCCCAGGGCGGCCGCGAGGTGCCGGCGCCAGGCGTAGATCACCAGCGGTTCCAGCTCGTCGGCCAGGTTGGCCAACCGCATCGCCGCCTCCAGCGCCGCGGCCTGGTCGGGCACCCCCGCCGTGTCCTCCTCGGCGGCGTCCGCTCCCAGCTTGGCGGTGGCGACCAGCTCGGCCATCAGGTGGGCCTGCCACACCGCCAGCCGGTCGGTGGTCCGCGCCACAGCCCTGGTCATCGCCAGCGCGGTCGCCTCGTCGAGCTCCTGCTTGCGGACCAAGGACACGACGCCGCGCAGCGCCAGCAGGTCCGCGGAAGTGAACCGGATCTCCTCGTCCGCGACCACCGGGAACCCCAGGGCCCGCCAGAACCGCCGCGCGCTCAACAGCGACACCGAGGCCGCCGTGCTGATGTCTCGGCGGCGCAACGTGCGCCGCTGGCCGAGCAGCCTGGCCTCGACGGCGTCCAGCACCGCGGTCAGGTCCGGCGCCGAGCCGGTCCCGCCCGGTTCGCGCTCGGCGGCCGCAGGCTCTCGCCGCGGGGGCACCCGGTGCCGACCGCTGCGCTCCATGTGCGCATCATGCCGCGTCGGCAGCGCGGGGGTCACGGGTCGCACCCGCTACGGCTTCGCGGGGCCGCGCGCGTGCTGGATGTCGCCCGCCGCATACCGGGTGGTGCCGCCGGGCCGGCGTAGGACCAACCGGCCGTCGTCGTCGACCGCGACGGCGGCACCGGGGGCCGCCGGCCCGTCCGGGAGGTGGACGGTGACCTGAGTGCCGATGGTGGCGCACCGCGCCCGGTATGCCGCCCGGCCGGCTTCCAACGCGGGCCCGCCGGCGAGCCAGCCGGCGACCAGGTCGGCCAGCCGGCGCAGGTATGCGGCGAGCAGCCGCTCCACGCCGAACGAGGCGGCACCGCACAGCGCCAGCGACGTCGCCGTGGGCACGGGCAGCTCGTCCCGCCGGTGGCTGAGGTTGAGGCCGGCGCCGGCGACGGCCACCGGCGCAGCCCCGGCCATCTCGACCAGGACGCCGGCGACCTTCCCCCAGGCATCGCCGGGCGCAGCGTGGGCATCGGGGGCCTCGGGGTCACCATAGGCATCGGGGCGACGGCGGGCGAGCACGTCGTTGGGCCACTTCAGAGCGGCAGCCACGCCGGTCACCGAGCCGACGGCCTCGCACATGGCCAGGCCCGTGAGCAGCGGCAGCCAGGCCCAGTCCTGAGGCCGGGCGGCAGGAGCTGGGACGACGACGGAGATCGCTGCCGAGCGACCCGCGGCCGACTCCCAACTGCGGTCCAGCCGACCCCGGCCGGCACGCTGGTGGCCCGCGGCGACCACCCGCCATACCTCTGGGCGTCGAAGCGCCTCAGCGTTGGTGGAGTCGATGCTGTCATGGACCTCCGGGGGCGCCCACGGGGTGCCGTCCAGCAGCTGCCGCAGCACGGCCGCGTCCAGCCACGCGCCCGAGGTCAACGCCCGGTCCCTTCGGCCCGAACCGACCGGGGCCGGGCGTCGCCGTGATCACCAGCGGAACCCGATCCGCTACTCGGGCAGCACCAGGTGGAGCACGTCGTTGTCGGTTGTCGTGTCGGTGCCGTGGACGACCAGTTCGCCGTGGGCGCCCTGGTAACTGCCGGTGCCACCGGTGACGGCCATCCGGATCGAGCTGAAATCGGTCGCTCCCTGCAACGTGACCTGGCCCTTGCTCAACACCAGCGTCCCGACGCACTGGAACTCAAAGGCCGGCGGACCGTGGATGGCGGTGCACTGCAGCGTATCGTGCCCGATCCGACGGCCCCCCTGGAACAGGGTCTCCTGCTCGATGACGGAGTCCCCGACGCTGTTGCCGGGCTTCCCCACGTCGATGATGACATTGGGCGTGAGCTCCTTCGCCGCGAATCTGCGCGTGACCTCTCGCGGTTCGTCGGACGCTGAGGGCCCGCCGGGCCGGCTGGGATAGGTTTCGCAGATGACCGACGACAACTCCAGCCGCACGGACGGCGCCGCCGTGACCCGGCCGGCCACCGAGCTCGACCGCCTCGCCGACGCCTACTTCGACGCCGACTGCGCGCTGCACCCGATCGCCGCGACCCACATGGGCGTGGCCGGCCACGACACCGAGCTGGACGACTTCTCCCCCGCGGGGCGGGCCGAGGGCGCCAAGCTGCGGCGAGCCACCCTGGCCCAGCTGGACCACGTGCCCGTCGTCGACGACGTGGACGCGGTCACCCTGTCGGCGATGCGCGAACGGCTGGGGCTGGAGGAGGAACTCGACGCCGCCGGGCTGGACCAGACCTACCTCAACGTCATCGCCTCACCGCTGCAGGAGGTGCGGTCGGTGTTCGACCTGATGGGCACCGGCAGCGCAGCGGACCGGCACACGTTCGCCGCCCGGATGGACCAGGTGCCCGCCGCGCTGGACCGGTGGGTCGAGACCCTGCTGGCGGCGCGCGACGACGGCGACGTGGCTGCGGCCCGGCAGGTGAGGGCCTGCATCGAGCAGTGCCGCGAGTTCACCGGTGCTGACGGGTACTTCAGCACCGTCCTGGCCGACGTCGAATCCGATCCTGGCGGCGAGCTGGCCGCCGCGGTGGCGCGCGCCGCCGCGGCATACGAGCAGCTGGGTCGCACCCTGGAGGAGCAGGTGCTGCCGCACGCACGGTCCGGGGACGCGTTCGGCCGGGAGCGCTACCAGTTGCTGTCCCGCTACTTCCTCGGGGCGACCGTGGACCTGGAGGAGACCTATGCCTGGGGACAGGCGGAGGTGGCCCGGCTGGCGCAGGAGATGGCGACGACGGCAGACAAGGTCAAGAGCGGCGCCACGGTGCCGGAGGCGATCGCCTACCTGGACGACGACCCGGCATACCGGCTGGAGGGGACCGAGGAGCTGCAGGCCTGGATGCAGGGCAAGGCCGAGGAGTCCATCGCCGAGCTGTCCGGGAGCCACTTCGACATCCCCGCGCCGATCCGGCGGATCGAGTGCCGGATCGCCCCGACCCACACCGGCGGGATCTACTACACCGGGCCGAGCGAGAACTTCAGCCGGCCGGGGCGGATGTGGTGGTCGGTTCCCCGCGGGGTCACCTCGTTCGGCACCTGGCGGGAGCTCACGACGGTCTACCACGAGGGCGTTCCTGGCCACCACCTGCAGGTTGCCCAGACGGTGTACCGCTCGCAGACGCTGAACCGGTGGCGCCGGATGGGGTGTTGGGTGTCCGGGCACGGGGAGGGCTGGGCGCTGTATGCCGAGCGGCTGATGGAGGAGCTCGGCTTCATGGACGATCCCGGGAACCGGCTGGGTCTGCTCGCCAGCCAGTCCCTGCGGGCCGCCCGGGTCGTGCTCGACATCGGGGTGCACTGCGGCATGCCGGCGCCAGAGGAGGTCGGCGGCGGCGAGTGGGACTACGACAAGGCCTGGAGCTTCCTCAGCTCGCACGCCTATATGGCCGAAGGCTTCCTGCGCTTCGAGCTGGACCGCTACCTGGGCTGGCCGGGCCAGGCCCCGTCGTACAAGATCGGCGAGCGGCTGTGGCTGCAGCTCCGGGACGAGGCCGCCGCGCGGGCAGGCGACGCCTGGGACGTGACGGTGTTCCACCGCAAGGCGCTGGACGTGGGCAGTGTCGGCCTGGACACTCTGCGCGAGGCGGTGCTGCGCTGACCTGAGCATCGTCCCGGCCACCTCCCGCGCGGCGGCCTTTGACAAGATCACCGGGTGGAGCTGGCCGGGTCGATGCTCGCGCTCGTCGCGACCATCGTCGCGGTGACCGGGGTCGCCCGCAAGCTGCGTTGGTCCGAGCCGCTGCTGTTGGTGCTGGTCGGGGTGGGGGCCTCCTACCTGCCGTTCGTCCCCCGGGTGCAACTGTCCGCCGAGGTGGTGCTCGTCGGGCTGCTGCCACCCCTGCTGTATGCGGCGGCGATCCGCTCCTCGCTGATCGACTTCAAGGCGAACCTGCGGGCGATCGTCATGCTCTCGATCGGGCTGGTGGCGTTCACCGCGTTCGGGGTCGCGCTGGTGACCTGGTGGCTGCTGCCGGTGCCGTTCGCCGTGGCCTTCGCCCTGGGCTCCGTGGTCGCCCCGCCGGACGCGGTAGCCGCCACGGCGGTCGCCCGGCGGATCGGGCTGCCGCGACGGCTGGTGACCGTGCTCGAGGGAGAGTCGCTGCTCAACGACGCCACCGCCCTCGTCTGCCTCAGCACGGCCCTGGCCGCCATCGCCGGCTCGGTGAGCGCGGCGTCGGTCAGCCTCAGCTTCGTGCGCTCGGCCGTGGGCGGGCTGCTGGTGGGTGTCGCGGTCGCGGCCGCGATCGGGTTCGTCCGCAAGCACGTGCAGGACAGCGTCGTCGACACCGCCCTGTCGTTCATGGCGCCGTTCCTCGCCTACCTGCCGGCCGAACGCATCCACGGGTCGGGGGTGGTCGCCGTGGTGGTCGCCGGGTTGCTGCTCGGCCACAGGTCGCCGGTACTGCAGAGCGCCTCCTCCCGGCTGTCGGAGCGGATCAACTGGAGCACCATCGAGTACCTGCTCGAGTCCTCGGTGTTCCTCGTCATCGGCCTGCAGGTCCGGTGGGTCCTCGACGACGTGGCGGGCTCGGAGCTGGGCGCGGGACGCATCGCGCTCTTCTGCGTGGCGGTGCTGCTGGCGGTGGTCCTGCTGCGCCCGCTCTGGGTGTTCCCGGCCCGGTACCTCGTCATCCGGCCGGCGGCCGACCGGCAGGGCCGAGTGCCCGCGTGGACGGCCACGGCAGTGGTCTCCTGGGCCGGGATGCGCGGCGTGGTGACGCTGGCCGCGGTCCTGGCCATCCCACCGCGAACTGCGCACCGGGAGGTGCTGGTGCTGGCCGCCATCGTCGTCGTCGGCGGCACCCTGCTGGTCCAGGGCCTGTCGCTGCCGTGGCTGGCTCGTCGGCTGGACGTCCGCGGTCCGGACCCGCGCGAGGACGCGCTTCAGGAGGCCAACCTGATCCAGGTGGCCGTTCGGGCCGGCCTGGCCGACCTCGACGAGCAGATCGCCGCGGGCGGCGTCGACGACGACGTGGTCGCCACGCTGCGTCAGCGGGCCGACCAACGGGCCAACACGGCCTGGGAGCGGCTTGGCGGCAGCGGCGACGAGACCCCGGGGGAGGAGTACCGGCGGCTGCGCACCAGCATGCTCCGCGCGGAGCGGTCCGCCATCCTGCGGATTCGCGACGCCGGCGACGCCGACCACGACGTGCTGAGCAATGTCCTCGCCGCGCTGGACATCGAGGAGTCGATCCTTGAACGCGCAGGTGACCGGGCCGAAGCCGACCGGGAGGCCGACCTGCTACCCGCGGCCGCCATGGCAGCCGCGTGCTCGCACCTGGAGGCGGCGCCCCCCTTCGTCCGGCCGCTCACCCCGCAGGGCTGTCCGGACTGTGTCCGGGAGGGGACCCGGACCGTGCACTTGAGGCTGTGTCTGAGCTGCGGCAATGTCGGCTGCTGCGACTCCTCGGTGGGCCGGCACGCTGACCGGCACCATGCCGACACCGGCCATCCGGTGATGCGCAGCTTCGAGCCCGGCGAGGCTTGGCGCTGGTGCTACGTCGACGAACTGCTCGGATGAATGATCGTCGGCGGGTGCCCCGGCTGGTGCTGGCATCGGCCTCGCCGGCACGGCTTCGGACGCTGCGCGGCGCGGGACTCGCGCCGACGGTGGTGGTGAGCTCGGTCGATGAGGCCCGAGCCGCCGCTGGATGTGCCGGTGCGGCCGAAGTGGCCCTGGTGCTGGCCCGCGCCAAGTGCGAGGACGTGGCGGGCGGCGGGGTCATCGGTGACCAGCCGGGTGCCCTGGTGCTCGGTTGCGACTCGGTGCTCGAGCTGGACGGGCAGGTGCTGGGAAAGCCGGCCTCGACCGCGGAGGCCACCCTCCGCTGGCGGGACATGCGCGGCCGGGACGGGGTCCTGCACACCGGGCACTGGCTGCGCGACCTGTCGTCCGGAAGGGCGGTCGGCGAGGTTGCCTCGACGCGCGTCTGGTTCGCCGACCTCAGCGAGACCGAGATCGGCGCCTACGTCCAGAGCGGGGAACCCCTCCAGGTCGCCGGAGCCTTCACCATCGACGGCCTGGGCGGGGCGTTCGTGACCCGGATCGAGGGCGACCCGCACAACGTGGTCGGCGTCAGCCTGCCGCTGCTGCGCGTGCTGCTCGCCCGGCTGGGCGTGGTCTGGACGGATCTGTGGGCCCATGCCCCTGGCTAGGGGACGCTCGTTGCTACGCGGCCCTCCCCCGCCGGCTACCGGTTCCTAACGGCCGGCCTCCCCCGCGCCAGCCGCCGGTAGCTATGGCGGGCCTCCCCCGCGCCAGCCGCCGGTCGCGACGGCGGGCCTCCCCCGCGCCAGCCGCCGGTCGCTACGGCGGGCCTCCCCCGCGCCAGCCGCCGGGTGCTACGGCGGGCCTCCCCCGCGCCAGCCGTCGGTCTCGATCAAGGAGGGCCCTTCTCGGGGACTTTTGCCCCTACGCGACCCGGGGGCGGCAGGCAAGGGTGGGGGTGATGTCAGAACTGCACCCGGTGGAGGTCGACGTGAGGGCCCGGGACGTTCCGCCCGTTACCGGGCACCGGCCCTCCGGCCAGACCCCATCGCGGAGCGTGCGTGCCCTGGCCGCCGCCGGTGACGGTCCGGCCAGCTAGTCAAGGAGGGTGAAGGCCGTGAACCGAGAAGGGTCACAGAGACCGGACATCGCCGGGCCGGACCCGACGTGGCGGCTGCTTTACCGGATCGGAGGTGTGTGCGCCTGGCTCTTCGTCGGGATGCTGGTGACCGCCATCGTTCTCGCCATCACCACACCGGCCCCGCCGACAACGGATGGCGGGGCCACGCTCACCTACATCGCCGCGCACCGGATCCTCTACATCGTCCACCAGCAGCTCTGGCTGGTCCCCGGCGCCTTCGCCACAGTCACCTACCTGGCGCTCTACCCCGCGCTGAAGCACCTGGATCGCAGTGTCGCGGCGCTTGGTGCGGTGGTCGGTGGCACCGCCTACGCGCTCAGCTTGGCCATTCCGACCACGACCACCGGGGCCCCGGCGCTGGTCTATCTCAGCGACCAGTTCATGGCCACTGCCGATCCCGCTCGACGCGCCGTTTTCACCACGGCCGCCGAGACCCTGATCGCCCAGAACCGCACAGCGGTGGTCGTGGGCCCGCTGACAACGGTCGGTCTGCTGATCGTGTCCATGGTGATGCTGAAGGGCGTCTTTCCCAGGGCCGTGGCCTACCTGGGCATCGCAGTCGGTGTCCTGGGCATCGCCAGCGAGGCGCTGAGGTTCGTGTTCGAGGGCGCCTACGGCGTCTACGGCGTGCTGCTGCTGGTGTGGATGGGAGCGGTCGGATCGACGCTCGTCCGCCTTGGAAGAAGAAGTCAACCGCTGCCATTGGACCGGCGCCGCACCGTCCTCGTGGACCAGGCCGGCGCAAAGGAACCGGGTGCAGTGAGTCGATAGACATTCCCACCACCGGCGGCTCTGCGGGGATCGACCGAGCCCTCGCCGAACACCTGGCGATTCCTGTTCGCTAGTGAACGTGACGAAACCCCCCCTGACCGTGGTGGTTGGGGGGGTTTCGTGGGGGGTGTGTTCGGCGGCGTCCTACTCTCCCACACCGTTCCCGGTGCAGTACCATCGGCGCTGGAGGGCTTAGCTTCCGGGTTCGGTATGGGT
>DASSLY010000071.1:0-48231 GCA_035689185.1 Dermatophilaceae bacterium
GAAAGCCGACCACCGGGCCTGCCCGGTTTCCCGCAACGGCACGCCCCCCCGCAACGGTACGTCCCGATGGTGCAGGAAATCCCGGCACCCAGCCCACTGGAAGCATTCCTCCACCGGCACCTCGCCGCATAATCGTCGGCCGCCAGCATTACATTGAGATACTTGGCAGCAACCACTTAGGTAATGTGCTCGCGAGGTTCCTTGTGCCGGCATCGTGGTCACGGTCGTGCCCGTCGCCTGGTCGTCCGCGCGTTCGCCGGGCTCGAACCGCGTGGCAGGATGAGCGGTCGTGACCGCTGGGGTGCTCGACGGCCAGGCCACCCTGGCCGCCATCAAGGTCGAGCTGGCGCAGCGGGTGGCCCGGCTGGCGCAGCGCGGCATCGTGCCGGGTCTGGGCACCGTGTTGGTGGGCGACGACCCGGCGAGCCGGTGGTATGTCGCGGCCAAGCACAAGGACTGCGCGCAGATCGGGGTTTCCTCGATTCGCCGGGAGCTGCCCGCGACCGCCACGCAGGCGGAGGTGGAGGCGGTCGTGGACGAGCTCAACGCGGACCCGGCCTGCACCGCCTTCCTCGTGCAGCAGCCGACCGGGCTGGACGAGTTCGCGATCCTGTCGCGGGTCGACCCGGACAAGGACGTGGACGGGCTACACCCGACCAACCTGGGCTGGCTCGTCCTGGGCAAGCCGGCGCCGCTGCCCTGCACGCCCTCGGGGGTGATCGAGCTGCTTCGCCGCTACCGCGTGCCGATCGCGGGGGCGGACGTCTGCGTCCTGGGCCGCGGGCTGACCGTGGGGCGGCCGTTGGGGCTGATGCTGTCCCGACGCAGCGAGAACGCCACCGTGACCCTGTGCCACACGGGCACTCGTGACCTGGCCGGCCACGTCCGCCGGGCCGACATCGTGGTGGCAGCCGCCGGGGTCCCGGGCATCGTCACCCCCGAGATGGTCAAGCCCGGCGCCACCGTGCTCGACGTCGGGGTGAGCCGGCTCCAGGACCCGGCGACCGGCCGGGCCCGGGTTGCCGGCGACCTGCACCCCGACGTCGCCGCCGTCGCCGGGTGGGTCAGTCCCAACCCCGGTGGGGTGGGACCGATGACCCGGGCCATGCTGCTCACCAACGTCGTCGCCGCCGCGGAGCGCCTGGCTGCATGACCACCCCCCGGCTCGGCGTCTGGTGGCTGGTCGCCGTCGGCCTGGTGGCGGGGATCGCGCTCGTGCTGTCCGGCGCGGAACGGCTTCGGCTCGGCGGGTACGTCATCGCGGCATCGATGGGCGCGGCAGGGATGCTCCGGCTGCTGCTGCCCTCCCGGTTGACCGGCGGCCTGCGGGTGCGCTCGCGCGCCACGGACACCGCGATGCTGCTGCTCCTGGCTGTCGGTGTCGCGGTTCTCACGACCGTTGTCGAACTCCACCCCGCCCGCTGAGGCAGGCCCGCTGAGGCAGGCCCGCTGAGGCAGGGCCGCTGGGGCAGGCCCGCTGAGGCAGGCCCGCTGGGGCAGGCCCGCTGAGGCAGGCCCGCTGGGGCAGGCCCGCTGAGGCAGGCTCGCTGAGGCAGGTCCGCTGAGGCAGGCCCGCTGGGCTTGCCGCTAAATGAGGCGCAAGCCCCGGACGGCGTCGCGTTCGTCGGCCAGCTCGGCCACGCTGGCGTCGATCCGCGCCCGGGAGAAGTCGTCGATGGCCAGGTCCGGCACGATCGACCAGTCGCCGCCCGAGGTGGTCACCGGGAACGAGCAGACAAGGCCCTCCGGCACGGCATACGAGCCGTCGGAGCGCACCGCCATCGAGACCCAGTCGCCCGGCGTGGAACCGCGCAGCCAGTCGCGTGCGGCGTCGATGGTGGCCGAGGCGGCGCTCGCGGCCGAGGACGACCCGCGGGCCTCGATGATCGCGGCCCCCCGTTTGGCCACGGTCGGGATGAAGGTGGACTCGACCCACTCCCGGTCGTCCACGACCTCGGCGGCGTTGCGCCCGGACACCTCGGCGTGGAACAGGTCGGGGTACTGGGTGGCCGAGTGGTTGCCCCAGATCGTCATCTTGCGCACCTCGGTCACCGGCACGCCGGCCTTGGCCGCGAGCTGGGCGATGGCGCGGTTGTGGTCCAGCCGGGTCAGCGCGGAGAACCGCTCCGCCGGGATGTCCGGCGCGTTCGACATGGCGATGAGCGCGTTGGTGTTCGCCGGGTTGCCGGTCACCCCGACCCGGATGTCGGCCGCCGCGTGCTCGTTCAGCGCCTTGCCCTGCGCGGTGAAGATGGCCCCGTTGGCCTCCAGCAGGTCACCGCGCTCCATCCCCTTGGTCCGCGGCCGGGCGCCGACCAGCAGGGCCAGGTTCGCGCCGTCGAAGATCGTGCCCGCGTCGTCGCCGATCTCCACCCCGGCCAGGGTCGGGAACGCGCAGTCGTCCAGCTCCATCACCACGCCCTCCAGCGGCTTCAGCGCAGCGGTGACCTCCAGCAGCCGCAACTGCACCGGGGTCTCCGGCCCGAGCAGGGCGCCGCTGGCGATGCGGAACAGCAGGCTGTAGCCGATCTGGCCGGCGGCGCCGGTGACGGCGACCTTGACAGGAGCGGAGCTGGTCACGGCAGCGGGAGCCTCTCACGACACGGGCAGGAACACGGGCAGGAACACCGACGCTAGCAGCCGGCTGGCTAGGCTCGCCGGGTGCCGATCCCGGACTTCGTGGCCCGACTGCGGGAGCGCATCGGCCATGACCTGCTTCCCATGGTCGGGGTCACCGGCGTCGTCCAGGACGACACCGGCCGGGTGCTGCTGGGGCAGCGCGCCGACACCGGCCGCTGGGCCCTGCCCAGCGGCATCCTCGAGCCCGGTGAGCAGCCGGCGCCCGCGCTGGAGCGGGAGATCCTGGAGGAGACCCGCGTGCATGCTCGCGTCGACGCGCTGATCGCGGTGTGGGCACAGCCGCCGATGACCTACCCCAACGGCCACCAGGCCCAGTATCTGGACTTGCTGTTCGCCTGCCGGTATGTCGCGGGGCAGGCCGCCGTCGGCGACGACGAGTCGCTGGCGGTCGGCTGGTTCGACCCGGCCGGCCTGCCGGCCGGGACCAATGAGCGCTCGCGCGCCAACTTGGCGCGCGCGCTCGCCTTCCAGGGCCCCACCTGGTTCGATCGCGGACCGGAGCCAGGCACTGGGTTGCCGCCCGACTGAGCCGTCCCCACCGCATACCGGCTGCGCCGCATACCGGCTCCACCGCATACCGGCACGAGCCGGGCGGGCAGCGGCGAGCCCATTCGATACGGTCAGACACGCGGACGCCCACGTCCCTGACCAGCGCTTCAGGAAGGCCATGCCGATGAGCAAGATCACCGTGCAGAACCCGGTCGTCGAGATCGACGGCGACGAGATGACCCGCATCATCTGGGCGTTCATCAAGGAGCGGCTGATCCACCCCTACCTGGATGTCAACCTGCTGTACTACGACCTGTCCATCCAGAGCCGGGACGCCACCGAGGACCAGATCACCGTCGACGCGGCCAACGCGATCAAGCAGCACGGGGTGGGCGTCAAGTGCGCCACCATCACCCCGGACGAGGCGCGGGTCGAGGAGTTCGGCCTGAAGCGGATGTGGGTCTCGCCGAACGGCACGATCCGCAACATCCTCGGCGGGGTGGTCTTCCGGGAGCCGATCATCATCAGCAACATCCCGCGCCTCGTGCCCGGGTGGACCAAGCCGATCGTCATCGGGCGTCACGCGCACGGCGACCAGTACAAGTCCACCAACTTCAAGGTGCCCGGCGCGGGCAAGGTCACCATCACCTACACCCCGACGGACGGGGCGGCGCCGATCGAGCACACCATCGTCGACATGCCGCCCGAGGGGGGCGTGGTGATGGGGATGTACAACTTCAACTCCTCGATCGCCGACTTCGCGCGCGCCTCGTTCTCCTACGGGCTGGAGCGGCACTACCCCGTGTACCTGTCGACGAAGAACACCATCCTCAAGGCCTACGACGGGGCGTTCAAGGACATCTTCGCCGAGGTGTTCGAGACCGAGTTCGCGGACCAGTTCAGGGCGGCGGGCCTGACCTACGAGCACCGGCTGATCGACGACATGGTCGCGGCCGCGATGAAGTGGGAGGGCGGCTACGTCTGGGCCTGCAAGAACTACGACGGCGACGTCCAGTCCGACACCGTCGCCCAGGGGTTCGGCTCACTGGGCCTGATGACCTCGGTGCTGATGACCCCGGATGGCAAGACGGTGGAGGCGGAGGCGGCGCACGGGACGGTCACCCGGCACTACCGCCAGCACCAGCAGGGCAAGCCGACCTCGACCAACCCGATCGCCTCGATCTTCGCCTGGACCGGCGGGCTGAAGCACCGCGGCAAGCTGGACGGCACCCCGGACGTCACAGCGTTCGCGGAGACGCTGGAGCGGGTCTGCGTCGAGACGGTCGAGGAGGGCAAGATGACCAAGGACCTGGCCCTGCTCGTGGGGCCGGAGCAGACCTGGCTCACCACCGAGGACTTCCTCGGCGCCCTGGACGACAACCTGCAGAAGGCGATGGCCTGACGGCCACCCTGCCCGTATGCCGCGCCGCTCGCCTCGTGTGCCTGCCACGTCAGAACGGTCAACTGACCTGGGCGTGGCGCCGCTGGTCGAGAACGATCCGGCGCAGCTCCTCCGGCGTCCTGGCCAGCGCGGCCGCGTCGCCGTCGAGCCCTTTGGCCAGCGTGGTGAGCACCGGGTCTCCGCGTAGCCAAAGGGCGCCGTTGGCGGTGAGCCAGCCCTGATGGTCGGCCGCCGGCCCGAGCACCAACAGCCGGCGGGTCGTCTCGGCCCGCAGCTCCTGGACGAGACGCTCGGTCTCCCACTTGGCCGACAGGTATTCGAACGCATGCGCGCCGTGGACGCGTTCGAGGTCGGGAACGAGTGCCTCCAGCAGGCCCAGGGCCGTCTCCGGGTCGCCAGCGTGTTCGGTCCACCAGGCGTGATTGCGCCTTCCGGACAGCGTGACGACGTGGTCGGGGCCATGCAGGCGTTCGAGATCGGGGATCAGCGCAGCCACCAGGTTCCGCGCCGCGACTGGGTCTCCGGCTTCTCCGGTCCAATAGGCGTACATGCCGCGCGTGGCCAGCGCGAGAGGGTCGTCGCCGTTCACCCATCGCGCTGTGTCGCGGACCAGCGCCTGGAAGAGGTCCTTGGCCCGTGCCGCATCGCCGGCCCAGCCGGTCCAACACGCATGGTGATGCCTCGCGGCGAGGGTATCCGGATGCCCAGGGCGCAGCACGCGAGTCAAGTCCGGGAGCAGCGCAGCGTACAAGTCGCGTGCGGTCGCGTCCTCGCCCGCCTCGCCGGTCCAGTGAGCCTGCTGCGCGCGGCTGGCCATCGTGTCCGCATGGTCTGGCCCCACGAGCCCCGTGCACTCGGTCACCAGCCGATCGAACTCGTCGCGAGCCGTCGTCACGGCGCCGTCCACACCGGTCCAGTAGGCGTGCTCGGCGCGGAGCACCAGCCGGAGCGGGGGCTCGACGGGGAGCCGGAGGGCGCGTGCGAGCTTCGAGATGGCCTCGGCGGGGTCAATCCTGGCCTGCCAGGAGGCCTCGGCGCACCTGATGATCGCTTGATCCGAGGGCTGTGCCCAGTCGTCGCGGCTGAGCCTCACGAGGGCAAGGCCGATGGCGTTGGAGACTCGCTCGTCGTCCTCGGTGAACTGGCGCGCGTCATCGACGTTGTCGCGGATGGCCCGACCCAGGTCTGGCGACGCGAGGACCGTACCGGTCGCAGTCCCGTTGGCCCACAGCACGGCTGCTTGGCGCATGTCTCTCCAGTCGCGCCGAGCCCAAGCTAGATCCGACCGCAACGGCGACGTCGTGCGGAAAGTGAGCGCCAGCGCCTTCTCGATCCGGCTGTCAGGCCGAGCACTCCGGAGCAACGACGCGCGCTCGCCGTCGGAGTACCAGGCGCGGAGGACGTCGACGATGAACTGGAGCGTCTCGCCGCGGTTCTCGCGGTACTGGAGGTGGTGACGCAGGAGTGGCTCGCGGAGCTCGTACCACGTCAGCCGCTTGTCCGTGCCCTCCATCTTCGAGGCCCGGACCCAGCCCGTGTCGGTCAGTCGGCCCAATGATGTTGCTGTGGCGCGCTCTTCGAGCCCCGCCTCTTCGGCGAGTGACTTCACCGTTACGGCCCCGCCGGCCCTGGCCAGCTCCAGGACGAGTTTCTGCTCGGCGCCGCCCAGATCCCACATCCGCTGTTGGTAGTAGGGGGCCAAGTCGTCCAAGAGCTTCTTGACGGCAGGGAGGAGCTTCTCGAGCGAGTCGATCGTGACCGCCTCAGCGAGAATGTGCCACAACCGCGGCGAACCGCCGGCCAGATGCTCGACGGCGCGAAGGCGATCCTGGCCCCGCGTTGCTCGGACGAAATCCGACAGGTCGTCGTCCCCGCGATCACGAGCCCGGCGTTGCACGATCTGCGTGCCTTCGCTCAGCGTCAGGTCCTTCAGGTACTCCGCGTCGAACGAGCCGTACCAGGGCTCGTCGCGCTTGCTGACGGCGGAGAAGAGGAGCGGTGAGGTTGCCATCACCAGAGCGTTCGAGCCGGTCTCCACATAGCCGCGCAGCGCCGAGGCCCCGCTCCGGCCAAGGGACTGGAAGACGCGGTCGAGGTTCTCGATCACGATGACCAGGGCGCGGTCGTCGACGACCTCGTCGATCACCTGCTCGACGGATCGCGCGTCCTTGGCTCGCCTGGCCGCTGCGATGTCTGGACTGCGGTTCGGATCGAGCTGGCGGAGCAGCTCCGAGAGCAGGTCGACATACGAGCCGATGCCGAAGGCGTCCTCGGGCAGCCAGGCGACGGCGAGCCGATCAGCCACAGACTGTTCCAACCGAGCACGGTGCAGCGATAGAGCGAGCAGGTGGGTCTTCCCGCTGCCGCGAGCACCGATCACCAGAGTGTGCGCGCGCGACGCGGACGTTGCCGCTGCACTGAGCCGGTCGACCAGCCGCTGGATCAGGTCTGCGCGGCCCACGGTGATCCGCTCCAGCTCGGCGCCGGAAAGGGCCCTGGGCGTGAAGATCGGGTGCAGGGTCATCGGCGGGTCGCCAACCAGGCCCGTCGGACCAGCTCGCTGCGGAAACGGCTGTCGTTGCCGGACCGTTCCAGGTAGTGGTCCTGCTCGAGCTTCTCCACCAGGCCCACCAGGTCGCCGCGGGACAGGTCGCCTCCGCTCGGCTGGGAATGGACAAGGCGAAGTGCACTGTCGACGGACAAGAGTCCCTGTTCGTCGGCATACACGTCGATGACCGCGCTGACCAGGTCAGCCTGGTCGTCGCCGTAGTAGAGAGGAATGCGGTCGCGGTAGTGCCGCATGTTCCACGGGTCGTCCGGATGTGTCAGCGCCGAGTCGACCAGGCGTGGAATGTCCTCCGGCGTGATGGTGATCGCTGCGTCGTTACGGCAAGAGGCCACGAGGTGCTGGACGTAGTAGGGCACGCCTTCGGCCGCATCGGCGATTGCCGTGGCAACGGCCGCTTCATCCGAGGTGTCGACGCCTTCGCCCAAAATCAGGCACCGGGCCAGGTATGCCGCGTCCTCGGCCGAGATGGGGCCGGCGGACTGTTTGACCACGTCGTTGACTGTGCCGGTCGCCTCCGCCGAGACGTGGTGGAAGCCGATGCTGCCGAGCAGCAGCATGGACGCCCTGCCCGAGTTCTCCTGCCGCACGCGCCGCAGCGTGTGCAGCATGGCGGTGCCAGAACCGCGGGCCGCCTGCTCCATGGCCCTGGCTAGCACCGGCACCTCGTCGACGATGAAGACCGGACGCTTGCTCGCCGACTCGATGGCGATCTGGATCAGGCGATCGAGGCTGGGGTTGGTTGGCTCGCGCGTGAGGTCGACAGGTCCTGCTCTGATCCCGAGCTGCCACTGGTCCAGCTCTGCGGCAAACCTCGACGCAGTCTCGTGGCGCACCTGGTCCGCGAGCGCTCGCGCGAAGTCGTCGTAGCTGCTGCGCTCCGCGCTGACCCGGATCACCGGGTGCCCTTCACTGCGCAGCCGGGCCTCCACCAGGCGAGACAGCGTCGTCTTTCCGATCCGCCGGTCACCAGTCAGCAGCACGCCGTCGCCCGTGGTCAACTGGCCGCAGATCTGCCCGGCTAGCCGGTCCCGGCCGACAATGTCACGCAGGTCGAGGATGCCGCCGACGACGAGGCGCATCGGCCGGATCGGTTGCGAAATCATGTCGCCAGTGTAGACAACAAGCTCGTTGTACATCAAGGGTGTTGTACAACTGACTTCCGGCGGCGGAGGCGTCGGGAAGCGAGCCCGCCGGGCTCCCCGACCGCGTCAGGCAGCCGGCGGGGCGCTGCAGCGGGTGACGAACTCGGCCAGGTGGGCGGACTGGGCGAGCCGCGACGGCTCGTGGACGTACATCATGTGCCCCGCCTCGTAGAAGCGGTGCTCGATGTTGGCCAGCAGGTCCGCCGGCAGCCGCAGGCGCGCCAGCACCTCCTGCGCCGCGAAGTACGGCGTCGCGCCGTCGTAGTAGCCGTAGGCGACATGCACCTGCAGGTGCGGATTGGCCCGCATCGCGTTGGCCAGCCGCGGGGTCACGTCGACCGGCTTGCCCTCGAACTCCTTGAACGACCACGGCGACACGCGTTCGCTGATCTGCTCATAGTGCAGGTCGCTCTCGTATCGCAGCTCGGCGCGGACGTAGTGGTTGAAGGCGGCCGAGTACGGCCCGGCGATGGCCAGGTGGGAGGGGTCCATCTCGTACTTCTCCTGCAGCCCGCTCTCGGCCGGCCCGGTGAACCGCGCGTCCAGCCGGCCGACGTCCAGCCCCTGGTCGCGCAGCAGCTCGGTGAAGTACCGCAGGTGCTCCAGCCGCAGGTCGGCCCGGTGGACGTAGTCGGCCGACACCCCGGCCAGCCGGGCCACGGTGGCGACCGCCTCGTCCCGTTCCGCGTCGGTGAGCCGGTTGCCCCGGGACAGCACCCACGGGTAGTCGCGAGCGGCATACGCCTCGGCCTCGGCGAGCACGTCCGGCAGCGATCGGCCCGGGTGCTTGCCGTGGTAGTGCGCGATCGCCGCGTAGGCGGGCAGGAAATTCGGGTACGCCCGGTCGTCGGGGTGGTCCAGCCCGATCGAGCCGAGGTCGAGCACGCTGGAGATGAGTACGACCCCGTTGAGGTACATCGCGTACCGGGTCTGCAGGTGGTCGGCCAGTGCGGCGGCGCGCAGCGTCCCGTAGGACTCCCCGGCCAGCAGCTTCGGCGACATCCAGCGGTTGTTGCGCGTGGTCCACAGCCGGATCAGCTCCCCGACCGACTCCAGGTCGGCGGTGTAGCCGTGGTACTCCCCGGGCTTGCCGCCCTCGACCGCGCGGGAGTAGCCGGTGGACATCGGGTCGATGAAGACCAGGTCGCTGACCGCCAGCAGCGACTGCGGGTTGTCCGCGAGCGCGTACGGCGGCCCGCTCAGCGCGCCGACGTCGCCCATCAGCACCCGGCGCGGGCCGAGCAGCCCCAGGTGCAGCCACACCGAGGACGACCCGGGGCCACCGTTGAACGCGAAGGTCACCGGCCTGCTCGCCGACTCGTCGTCGTCCAGCACGTAGGACGTCATGAACATCTCGCCCTTGGCCTTCAGCCCCTGGAAGACCCCGTCCTCGTACACCTCGTCGCGCAGCACCACCCGCCCGGCCGTAGCGGTGTACGCCAGCTTGCGCCGGCCCACCTTCAGGGTATGCCGGGTGGTCACCAGGTCATCGACCGGCGCGGCCGGCTTGGTGGCCGACCCGGCCGGCGTGTGCCGAGCCGCATCGGCCGCATCGGCCGCTTCGGTTGATGCGGCCGCTCCGCCGCCGTCGCCGGGCTCCGGCGCCGCGCCGGGCATCGTCACTGGTCCGCCGAGCTGGGGTGGGAAGGTCATTGGCCGACCCTAAACCTGGCGTTGACGTCCGGGCGGGACAATGGCGGGGTGACCCACCACAAACCGGTCGAGTGCTGGCTGACCGACATGGACGGTGTTCTCGTCCACGAGGACCACGCCATCCCCGGAGCGTCGTCGTTCGTGAAGACCCTCATCGCCACCGGACGCCGGTTCCTCGTGCTGACCAACAACTCGATCTACACCCCGCGCGACCTGCGGGCCCGGCTGCTGCGCAGCGGCATCGACCTGCCCGAGTCGGCCATCTGGACGTCCGCACTGGCCACGGCGCAGTTCCTCGGCGACCAGCGGGCCGGCGGCTCCGCGTTCGTCATCGGCGAGGTCGGGCTGACCACGGCACTGCACGAGGTGGGGTACGTGCTCACCGACCGGGACCCGGACTACGTGGTGCTGGGGGAGACCCGCACCTACTCCTTCGAGTCGATCACCCGGGCGATCCGGCTGATCGGCGACGGCGCCCGCTTCATCGCCACCAACCCGGACCCGTCCGGGCCGTCCGCCGACGGCCCGCTGCCGGCGACCGGTGCGGTGGCCGCCCTGATCAGCCGCGCGACTGGGGTCGAGCCGTACTTCGTCGGCAAGCCCAACCCGCTGATGATGCGCACGGCGCTGAACCGGATCGACGCCCACTCCGAGACCACCGTGATGGTCGGCGACCGGATGGACACCGACGTGGTGAGCGGCCTGGAGGCGGGCCTGCGCACGATCCTCGTGCTCACCGGCTCGACCCGGCGCGAGCAGGTCGAGCAGTTCCCGTTCCGGCCTACCCGGGTGCTCGACTCGATCGCCGACGTGGCGCCGCTGGTGGAGCAGCTCGCGACCGTCCCGGTGTAGCCGGCGGGGCGGCGCCGGTCTGGCTCTGGTCTAGCGCCGCCCCGACGCCGTGGGGGCGCTGTCCCGCGGGGCGACGATGAGCTGGCCGACCTGCTCGGCGACCGCGCGCCGGGCCTGGGTGTCCAGCTCGGCATCGGTGACCAGGACGTCGACATCGGTCAGCGTGGCGATGGTGGACAGGCCCACGATCCCCCACTTGCTGTGGTCGGCGACCACGACCAGCCGCCGGGCGCAGGCGATCATCGCCCGGTTGGTCTCGGCCTCCTCCAGGTTCGGCGTGGTCAGCCCGGCGCGCAGGTCGATGCCATGGACGCCGAGCAGCAGCGTGTCGACGTGCATGCTGCGCAGCGTCGCGATCGCCACCGGCCCGACCAGCGCGTCGGAGCGGGTGCGCACCCCGCCGGTCAGCACGACGGTCAGGTCGTCCCGGTTGGGGTCGTGCAGCAGCTCGGCCACCCTGGGGGAGTTGGTGACCACGGTGAGGTCACGGATCCCGCGCAGCTCGTGCGCGACGGCATACGTGGTCGTCCCGGCGGAGACGGCGATGGACGCGCCCGGCTGGACCAGCCCGGCGGCCGTGCGGGCGATGGCCGACTTCTCCACTGGGTTGAGCTCGGACTTCACGTGGAAACCCGGCTCCTCGGCGCTGCGGCCGCCGGCGGCGGTCGCGCCGCCGTGCACCTTCAAGACCAGGCCCTTCTCCGCCAGCACCTCGATGTCGCGGCGGACCGTCATGTCGGATACGCCGAGGATCTCGACCAGCTCCGACACGCGGCAGCCGCCGTGGCGGTCCACCTCGCGCAGGATGCGTTCCTGCCGCTGCCGTGCGAGCACGAGTGCCCCCTGACGTGGTCCGCTGGACCGACCATCATGGTCCGGCCCCGGTCCGGCGCGCAACGGTCACGAGCCGGTCGCGACCGGGGCCTGACACAATGTCCCGCATGCCTGAGCACGCCGGTATGCCGCGGATCTTCTCCGGGATGCAACCGACGCACGACTCGCTTCACCTGGGCAACTACCTGGGGGCCCTGGTGAACTGGGTGAAGCTGCAGGACACCCACGACCCGTACTACTGCGTCGTCGACCTGCACGCGATCACCGTGGAGGTGTCACCGCAACAGCTGCGGGAGCGCAGCCGCCGGACCGCGGCGCAGTACCTCGCCGGCGGCATCGACCCGGACCGCTCGACGGTCTTCTTGCAGAGCCACGTGAGCGAGCACGCCGAGCTGGCCTGGGTGCTGTCGTGCCTGGCCGGATTCGGCGAGGCCGCCCGGATGACCCAGTTCAAGGACAAGTCGCAGCGGCACGGCTCCGAGGGCACCACGGTGGGGCTGTTCACCTACCCGCTGCTGATGGCGGCCGACATCCTGCTCTACGACACCGCCCAGGTGCCGGTGGGGGAGGACCAGCGCCAGCACCTGGAGCTGACCCGCAACCTCGCGCAGCGGTTCAACGCCCGGTACGGCCAGACCTTCGTCGTGCCTGAGCCCTACATCGTCCAGGAGACGGCCAAGATCCACGACCTGCAGGAGCCGCGGGCCAAGATGAGCAAGTCCTCGCCGAGCCAGGCCGGGATCATCGACCTGCTCGAGGACCCCAAGGTCGTCGCCAAGCGGATCCGCTCGGCGGTCACCGACACCGGCCGTGAGATCCGGTTCGACGAGGCCGCCAAGCCCGGCGTCTCCAACCTGCTGACGATCCTCTCCGCGCTGACCGGCCGCAGCGTCGAGTCGCTGGAGCAGGACTACGCCGGCTCGGGCTACGGCGAGCTCAAGGCCGACGTCGCCGAGGTGGTGCTGGCCAGGTTGACGCCGTTCCGCGAGCGGACCCTGGCGCTGCTGGACGACCCGACCGAGCTGGACGCGCTGCTCGCCGAGGGTGCGGCGCGGGCCGGTGCCGTCGCGTCGGTCACCCTGCAGCGCGCCTACGACCGGGTGGGTTTCCTGCCCGCGAAGCGTTGACGTCCCGGTGAGCCTGATCGGCGTCTCGATCGCCATCCCGGAGCCGTACGCCGCGCAGCTGCAGGACCGGCGCGCCTCCTACGGCGACCCGCTGGCCGCCTCCATTCCCACGCACGTGACGCTTCTGCCGCCGACCGAGGTGGCCCCCGGCGGGCTGGCGCGGGTGGCGGGGCACCTGCGACGGGTGGCGTCCGGGCACCGGCCGTTCTCGATGAGGTTGGCCGGCACCGGCACCTTCCGGCCCGTGTCCCCGGTCGTCTTCGTGCAGATCACCGAGGGGGCTGTCGAGTGCGCGAAGCTGCAGGACGACGTGCGCTCCGGCCCGCTGGACCGTGAGCTGGACTTCGAGTACCACCCGCACGTCACCGTCGCCCACGACGTCTCCGAGCAGGCGATGGACCAGGCGATGGCCGAGCTGGCCGACTACGCCTGCACGTTCGACGTCGACGGCTTCCACCTGTACGAGCACGGACCGGACGCGGTGTGGCGAACGGTCGAGAAGTTCCTGTTCCGGCCGGTGTCGCGGGGGGAGGTGGGGCGCTGATGCAACGGCTGAAGGACCTGTGGGCCTGGTTCACCCGCACCCGGCCCTGGCGGGCCTGGCAGCGCTACGGCAGGGTGCGCGGCAACATCCTGGCGGGTGGGGTGGGCTACTTCGCCTTCTTCTCAGTGTTCCCCGCGGTGGCGCTGGCGTTCACCGTGTTCGGGTTCGTGCTGCGGGGGCGCCCGGACCTGATCCAGCAGATCGCCGACTACCTGAACCAGACCCTGCCCGGCTTCGTCAAGGACGCCAGGCACCCGAACGGCATCATCTCGGTGCAGGCGCCCAAGGCGGCGACCCTGACCATCACCGGCATCGTCTCGTTCGTGACCCTGCTGCTGGCGGGGATGGGCTGGCTCGGCGCGCTGCGCGACGGAATCCGCGCGGTCTTCGGCGCCGAGGGCGCCCCTGGCAACGCGCTCACCACCAAGCTGCGCGACCTCGGCGTGCTGCTGGTCATGGGCGTGGGCATCGTCATCTCCGCGGTGGCGACCGCAGGGGCGGCCTCGGTCGCCTCGTGGGTGGCCGAACGGGTGGGCTTGGGCGGGCAGGCCTGGATCGTCTCGGTGGCCGGCATCCTGGTCGGCGTCCTCTTGGACTCCGCGCTGATGCTGGTGCTGCTGCGGCTGCTGTCCGGGGTGGACCTGCCCTGGCGGGACCTGCGCCAGGGCGCGCTGGTCGGGGGGGTCGGCTTCACCCTGCTGAAGCTGCTCGGCGCCCGGCTGTTCGCTGGGACGACGTCCAACCCGCTGTTCGCGTCGGTGGTGGCCGTGGTGGGCCTGCTGGTCTGGCTGAACCTGATCTCCCGGGTCACGCTGCTGGCCGCGGCCTGGGCCGCCAACGACGTGGACACCCGGGCGCTGGCGTCCTCCTCCGGGGCCAAGACGACGGTGGGGCCGGTCAAGGACATCGGGCCGGTGGCCTTCGGCCCGGTCACGGCGGAGCAGGCGATCCAGGAGCTGGGGATGCCGCGCGACCCGTCCCTGCCCCGGTTCGGCACCCGGTCCAAGGACCGGGTGACCCTGGCGGCCGGCGCCGTCCTGGGCGCGACCGCCGCGTTCGGCCTGTCCCTCGCGCGGGGTGTGTTCAGCCGCCGCTGACCGCTGCCAGCTCCGCCAGCCCTGCCCAGGTCGGTCCCAGCGGTGAGGCGTGGGCGTCCGCGCCGAGGTGGCCGAGGTGGCGGACGACCAGGCCCGGGCCGGAAAGGTCCAGCCGGCACGTCGTCGGGCCCTCCGGCACAGGTGGCGACGGCACCGGGTCGCCGGCCCAGGTCAGCGTCTCCACCAGCCGGTGCGGCCCCAGCACTCCAGGCCGGCCCCGCGCCGCCCGGGTCAGGTCCAGCTGCTCGACCAGCAGCGGCGACCCGGCATACGAGACCGTCGTCTCGCAGCGCAGATCGCCGCCGGACTCGCCGTGCCGGCCCAGGACGACCGCGTCCCGCAGCAGGGCCCGCCCGCCGGCCGCCACGTCGAGGCGCAGCCGCCGACGCACGTCGGCGCCCTGCGCCACGACAAGCGGCTCGCCCCGCCAGACCAGGCTCGCCCCCGCCGCCACGGCCACCGACACCGTCCAGAGCGCGGGCCGGCCGCGTCCGTCGTAGGCGACCGTGGCGGCCACGTCCACCAGCTCCAGACGGACCCCCTCGCCGAGGATGACCCGCAGCTCCACGTCGTCGCCACCCAGCAAGGTGGCCGTGGTGGTGACCAGCGCGACGTCGGCGAAGCCCGGCCCGGCCCGCAGCAGCCGCGGGGCCAGCTGCCCGGAGCGCACGCGCAGCCGCGGGTGATCCCGGCCGGGGCGGACCGCGAGCTCGGTGACGGACCTGGTCTCAGTGGCCGTGCGCATGTGCCCCGGCAGCGTGGCGGTGGCGGTGCTCGGTGCCGTCCGCGTGCCGGTGCGGCGCCATCGGGCCCGGGTCGCCGGGCACCAGCGCCCCGGCCCGGTGCGCGCCGAGCACGCCGAGCACCCACCCCGTTAGCGCCAGCACCGAGGACTCGTTCAGCCGGGACAGGCCGACCACCGGGCGGCCGTCGCGGGCCGCGGCCCCCTCGCGGACCATCCGCTCCGCGTCGACGCCGACATGGGGGGCCAGGTCGGTCTTGTTCACCACCAGCAGGTCGGCGCGGCCGATGCCGGGGCCGCCCTTGCGGACCACGTCGCCGCCCCCGGCCACGTCGAGCACGAAGATCTGCGCGTCGACCAGCGCGGGGGAGAAGGTGGCGGTCAGGTTGTCCCCGCCGGACTCGATCAGCACCAGGTCCAGCGGGGCGAAGTCGCGTTCGAGGTCCTCGACGGCCAGCAGGTTCGCGGTGATGTCGTCCCGAATCGCGGTGTGCGGGCAGGCGCCGGTCTCGACCGCGCGGATCCGCTCCGGTGCGAGCACCCCCGCGGCCCGCAGCATCCGGGCGTCCTCGTCGGTGTAGATGTCGTTGGTGACCACCCCCAGCGACAGCCGCGAGCCCAGCCGGGCGCAGAGCAGCCCGATCAGCGAGCTCTTGCCGGTCCCGACCGGGCCGGCGACCCCCAGCCGCATCGGGCGGGAAGGGCCGGGTGGCTCGGGCAGGCCTGGTGGCTTGGGCAGGTCGGGTGGCTCGGGCAGGTCGGGCAGGTCGGGTGGCTCGGGCAGGCCTGGTGGCTTGGGCAGGTCGGGCAGGTCAGGCACTGAACAGCCTCCGGGTCAGCCGGGAGTGGGCGTGCGCCCACGCCTCGGCCAACGGGGCCGCGGGCGCGGGGATGTCAGCGGGGTCGACTGTGCCGGCCACCCGGCATACCAGGTCCTCGACCTCCGGCCGTGCCGCCAGCGCCCACCGCACCGTTTGGACCGGGTCCAGCGGGGCCAGCTTGAGCGCGGCCGAGCACACCGACTGGACCTCGTCGTAGCCGACCAGGGCGGCCAGCTGCTCGCCGGTCAGGTCCAGCGCGGCGGCGAGCCCGGCCAGCACCAGGGGCCGGGACGGTTGGTCGACCAGGGCCATCGCGAGGGTGGCCGGGTGGTCGGGGAACAGGCTGCGCAGCAGCCGCAGCGCGCCCCGGCCCAGGGTCACCGAGGCCTGCCGCTGCACCTGGCTGGGCGTCCGGGCGGCCCAGTGGGCGAGCACGGCCGCCAGCGGGTGCGGCGACTGCCCGCGCAGCACTCGCAGCGCGCACACGGCGGTGCCCGCGTCGACGGTCGCCACCGTGCGCAGCCGCACCACCAGGTATGCCGGGATGTCGCCTGGTGCCATCCCCGCGGTCAGCGCCGGCTCCAGGCCGGCGGACTGGGTGTGCGCGCCGGCGGGCAACCGGGCGTCGGCCAGGAGCATGAGCGCGAGATCCGGCATCAGGTCCCCGGCCTCAGAACAGCGCGTAGAGCTGGGCCAGCGGCAGCTCGCTGACCGGTGCCGGGACCACCCGCTCGCCGTCGATGTCGATCTCGAAGGTCTCCGCGTCGACCTCGATGCGCGGGAGCGCGTCGTTGTTGCGCATGTCCGCCTTGGTGACCCCGCGGGTCGGCCGGACCGGGCTCAACGCGCGCCGCAGCCCCAGTCGGCCGGCCAGGCCGTCCTGGACCGCCGCCGGCGCGACGAAGGCCACCGAGAGGTCGGCCGCGC
This sequence comes from Dermatophilaceae bacterium, assembly GCA_035689185.1. Taxonomy (GTDB): domain Bacteria; phylum Actinomycetota; class Actinomycetes; order Actinomycetales; family Dermatophilaceae; genus DASSLY01. The sequence continues at coordinate 16,840 of DASSLY010000071.1, forward strand.
CGCCGTTGACCAGCGCGTCGCGCATGAGCACCGGCTGGGGCGTGGGGATGGAGGCGTTCGGGTCGCCCAGCGCGGCGGTCACGATCGCCCCACCCTTGATGACCACCGACGGCCGGACGGCGAACAGTCGCGGTTCCCACAGCACCAGATCGGCCAGCTTCCCGGGTTCGACCGACCCCACCTCGTGGTCGATGCCGTGCGCGACGGCGGGGTTGATCGTGTACTTGGCGACGTACCGGCGGGCCCGCTCGTTGTCCGCGGGCAGCCCCCCCGCCAGCGGGCCGAGGCGCGCCTTCATCACGTGGGCGACCTGCCAGGTGCGGGTGATGACCTCCCCGATCCGGCCCATCGCCTGGGCGTCGGAGGAGGTCATCGACAGGGCGCCCAGGTCGTGCAGGATGTCCTCGGCCGCGATGGTGGTGGCCCGGATCCGCGACTCGGCGAAGGCCAGGTCCTCCGGCACCGAGGGGTTCAGGTGGTGGCAGACCATCAGCATGTCGAGGTGCTCAGGGACGGTGTTGACGGTATGCGGCAGGGTCGGGTTGGTCGACCCGGGCAGCACGTTGGGCTGGCCGGCGATCTCCAGGATGTCCGGCGCGTGCCCGCCGCCGGCGCCCTCGGTGTGGAAGGCGTGGATGCTGCGGCCGGCGATGGCGGCCAGGGTCGACTGCACGTAGCCGGCCTCGTTCAGGCTGTCGCTGTGCAGCGCGACCTGCAGGCCGTACTCGTCCGCGGCCCGCAGTGCGGCGTCGATGGCCGCCGGGGTGGAGCCCCAGTCCTCGTGGCACTTGTATGCCGCGGCGCCCCCCAGCGCCTGCTCGCGCAGGCCGGCCCGGCTGACCGTGTTGCCCTTGCCCATCAGCAGCAGGTTCACCGGCAGGTGGTCCAGGCCCCGAAGCACCGTCTGCAGGTGCCAGGGCCCAGGGGTCACCGTCGTCGCCTTGGATCCCTCCGACGGTCCGGTGCCGCCGCCGCCGAGCGTGGTCAGCCCGGTGGCGAGCGCCTCGACCACCTGGCTGGTGGACAGGAAGTGGACGTGCAGGTCGACCCCGCCGGCGGTGAGGATCTTGCCCTCGCCGGCAATCACGTCGGTGCCGGGGCCGATCTCCAGGTCCGGGTGGACCCCGTCGGCGATGTCGGGGTTGCCGGCCTTGCCCAGCGCCACGATCCGCCCGGACCGGATGCCCACGTCGGCCCGCACCACCCCCCAGTGGTCCAGCACCACGGCGTTGGTGATGACCGTGTCGAGCGCGCCCTCGGTGTTGCTGCGGGTCCCCTGGGCCATCGACTCCCGGATCGACTTGCCGCCGCCGAAGACGGCCTCCTCCCCGCCGGCGGTGAGGTCCTGCTCGACCTCCACCCACAGGTCGGTGTCGCCGAGCCGCACCTGGTCGCCGACCGTGGGGCCGTACAGCGCGGCATACCGGCTCCTGCTCAGTTCAGCCACGGCTGCCCTCGCGGACCTGGATGCCCGGGACGAGCCGGCGGCCGCGCAGGGTCACCGCCGCGACCCGACGGGACACCCCGGGCTCGAAGCGCACCGACGTGCCCGCCGGGATGTCCAGCCGGTAGCCGTGGGCCGCCGCCCGGTCGAAGGACAGCGCGGCGTTGCTGTCCGGCAGGTGCAGGTGGGAGCCGACCTGCACCGGGCGGTCGCCGGTGTTGACGATGACCAGGTCCAGCCGCTCGTCCGCCGGCCGCTCGTTGAGCAGGATGGTGCCTTCCGCTGCCCGGACCTGTCCGGGCACGTCGCCGCCGGTGCCGAGCGGGTGGTGCAGGGTGACCAGCTTGCGGCCGTCGGGGAAGGTCGCCTCGACCTGGACGTCGGCCAGCATGCCAGGCACGCCGTCCATCACCTGGTCCGCGGTGAGCACCGTGCACCCGGCCGCCATCAGCTCCGGCACGGTGGCCCCCTCGCGCGCCCGCTCGATCACCCAGGTGGACAGCAGGGCCACGGTCTCGGGGTAGTTCAGCCGCAGCCCGCGGGACAGCCGGTCGCGGGCGACCATGCCGGCCACGGACAGCAGCAGCTTCTCCACGTCGGCGTTGCTCAGGTGCACGACCGCTCCTTCACAGGGCCAGCGCGGCGCGGACCGCCTCCAGCGAGGCTGGACCGCCGGGGCCGGTGGCCTTGACCAGGCCGGACTGCAGGACTGTGTACCGGTCGCAGGCTGTGACCGCGAACCCGACGTGCTGCTCGACCAGCAGCACCGACATGGCCCGGTCCCTGGCCAGGTGGACCACGGTGTCCTCGATCTGCTTGACCACGTTGGGCTGGATCCCCTCGGTCGGCTCGTCCAGCACCAGCAGGCGGGGCCGGGTGAGCAGGGCGCGGGCGATGGCCAGCTGCTGGCGCTGGCCGCCGGACAGCAGCCCGGCCCGCCGGCGCAGCAGCTGGCGCAGCGCGGGGAAGAGGTCCAGCGCCTCGTCCATGCGCTTTCGCCCGTCGCGGTGGCCGTCCGCGATCACCTGCAGGTTCTCCGCGGTGGTGAGGTCGGCGAAGGACTGCTGACCCTGCGGGACGTAGGCCAGCCCCCGCGCGACCCGGCGGTGCGGCGCCGAGCGTGTGTGGTCCTGGCCGTCGATCAGCACCCGGCCGCTTCGGGGCCGCAGCAGTCCCACGGCGGCCCGCAGCAGCGTGCTCTTGCCGGCGCCGTTGTGGCCCAGCACGGCGGTCACGCTCCCCGCCGGGACTTCCAGGCTGACGCCGTGCACCACCGTCGTGCGGCCGTAGCCGACGTGGACGTCGTCCAGGGTGAGCATCAGTGACCTTCCGCCGCGGCCGTGCCCAGATAGATCTCCTGGACCAGGGGGTCGGCCTGGATCTGCGCGACCGACCCCTGGCTCAACACCTTCCCGGCGTGCATCACCGTAACCGAGTCGGCGACGGCACGCATGAACTCCATGTCGTGCTCGACCACGACGACGGTGCGGTGCGGGCTGAGCCGGCGCAGCAGCACGGCGGTCTCCTCCCGTTCGGCCTGGCTCATCCCGGCCACCGGCTCGTCCAGCAGCAGCAGCCGGGCGTCCTGGACCAGGAGCATCCCGATCTCCAGCCACTGCTTCTGCCCGTGGGCGAGCCGGCCGGCGGCGGCGTCGCGCAGCCGGGCCAGCCCAACCGCCTCCAGCGCCACGTCGACGCTCTCCGGCACCTGGCGGCGACGCCGCAGCAGAGTTCTCCGCGGGCGGCCGGCCCCGGCGGCCAGGTCGAGGTTCTGCAGGACGGACAGCTCCTCGATGACGCTGGCCGTCTGGAAGGTCCGCCCCACCCCCTGCCGGACGATGCGGTGCACCTTCATCCCGGCCAGCTGCCGGTGGCCGAACATGACCGAGCCCTTGGCCGGCACCTGGCCGGTGATGGCGTCGATGACCGTGGTCTTGCCGGCCCCGTTGGGGCCGATGAGGAAGCGCAGGTCGCCCTGCAGGACGGTCAGGTCGATCCCGTCGACCGCGACGAAGTCGTCGAACCTGACCTGCAGGCCCCGGACCTCCAGGTAGTCGGCGTGGGTGTCGACGGGAGCCTTCTCAGCCAGGGCCGTGAGCTTGGCCACGTCGATGGCGGCGGCCAGCGACTCGCGCTCGGGCTGCTCCAGCGTCATACCGCCGCCTCCTCGACCGCCCGGGTCCGCACCGGAGCCTGTTCCTGCGGCTCGGCCGGCTCGCGCCTGCGCAGCAGCCGCACCACCGAGGCCAGGCCACCGGGCAGGAACGCGACGACCCCGATGAACAGCGCCCCCTGGAAGTAGGTCCAGAACGACGGGAAGGCCTCGGACAGCCCGGTCTGCGCCCAGGAGATGGTGACCGCCCCCAGCACGGGACCCAGCAGTGACGCCCGGCCGCCGATGGCGACCCCGATGAGGAAGCCGATCGAGGGCACCACGCCGACGTCCGCGGGGGAGATGATGCCGACGACCGGCACGAACAGGGCCCCGCCGACCGCGGCGAACACCGCCGCGATGACGAACGCGACGACCTTGACGTTCGCCGGGTCGTACCCGAGGAAGCGGACCCGGTTCTCCTGGTCGCGGACCGCGACGAGCAGCTCGCCGAACCGGGACCGCATCAGGGCGCGGACCAGAAGCACCATAGCGATGAGCACGCCCGCGGCGATGTAGTACAGCATCCGACGGTTCACCGGGTCGGCCAGGTCGTAGCCGAAGAAGGACCGGAACCCGTTGAGCCCGTTGGTGCCGCCGGTGCTCTGCTGCTGGCCGACGAGCAGGATCGCGAACGCGGCCACCAGCGCCTGGGACAGGATCGCGAAGTAGGCACCCCGCACCCGCCGCCGGAACACCGCCAGCCCCAGCAGCAGCGCCAGGGCCGCCGGCAGCGTCACGATGAGCAGCAGCGTGGCCGCCGCGGAGCGCATGGGCAGCCACCAGCCGGGCAGCTCTCCGGTGCCGTAGAGCAGCATGAAGTCGGGCACCCCGCCCGGACCGGCGTCGGCCAGCTTCAGGTGCATCGCCATCAGGTAGCCGCCGAGACCGAAGAACACCCCCTGGCCCATGGTGAGCAGCCCGCCCTGGCCCCAGGCCAGGCCGATGCCGACGGCCACCATCGCCAGGCACAGGAACTTGGCGAGCAGGCCGAGCCGGAAGTCGGTCAGCACCGCCGGCGCGAGACCGAACAGCACGCCGGCAGCGACCGCGACCCCCAGCCACGGCTGCAGCCGAGCCCCCAGCGCGCTCATGCCAGGCTCCTGGTCCGCACGCTGAACAGTCCCTGCGGGCGGAGCTGGAGGAAGGCGACCACAACGAGCAGCAGCAGCACCTTGGCCAGGCTGGCGGTGGTCGACAGCTGGAAGAACGACTGCAGCACGCCGAGCCCGAAGGCGGCCAGCACTGCCCCCTTCACCTTCCCGATCCCGCCGACGACGACCACCAGGAAGGCGTCGACGATGTAGTTCTGCCCCAGGGTCGGCCCGATCGAACCGAGCAGGGTCAGCGCCACCCCGGCCACGCCCGCCAGGCCCGAGCCGATGAAGAACGTCGTCCGGTCGATCCGGGTCGAGGACAGCCCGGACGTCTCGGCCAGGTCGCGGTTCTGCACGACGGCCCGCACCCGCCGGCCGAGGCGGGTGCGGGCCAGCACCAGCGCCACCCCGGCGGCGCACACGGCGGCCATGACCAGGATGAACAGCCGGGTCCTGGGCATCGCGACCCCGGCCAGCAGCACCGGGCCGGCCAGCCAGTCCGGCGCGCGGACGTCGACGTTGGGGGCGCCGAAGATGTCCCTGGCCACCTGCTGCAGCACCAGGGCCACACCCCAGGTGACCAGCAGCGTGTCCAGCGGGCGGCGCCGCATCCGGGAGATGAGCAGCATCGCCAGCACGACCCCGAGCGCGCCGGCCACGACGAAGGCCACCGGCAGCGACACCAGCAGCGAGACCCCGGCGTCGGTGACGGCCTGCTGGGCCACGTATGCGGTGTACGCGCCGATCATGATGAACTCGCCGTGCGCCATGTTGATGACGCCCAGCTGGCCGAAGGTCAGGGCCAGGCCGAGGGCGGCCAGCAGCAGCACCGAGCCGATGGACAGCCCGGCGAAGGTCTGGGAGAGCGCGATGTCCATGAATGCGGTCCTTCCCTTGCGCTTGGGTCGGCTTCGGGTCAGGACAGGCTCTTGCCCCAGTCGTAGGTCGTGAGGAAGGGGTCGGGCTCGATCGGCTTGCCCGACGACCACACCGTGTGGATCAGCCCGTCGGCGCCGATCTTGCCGATCAGCGCGGTCTTGGCGATGTGGTGGTTCTCGCCGTTGACGGTCACGGTGCCCTCGGGGGCGTCGAAGGAGACGCCGCCGGCCGCGGCTTGGACCGCCGGGACGGCGAACGACTTCGCCTTCTCCACCGTCGCCTTCCACAGGTACAGCGAGGTGTATGCGGCTTCCATCGGGTCCGAGGTCACCCGCTTGGCGCCGTAGGCCGCCTTGAACGCGGCCACGAACGTGGCGTTCGCCGGGCTGGCCACGGTCTGGTAGTAGTTCCACGCGGTCAGCTGGCCCGTGATGTTCTGTGCGCCGATGCCGCCGACCTCCTCCTCGGCGATGGACACCGAGACGACCGGCATGCGGGCCGCGGTCAGGCCGATGTTGGTGTACTCCTTGAAGAAGGCGACGTTCGAGTCGCCGTTGAGGGTGTTGAACACCGCCGAGGCGCCCGCGGACTTCACCTTGCCGACGATGGTGGCGAAGTCGGTGCTGCCCAGCGGGGCGTACTCCTCACCCAGCACCTTCATCCCGTTGGCCGCCGCGTAGGCCTTGATGATCTTGTTCGCCGTCCGCGGGAACACGTAGTCCGACCCGACGAGGAACAACGAGGTCTTGCCCTGCTCCTTGAGGTATTCCAGCGCGGGCACGATCTGCTGGTTGGTCGTGGCGCCGGTGTAGAAGATGTTCTTCGACGCCTCCAGCCCTTCGTACTGCACCGGGTAGTAGAGCAGCGCGTTGCTGGACTCGAATACCGGCAGCATCGCCTTGCGGCTGGCCGAGGTCCAGCCGCCGAAGACGGCGGCGACGCAGTCGGCGGAGATGAGCTTCTTGGCCTTCTCGGCGAAGATCGTCGGCTCGGACGCGCCGTCCTCGGTGACCACCTGAAGCTGCTTGCCGAGCACGCCGCCGGCGGCGTTGATCTGCTTGGCGGCCAGGTTGAGCGCGTCGTTGACGGTCTTCTCCGAGATGGCCATGGTCCCGGACAGGGAGTCCAGGAAGCCGATCTTCACCGTGCTCCCGGAGGTGTCCAGGCAGGAGGACTTGGTCGAGCCGGCGGAGGCGGCGCCGGCGGCGGCTGACTCGGTCTTGGCGCCGCAGCCGGCCAGGGCCAGGGTCACGGCGCCGGTCAGTGCCACGGCGGCGACCAGTGGGCTGCGGCGTGAGCGAGGGGAGGTGGAGGGCAAGGTCGTTCCCTTTCCATGGGCCGGCCGCGTGCAGGCAGGGGCGTGAGCGACGCGCGACGGCGGTGGCAGTCGGGTGGCAGTCGGTGACAGTCAGTGACAATCAGTGACAGTCGCCGGCAGTCGCCGGCAGTCGGAAAGGTACGCAGGTCGTGTTACGGGCAGCCTGTCCGCGGCGTTTCCCGGACATTGCGAAATGGCACGGCGGGAAACGCTGCCGCAATGCCGGTGCGGTATGCCGCTCGGCGCACGGGGGGATGGCAGCCGGGCGCTCGCGCGCCCGGGCCGGTGGCCGGAAACGTGGAAGGGTGACGGCTCGGAAAGCAGGGGGTCTGACCGAGCCGTCACCCGTTCGGGGGGCGAGCGCCGCGCGTGTCGTCGAGTGGGACGTCTGGGCTCTCGCTGGGGACAAGTGTGCGGGCTCCCCGCCCGGTCGGCATCGGGCAAAAGGATGAGACGCGATCCACGAACGCGCCGTTGACCTGCGGTTACATGGCGTTTGTCCCGAGATGCGTGGTCCAGCGCGGGGACGTCCTATCGGCGCAGCCCGGTCCGGGCCCGCACCGCCTGTCGGTCCATCGGAGTCCTTCTCAGTCCGCGCGCCGCCGGACGCCTGGGAGGCCGGCCAGCGCGGTGAGCAGGGCCGCGGCCAGCAGCAGCACCACCACGGCCGCCCCGGCGCCGAGCCACGGCCGGACCGCGTCGTCCACGGACAGTCGCAGGAAGCCGGTCGGTGGCCGCTGGGCCGCCCGGGGCGCGAGCCCCGGTCCGCGCAGGGGCGCCGCGGCGGCGGACAGGGGCGGCGCGGACGCGGATGCCGTCGGCGTCGCAGCGGCGGCGGGTGCCGCGGTGCCCGCCGGGGTGGCCGGCGGCCGAGTCACCGTGCCCGGCTCGACCAGTGTCCCCACCGGGCGTACTCGCGCGGCATACCGGAAGGCCCAGTCGAACATCGCCGCCGGCGGCCGCCAGCTGGGCGTGGTCCCGCCCATGCTGGCCAGCAGGAGGGTACGGCCGCCGCGGCGGACCGCGCCGATGTAGGTCTGCAGGGCCTGCACGGTGTAGCCGTTCTTCACCCCGATGGTGCCCGGGTAGTTGTAGAGCAGCCGGTTGTGGTTGCCGATCATGAACGGCTTCGCCACGCTGCCGTCGGGGCGTCGGCCACCGGGGAACCGTGCCTGCCGCATGGCGACGTAACCGCGGAAGTCGTTGCGCTGCATGGCTGCTCGTCCGATGAGTGCCAGGTCATAGGCGCTGCTGGACTGGCCCGGCGCGTCCAGGCCGGACGGGTCACGGGCCACCGTGTCGAAGGCGCCCAGCTCGGCAGCCTCGGCGTTCATCGCGGCGACCGTGCCCGGCAGGCCGCCGCCGGCCCTGGCCAGGGCGTATGCCGCGTCGTTGCCGGAAGCCATGAGCATCGCCTGGAACAACAGCTGGACGGCGTACCGGCTTCCGGGCAGCATTCCCACCTTGGTGCCGTCCACCGCGACGTCGGTGTCGGTCGCCAGCACCGTGGTGGTCGGTGCGAGCCTCGGCAGCAGCACGAGCGCGGTGAGCACCTTCAGCGTGCTGGCCGGGAGTCGACGGGCGTGCGCGGACCGGGCCGCCAGGACCTCGCCGGTGTCCAGGTCGGCCAGCAGGTAGGAGGCGACCGGCAGCGCCGGCGGCGGCGGAACCCCGGCGGGCAGGTCCACCACGACCCCGGCGCGGCCCAGGGCGGCGCCGCCGACCACGTCCGCCTCGTCCGCCACGGCCGGCCCGACCCCCCCGAGCATCAACCCGAACGTCAGCCCGGCCGCCCCGAGGAGGCGAGCGGCCGTCATACCCGGCGGGTGAGGATGGCCCGCTTGACCTCCTGGATCGCCTTGGTCACCTGGATGCCACGAGGGCAGGCGTCGGTGCAGTTGAAGGTGGTCCGGCAGCGCCAGACGCCCTCCTTGTCGTTGAGGATCTCCAGCCGCTGCTCGCTGGCCTCGTCGCGGCTGTCGAAGATGAACCGGTGGGCGTTGACGATGGCGGCGGGCCCGAAGTACTGCGAATCGGACCAGAACACGGGGCAGCTCGTCGTGCACGCCGCGCACAGGATGCACTTGGTGGTGTCGTCGAACCGGTCCTTGTCGGCCTGGCTCTGCAACCGCTCCCTGGTCGGCTCCCGCTCCGCCACCAGGTAGGGCATGACCTCCCGGTAGGCGTCGAAGAAGGGCTCCATGTCGACGATGAGGTCCTTCTCCACCGGGAGCCCGCCGATCGGCTCGACGGTGATGGGCTTGTCCGGGTTGACGTCACGGATGAGGGTCTTGCAGGCCAGCCGGTTCTTGCCGTTGATCCGCATGGCGTCCGAGCCGCACACGCCGTGCGCGCAGGAGCGGCGGAAGGCCAGCGACCCGTCCTGCTCCCACTTGATCTGGTGCAGCGCGTCCAGCACCCGGTCGGTGGCGTGCGCGGTCACCTGGTAGGTCTCGTAGTGCGGGTCCGGGCTCCGCTCCGGGTCGAACCGGCGGATCTTCAGCGTGACCTGGAACGAGCGGAGGGCCCCGGCCTGGGGTGTCGAAGCGGTGGCGGTCATCAGTACTTGCGCTCCATCGGCTGGTAGCGGGTCACGGTCACCGGCTTGTAGTCCAGCCGCACCTGCTCGGCGAACAGCGGCTCGCCGTCGGTCTCGGTGAGAGGCGCGCGGTAGGCCATGGTGTGCCGCATGAAGTTCACGTCGTCGCGGTGGGTGTAGTCCTCCCGGAAGTGCCCGCCGCGGGACTCCTTGCGGGCCAGCGCGCCCAGCGTGATGACCTCGGCCAGCTCGATGAGGAACCCCAGCTCGACCGCCTCCAGCAGGTCGGTGTTGTAGCGCTGCCCCTTGTCCTGGACGACCACGTGCCGGTAGCGCTCCTTGAGCTCGTCGATCACCCCCAGCGCCTCCTTCATCGACGCCTCGGTGCGGAACACCTGCACGTTGCGGTCCATCGTCTCCTGCAGCGCGCGGCGCAGGTCGGCCACCCGCTCCCCGCTGGACCGGTCCCGGATCCCTTCGACCATCGAGACGGTATGCCGCTCGGCGCCGGCCGGGGGGTCCACCCACGGGGCGGTCAGGACGAAGTCGGCAGCGGCGATGCCGGCCCGCCGGCCGAAGACGTTGATGTCGAGCAGGCTGTTGGTGCCTAGCCGGTTCGAGCCGTGGACCGACACGCATGCCACCTCGCCGGCGGCGTACAGGCCGGGCACGACGTCGGTGTTGTCGCGCAGCACCTCGGTCTCCACGTTGGTCGGTATGCCGCCCATCGCGTAGTGGGCGGTGGGATAGACCGGGACCGGCTCGGTGTAGGGCTCCACCCCGAGGTAGGTCCGCGCGAACTCGGTGATGTCGGGCAGCTTGGCGTCGATGTGCGCCGGCTCCAGGTGGGTCAGGTCGAGCAGGACGTAGTCCTTGTCCGGCCCGGCGCCGCGTCCCTCGCGCACCTCGTTGGCCATGGAGCGGGCCACGATGTCGCGGGGCGCGAGGTCCTTGATGGTGGGCGCGTACCGTTCCATGAACCGCTCGCCGTCGGCGTTGCGCAGGATGCCGCCCTCGCCCCGGGCTGCCTCGGAGAGCAGGATGCCGAGCCCGGCCAGCCCGGTCGGGTGGAACTGGAAGAACTCCATGTCCTCCAGCGGCAGCCCCCGGCGGAACACCACCCCCATCCCGTCGCCGGTCAGGGTGTGGGCGTTGCTGGTGGTCTTGTACACCTTGCCGGTGCCCCCGGTGGCGAACACGACGGCCTTGGCCTGGAACACGTGGATCTCCCCGGAGGCCAGCTCGTAGGCGACCACGCCGGCGGTGCGCTGGTCGCCCAGGGGCCCGGTGCCGAGCACCAGGTCCAGCACGTAGAACTCGTTGAAGAACTCCACCCGCTGCTTCACGCAGTTCTGGTACAGCGTCTGCAGGATCATGTGCCCGGTCCGGTCGGCGGCGTAGCACGACCGGCGGACCGCGGCCTCGCCGTGGTTGCGGGTGTGCCCGCCGAACCGGCGCTGGTCGATGCGCCCCTCCGGCGTGCGGTTGAACGGCAACCCCATCTTCTCCAGGTCGATGACCGCGTCGATGGCCTCCCGGCACATGATCTCGGCCGCGTCCTGGTCGACCAGGTAGTCCCCGCCCTTGACCGTGTCGAAGGTGTGCCACTCCCAGTTGTCCTCCTCCACGTTGGCCAGGGCGGCGCACATGCCGCCCTGGGCCGCGCCGGTGTGGGACCGGGTCGGGTAGAGCTTGGTAAGCACCGCGGTGCGGACCCGCTTGGACGACTCCAGCGCGGCGCGCATCCCGGCGCCTCCGGCGCCGACGATCACCACGTCATACCGATGCGTCTGCATGTCCTGCCTCTCGCTAGCGGCCGGTCCGGCACAGCTCCAGCGTGCTCGCCGGGTCGGCGCAGGGGTCGAAGGTGAAGACCACCAGGGTGCCGAGCAGCAGCACCAGCAGGGCGCTGGCGAACAGCAGCGTCTTCAGCACGATCCGGGTGCTGTCGCGCTCGCTGTAGTCGTTGATGATCGTGCGCAGGCCGTTCACGCCGTGCAGCTCGGCCAGCCAGAGCATGAGCAGGTCCCAGACCTGCCAGAACGGGCTGGCCCACTTGCCGGCGACGAAGGCGAAGTCGACGCCCTTGATGCCTTCGCCCAGCACCAGGTTCACGAACAGGTGCCCGAACACCAGGACGAGCAGCAGCACGCCCGAGGCGCGCATGAAGACCCAGGACCAGAGCTCGAAGTTGGTCCGGGACTTCAGCCGCCGGGCGTACCTCGAAGGCGCGCTCAGCTGCGTCAGCTTCGGGCCGCGCGGGTTGGCCGTCGTGGTCATCCTCGCCTCCTCAGCCGAACGCGTGGGTCAGGTGCCGGATGGAGAAGGGCACCATCAGCAGGACGAACAGGCCCACGACGACCCACGACATCTGCCGCTGCAGCCGTGGCCCCCGGGACCAGAAGTCGACCAGGATGATCCGGATGCCGTTGATCGCGTGGAACACGACCGCGGCGACCAGGCCCAGCTCGCCGAGGGCGACCACCGGCGTCTTGTACTGCTGGATGACGGTGTTGTAAGCCTCTGGGGACACCCGCACCAGCGAGGTGTCCAGCACGTGGGCGAACAGGAACACGAAGATGAGGACCCCGCTGATCCGGTGGGCCACCCAGGTCCACATGCCCTCCCCGCCGCGGTAGATCCGGGCGGCGGCCGACTGCTTCACCTCTGGCACCGCAGGCTGCCCTCCTAGGTCGAACGGGGGTCGGACCGGGGTCGGACCGGTATCGGACCGGGATCGGACCGGTATGGGGCGCCGGCCGCGGCGGAGCGGACCGTGACGGACGGCGGCGTCCATGTGCGGGCCATCATAGTGAGCGGGCCGCAGCCCTTGCCGCACCGGACGCGGCCGGCGTGGGGAAGGCGCCGCCGGTGCCGGGTCCGGCCCGTGGGTACGGTCGGCCCGTGAGCGCGATCGAGGGCTTCTGGGCGGTCATCCCGGCGGGGGGTGCCGGCACCCGGCTGTGGCCGCTGTCGCGCGCGGCGGCGCCGAAGTTCCTGCTCGACCTGACCGGGTCCGGACGCACCCTGCTGCAGCAGACCTGGGACCGGCTGCAGCCGTTGTGCGCCGACCGGGTGGTGGTGGTGACCGGGATTCGGCACCAGGAGGCGGTGCGCGCCCAGCTGCCGGCGCTGGCCGGCTCGCAGGTCCTCGCCGAGCCGTCCCCGCGGGACTCGATGGCCGCGATCGGGCTGGCGGCGGCGGTGCTCGAACGCAAGGACCCCGGCGCGGTCATCGGCTCGTTCGCCGCCGACCACGTCGTGTCCCGGGTCGAGGCGTTCCACGAGGCGGTTCGGCAGGCGGTGGCGGTGGCCCGGGCCGGCTACCTCGTCACCATCGGGATCGCGCCGACGCACCCGGCGACCGGGTTCGGCTACATCCACCTCGGTGACCCGCTGTCCGTGCCGGATGCGACGGCTGCCCGGCAGGTGCGCGCCTTCCAGGAGAAGCCGGACCAGGCGACCGCGACCGCATACCTGCGGTCCGGTGAGTTCCGGTGGAACGCGGGCATGTTCGTGGCCCGCGCGTCGGTGGTGCTCGACCTGCTGGCGGACTACCACCCCGGCCTGGCCGCGGGCCTGCGCGACATCGCGGCCGAGCCGGGCCGGCTGGCGGAGCTGTGGCCAGGCCTGCTGAAGATCCCGATCGACACGGCAGTGGCCGAGCCGGCGGCCGCGGACGGGCGCGTCGCGGTGGTGCCGGCGGACCTGGGCTGGGAGGACGTCGGTGACTTCGCGGCGCTGGCCACCCTGCTCGCCGAGGCTGCGGACCAGCCGGGGCTGCGGGTGCTCGGCGACCCCGCTCAGGTGCTGGCGCTGGACGCTAGCGGGGTCGTGGTGCCCTCCTCCGGGCGGGTGGTGGCCGTCCTCGGCCTGGACGACGTGGTGGTGGTCGACACTTCGGACGCCGTGCTGGTGACCACCCGGGACCGGGCCCAAGACGTGAAATCCCTGGTCGACGCGCTGAAGGCCGCCGGGCGGCTTGACCTCACCTAGGCTCCGCACGCCACTCCAAGACTGGCCGGTGTCGGGGCGCTGGCGACCCAAAGGCCGACGAGCGGGATAAGTCGGTCGTCGCCCCGGACGGTCAGCGGTGACCGATACGTTGAGGTCGATGGTTGGACACGATGGCTCGCAGTGCGTCACCGTCCGGTGACTGCTCGGACCGCGAAGGAGGTGAACGTGGCTGAACGCGTCGACATCTCCCTGGAAGTTCTGCGCTGGGCTCGGGAGCGGTCTGGCCGCAGTCGCAGCGACCTGAACCGCTTCCCGGTCGAGGCGTGGGAGGCCCGAGACGCCAAGCCGACGATGCGGCAGCTTGAGGAGTACGCCAAGGCAACTCGTACGCCCATCGGCTTCTTCTTCCTACGAGAGCCGCCCAGGCCGGAGCCAGTGCCAATTCAGGACTTCCGTAGGTTCGGCGGCGATCGTCCGCCCCCCTCGCCGACGCCGGATCTCCTCGACACCATCTACGCTTGCCAGGCGCGCCAGGACTGGTACCGAGACTACGCCGAGGCCCATGGCGCCGATCCGGTTCCGCTCGTCGGCAGCCTGAGCGTTGAGATACCAGTCAGCGAGGCCGCTGATCAGATGCGGTCGATGTTGAGCTTCGGGCTCGACCGGCGCCTCGAGTTCTCCAACTGGAGCGAGGCGCTGACCGGTCTGCGGGACCACGCCGAGGAGGTCGGCGTGCTCGTCATGATCAGTGGTGTTGTCGGAGCAAACACCCATCGGTTGTTGAACCCCGAGGAGTTTCGAGGCTTCGCTCTTGCCGACGACCTGGCACCGGTGGTGTTCATCAACGGCGCCGACACGAGGGCGGCGCAGATCTTCAGCTTGGCGCATGAGCTTGCTCACATCAGCCTCGGCGAGACGGCTGTCTCCAAACCCGAGCTCGGAGACCTCGACCGTCAAGGCCGCAGCGAGCAGTGGTGCAACGAGGTGGCGGCCGAGCTGTTGGTTCCGGAGGTGTCCTTGCGACAGGCCTTCCTGCCACAGTCGGACCTCACGGCTGAGCTCGACCGGCTAGCTAAGTTCTACCGTACGTCCACGCTGGTAGTACTTCGTCGGCTGGCTGACGTGGGACTGATAAGCGCAGAGGAATACCACAAAGCCTACCCGGCGGAAGCGAGCAGGGTGCTGAAACTCGCTGTCGAGAGGGCCAGCACGGGAGGCAGTTTCTACAATACAACTCCTGTGCGAGTGAGCAAGCGATTCGCCCGAGCGTTGATCGCCGACACGTTGGAGGGGCGCACCTCGCATCGCGAGGCATACCGGCTGCTCGGCTCCCGAAAGCACACCGCCTTTGAAGAGCTGGGCCGAGGACTTGGCGTTGCCTGATGTACCTGTTGGACTCCGACGTGCTGATCGATGCCAAGAACCATCACTACCCCTTCGACATCGTGCCGGGGTTCTGGCGTTGGATCAGCGAGGCTCATAGGGCTGGGCGAATCTTCACTGTTCAAGCCGTCGTGGAGGAGATCATGGCTGGCGGAGACGAGTTGGCCGAATGGATCACCAACCAGCCCGGCACCTTCAAGCTTCGGCCGCGGGCCACCGATGCCGCCTCGCTACAACGCGTGTCGGAATGGGCCGTGAATGCCGGGTACCGGCAGGGAGCTGCTGAAATCTTCCTTTCCTCAGGTGACTATTTCCTCGTCGCTCAGGCACTCTCGCTCGGCTACACCGTTGTTACCCAGGAAAAGCCGGCGCCGATGAGTCAGAAACGAATCAAAATTCCTGACGCCTGCAACGCCGTCAACGTGCCCTGGACTTCGTTATTCGATGTTCTGAAGGCCGAGGGGGCTCGATTCAACTAGTTCCATCGTTGCGGGGAAACACGACAGGCGTACTCCTCGCCAGGGCGCCTCAATCTGCAGCGCGCTTACAAGTTGCACCTAAACTGCGCTTCATTGCGAAGGGAGAAGGAAGACGGTCGGCCCAAGGGCTCGTCGAGGAGAGGGCTTTTCGGAGTCGTTCCCACGGCACTTCCGCGTCGGCGTTGGGCGGCCAACCCTGCACGCTACGGCGGTGCGGAGTTGCTCCACCTGCGCGGCCAGGTCATGTCGAACCCTGGCCTAGCGGGCACCGTGGCAGACCCCAGTCGGGTGGGGACGGTGGGAAGCGTTGATCTCCGACAAGGAACAGCGTCAGCGTCTGTCACGCCGACCGACGACACACTGATGCGACCCGGGATCCAGGACCCAGTCAGGTTGGCGGTTGGACCAGGCGGTCGGCAAGCAGGTCCAGCTCGGTGTCGGACAGGCCGGCGCTGCGCAGGTACCCGCGGGTGCCGCCGTAGGTGCGGTCCACGTGCTCCAGCGCGCCGATGACGGCGCTCTCGGGGGTCCGCCAGAACCGTTCCGCGGCCGCCCGCTCGTCCGGCGACATCGAGGCCAGCATCTCCTCGACGCCCAGCCGCCGTTCGCTGGCCGCGTAGTCGGCGCCGATCAGCGCCCGATCCACCCCGACCAGGTCGAGCAGCAGCGCCACGAGCAGCCCGGTCCGGTCCTTGCCGGACACGCAGTGAACCACCACCGGGCCCGGGGGCGCCTCGACGACCGCGCGGACCCCGGCAGCGACCGTCGCCGGGCTGGCGTCCAGCAGGTTCCCGTAGGTCCATTCCAGCGGGTGCTGCCTGGCCGCCTCCTCGTCGGCGTCGTCCACCACCGACTGGGGCAGGAACGGCAGGTGCCGGTATGCCGCGTGCCCGGTGTAGGGGTGCGGTTCGTCTTCCAGCTCGAAGCCGAACCGCAGGTCCAGGATCAGGGCCGGGTCGTAGCCGTCGACGGAGCGCCGGCCGGCTGCGTCGAGCCGGGTCAGGTCGTCGGCGCGGACCAGGGCCCGGGCGCGGACCATGAACCCGTTCGAGCCGGGCAGGCCGCCCAGGTCACGGGCGTTGGAGCAGCCGCTCCAGTCCAGGTCGGTCGGTGCCACGGTGCCCATCCTGCCGGAGCAAACCTGCACCGTCTGCACGGCGGGTAGGGTGGGCCGTCGTGTCGCAGACCTCGGCGGACCCGCTGCTGGACGCCGTGGCGGGGGCCGTCGAGGGGATGGCTGCAGAGCTGACCGCGTTCCGCCGGGACCTGCACGCCCACCCCGAGCTGGCGGGTGCCGAGCACCGGACCACCGGGGCAGTCGCCGACCGGCTGACCGCCGCCGGCGTCGCTGTGACCAAGCTGCCCGGCACCGGGCTGCTCGCCGACCTGGGGGCCGAGCACGCGGCATACCGGGTCGCGCTGCGGGCGGACCTGGACGCGCTCCCGGTGACCGAGCGCACCGGGCTGCCCTGGGCGTCGACGGCCGACGGCGTGTCGCACGCCTGCGGCCACGACCTGCACACCACCGCGCTGCTCGGCGCCGGGCTGGCGCTGCACCAGCAGCACCGCGAGCTGACCCGGCGCGGTCTGGCCGTGCGGCTGGTCTTCCAGCCGGCCGAGGAGGTGATTCCCGGAGGCGCGCACACCGCGATCGAGAGCGGGGCGCTTTTCGGGGTGGACCGGATCTTCGCCCTGCACGCGGACCCCACAATCGACGCCGGCAAGGTCGGGCTGCGCGAGGGCGCCATCACCTCCGCGGCCGACTCGGTCCTGGTCACCCTCACCGGCCAGGGCGGACACACCTCCCGGCCGCACCTGACCCAGGACCTCGTCTTCGCCCTGGCCAAGGTCGCCACCGAGGTGCCGGGGGTGCTCTCCCGGCGCCTCGACCCGCGCGCCGGCGCGGCACTGGTCTGGGGCAGCATCCACGCCGGCAGCGCCCGCAACGTCATCCCGGGCACCGGCGTGCTCGGCGGCACGCTGCGGGTGCTCGACGCGGACGCGTGGGCCCAGATGGAGGGGGTGGTCGAGCAGGTCGTGCAGGCCGTCGCCGCCCCGTATGCCGTGACCGCTCACGTCGACCACGTCCGCGGGGTGCCGCCCGTGGTGAACCGGCACGACTGCCTGGAGGTGCTGCGGCTCGCGACCGAGGCCGTCCTGGGCCACGACGCGGACGTGGGCACCCAGCAGTCGCTGGGCGGGGAGGACTACGCCTGGTACCTGCGCGAGGTCCCCGGGGCGCTGCTGCGGCTGGGCACGCGCACGCCGGGCGGCCCCACGTACGACCTGCACCAGGGGGATCTGGTCGTGGACGAGGAGGCGGTCGGGATCGGCGCCGGGCTGCTGGCCGCCACAGCCGTACTCGCGTCCGGCGTGCCGACGGCCGTCGGCAGCGGGCGCTAGAGTCCAGTCGACGGGGGCACCCGACAGCGGGCAGACCACGGCAGACCACGGCGAAGGCGAAGGAGCAAGGGTCTTGCGTTCACCCAAGAGCTTGACCGCACTGACCGGTATGGCGGCGGTCCTCGCGCTGGGTCTGGCCGCGTGCGGGGGCGGCGGCGGCGCCCAGGGCACCACCACCACTACCACCGGCGCGACGTCGACCGCGGCCAAGGCGCTGAGGATCGGCCTGGCCTTCGACGTGGGCGGCCGCGGCGACGGCACCTTCAACGACCTGGCGGTCAAGGGCCTGGAGAAGGCCAAGGCCGACTTCGGCGCGCAGAGCAAGGAGCTGAGTCCGAAGGAGGACGGCTCCGACCGGCCCGACCTGCTGCGCCAGCTCGCCGACGACGGCTACAACCCGATCATCGGCGTCGGATTCTCCTACTCCCAGCCGCTGGGCACCGTGGCCAAGGAGTACCCGGACGTCCAGTTCATCGGCATCGACACGTTCGTCGCGGACGAGGTCAACGTCGCCAACGACACCTTCGCCGAGCACGAGGGCTCGTTCCTGGTCGGCGTCGCCGCCGCGTTGAAGAGCAAGTCCAACCACATCGGCTTCATCGGCGGCAACGAGAGCGCCCTGATCACCAAGTTCTGGGCGGGCTACAAGCAGGGCGCGATGGCGGTGAAGCCGGACATCAAGATCGACGAGAAGCGGCTGGCGGCCGGCGAGAGCGGAGCCGGCTTCGGCGACACCGCCGGTGCCAAGGTGGCTGCCCAGGCGATGTACCAGGCCGGCGCGGACGTCGTCTACACCGCAGCCGGCGGCTCGTTCGCCGGCTCGTTCCCGGCCGCGGTCGAAGCCGGCGCCGGGCACTGGGCCATCGGCGTGGACTCCGACCAGTACAACACCGTCACCGACCCGGCCCAGAAGAAGATCATCCTCACCTCGATGGTCAAGCGGGTCGACTCCGCGGTGTACGCCTCGCTGAAGTCCTTCAAGGAGACCGGCAAGGTGGTCAGCACGGCATACGGGCTCCAGGACAACGGTGTCGGCTACTCCACCAGCGGTGGCTTCGTCGACGACATCAAGTCACAGCTGGAGTCCTACCGGCAGAAGATCCTCGACGGCACGTTGAGGGTGTCCGAGACGGTCAGCTGAGCGGCGGCTCACTGCTTGCGGCGCGCCGGGGCCGCCGTCGCGTGGCGGCCGTTCGAGGACGCTCCGGGCGCGATCCAAGTGCAAGGATGCGCCATGGCGTCCTCTGACCGGCCGGCAGAACCCGCCCCGGCGATCGAGCTGCGCGGCATCACCAAGCGGTTCCCGGGGGTGGTCGCCAACTCCGAGGTGTTCCTCACCGTGCGGCGCGGCGAGGTGCACGCCGTGGTCGGGGAGAACGGCGCCGGCAAGTCCACCCTGATGAAGACGCTCTACGGCATGCACCAGCCGGACGAGGGGACGATCCTGGTCGACGGGGTGCAGACCTCGTTCAAGTCCCCGACCCAGGCGATCGCGGCCGGTATCGGCATGGTGCACCAGCACTTCATGCTCGCGGACAACTTCACCGTGCTGGAGAACATCATCCTGGGCAGCGAGCCGACCAGCGGCGGCCGGCTCGACCTGGTCGCCGCCCGGGCCAGGGTGCTGGAGATCTCGCAGCGGTACGGCCTGGGGCTGCGCCCGGACCGGCTGGTCGAGTCGCTGTCGGTGGCCGACCAGCAGCGGGTCGAGATCGCCAAGGTGCTCTACCGCGGCGCCCGGGTGCTCATCCTGGACGAGCCGACCGCCGTCCTGGTCCCGCAGGAGGTGGACGAGCTTTTCGCCGCGCTGGGCGAGCTGCGGGCGGAGGGGCTGTCGGTCATCTTCATCTCGCACAAGCTGGACGAGGTGCTCAAGGTCGCCGACGCGATCACCGTCATCCGGCGCGGCACCACGGTGGGCACGGCCGACCCCAGGTCGGTGACCGCCCGGCAACTGGCCGAGATGATGGTGGGCTCGCAGCTGCCGGTGCCGCAGACCCGGGAGTCGACCGTCACCGATCATGTGCAGCTGGCCGTGCGCGGGGTGTCCGCGACCAACGACGAGGGCACGACCGTGCTGGACCAGGTGTCCTTCTCGATCCGGCGGGGCGAGGTGGTCGGGTTCGCGGGGGTGGAGGGCAACGGGCAGAGCGAGCTGGTCGAGCTGCTGCTCGGGCTGCTCGCGCCGGTCGCCGGCACGGTGGAGCTGGACGGGACCGACATCACCGCCTGGCCGACCGGTCGTCGGCGGGCGGCCGGCGTCGGCTTCGTGCCGGAGGACCGGCACCGGCAGGCGCTGCTGCTGAGCGCGCCGCTGTGGGAGAACCGGGTGCTGGGACACCAGTGGTCTGCGAAGCTGTTCCGCCGCGGGTTCCTCCGGCGCCGGGCGGCACGGGCGTCCACCGAGGCCATCATGCGCGAGTATGACGTCCGCGCGCCCGGCTGCGACACCCTCGCCGGGGCGCTGTCCGGCGGGAACCAGCAGAAGCTCATCCTGGGCCGCGAGCTGGAGGCGAAGCCGTCGGTGCTCATCGCGGCGCACCCCACCCGGGGGGTCGACGTGGGAGCCCAGGCCGCGATCTGGGACCGGATCAAGGCGGCCCGGGCCGCCGGCTCGGCCACCCTGCTCGTCTCCGCCGACCTGGAAGAGCTGATCGGGCTGTCGGACACCTTGCACGTGATCCTGCGGGGGCGGCTGGTCGCCACCGTGGACCCGGCGACGGTGACCCCGGAGGAACTGGGGGCCTACATGACCGGCGCGCACGCCGGGACCTCGGCATGACCGCGCTGCTCGACCGGCTGCGGCGCGGCGTCCTCACCGCGGTGCTGCCAGCGGTGGCCGCCGTCCTGGTCTCCCTGCTGGTCCTCGCGGTGGTCCTGGCCGTCCTGCGGGTGGACCCGGTGAAGTCGGTGCAGGCGCTGTTCTCCTTCGGCGCCACCGACCGGGCCGAGGCCAACCAGATGCGCACCTGGGTGAACCGCTCGGTGCCGCTGTTCCTGTCCGGGCTGGCGGTGAGCGTCGGCTTCCGGATGAACCTGTTCAACATCGGGGTCGAGGGCCAGTACCGCGTCGCCGCCGTGGTCGCGGCCGCTCTCGGCGCCCTGGTTACCCTGCCCCGGCCGCTGCACATCCTGCTCGTCCTGCTCGTCGCGATGGCCGCCGGCGCGGCATACGCGTCCATCCCCGCCGTGCTGAAGGTCAAGCGGGGGGTGAACGAGGTCATCACCACGATCATGCTGAACTCGATCGCGGTGGGGCTGATCGCCTACCTGCTGCGCTCCCCGTTCCGCGACCCTGGCCTGGGCCCCAACGCCAACCCGTCCACCCGGCCGCTGCCGGAGTCGGCGTGGTTCCCCGGGTTCAAGGACCCGTTCGGCTTCCTCGGGCTGGCCGCGCCGAGCCGCGAGGTCGGCGGGTTCATCGTGGTCGCGGTGGTGGTCGGGGTTGTCGTGGCGGTGGTCATCGCCCGCACCCGGTTCGGCTTCTCGCTGCGCGCTGCCGGACGCAACCCGACGGCGGCGGCCGCCTCGGGGGTGCCGTCGGCGCGGATGACGGTCCAGGCGATGCTGCTGTCCGGGGCGTTGGCCGGCCTGGTCGGGATGCCGCAGGTGCTGGGGGAGGACCATGCGTTCTCGATCAACTTCGTGGCCGGTCTCGGCTTCTCCGGGATCGCCGTCGCCCTGCTCGGGCGGAACTCCCCGTTCGGGATCGCGGTGGCGGCAGCGCTGTTCGCCTTCCTGGACCGGGCCGGGCCCTCCCTGCAGCGCGAGGACATCCCGCCCTCGGTCGTGGTGATCACGCAGGGGGTCATCGTGCTGTCGGTGGTCGTGGTGAACGAGGTGTCCCGCCGGCTGCTGCAGCGGGCCGAGGAGCGGCGGGTGGGCCGGCGGACAGGCACCGCGTCGGCCCCGCCGCCCGAGGCCCGTCCCGCGGGGGTGACCGCGTGAGCACGGGCACGGCCACCCGGCATACCTCGTGGTTCACGGGGTGGCGGCGGCCGGCCGTCCTCGCGGGCGCCGGGCTGGTCGCGCTCTCGGTCACCCGGCTGGTCTCCGGCGAGGAGGTGCTCACCAACACCGGAACGGCCCAGGCGGTGCTGGCGCTGACCCTGCCGGTCGCGCTGGCTGGTCTCGGCGGCCTGGTCAGCGAGCGCGCCGGGGTGGTGAACATCGGCCTGGAGGGCATGATGATCCTCGGCACCTGGGGCGCCGGGTGGGCGGGCTACCAGTACGGCGCGTGGGGCGCGCTGGTGGGGGCGCTGGTCGGCGGCATGCTCGGCGGGGCGCTGCACGCGGTGGCCACGGTCACCTTCGGTGTCGACCACATCGTCAGCGGGGTCGCGATCAACCTGCTCGCGGCCGGCACCGTCCGGTTCCTGTCCGAGCTGCTGTATGCCGGCGTGCCCGGCGGCGGCCCGACCCAGTCACCAGGGGTCAAGGGCGGGACACCCTCGTTCGACGTGCCGGTGCTGGCCAGCGGGCCGGACCTGCTCGGCCGGCTGGAGGCGACGCATGTCGTCGTGCTGAGCGACCTGGCCGGGCTGCTGCGCGGGTTCCTGCTGGACATCTCCCCGCTGGAGGTGCTGGGCGTGCTGATGTTCCCCCTCGCTGGGTTCGTGCTCTGGCGCACCGCGCTCGGCCTGCGGCTGCGCTCGGCCGGGGAGAACCCGTGGGCAGCGGAGTCGCTGGGGGTGAACGTGGTCCGGGTGAAGTACCTCGCGGTCGTCGCCGGCGGCGCCCTGGCCGGGCTGGGCGGGCTGTTCCTGGTGTTGTTCTCCGGGCTGTACAAGGAGGGCCAGACCGGCGGCCGGGGGTTCATCGGGCTGGCGGCGATGATCTTCGGCAACTGGCGCCCGGGAGGGCTGGCGTCGGGGGCGCTGCTGTTCGGCTACTCCGACGCGGTGCGGCTGCGCTCGCAGAACTCGCTGGCGGTGCTGGCGCTGTTCCTGTTCGCGGCGATCGTCGTCGTCGGGCTCGGGGTCTGGTGGCTGCGCCGGGGGCGGCGCACTGCGGGAGCGGTGTTCATCGGCGCCGGTGTCGCGCTGGGCCTGGGCTACCTCGGGCTGGACTCGCTGCCGAACGAGGTGACCACGGTGACGCCGTACATCGTCACCCTGGTGGTGCTCGTGGTCTCCTCGCAGAGCCTGCGCCCGCCGCAGGCGGACGGGCTGGTCTGGCGGCGGGGTGAGGACCACTGAGCGTGGACTGGGAGGTTCTGCATGCGGCGGCGGCCGAGGCGATGCGGCGGGCCTACGCGCCATACAGCCGGTTCCCCGTCGGCGCGGCCGGCCTGGCCGACGACGGCCGGGTGGTCACCGGCTGCAACGTGGAGAACGCCTCCTTCGGCCTGGGCCTGTGCGCGGAGTGCTCGATGGTCTCGGCGCTGGTCCTCGGCGGCGGCGGCCGGCTGGTCGCGGTGTCCTGCGTCGACGGCGCGGGCCGGACGGTGATGCCCTGCGGTCGCTGCCGCCAGCTGCTCTGGGAGCACGGCGGGCCCGACTGCCAGGTGATGACCGCGACCGGCCCGCGCCCGATGACCGAGATCCTGCCCGACGCCTTCGGCCCGCAGAACCTGGGCTGACGTGCGCAGCGACGTCTCATCTGCTCCAGCGGGTGGTCACCCGCCGTTGCCCCCCGCGGCCGCTGCGGCGGTGGCGGCGATGCCCGCCTGCAGGCGTCGGCTCTCCAGCGCGTGCAGCGGCTTGGCGGCCCACCAGTAGGCCTGCCCCGCCAGGCCGTGCGGGTAGAACAGCGTGCGCTGCACCAGCTTCCCGTCCGTTACGCGCAGCTCCAGCCACGCCTGGCCGGGCAGCTTCATCTCCGCGCGCAGCCGCAGCAGCCGGCCGGGTTCGACCGCCTCGACCCGCCAGAAGTCGAGCTGGTCGCCGACGGCCAGCCGGTCCGGGTCGCGGCGGCCCTTGCGCAGCCCCGGGCCGCCCACCGCGCGGTCCAGCAGTCCCCGGGCCGCCCACACCCAGGTGGTGCCGTACCAGCCGCGCTCGCCGCCGATGCCCTCGATGACCGACCAGAGCACGGCCGGGTCGGCGTCGACCGCGGTGGTGAGCTCCTCGGCATACAGGGACCCGCCCGCCCACTCCGGATCCCCGGGCTGCGGGTCGCTCGGGAGCTGGTCGCCGGCCTCGCCGGCCGGTGCAACCTCGACGTCGCCCTCCCGGACGCGGCGCAACGCCTGCTCCACGGCGTCGTCGAAGCCGAGCAGCCCGCCGTCGGGGTCGGGGACGTAGCGCGCGATGTCGTGCTCCTTGCAGACCACCTCGTGGATCAGGCTCTCCACCAGCGGCCGGGCGATGCCGTTCGGCACCGGGGTGACCAGGCCCACCCAGTGCCCGGACAGGCTCGGGGTCAGCACGGGCACCGGCATCACCTGGCGCCGCGGCAGCCTGGCGACCGCGGCGTAGCGCTGCATCATGTCCTGGTAGGTGAGCACGTCCGGCCCGCCGATGTCGAACCCGCGGTTGACCTCGGCCGGCATCGACGCCGACCCGACCAGGTAGCGCAGCACGTCGCGCACCGCGATCGGCTGGATCCGGTTCTTCAGCCATTTCGGGGCCACCATCACCGGCAGCCGCTCGGTGAGGTAGCGCAGCATCTCGAACGACGCCGACCCGGACCCGAGGATCACCGCGGCCCGCAGCACGGTGGTCGGGACACCGCTGGCCAGCAGGATCTCCCCGACCTCCCGGCGGGAGTCCAGGTGCGGCGACAGCTGCTCGTCCGCCGGGTACAGGCCGCCGAGGTAGACGATCCGCCGGACCCCGGCCTGCCGGGCGGCCACGCCGAAGGCCCGCGCGGTCTGCCGGTCGCGGGACTCGAACCGGCTCCCCGTTCCCAGCGCGTGGATCAGGTAGTACGCCACGTCGACGCCCGCCATGGCGGCGCGCAGGTCGTCGGCCTCGGACGCGTCGGCCTGCACGACCTCCACCCGGTCCCGCCAGTCCCGGTCGTCGAGCCGCTCCGGGTGGCGGGCGAGCGCCCGGACCTTGTACCCGGCGTCGAGCAGCTCCGGCACCAGCCGGCCGCCGATGTAGCCCGTCGCCCCGGTGACCAGGACCAGCCCGTCGTCGCTCACCCGCCCCTCCTACCCGCCTTCCCTCGTCCGGACACCGCTTCGGCCGCGAATTTCGCCGTTCGGGCCGGCGAAACGCGGCGCAAGCGGTGTTCGGTCAGGGTATGCGGCCCGGTTGCGCCGGGAGCGAACGGGGACCGGCGCGGCATACCGACAGGCCCGAGGGCGGCGATGATCGGCAGCGTGAGCTTCGATGCGGTGGACATCATCCGGGCCAAGCGGGACCGGGAGGCGCTGGGGGACGCGGAGATCCGCTGGGTCGTGGACGCGTACACCCGCGGCCGGGTCGCCGAGGAGCAGATGTCCGCTCTGGCGATGGCCATCCTGCTCAACGGGATGACCCGTCACGAGATCACCACCTGGACCGCGGCGATGATCGCCTCCGGGGAGCGGATGGACTTCTCCGGCCTGGCCCGGCCGACCGCGGACAAGCACTCCACCGGCGGCGTGGGCGACAAGATCACCCTGCCGCTGGTGCCGATCGTGGCGGCCTGCGGGGTCGCCGTGCCGCAACTGTCCGGCCGCGGCCTGGGCCACACCGGCGGGACACTGGACAAGCTGGAGTCGATCCCCGGCTGGCGGGCATCGTTGGCCAGCCACGAGATGCTCGCCCAGCTCGACCAGGTCGGCGCGGTGATCTGCGCCGCCGGCGAGGGTCTGGTGCCGGCGGACCGCAAGCTCTACGCCCTGCGCGACGTCACCGGCACGGTCGAGTCCGTGCCGCTGATCGCCTCCTCGATCATGAGCAAGAAGATCGCCGAGGGCACCGGCGCGCTCGTGCTGGACGTCAAGGTGGGCTCCGGGGCGTTCATGAAGGACGTGGCTCACGCCCGGGAGCTGGCCCGCACCATGGTGGAGCTCGGCGCCGACGCCGGGGTGCGCACGGTGGCGGTGCTGACGAACATGCAGACCCCCCTCGGGCTGACCGCCGGCAACGCGCTGGAGGTCCGCGAGTCGGTCGAGGTGCTCGCGGGCGGCGGGCCGCCGGACGTGGTGGAGCTGACCCTGCTGCTCGCCCGGGAGATGCTGGCGGCCGCCGGGGTCGACGCCGACCCCGAGCAGGCGCTGCGCAGCGGCCGGGCGATGGACGTGTGGAAGGCGATGATCCTGGCCCAAGGCGGCGATCCGGAGGCCCCGCTGCCCGCGGCGAAGCAGACCCACGACGTGCTGGCCGAGGGGTCCGGGGTGGTCACCCAGGTGGACGCGCTGAAGGTGGGGGTCGCCGCGTGGCGGCTGGGCGCCGGAAGGGCTCGCAAGGAGGAGCAAGTCCAGGCCGCCGCCGGGGTCGAGCTGCACGTCAAGCCCGGCGCCCCGGTGCGCGCCGGGGACCGGCTGGCCACGCTGCATACCGACACCCCGCAGCGGTTCCAACGTGCCCTGGACGCGCTGGCCGGCGCCTGGTTCATCGGTCCGGAGGGGTCGCGCCCGGACCTGCTGCCGCTGGTGATCGAGCACGTGCGGGCCTGAGTAGCCTGCTCGGGTGCTGAGCGAGCAGGTCGTCCGGTCGTTGCCGAAGGCGTTGCTGCACGACCACCTGGACGGCGGCCTGCGCCCGCAGACCATCGTGGAGATTGCCGAGGACACCGGGTATGCCGCGCTGCCGGTCCGCGACCCGGTCGCGCTCGCCGAGTGGTTCCGCGCGGCTGCGAGCTCGGGGTCGCTGGAGCGCTACCTGGAGACGTTCGAGCACACCGTCGGGGTGATGCAGACCCAGAACGCGCTGGCCCGCGTGGCCCGCGAGTGTGTGCTCGACCTGGCCGCGGACGGGGTCGTCTACGCGGAGAGCCGGTACGCCCCGGAGCAGCACCTGCGCGGCGACCTGCGGCTGGAGCAGGTGATCGAGGCGGTCAACGCCGGGTTCCGGGAAGGGGAGCAGCTTGCTGCCAGGGACGGGCGCCCGATCCGGGTCACGGCGCTGCTCACCGCGATGCGGCACGCCGCCAACGGCCGGGAGATCGCGGAGCTGGCGGTGCGCTACCGCGACGAGGGGGTCAGCGGCTTCGACATCGCCGGGGCGGAGGCCGGGTACCCGCCCACGCGGCACCTGGACGCGTTCGAGTACCTGCGCCGGCAGAACGCCCACTTCACCATCCATGCGGGCGAGGCGTTCGGCCTGCCCTCCATCTGGGAGGCGATCCAGTGGTGCGGCGCCGACCGGCTCGGGCACGGCGTGCGCATCGTCGACGACATCACGGTGCAGGGGCTGCCGTATGCCGGGAAGGTCGCCGAGGCGGTCGTGGTGGACCTGGACCAGATATACCTCGGCCTGCTGGCGGCCTACGTGCGGGACAAGCGCATCCCGCTGGAGATGTGCCCCAGCAGCAACGTGCAGACTGGGGCGGCGGCGTCGGTGGCGGTGCACCCGATCACGCTGTTGAAGCGGCTGCAGTTCCGGGTCACGCTCAACACCGACAACCGGCTGATGAGCGACACCACGCTGACCCGGGAGATGCTGCTGCTGGTGGAGCAGGCCGGGTGGAGCCTGGCCGACCTGCGCTGGATCACGGTGAACGCGATGAAGTCCTCGTTCCTGCCGTTCGACCAACGGTTGGCCATCATCGAGGACGTGGTGAAGCCCGGGTACGACGCCCTGGACGGCCGGCTCGCGGCGGACTAGACCGGGCGGTCCGGCGGCCGGGCCAACGGGTCCGGCGGGACGAGCCTGGCCCGCAGCGCCGCGTCCCGCCGCAACCGCTCGCCGTCCCGGCGCCTCCGGTCGGCGAGGACCGCGGCCAGCAACGCCTCGGTCGGTGTGCCCGCGGGAGGCGGCGGCGCGACATACCGGAGCACGTCGCTGTGCAGCTGACCGGCCAGCGAGGCCCGGGCTGCCAGCGCCAGCGTGGGGGCGCGGACCAGGTACTGGCGGACGGCGAGGGCGAGCTCGTCGGGCAGCCGTGCGATGTCGGCCTGCTGGGCCCACGGCTGCAGCGATGCGGGCATCTGGGGCGGGGTCGGCAAGGTGACCCGGACCCGCTCGCGCACGACGTAGGTGCCGGCGGCCAGGTCACCGAGCCGCTTGCCCTTGCTGCTGACCAGCGAGGACAGCACCGCGGGCACGGCGGCGAAGACCCAGATCTCCACCACGCCCACCAGGGCCCGGGTCAGCGCGTGCCGGAAGGAGATCGGGCCGGCGTCGTCGCGCACGGTGCGCAGCCCCAGGGCGAGCTTGCCGAGGGTGCGGCCGCGGGTCAGCGTCTCCAGCGTGGTCGGTCCGCCCACCAGGACCAGCACGGTCGTGCTCAGCCCGACCGCGGCCATGACGGCGTCGTCGGCGTCCGCAGCCAGCAGGATCGCCACGAACGCGGCGCCCCACAGGGCGAACCCCGTGGCCACCAGGTCGATGAACCCGGACACGATCCGGATCGGCAGGCTGGCCGGCGGCAGCTCGAGGGCCACCGCCTCACCGGTGACGAGGTCGTCGGCCCCGACGCCGACGGTGCCAGCCCAGGGCGCGCTCATGGTGACGGCCAGCCTAGGCCGCAGTGCCGGGCGGGGTGCGGTCCTACAGTGGTCGAGGTGGACCTGGATGCCTACGTCGCGGCGCACCACCGCGACTGGCGCCGGCTGGACGAGCTGTCCCGGCGCCGCCGGCTGTCCGGAGCCGACGCGGACGAGATCCTGGACCTCTACCAGCGAGTCGCCACCCACCTGTCGGTAATCCGGTCGGCGACGCCGGACCCGTCGCTGGTCACCTACCTGTCGTCGCTGCTGGCCCGGGCCCGGACACGGTCGGCGGGGACCCGGTCGGTGTCCTGGTCGGACCTGGCCAGGTTCTTCACCGACACCTTCCCGGCCGCGCTCTACCGGACCCGCCGATGGTGGCTGGCCACCGCCCTCGCCGACGTCGTGGTGGCGCTCCTGCTCGGGTGGTGGCTGCTGCGCAACCCCCAGGTGGAGTCCACACTGCTGAGCTCCGCGGAGACCAGGCGGCTGGTCGAGGTCGACTTCGAGCACTACTACTCCGAGTTCGCCGCCTCCTCCTTCGCCGCGCAGGTGTGGACCAACAACGCATGGGTGTCGGCGCTGGCCATCGCCCTCGGGGTGCTCGGGCTGCCCGTGATCTACCTGCTGTGGAACAACGTGCTGAACCTCGCCGTCGTCGGCTCGATCATGGTCAGCCACGGCCGGGGGGCGCTGTTCTTCGGGCTGATCCTGCCGCACGGACTGCTGGAGCTGACGGCCGTGTTCGTCGCCGCGGCCACCGGGCTCCGGCTGTTCTGGTCGTGGGTGGAGCCGGGGCCGCGCACCCGCGGCCAGTCGCTGGCCGCGGAGGGTCGCTCGGCGGTCGGCGTGGCCCTGGGGCTGGCCGTGGTGCTGCTGGTCTCCGGGGTCATCGAGGCCTTCGTCACCCCGTCGCCGCTGCCGGCCTGGGCCCGGATCGCCATCGGGGCGCTGGCCGAGGCCGCCTTCCTGGGCTATGTGTTCACGGTCGGCCGGTGGGCCGCGCGCCGCGGCGCGACCGGCGACGTCACCGCCCGCGACGCCGGTGACGTGGCTCCCGGGGTTGCCTGAGATGACCCGCCCGGTCCTGCTCGACTGCGACACCGGCACCGACGACGCGGTCGCCATCATGATGGCCGCCCTCTGCCCGCAGCTGCACCTGCTTGGCGTGAGCACGGTCTGGGGCAACCAGGACGTCGCGGACACCACCGCCAACACCCTGGCTGTGCTCGAGCACGTGGGCCGCGCCGACGTCCCCGTCTTCCGCGGGCTGGCCGGGCCGCGGGCGCCGCGGCTGGTCCCGCTCCCCCCGTATGCCGCGCCGCACCGGCTGCCGCTGCCGGCGGCCGCCGGGCGTGAGCAGGACATGCCCGCCGTCGACTGGCTGGTCGCCCGGATGCGCTCCGGCGGGCTCACCGTGGTGGCGACCGGCCCGCTCACCAACCTCGCCGCCGCGGTCGCCGCGGACCCCGGGGCGGTCGCCGGGGTGGCCGAGCTGGTCGTTCTCGGTGGGGCGCACGCCGTGGGGAACGTGACCCCCAGCGCGGACCGGAACTTCTGGAACGACCCGGCCGCGGCGGCCGCGGTGCTGGCCGCCCCCTGGCGGCGACTGGTGCTGCTGACCTTGGACGCGACATACGGGGCGCCGTTCACCGCCCCGCAGGGCGCGGCACTGGCCGCGCTGGGGACCCCGGCGGCGGTCGCGGCCGCGACGCTGCTGGCGGAACGGATCACGTCGTACTCGCAGGTGCCCGGGATGCGGGAGCGGACCGCGGCGCCCGTGCACGACGCGCTGGCCGTGGCCTACCTGATGGATCCCGATGTCGTCTCGCTGCGTCCGGTCCACGTGGCAGTGGAGACGCAGGGCCGGCTCACCTACGGCCGCAGCGTGCTCGACCTGGACGGCATCACCGGTGGTCCGCCCAACGCTCACGTGGCGCTGCGTGCCGACGGCGAGCGGTTCTTCCACCTGGTGTGTGGCGCGCTCGGTCGGCGTGCGGGAGGCTGAACCGTGGCCGTGAGACTGGACCAGTACCTGAGCAAGCCGCTCACCGACCTGCGCTACCAGCCGGTGCCCAAGCGGGTCCGGGCCGCCCTGGGGGAGCAGGCCGTGGTGCGGACCGACCGCGCCGTGCTGGTGTGGGAGCCCCGGCGGGTGGTTCCGGACTATGCGGTGCCAGAAGCTGACATGCAGGTCGAGCTGTCGCCGGACGAGGGTGAGCCGGCGACCGAGCGCCGGGCGATCCGGTGGAGCGCCGGCGGGCCGCCGGTGCTGGACCCGAGGGTGCCGTTCCGGGTCCACACGGCCGAGGGGGATTCGCTCCTGCTGCGGGCCGACGGGCAGCAGGCGGCCGCCTTCCGGCCCAGTGACCCCGAGCTGGCCGGCTACGTCGTGTTGGAGTTCGGCGCCTTGCAGTGGTGGGAAGAGGACGAGCCCATCGTCGGCCACCCGCGGGACCCGTTCCACCGCATCGACGTGCGGCGCAGCTCCCGGTGGGTCCGGCTGGAGGACCAGGGTGTGGTGCTGGCCGACAGCGACCGGCCGCGGCTGCTGTTCGAGGCGGCGTTCCCGATGCCGCGGTACTACCTGCCCAGAAAGGACGTCCGCGTGCGGCTGCGGCCCGGCACGGCACGGACCACCAGCGCGTACCAGGGACACGCCACGCACTGGACCGCCGACCTGGGCGACCGGGAGCTGCCCGACATCGCCTGGAGCTACGAGCACCCGCTCTCCGACGCCGTCGAGGTGGGCGGGATGGTCTGCTTCTACCAGGAAAAGCTGGACCTGTTCGTCGAAGGCGAGCGGGTGGAGCGCCCGGTCACGCCCTGGTCCTGACGGATTCCCGGCGGCAGCGGGCCGAGGCCCGGCGCTACCGCGCGACCGCCGCGAGTTCGGGGTCAGCCGGCTCCGGCGCCCGGCGCAGCTCGTCCACCCGGACGGCCGTCACGCCGGCCAGGATGATCAGCCCGCCCAGGAGCTGGTTCACCGTCGGCAGCTGGCCAAGGACCAGCCAGGCGACCAGCACCGCGAACAGGACCTCGGTGAGGCCGACGAACGAGGCCAGCGTGGCCCCGAGCCGGCGAGCCGCGGCGATGCCCATGCTGTAGGCGGCCACGGTGGCGACCAGCGCCAGGCCGAGGACCGGGACGACCCAGCCGGTGGTGACCGGTCCCAGCCTCACGTCGTCGAGCGACGCCGTCAGCGGCAGGAGG
>DASSLY010000072.1:0-31682 GCA_035689185.1 Dermatophilaceae bacterium
GGCGAACGCCCCGGGGGTAGCCTGGCCCGGTCGCACGGCCCGGAACTACACCACCGCGCGACCCCCCGCCCTCGTAGCTCAGGGGATAGAGCACCGCTCTCCTAAAGCGGGTGTCGGCAGTTCGATTCTGCCCGGGGGCACGTTCGCTGATTCGGAGCACTGGGCGCAACACGCTGGCATATCGCACGCCGAGCGACGTGGGTCCCCCAAGAAGCGCACCACGGTGTCGCTGGTCGTGCATGATTCGAACCGTGACCCTCGGCGCCGATTCCGCAGCGGGCGGCCGTCCGCGACGCCGCAACCCCAGGGGCCTCCTGGCCCTGGGGTTTGTCGTGCTGATGGCGGCTGCGTTTGCGGGGTACGGGTTCGGCGACCAATACGTCTGGGCAGAAAGGCTGTTCGGTCACTACTTGGTTCTCGGCGGACTCGCCTGGCTAGCCGCGGCGGCACTCTCCGTGGACCTGGTCCGGAACAAGCAACGTACCCGCATCGTCGTGCGCCTCCTGATCGTCACGATCACGGCTGTCATGCTCTTGCTCGGGACTCTCTTCGCACTCCTGGCCTCCTCCTTTGGCGGGACGGTGGGCCAAGCAAACTCGCCCCGACGGCGAGGTCACCGCCGTCGTCACGGAGAGGACGTGGATCATCGATCCGATCTACGTGGTCACGATCCGCCAGAACCACGGTCTTTTCGGCTCCCTTCTGTTGTCAAGACGCCGGGATCGGCTCCTTGGAGTGTGCGCCGGCGCTTGTCGCCGTCAACGTCGTTCGTCCGGTGGGGCGCTCCACGTTGACGGCTCCGGCGCGTCGGCGCGTTGGCTGGGGAGCCGAACCCGGATGGGGGTTCGCATGGGGCGTGGTCGCCGGTAGCGTGGCGGGTGCGGGTCCGGGAAGTGGCTGATCCGAAGTGTCGATGTGCGGGGGCAGGTCGACCGCGCTGGATTGTTGAGACGCCCCGCAGTGCCCTCCCGGGCCCGCGTCGGGACCTGAGGCTGACGCGGTGGCGGCCGCTCGGTCGGCGTCGGCGACCAGCTGGCGGTAGATGGCGTCGGAGATCCTGCGCTTGAGGCACCTGAGCGCCTCGAGGGGTTTCTTGCCCTTGGTGCGCTTGCGTCGGTAGTAGGCCCTGCCGTCGCTGTTGAGGCGGATCTGGCTGATCGCTGCGATGTGGATCATGTGGTTCATCCGCCGGTTTCCGGCCCGGGAGAGCCGGTGCCGGTCCTGCTCACCCGAGGAGGCGTCCAGGGGTGCGGTGCCGGTCCAGGACGCGAACCGGTTGCGGTCAGCGAATCTTGTGACGTCGCCGACGTCGGCCAATGTGCGGGCTGCGACCACCGGTCCGACCCCGCGCAGGTCCATCAGGTGTGACCCGCGGGCCAAGACGATGGCCTTGAGCTCGGCGGTGGACTTCTTGACCTTCGCGTCGACCGCGACCAGCTCGGCGAGCTCCTCCGCGGCGATCCGTCGGCGGGTCTTGCCGGCGACGTCACGCGGGCGGACAGAGAGCATCGTCTTGGCCTGCAACGGCGTGATGTCCTTCTTGGCCTGCCCTGGAAGGAGCTCGGCGAGCAAGGCGTGGAGCCGGTTGACGGTCTGGACCCGGCGGCGGGTCAAGGCTTCACGGCGGTCGGTGAGCATCCGCAGCGCTTCGAGCTGCCCGTCGACCTTGAGGATCCGAAGGCCCGCGGTTCGGACCGCGACGACCGCGATCGAGTGCGCGTCACGGGCATCGGTCTTACGGTTGTGCCCGGTGTCGAACAAGCGGACCCGGGCCGCGAGCTTCGCCGGGACATCGATGACGTTCTCGCCATCCTCCAGGAGCCGCTGGGCCAGAGGTCGGCCGGCGCCGTTGGCGCCCTCGACCGCCCAGACCCGCTCGGGCCATGCCTTCGCGTAGGTCCGCATCCCGATGTACCCGGCGCGATCGGTGGTGAACCGACCAGAACCGAGGAACTGCTCGCCACCGTCGACGACCTCGATCGTCGCGGACAGCTTGTGCGGATCGACCCCGATGGTCACGTGTTCCATGTGTTGCTCCCGCCTGTGCTCATACCGATAGGGACGGCGAGGTGGGCAGTGCTACTACGAGCAGGGCAGTCCCTTCTTGAGCCACGCCTCGTCAGCAGTGACCGACGGGCTGCAGACCGAAAGTGAGCCACACCGATCAACTGGTGGGCAGCCGCTTGGAGAGCTGCCCGCCGGTCACCTAGACCGAGTCTGGCCAGACACCAGTCCTAGGGGAATCGTCTAGTAGCCCGTCAGTGGCAAGCCGGCTGCCTCAACGGGGACGCCGCGGCGGACGGATACGGCTCGATGACATGGGCCGATCCGCACACGCTCACGGTCCGCACGGAGGATGGGAGGGCGCTGGTCCTGGACACCGACCAGGGCACTGGACAACCGACCAACAGAATCACTGCCGGCCACGACATGTGCAACTGAGCGCAACGGGAACAGCGCGCGCAGGCCCCTTCTCGCTCCTCGCGCACGCCATGGCCGCAACGCCGGACCTCGCCTGGCACCCTGTTGCTCGTGCTCGCTGCGACCGGAGTGGCCGCCGGCGCCTCCCTGGCCGTGACCGCCACGGTCTTCCAGGCAGAAGGATGGATCGAGTAACGCCTCGGGCAACCTTCTCGCGGCCGTGACCTACGCCCCGATCGGCATGCTCCTGTTCCCAACCTTCGCCCTGGTGAGCAGCGTCTTCCTGGCGTTCCTGATCCCGTTCCTCGACCTGGGCATCCGGCAGAGCCCGATGCTGCGGGAGAACCCGAGACCTGGGCCAAACGGTTGCCGGGTTGCCGCAGCATCCGTCTCGTCATAGACGGCGCTCTGACCTCTGGTTTCGACGATGCCGGATCGGCAATGGCTGGCCTGGGCTGGCCCATCGTCTTGGGGGTGGCCGCCTGCTTCGTGGTGACACCCCACGCATGAACACCACAGGAGCACCGTCCCGGTTCTGTTCCAGGGCGGTGCTCTCAGCTCAGCGCACAGGCTCATCACCGTCTACTGCGCTGGTGACGGCAGGAGCCACCATGCCAATACCCGCGTGCACCAGGCCCGGCAAGTCGCGAGGCTTCGCCGCGGTTGAGGTCCCTACGGCCAGCCGCCCTCGAGGAGAGGTGTCATCGTGACCTCGTTCAGCACTGGTTGCCCTGGGGAAGTGGCCATCCACGCGATCAAGTCCGCGACGACAGCAGGGTCCAGGGACTCCCGCGCGTCGCTGGGTTCGGCCTCACCGCGCCGGTCGGCGTGCTCGAAGGTCCCCCAGTTGGTGCTCATCGCCCCGGGGTAGAGCACACAGACCCGGATCCCGTCCGCCCTGCCCTCGGCCGCAAGCGACTGGGTCAGCCCAGTCAGCGCGAACTTGGTGGAGCAATACGCAGAAGCATTGGCCCAGCCGCGCCGACCGGCGACCGAGGACACGTTGACGATCAGACCGCCCCCGCCGCGTCGCATGTGCGGCATGGCTGCCTTGGCCAACGCGAACGGTGCCGTCAGATTCACGGACATGACACGTTCCCAGTCCGACAACGCGAGCTCTTCCGCCCGCCCAGGCGCGTCCGTTCCCGCGGCGTTCACGAGCAGACCCAGCCGCCCCAAGGCCGCCGCCGCACGGTCCACCACACCGCCCAGCTCGGCCGTGCCAGCCAGGTCGACGGCCATCGGCAAGGCCCGCACCCCGACCTGGGAGACCTCCTCGGATACCCGCGCCAAATCGCTCTCGCCCCGCCCCAGCAACGCGACATCGGCCCCAGCGCGCGCCAGGCGCAACGCGACCGCACGACCCAGCCCACTCGTGGCCCCGGTCACGAGCGCGAACATCCCTGCCAACTGGCCACCCGCTCCGTTCATGCTCACATCGTGCCCGCAGGGCCATCCACCCACCAACCCGGCGCATCACCAGTGAAGGGCCCCGGGTCCGGCCGTCCTCACACGGGTTGCGACGCTCGGATGAGGGCCGCGCGGCGAGCTTGCCCGAACTCCACGGGTGGGACCATCCCCAGGGATCCGCGGAGCCTTCTCTGGTTGTCCCAGCTGACATGGCCGACGGTGGCGTCCGCGAGGGCGCGGTAGGGCCCGTCGTGGAAGATCGTCGTGCCCACGCACTCGGTCTTGTACAGGCCAGTGACGCCCTCCATGAGCCCGTTGCCTAATTGATGCGGGTGTCGGCAGTTCGATTCTGCCCGGGGGCACCATCCTCGGCAGGCCTCTGGCCTGAGGGAATGGCTCATCCGGATCAAGCAGCGGCTCTGGTCGACGCGGCGCTCAAGGCGGCGAGAAGGACACCTTAGGTTTGATCCGTGACCCCCCCCACGCCGGACACGTCACACTCGTCGCCATCGAGGCACGCCTGGATCGACGCCGGCGCTGGAGTTGCCGGGGACATGCTGCTCGGCGGGCTGGTCGACATCGTCGGGGACCTGTCGGCGATCCAGGCCGCGGTCGACGCCGTCTTGCCGGACACCGTGCGGCTCACGGCCGGGGAGGTCGTCAGGGCCGGGCTGAGGTCGTGCAAGGTCGACGTCGAGGTGCTCGTCGACGATCACGCGCACCGACGGTGGAGCGACATCCGCAGGATGGTTGAGCGTGCCGAGGTGCCGGACCAGGTTCGGGCCACCGCCCTACGGGCCTTCGGCAGCCTTGCGGTGGCCGAGGCCCGAGTCCACGGAGTCAGCCAAGAGGAGATCCACTTCCACGAGGTGGGTGCCTGGGACTCGATCGCCGACGTGGTGGGCGTCTGTGCGGCCATGCACCTGCTCGGGGTGGAGACCGTCAGCGCGAGCCCGATCGCGCTGGGTTCCGGGCGGATCCACGCCGCGCACGGCGACATGGCTGTTCCTGTGCCAGCCGTCCTCGAGCTGTCCGCCGGGTGGGAGGTGCTCGCCGGTGGGACCGGTGAGCTGGCAACACCCACCGGTGTCGCCCTCATCCGCAGCCTCGCCGAGACCTGCGAGTCGTTGCCCGCGATGCGCGTCGAGGCGACCGGGCTGGGTGCTGGCACGAAGGACGTGGCGGACCGGGCCAACGTCGTGCGGGTCGTCGTCGGCACGCTCACCACGTCCCTGGTGGGGGAAGGGCAGGAACGGCTGCAGATGCTCGAGGCGAACGTCGACGACCTCGACCCGCGCATCTGGCCGGACGTCCTTGCGCGACTCATCGAGGCAGGTGCCGCCGACGCCTGGCTCACCCCCATCCTGATGAAGAAGGGTCGCCCGGCCCACACCCTGTCCGTGCTGTGCCACAACCGCGACCGGGCTCGCCTGCGAGATCTCGCCTTCACCCTGACGAGCACCTTCGGGATCAGAGAGTATGCCGTGGATCGCGTTGCGCTCCGGCGGGACTGGCGTGCAGTGACGGTATCGGGTCAGGTCGTCCGCGTGAAGGTCTCCCTGGACGGCGAGGGCCGAATCCGACACGCCACACCGGAGCTCGACGATGCCGCCGCGGCGGCCCGGAGCGCGGGGCTCCCGCTGCGCCAGGTGTTGGACGGGGCCCGGTCGGCGATCGAGGCGGCTGGGCTCGCCCCTGGCGCGATCCTGCCCTCTGACTCCGGTTAGTCCGAACCAGCCGGCGCGGCGATCTGGGCAGCGATATGTCCCGCGCCATAGCCGTTGTCGATGTTGACGACGGCGACACCCGGGGCGCAACTGTTGAGCATCGTCAGCAGCGGAGCCAGCCCTTCGAAGGCGGCACCGTAGCCAACCGAGGTCGGCACCGCCACGACCGGAGCCGACACCAGGCCGGCCACGACCGTCGGGAGGGCCCCGTCCATACCGGCGACGACAACGATGCAGCGCGCGGATCGGAGCTGGTCGAGTCGGCGCAGCACCCGGTGCAGTCCAGCGACCCCGACGTCGACCACCAGCTCGGCGGCGCGTCCGAGGTGCCGGGCGGCGAGGAGTGCCTCGGTGGCCACCGGCAGGTCGGACGTGCCGGCGGCCACCACGAGCACGGGACCACCGATGGGATCCGGCGGATCGGCCGGCCAGGCAAGCAGCCTCGCGGTAGCGTCGTAGGCCGCGTCGGGGAGCTGCGTCAGCACCGCCTTGGCGTGGTCCGGCGTCGCCCGCGTGAATATCGTCCGGATCTCGCGGCGTCCGACCTCGGCCGCGATCGCAGCAACCTGCTCCGCCGTCTTGCCCTCGCAGTAGACGGCCTCCGGATAGCCGCGCCGGACCGCTCGATCGAGATCGAGGTCAGCGACGCCGAGCAGCTCCTCCCCTGGCCGCCACGAGGAGTCAGCCACGACCGACCGCCACCAGGGACAGCGTGAACGCCCCTGACTGGATGCCAGCGAGATCGACTGTCACGAAACGAAACCCGGCCGACTTCACTACGGCGTTGACACGTTCGCGCAGCCCGGGTTCGGTCGCCCTGGTCACGTCCTCGGGCAGGAGCTCGATGCGGGCGACCTCGCCGTGGTGTCGCACCCGGCAGTCGGTGAAGCCCAGCGACCTCAACCCCGCCTCGGCGGCTTCCACCTGGCCCAGCTTCTCCGGCGACACCTTCTCGAAGTGGGGGATCCGAGAGGCGAGACACGGGGCAGCGGGCTTGTCGGCACACGGCAGCCCGAGGGCTCGGGCGATCCGCCGGACCGCGCCCTTGTCCAGGCCCGCATCCGCGAGGGGTCGGAGCACGTCATGGTCCGTCGCCGCTCGCGAGCCCGGGCGGTCGGGACGGCGCGCGTCGTCGGCGTTCTCCCCGTAGGCGACGGCGTCGAGCCCGTACGCCGTCACGACGGTGTCGGCGATGCGGGTGAACAGCTCGTCCTTGCAGTGGAAGCAGCGGTCCGGGCCGTTGCGCTGGTATGCCGGGTTGTCACCCTCGTGGGTGCGCACCTCGATGACCGGCACCCCGATGACGGCGGCGACGTCGTGTGCCGCCGTGCGTTCGTCCGTGGCCAGGCTGGGAGACACCCCGAGGACGGCCACCACGTGGTCGGTGCCCACGGCCCGGACGGCGAGCGCCAACAGGGTGGCCGAGTCGACCCCGCCCGAGTAGGCAACCCCGATGCGTCGGTGACCCGAGAGGGCGCGGATGACCTGCTCCACGCCCCGCTCGTCCTGGCCGAACCTCACGCCGTCCATGCCGCCCACCATCTCCTTTCCACCACCTCGAGCTCCGTCCATTGTCACTCCTCGTGCGGGTGGGGTGGGTGGGCACGAGCCCACCCACCCCACGGCGCCTTGTCAGTCCAGGACGTGACCGTCAGGGGCGATGAGGTGCCCCTGCCGCCGCTTGCGCAGCTCGGTCTCGTTGCGGATCTCGCGGAACTGCTGGTCGGTGAGGGGGTACTTCCAGAAGACCAGCATGGCCAGCAGGGCAGCCAGGGCAGGGAGCAGGCCCATGGTGACCCGGATCGCGGTGATCGCCGAGTCCGGCTGCACCGGGTTGGGCACGGCCGCGGTGGCGGAGAGGTATCCGCCCACGCCGAGGGCGGCCGCTCCGAGGGCGCCTCCGATCGACTGCGTGATCTTGCGGGTGAACGAGAACACCGCATAGGTGGCCCCTTCCGAGCGCTTGCCCGACTTCCACTCGCCGTATTCCACGGTGTCGGCCTCGAGACCGAACATCACGGTGTTGATGAGGGCCGCACCGATTCCCTTGACGCCCAAGAGGATCAGCGCAGGGGCGACCGCGCCGGTGGGCGTGAAGAACAGCGCGAGTCCGCCCACGATGGTGAACACGCCACACCACTGGAAGAGCGACTTCTTGCCGAAGATGTCGACGAGCTTGGGGATGAACGGTGCCGCGACGATGGCGATCCCACTGTTGACGAGGGTGATCGGCCCGAGCCACTTGATGTCTCCCATGACGTACTGCGCGTAGTACGCCGATGCGCCACCGACCGCGAACAGCCCGATCAGGTAGAAGAAGCTGGCGACGCAGAGGTAGCCGAGCGGACGGTTGTGGCGCAGGGTCTCCCACGTCTCCTTGACCGACACCCGGGGCTGGGTTCGGACGACCTGCTCGCGGCAGAGGAAGAACGTGACGAGGTAGGCGGCCGAGCCGACCACGATGAACAGCAGCGTCGTCTGCGTGAAGATCGACTGGACCTGTTCGTGGTAGTCCGATGGGCTGAGGGAGTTCTTCTGCTGCTTCAGCACGGAGATCTTCGGGGCGATGATGTACGTCAGGACGATGCCGCCGACGGCGCCGCCGAGGAAGCGCGAGGCGACGAGCTTGGCGCGCTCCTTGACCGACTGGGTCATGGCCGACGCGAGCGAGCCGTAGGGAATGTTCACCATCGAGTAGAGCAGGCCGAGGGCGGCATACGTCACGTAGGCGTAAAGCAGCTTGGCGCCGTCGTCGAGCGAGGTAGGCACATGGAACGTGAGGTAGCTCAGGAACAGCAGCGGCACCGCGCCGAAGAGGATGAACGGGCGGAACTTGCCCATCTTGGTCATCGTCCGGTCGACCAGTCGCCCGGCGAACAGGTCGGAAACCGCGTCCCAGAGGCGGACCACGAAGAACATGGTGGCGACGGCCGCGGCCGACAGGCCGGCCACGTCGGTGTAGTAGTAGAGAAGGAAGGCTGTGCTGAGAGTGAAGGCCAGGTTGTTGGCGAAGTCGCCGAATCCGTAGCCGGCCACCGAGCGCTTGGTCAGACGCTCGTCGACGAAGCGCTGTGCGATCTCCTCCTTCGTCAGGATGGACATCGGAATCTCCTTTGTTTCCAAGGCATTTCTGCGGGGATGTTGGTTCAAGTACAGGGCCGGCGACGTGCCGGCGACAACGAGTTGCCGTTTGTTGCCAGCCAGCCACGAGGGCTCAGGGAACGGCGCTGCCCATCAGCTCGTGCACCTGCCGGTCGACGCTGCTTCGGATCTCTGCCGAGTCGACACCCAGCCAGGCGAGGGTGCGGGCGACCGCCTCGTGCCGCTCACCGCTGGCGAGCTCGACGACCTCGTCACCGAGGGCGTCGTTGACCGACGCTCCGTGCCCCCGCAGGTGGACGATCCAGGCCGCGACGAGCCGCGTGGCGCCTGGGTCGACCCGCCCGGCGCCGAGGTCGGCCGCGAGGACGGGAACGGCGCGGATCGGGATCTTCTGCGATCCGTCAGCAGCGATCTGGCCCAGCAGGTGGCGGATGTTGGGGTTGGCGAACCGCTCGAGCAGCGCCCTTCGGTATGCCGTGACGTCCTCCTCGGGCAGCGTCAGGTGCCGCGCGGCCGCGTCCCACCACTGCTCGACCCAACGACCAACGATGGGGTCGGCGATCGCCTCGGCCACGGTCTGGTGACCGAGCAGGGAGCCGGCGTAGGCCATCAGGGAGTGTGCGCCGTTGAGCAGCCACAGCTTGCGCTGCTCGAACGGGCGCACGTCCGCCACCACTCGTGCGCCGGCCGCGTCCCAGGCCGGACGACCGGCGGGGAACTCCCCCTCCAGCACCCACTCGCTGAACGGCTCGGTGGGGACGGTCTGCGGGTCGTCGACCCCCGTCGCCGCGGCGACGGCGGCACGATCCTCCTCCGTGGTCCTCGGGGTGATCCTGTCGACCATGGTGGTCACGTAGGAGACATGGGCCGCGATCCAGCTGGGCAGGGTCGGGTCGACCGCCGCGGCCAGGTCGCCGACGACCCGGGCGACCATGGCACCGTTCCCGGGCACGTTGTCGTTGGACACGATCGCGATCGCTCCGGCGCCGGCGGCGCGCCGCGCGGCCAGGCCTGCCACGAGCTTCCCGGGCGTGGTCGTCACGACACCGCGGGACGGGTCGGCCACGAGGGCGGCGATGTCCGAGCGGACGACCTCGGCGGCGACGTCCAGCCCGCCCGTCTCGTCGCGCCGGTACCCGGCCTCGGTGACGGTCAGCGTCACGATGCCGACCTCCGGTCGCGCGAAGTACGCGCGCAACGCGTCGAGGTCGTCGGCGGGGTGCACCGCGCTCAGACTCGACACGACCTCGGGCCTTGGCCCTTCCGGCCCCCGTACCAGCAGGGTGTAGAGGCCGTCCTGGTCGGCAAGCGCCAGGGCGGTGGCCGCCGAGCGGCCGGTGAACGCGGCGATCCCCCATTCCCCCGCGTCCGAGGCCCGGTCGGTGTACCACGCGGCATGCGCGCGGAAGAAGTTGCCCAGCCCGAGGTGCAGCATGCGCACCGGGGCGGCCACGCGGCCGTCGCGGTCTCGGGAGAGGCGGCGGAGCGTCATCGGGTCGGCGCTCACAGCTTGAACGCCTTGCCGGGGATGGTCGTCACGAGGTCGACGGCTGTCTCCAGCGCGTCGTCCTCGTCCAACCGGGCCTCGGCCACGAGCTGGGCCAGGTAGGCCGCGTCGAGTCGGCGTGACATGTCGTGCCGAGCGGGGATGGACATGAAGGCCCGCGTGTCGTCGATGAAGCCCGAGGTGCGGTAGAAGCCGGCGGTCTCGGTGACGGCGCCCCGGTAGCGCCGCACCGCCTCCGGTGCGTCAAGGAACCACCAGGGCGCACCGGCATACACGCTGGGGTAGAAGCCGGCGAGGGGCGCGATCTCGCGCGAGAAGGCGGTCTCGTCGAGGGTGAACAGGACCAGCTGGAACCCGGGGACGGTGCCGAAGCGGTCGAGCAGGGGCTGCAGCCCGCGGGTGAACTCGACCGCGACGGGGATGTCGTGGCCGGTGTCGGGTCCGAAGCGATCGAACGTCGGCGTGTGGTGGTTGCGGTGGACGCCGGGGTGCAGCGTCATGACCAGGCCGTCCTCGGCGGCCATCCGTGCCATCTCCATCAGCATGTGCCGGCGGAAGGCCGTGGCCTCCGCCACGGTCGCCTCACCGGTGAGGGCCGCGCCGTAGATGCGGGCGGCTTCGGAGGGCTCAAGAGTGAGGGTCACCACGTCGACGTGGCTGTGGTCGGTGGAGACGCCACCGTTGGCCTTGAAGAACCGGCGGCGGTCTTCGAGAGCGGCGAGGTACCCGGCATACGTGGACGTGTCCACGTCGGCCGCGACGCCCAGCGCCTTGACCAGGTCCGGGAAGTCTGGTCCGGATGCCTCGAGGTACCGGTCGGGACGCAACGTGGGTGCCACGCGCGTCGCGAAGGTGGGATCGGCGCGCAGCGCCTGGTGGTGCTCGAGGCTGTCCACGGGATCGTCGGTGGTGGCGAGCACGGAGATCCGGAACCGTTCTGCCAGCGCTCGGGGACGAAACGCCGGGGTCGCCAGCGCTGCCGCGATCTGGTCGTAGCTCGAGGCAGACGGCCGCCCGGTCACCCCGAACACGTCGGCCAGCACGCTCTCGAGCCAGAACTTGCTGGAGGTGCCACGGAACGCCGCCCAGTTCTCGCAGAAGAGTCGCCAGGCACGCCGCGAGCCCTGCTCGTCGAGCACGGCACCACCGACGCCGAGGTCGGCAAGCGGCACGCCCTGCGCGTGCAGCAGCCGGAAGACGTAGTGGTCCGGCGAGATCAGCAGCGACGTGGGGTCGGCGAAGGGCACGTCGTCGGCCAGCCACAGTGCCGGCACGTGGCCGTGCGGGGAGATGATGGGCAGTTGCGCGGTCGCGGCATACAGTCGTCGGGCGATGGCGCGCGTGCCCGGGTCTGCGGGCAGGAGCCGGTCCGGGTCCAGGTGAGTCATGCCAGCCATGGTGGACACGCTGTCGGCGGGGCGTCCACGGGTTGCCGCGAGTTGCCCGGGCGCCTTGCCACACGACTGAGCCCGGGCGAGAGTGAGCCCATGACGACGACTCTGGACGAGGCGCCGACGCAGGCCGCCGCACGCGCCGCCAGGATCGGCGACGAGCACGGCGTC
This sequence comes from Dermatophilaceae bacterium, assembly GCA_035689185.1. Lineage (GTDB taxonomy): Bacteria > Actinomycetota > Actinomycetes > Actinomycetales > Dermatophilaceae > DASSLY01. The sequence continues at coordinate 11,730 of DASSLY010000072.1, forward strand.
CTCACGACCGAGCAGGTCACCGAGTTCATCGCGGCGCAGCTCGCGGAGACCGACGTCGACGGCAAGAGCGTCTGCATCGTCGTCCCTGACGGCACCCGCACGTGCCCGTTGCCGATGCTCGTCGGGGCGGTCCACACCGCCCTGCACGGTCGGGCATCACGGATGACGACCCTGATCGCGCTGGGCACCCACCAACCCATGAGCGAAGAGGCTCTGGCCAGGCACCTCGGCTACGAGGCGGGCCGCCTGGAGGACACCTACCCCGGGATGACGGTGCTCAACCATCAGTGGTGGGACCCGGCCACCTTCGCCGACCTCGGCACGATCCCTGCGTCGCGCCTGGCCGAGCTGTCCGAGGGTCGGCTCACCATGGACGTGCCGGTGCTGCTCAACAAGGCCGTGGTCGAGCACGACATCGCCCTCGTCGTCGGGCCGGTGCTCCCCCACGAGGTGGTCGGGATCTCCGGGGGCAACAAGTACTTCTTCCCCGGGGTGGCGGGCCAGGACATCATCGACGTCTCGCACTGGATCGGAGCTCTGATCACGTCCGCGGAGATCATCGGCACCACCTCGGTCACCCCGGTCCGCGCCCTCATCAACGAGGGAGCTGCCCTGGTCCCCGCCGAGAAGCTCGCCTTCTGCGTCGTGGGCGAGGCCGGCAGCCTCGACCTGCACTCGATCTCGTTCGGCGACACGATCGCGTCGTGGGCCAGCGCCGCGCAGGTGTGCGCGGCCACGCACGTCCACTACCTCGATACCCCCGTCTCGCGGGTCATCTCGGTCATCCCACAGATGTATGAGGACATCTGGACCGGCGCGAAGGGCTTCTACAAGCTCGAGCCCGTCGTCGCCGATGGGGGTGAGGTCATCCTGTATGCGCCGCATATCACCGAGATCTCCACGAGCCACCCGGAGATCCTCGAGATCGGCTACCACTGCCGCGACTACTTCGTGAAGCAGTGGGACCGCTTCAAACACATCCACTGGGGCACCCTCGCCCACTCGACCCATCTCCGCGGGGCCGGCACCTACGACCCCGACACCGGCGAGGAACGGCTGCGGGTCAAGGTGACCCTCGCCACGAGGATCCCCGAGGAGCTGTGCCGTCAGGCCAACCTCGGCTACATCGACCTGGACTCGATCGACCTCGCGGCGGCAGAGGCCGACGGCTTGACCTTCGTCGTCCCCAATGCGGGCGAGGTCTTGTTCCGGCTCCGCTGACCCGTCGACCGACGCACCACCAGCTTCACCGGCATGAGCAACGGCTCTCCCGTCGACACGGCGCCGTGGATCATCGCGACCAGGTTGCGGACCGCGGTCTGCCCCTGGGCGCGCAACGGGGACGCCACCGTCGTGAGCTCCGGCTCGACGACCTCCGCGAGCAGGATGTTGTCGACCCCGATGACGCTGACGTCCTCGGGCACCCCCACGCCGAGCCGACGCAGCCCCTTGATCACGCCGATCGCCAGCACGTCGTTGTAGGCGATGACGGCGGTGGTGGGCTGGGCCAGGATCTCGCGGACCCGGCCGAACCCCGCGTCGATCGTCGGTGACTGGGTCGGACCGATCCGACGGACCCTCATCTCCAGCTCGAAGGCCGCCTCGCGCACCGCCTGCCAGCGGACGCCGTCGGTCCAGCTCGCCTCGGGCCCGCTCACGTAGGTCACCGAGGTGTGTCCGAGCTCGCCGAGGTGCTCCATCGCCCGGCGCATCCCCCGCGCGTTGTCCACCAGCAGGCACGGCACCTCGGGCAGCCGGCGGTTCAGGACCACCACTGGCTTCTGCTTCGCCAGCGTCCGTATCGTGCTGTCCGACATGCGTGAGCTGGCCAGCACGACGCCCTCCACGGTCGACAGCTCGTGCTCGATCCAAGCCCGTTCAATGTGCGGGTCCTCCTGCGTGTGCGAGAGCCGGACTGTGTAGCCGAGGTCGGCGGCAGCCTCGTGGGCCCCCCGGATGATCTCGGCGTAGAAGGGGTTGGTGATGTCCGTGACCACCAGCGCGAGCGTCCGGGATCGGGAGGTCGTCAGGCCCGGCAGCGACGTGGTGCGGTAGCCGAGCTCGCGGGCAGCCGCGAAGACCTTGGCAGCGGTGTCCGCGTTCACCCGACCGGGCCGCGCGAACGCCCGGGAGACGGTCGACGCCGCGACGCCGGCGGCCTTTGCCACGTCGTAGATCGTCGGCCGAGGCTTCACCCCGGCAAATCTAGGGACCATGGCAACTCGTGGCAATCTGTTGGGGTGGACGGTCGCCACCTGCGTGAATGGGTGGCAACCACCCGACACCAGCACTGCGAAAGGCCCCCCATGCTGCGCCCTCAGGACACCGCCACCCGCGAGCGGAAGAACCTCGACGGCATCTGGTCGTTCCGGCTCGACGCCGACTCGGCCGGCCGCGACAACCGTTGGTATGCCGCTTCGCTCACCGAGTCGCGCGACATGGCCGTACCGGCCAGCTTCAACGACGTCGCGGCCGATGCCTCGGTCCACGACTACTTCGGCGACGTCTGGTACCAGCGCTCGGTCCGCGTGCCACGCGGCTGGGCCGGGCAGCGCGTCGTGCTGCACTTCGAGTCGGCCACGCACCGGGCGACGGTGTGGGTCGACGACCACGAGGTGGTCAGCCACGAGGGCGGCTACACACCGTTCGAGGCGGACATCACCGAGTTCGTGACTCCCGGCGACGAGATCCGGGTCACCGCACTGGTCAACAACACGCTCAGCTTCCAGTCCATCCCGCCCGGTGTCATCGAGCAGGGCCCCAGCGGACCTCGGCAGATCTACTGGCACGACTTCTTCAACTTTGCCGGGCTGCACCGCTCGGTGTGGCTGTCGGCCACGCCGCAGGCAAGGGTGGAGGACGTCACCGTGGTCACGAGCTTCTCGGGAAGCACCGGTTCGGTCGGCTGGACCGTCGAGGCGGTCGACCAGGACGGGCTCGACGTCCGGGTCGTGCTCAGCGACGCGCAGGGTGCCGAGGTGGCCAGGGGGACCGGTGCGTCGGGTTCCCTGGAAGTGCCGGACGTGCGCCTCTGGGCGCCGGGCGACGGCTACCTCTACGACCTCGAGGTGCAGCTCGTCGACGACACCGGAGGCGTGCGCGACTCGGTCCACCAGAACGTCGGTGTCCGCACCGTCGAGGTGCGGGGAACGCGGTTCCTCGTCAACGGCGAGCCCTTCTACTTCAAGGGATTCGGCATGCACGAGGACCACGCTGTCATCGGCAAGGGCCACAACAACGCCCACCTCGTCAACGACTTCGCGCTGCTCGACTGGATCGGTGCCAACTCGTTCCGCACCTCCCACTACCCCTACAGCGAGGAGGTCCTCGACTACGCCGACAAGCACGGCATCGTCGTGATCGACGAGACGGCTGCGGTCGGGCTCAACATGGGTCTCGGCGGTGGGATCTTCGGTGGTCAGGGGTACACGACCTTCTCCCCCGAGACCGTCAACGACGACTCCCGCGAGGTCCACGCCCAAGCCATCCGTGAGCTGATCGCCCGCGACAAGAACCATCCCAGTGTCGTGCTGTGGTCCATCGCCAACGAGCCCGAGTCGGACACCGAAGGCGCGGAGAACTATTTCCGTCCGCTGTTCGACGTGGCCCGGGAGGCCGACCCCACTCGCCCGGTCGGGTTCGTCAACGTGATGCTGGCGCCACACGGCACGTGCCGCGTGTCGCAGTTCGCCGACGTGCTGATGCTCAACCGCTACTACGGCTGGTACGTCAACACCGGTGACCTCGCCGACGCGGAGATCGCCTGGACCAAGGAGCTCGAAGGCTGGGCGTCCGAGGGAAAGCCCATCATCATCACCGAGTATGGCGCCGACACGCTCTCCGGCAACCACTCCCTCACCCCCCAGCCGTGGAGCGAGGAGTACCAGGTCGACTACCTCGACATGAACCACCGGGTGTTCGACTCCTTCGACGCCGTCGTCGGCGAGCAGGTCTGGAACTTCGCCGACTTCGCGACCACCTCCGGCATCATGCGGGTGGACGGCAACAAGAAGGGCGTCTTCACCCGCGACCGGCGCCCCAAGTCCGCAGCCTTCGCGCTGCGTCGTCGCTGGCACAAGGAGGCCTGAGCCATGGCCTCCACGAAGCTCGCCGCGATCGGGGTCACGGGTCTGGCAGTTATGGGCCGCAACCTGGCCCGCAACCTCGCCCGCCACGGACACGTCGTGGCGGTGCACAACCGAAGCGTCGAGCGCACCACCGCCCTGGTAGCCGAGCATGGTGCGGAGGGCACGTTCGTGCCCGCCACGTCGCTCGCCGACTTCGTCGCGTCGTTGGAGCGCCCGCGCCGGATCATCGTGATGGTCAAGGCCGGCGACCCGACCGATGCGGTCATCGACCAGCTCGTGCCGCTCCTCGAAGGGGGCGACATCGTGGTCGACGGCGGCAACGCCCAGTTCGCGGACACCCGTCGACGAGAGGAGAAGCTGCGCCGCCTCGGGCTGCACTTCGTCGGGACCGGCATCTCCGGCGGTGAGGTTGGCGCGCTCACCGGCCCGTCGATCATGCCTGGCGGCTCGCCGGAGTCGTATGCCGCGCTGGGACCGATACTGGAGTCCATCGCCGCCCGCGTCGACGGGGAGCCGTGCTGCGCGTGGATGGGGCCGGACGGCGCCGGGCACTTCGTGAAGATGGTGCACAACGGCATCGAGTACGCCGACATGCAGTTCATCGCCGAGGCATACGACGTGCTCTCGGCCGCTGGACTCACGGCCGCCGAGGTGGCCGATGTGTTCCGCGACTGGAACACCGGCGAGCTCGACTCCTTCCTCGTGGAGATCACCGCGGAGGTGCTCGACCACGTCGACCCGGTGACCGGCGGTGCCCTCGTGGAGGTCATCGTCGACGCGGCGGAGCAGAAGGGTACCGGCCGCTGGACGGTGCAGTCTGGACTCGAGCTGGGCGTTCCGGTGTCGACGATCGCCGAGTCGGTGTTCGCCCGCGCCGCGTCCGGCGGCTCCGCCATCCGCAAGGCCGCCCGGGGCGTGCTCGACGGACCCACGCGACAGCTGGACGTCTCGGACCGAGCGCGGCTGGTCGACGACGTCCGGGAGGCACTTTGGGCGAGCAAGGTCGTCGCCTACGCCCAGGGGCTCGAGCAGATCCGGGCGGCCAGCCAGACCTACGGCTGGAACGTCGACGTCGCCACAGTCGCCAGCATCTGGCGGGGAGGCTGCATCATCCGGGCGCGTCTCCTCAGCCAGATCAGTGACGAGTACGCGGCCGGCGGCTTGGCCACTCTGCTCATCGCGCCGAGCATCGCCGTAGGGCTCAAGGAGCGGCAGTCGGGCTGGCGCCGAGTCGTCGGGCTCGCCACCTCGGCGGGCGTCCCAGTCCCCGGATTCTCCAGTGCCCTCGCCTACTACGACACCGTGCGGGCTGACCGGCTCCCGGCGGCGCTGGTGCAGGGCCTGCGGGACAACTTCGGAGCCCACACCTACGGCCGCCTCGACCGCGCCGGGGCGTTCCACACGCAGTGGTCCCAGGGCGGCGCCGAAGTCCAGGTGTCCTGACACCATGACCGACACCACGGCATACCCACCAGCACAGGTGGTGATCGGCATCGGCGGGACGGAGCTGTTTCGTCGGAGCGCGCTGCTCGCGCTCCCCTGTCCGCCGACACACCAGCGCAGTCGACGTCCCCCATGGCGCTTGGCGGCCGCGCGCGAGGTGAAAGAACGAGCATCGTGACGACCGACGGGGTGGATCAGGTCTTCCGAGTGCTGGACCTGGCAGGGGTCTTCGCCAACGCCGTGCTGGGTGGCGTCATCGCGCGACGGGAGAGGCTTGACCCGATCGGGTTCGCCACTCTCGCGGTGCTTTCGGGCCTGGGCGGCGGCTTGATCCGCGACGTCGTGCTGCAGCACGGGACGCCGGTCGCCCTCACCGACTACGCCTACCTCTTCACGGCATTCGCGGGGGCGGCCGCCAGCTACCTTGCGAACGTGCAGGGCCCGGTCTGGAACCGGTTGTGGCCGGTCGTCGACGCGGTGGCACTGGGGTGTTGGGCGACCGCCGGGGCTGCCAAAACCCTCGCGGTCGGTCTCGGTTGGCTGCCTGCCCTGCTCCTCGGCGTGGTCACCGCGGTGGGAGGGGGCGCCGTTCGGGATGTGGTGCTGCGCCGCGTTCCTGGCGTCCTCGGCGGGAACACGCTCTACGCCACCGCAGCCCTCGCAGCCGCCGCCGCGCTGGTGGTGCTGAACCGAGCAGGACACCCGACCGCCGGGTCGGTCGCAGGCCTCGTCGTCGGCGCCGGCCTGTGCCTCGTCGCACGGTGGCGCAATTGGATCCTGCCGAGCGCCGACGCCTGGTCCCCCGCGCGCGTGGTGTCCGTCCGCTACCGGACCCGCCTGGACCGGCGGACCGACCGTGTTCGCCGACCGTCACCCACCTCTCAGTCGGGCCCCGACCAACCGACCGATCATCGGTAAGGCCCCGGACAGGCGCGGCGGCTGACGACCGGGAGGCCCGTGGTTGCTCACGGGATGCAGGCGCCCTAACGGCCGCCTCGCATGGCGCAGCGGTTCGAACCACGACGAAAGTGCCCACGCGGCTGTTGCACGGTTTACGTCAGGTCCGTCGCAAGGCCCCCCCCGGACGACCATGCCGTTGACGGCGAGCTGTCAATTGCAGTGCTTTTCGGATGCGCACTCCGCCCGCCGTGGCGAGGTGGCCACATCTGCGCCGGAGCTCGGGCTCCACGCGGCAGCGCGGCTTTACGTTCGCTCCCGACCGGAGGGTCAAGACCCTGACGGCAGCAGGCGGAGCGTGCCGAGTGCGACGTCGCTGCCGACGACACTGCCGACGAATCTCGGGCCGTAGCGGTCGTACTTGGCGTGGTAGGCGGAGTCGATGGAGGTATGCGGAGCCGGCGCCGCATACTCGAACCTCACGTCACGCTCGATCGAGCCCGCGCGGATCCGGCCGACTCCACTCTCCTTCGCCCGCACGAACCACGGGTTCTTCGTGCCGTAGGCGGATCGGACGTAGAGGTCGTCCCCGACCCGGACCACCCAGATGGTCACGTACGGGCGCAGCGTGCCGTCGCGCCGCCGCGAAGAGACTCCGAGCTCCTCGGCCCCGCCTATCGCGGTCAGCTCATCCTCGGTCCAGGAGGTCATGTCCAGTCCTTTCGCGCGGTCCCGCCGCGCATCGTCTCGGGCATGTCAGCCGGCGAACAGCCCTTCGGCGATGCCGATGGCGGACATGGCCCTGCGCGGGTGTCTGCCGGTCGGTGGTCATTGCGGGCTCCCTTCGTGCCGGGGACGTGGTATGCGGTGGGGTTTCCCCGGCCGCGCAGAGTCGGCCTAGAGGTTCGTCATCGCCTCCGCGGCCTCGTTGTACCGGCCTCCCTGCACCTGGATCTCGGCTGCGGCGGCCTGGATCTCGGCCAACTCGTCGGCCGACAGCTGGGCCTCGGCGGCGCCGATGTTCTCCTCCAGCCGGTGCAGCTTGCTCGTGCCGGGGATGGGGACGATCCACGGCTTCTGGGCCAGCAGCCAGGCCAGCGCGATCTGGGCGGGGGTAGCGCCCTTACGGGCGGCGATGCTCGCGAGCAGATCGACGACGCCCTGGTTGTGCTGGAGGGCGTCCGGCGCGAACCGGGGGATGGTGCTGCGGATGTCGTTGCTGGCGTCAAAGCTCGTCGACGCGGTGATGGTGCCGGTGAGGAAGCCCTTCCCGAGCGGGCTGGCCGCTGGTGCCCAGCCTTCGCCTGTCCATGGTTGGTGCTCCTGTCATCGAGGGAACGGTCAGCTGGGCGACGTCTTCGCCGGAGAGCCACTGCGCGGGACGTGGAGCGCCCTGACCTCGTTCCGGCACTCCACACCGCGACGCTAGCCCGGCGCGCGGTTCGTTGGGAGTCCCTCCCGGTACCCCTCACCTACCGGTATGACGCTCGCCACGACGCCCGGCCGTCACCGGCGCTGTCGGACGGCACGCCCGCCCCGGGGACGGGAGCTGTCAGCCGCGGGGGCGGCAGTGGTGCGTCGGATAACGAGCCGGGGTGGGACGACGACCTCGGCGGGTGGTTGTCTGTCCGGCCCGTCCTCGACGCGCCTCACGGCCAGCTCCAGCGCCGACCCGGCCAGGGTCCCTGCGTCCTGGGCGACGGTGGTGAGAGCGACCCCGGACAAGCTCGCGATGTGGCTGTCGTCGTAACCGACGACCGACAACGCTCCCGGCACGGTCACTCCGCGGGAACGGGCCGCGGTCAGCAGGCCCGCAGCGCAGTGGTCGTTGAACGCGAAGACGGCCGTCGGCGGCTTGGCCGCCAACAGCTGGGCCGCGGCGTGCTCCCCGTCCTCCTCGGTCAGTCCGCCCGGGACGAGCGCAGCGCCCCGGTCCAGCCCAAGCTCCCGCATCACCGCGCGGTAGCCGCGGCGGCGCTCGGCGGCGCCCGGTGCCCTCCGGCCGTCGACGTGGGTGATCCGCTCGTGACCCAGTGCAGCCAGATGCTGCACGGCGATCCGGGCTCCGGCGGCGTCGTCGGTCCGGACCACATCGACCGCCCGGGAGCGCAGAGACCGCGCCACCACAACCACCGGCAGGCGTTCGGCCAGTTCCTCGATCGCAGCCCGAGGAAGGGTGGTGCCAAGCAGGATCAGCGCCTCGCAGCGGTACTCCAGCAGCGACCTCACCGCCCTGCGCTCGTCCCGGCTTGGGGCCGCGGCGCCGAGGGCGAGGTCGTAGCCGGTTGCCTCGACCGACCGGTAGAGGGCTTCGACCACCTCGGCGTGGAACTCCCGGTGCAGGCCGAACACCACGCCGACGGTCCGGCTGCGGTTGCTGCCGAGCAGGCGGGCTCGCTGGTCCGGTCGATAGGCCAGGTCCTCGGCTGCTCGGATGACGCGCTGCCGGGTCGCAGCACTGGCGCCAGGCACGCCGCGGAAGACGATCGACACCAGCGCGCGGGAGACTCCTGCCCGGTCCGCGACGTCCGCCATGGTGACGGCACGAGGACGTTTGTCCGACCTCATGTCTGGCCTCCTAAGGGTGAGCGCCTTCGACAGTGTAGAGCGCTCTAGCCAGGGTACTTGACGCGGACGCCGCGAGCGTTCACACTAGAGCGCTCTAGCCCTTGTCAGGAGAGTCGAGCCATGTCTGCTGCCCTAGCCGCGTTGCCAGCCCCCGTTCGCATCGGTCTCATCGGAGCGGGGCGGATCGGCACCTCGCACGCCACCCTGCTCGCCCGTCACGTGCCCGGGGTCGAGCTTGTGGTCGTGGCGGACCCTCGCCCGGGCGTGGCCGATGCCCTCGCGGCGGTGCTGGGTTGCCGGGCGGCGACCGACCCGGCCGAGCTGTTCGAGGATCGTGGGGTCGACGCGGTGGTGGTCACCGCCTCCGCCGACGCGCACGCCGGTCTGGTCGTCGCCGCCGCCGCGGCGGGCAAGGCCGTGTTCTGCGAGAAGCCCATGGGCCTGACCCTGGAGGAGATCGACCGCGGCGTCGCGGCTGCCCGAGCCGGCGGCGTGGCGTTGCAGGTGGGCTTCAACCGCCGCTTCTCCGCCGACTTCGCCGCCGCCCACCGGTTGGTGGTCGACGGCGCGGTCGGCACCCCGCAGCTGATGCGCTCATTGACTCGTGACCCGGGTCTGGCCAACCCTGGCGGCGTCCCGCCGTGGACGATCTTCCTCCAGACCCTCATTCACGACTTCGACACGCTGCTGTGGCTGAACCCGGGAGCCCAGCCGGTGAGCGTCTACGCGACCGCCGACGCCCTCGTGGCGCCGGACTACAAGGACGCAGGGCTGCTGGACACCGCGGTAGTCGTGATCACCTTCGACAACGGCGCCATCGCCGTCGCCGAAGCCAGCTTCGCCGCCGCATACGGGTATGACGTGCGCGGTGAGGTATTCGGGTCGGTGGGCATGGTCTCCATGGGTGATGGGGCCAGGTCGTCCCTGGTGCACTCCACCAGCACAGGTCGTCACGTCGACACGGTCCGCGGGGACGTGGAGCTGTTCCGCGACGCCTACATCGCCGAGTTCGTCGAGTTCGTCGCGGCGGTGCGGGAGGGGCGCGCCCCGGCCGTCACCGGTGCGGATGCTCGACGCGCCCTGACCCTGGCACTGGCCAGCATCGAGTCGATCACGACCGGTGCGCCGGTCCAGGTGGAGAAGGTCGACCTCCCGTGAGCGGCGGCTACAGTTTCACCCTCGCCGTGTGCGCAGAGATGGTCTTCTGCGACAAGCCGATCGAGGAACGTGTCCGCCTTATCCACGACCTCGGGTTCGCCGTGGAGATCTGGGACTGGACGACCAAGGACCTCGACCGCCTTGCGGCCACCGGTGCTCAGTTCACCTCCATGACCGGCTACGTCGAGGGGAATCTCACCGACCCCGACGGCTCCGACACGCTGCTGCGAACGGCCGAGCAGTCCATCGCCGCGGCGGCCACGCTCGGCACGCCCAACCTGAACCTGCACGGAACGGGGCCGGACGCACGGGGACTGCCCGTGCGGCCGGTCGAGACCGTCACCGAGACGATGTGGGACCAGGCCGTCCACACCCTGACGCGCATCGCCCAGCTCGGCGAACGTGAAGGGGTCGTGTTCTGCCTGGAGAACCTCAACACCGACGTGGACCACCCCGGCACCCCGTTCGCCAAGGCTGCGCACACCCGGGCGCTGGTCCGGGCCGTCGACAGCCCGAACCTGCGGATGAACCTCGACCTGTATCACGCCCAGATCGGTGAGGGGAATCTGATCCAGCTGATCCGCGACAGCATCGATCTCGTCGGCGAGATCCAGGTCGCCGACGTCCCCGGCCGCTGCGAGCCCGGGACCGGTGAGATCAACTATCCCGCCGTGGCCCGGGCGCTGCACCAGGCCGGCTATGCCGGGGTGGTCGGCCTGGAAGCATGGGCCTCCGCGGACAGCCGCATGGCGCTGCAACGGTTCCGACAGGCCTTCACCGAACAGGCTTAGCTGGGCGGAGTACCGGCGGCTGGACCCGGGCCCTAGCGTGGAGCCGATGTTTGGGTTCCGTGGGCGGGACCCGACCGGACGCCGACGCTTCGACGCGTTCGCCAGCCAACGAAGGAGAGCTGACCGTGGACATCCTGCTCATCGCCGGCCTGTGGCTCGACGGATCTGCTTGGCACGACGTCGTACCCGAGCTCGAGGTCCACGGCCACCGTCCCGTGCCGCTCACCCTGCCGGGCCAGGGTGACGGAGCCGCGTCGGCCACGCTCGACGACCAGGTGGCGGTGGTGCTCGACGCCGTGGACTCAGCCCACGGAAAGCCCATGGTGGTGGGGCATTCCGCCGCCTGCACCCTTGCCTGGCTGGCCGCCGACAGGCGGCCGGACAACGTGGCCAAGGTCGCCCTGATCGGCGGTTTCCCGTCCGCCGACGGGCAGCCCTACGCCGACTTCTTCGACACGAACAACGGCGTCGTGCCGTTCCCGGGCTGGGACCCCTTCGAGGGCGCAGACTCTGCCGACCTCGACGAGGCGACCAGGCGCAGCTTCGCGTCTGCTGCCATACCGGTCCCCGAAGGGGTGACCAAGGGGGTGGTGCGCCTGTCGGACGAGCGACGGTTCGACGTCCCCGTCGTGCTCGTGTGCCCGGAGTTCAGCCCCGCCCAGGCTCAGGAGTGGATCGCCGCCGGTGACGTGCCGGAGCTCGCCAAGGCCAGGCGCCTCGACTTCGTCGACATCGACTCGGGCCACTGGCCGATGGTCAGCAAGCCGACCGAGCTCGCCCGGCTCCTTGCCGCTGCCGCTGCCTGACGCCGCTGTCGCTGCCTGACGCCGCTGCCGCTGCCTGACGCCGCTGCCGAAGGCTGACACGGCGGACCTGGCGTCAAGCGTCCTCCTGCTCGCTTGCTGGATGAGCGGACCACGCTTCGTTCCAGGCCAAGCTGGGCAGCCTCTTCGGGAGTCGGACTTCGCGCCCATGCGGAGGTGAACTCAGCGCCGGCCAGGTTCGCTTCACGCGGGCGTGACCCAACCACTGGGTGCGGTCCCGTTCGAGGTGCGATGGCGTTCGACTGCGGGCCAGCTCCTGCTGCCGGTGGTGCTGAGGATTCGTTCTGCGCCCGCAGCGAGCGGCACCTCGCGGCGCCAGCGGCGTTCTCCCGTGTCGAGGCTCGCGAGCGTGTCGAGGCCCGCGAGCGCGTCGAGGCTGCGCAAGCCGCGGCCCGGGCGCGCCGCACCCGGCCGTGACCGCCAGGTTCGCCACCCACATCGCGCTGCGCCAGGCACACCTCGCTGTCGCCGACCACACCGCATCCCGTGTGATTGCCACCACCCACGTGTCAGCGACGCAGAGAGGTGTCCGTAACCGAGGGAAGCCGCGGCCCAGGCACGCCGTGGCCCGGCGAGACCGCGCGGCCAGGGGGAACCGCGGCCCGGGCACGCCGCGGCCCAGGGTGAACCGCGCGGGTGAGCCACGGTCGGGGTCACTGGCCACCTCGGCACCCCCGCCCGGCCGTGACCGCCAGGCTCGCCACCCACATCGCGCTGCGCGAGGCACACCTCGCTGTCGCCGACCACACCGCATCCGGTGTCGTTGCCACCACCCACGTGTCGGCGACGCAGAGAGGTGTCAGCAACCGCGGGAAGCCGCGGCCCGGGGGGAACGGCGGCCCGGGGCGAACGGCGGGCCGGGCACGCCGCGGCCGTGACAGACAGAAGCGCGGACCGGGTCCGGGTGGGATACCGGCAACCCAAGGGCAGGGATGCTACGAATGAACGGGCATGGGCGGCAGGGGACTGGATCGCGCCACGGTGGCTGTCGTCGGTGCGGGCGTGTCCGGTCTCACCGCGGCATACCTGCTGCGGCGGTCGCACGACGTCACCCTCTACGAGGCGCAGGCCCGGCTCGGCGGGCACGCCCACACCCACGACATGACCGACGACGCCGGCGTCGGCCACGCCGTCGACACCGGCTTCATCGTGCACAACGACCGCACCTACCCCCACCTGCGACGACTGTTCGCCGAACTCGGCGTGCAGACCCGACCGACCGAGATGAGCATGAGCATCCGGTGCGAGGAGTGCGGGCTGGAGTATGCCGGCGGGCGGGGTCTGCGGGGCATCCTCGCCCAAGCGCCCCGGGTGCTCGCCAACACCGACTTCCTGCGAATGCTGCTCCAGGTGAAGCGGTTCCACCGGCGGGCGGCGCGCTTCCTCGCGGCCGGCGACGACGCGACGAGCTACGGGCAGTTCCTCCAGCAGGAGGGGTTCGGCGAGCACTTCGTGAGCCACTACGCCGTTCCGCTCGTGGCCTGCGTCTGGTCCTCCGGGCAGGAGACCGCCCTGCTCTACCCGGCCGGGTACCTGTTCCGCTTCCTGGACCACCACGGCATGCTCCGGGTCAAGGGCTCGCCGCAGTGGTTCACGGTGGACGGGGGTTCCCGGACCTACGTCGAGCGCATCCAGGCGCTGCTAGGCGACGTGCGGGTCGACCGGCAGGTCACCGACATCGCCCGCCGGCCAGACGGAGTGGACATCACCGACCAGAGCGGGGCCGTCGCGACATACGACAAGGTGGTGATCGCCACCCACGCGGACCAGGCGCTGGCGCTGCTCGCCGACCCGACCGACGCCGAGGTGTCCACGCTCAAGGCGTTCACCTACTCGCCGAACCTGACCGTGCTGCATACCGACCCGTCGTTGCTGCCCAGGGCCGGCCAGGCGAAGGCGTCGTGGAACTACCTGCGGACCAGCTGCACCAGCCTGCGCGACCCCACCGTGGTCACCTACTGGATGAACCGGCTGCAGGGACTCGAAGCCAGCCAGGACGTCCTGGTGACACTCAACGCGGCCGACGCGATCGACCCCGCCACGGTCGTCGCCACCATGCGGTACGAGCACCCGCTGTACACCGCGGAGTCGGTCGCGGCGCAGGCCCGGCTCGCCACCCTCACCACGGACCGCACGGCGTATGCCGGGGCGTACCACGGGTGGGGATTCCACGAGGACGGCTGCCGGGCCGGTGTCGAGGCGGCACGAGCGTTCGGGGTGTCGTGGTGACCCAGCCGCAGGGGGTGTTGGACGGGGTTGGTCACCGGCCTGCCGTGCCGGCCCTCGTGCACGGCTATGTCACGCACAGCCGCCGCACCCCGCTGCGCCACGGGTTCCGCTACCGGGTGTTCCTGTGGCTGGTCGACGTGGACCGCCTGCCCGCGCTTCCGTGGTACCTGCGCGCGTTCACCAACTTCCGCGCTGCCGACCACCTGGGCCGCCCGGACCGGACGCTGCGGGAGAACGTCGACCACCTGCTCGCCCGGCACGGGCTCGACCTCGGTCCAGGCTCGACCATCCTCATGCTGGCCAACGCCCGCGTGCTGGGCCACGTCTTCGACCCGCTGAGCGTGTTCTGGTGCTTCGACCGCGCCGGCGCGCTGCGCTGCGTGGTCGCCGAGGTGCACAACACCTACGGCGAGCGCCACGCCTACCTGCTCCGGCCGGACGCCGACGGGCAGGCGGTCACCGACAAGCAGTTCTACGTCTCCCCATTCAACGACCTGTCCGGGCAATACGAACTGCGGTTCGGGCTGACCGCGACCAGCGTCAGCACGTCGGTTGTCCTGCTGCGCGACGCCCGGCTGGTCTTCAGCGCCACGTTCGCCGGGCACTGCACCCCGGCGACGCCCTCGAGCGTTCTGCGCGCCCAGCTGCGGCACCCGTTCATGACCCATCGGGTCTCCGCCCTGATCCGGCTGCACGGCGTCGTGCTCTGGTTCCGGCGGCTGCCCGTCGTCCCCCGCCCGACGCACCGCGCGCAGGAAGGCGTCTGACCGTGAGCGCACCTGCTGCCCTGGCCTGGCGGGCCGCCCCCAGCACGCCACGGGCCCACCTCGAGGTCGCCATAGCCCGGCGGCTGTTCGAGCGGGCCGTGCGCATGCTGCCGGTCCAGGCACGCTATCCCGACGGCCGGGTCGTGCGAGCCCACCCCACCAGTGCCGACGCGCCGGTCTTCGAGCTGGTCCGGCCCGCTGCATTCTTCGCCCGGATGGGCCGGGACACCAAGATCGGCTTCGGCGAGGCATACATGGCCGGCGACTGGCGCCCCGGCGCCGGCACCGACCTGGCCGACCTGCTCACCCCGTTCGCGGCGCGGCTCACCACGCTGATCCCGCAGCCGCTGCAGCGGCTGCGCGCCATCGTCGACGACAGGATCCCCAGCCACCACGAGAACACCCTGGCAGGCGCCAGGGACAACATCTCGGCCCACTACGACCTGTCCAACGAGCTCTTCGAGGCGTTCCTGGACCCGACGTTGACCTACTCCAGCGCCTGGTTCGCCGGCGACCCCCGCCTCGCGGACTGGTCCGCGCTGGAGGCGGCGCAGCATCGCAAGATCGACGGCATCCTCGACTACGCCCAGGTGGGAAGGGGCAGCCGGGTCCTGGAGATCGGCACCGGCTGGGGTGCCCTGGCGATCCGGGCCGCCCAGCGGGGTGCGCACGTGACGTCGGTCACCATCTCGGCGGAGCAGCTGGCCCTGGCGCAGCAGCGGGTGAACCTGGCCGGGGTCTCGGAGCAGGTGGACCTGCGCCTGCAGGACTACCGCGAGGTAACCGGTCAGTTCGACGCGATCGTCAGCGTGGAGATGATCGAGGCCGTTGGCGAAGCCTACTGGCCGACCTACTTCGCCACCATGGACCGGCTGCTGGCACCGGGCGGACGGATCGCGATCCAGGCCATCACGATGAGCCACGAGCGGATGCGGCTCACCCGGCACTCCTATGGCTGGATCCAGAAGTACATCTTCCCGGGCGGCCTGATCCCCTCGCTGCAGGCCATCGACGAGACCTGTGCCGCGCACACCGGCTTGGCGGTCACCGGCCGGCGCGACCTGGGACGGCACTACGCGCGCACCCTGGGCCTCTGGCGCGAACGCTTCGACAGTGCCTGGCACACGGTGCACCAGCTCGGATTCGATGACACCTTCCGGCGGATGTGGGAGTTCTACCTTGCCTACTGCGAGGCCGGTTTCCGGGTCGGCTACCTGGGCGTCAGCCAGCTCCAGCTGGCCAAGACCGACAGCCGGACATAGTCAGGCCCCTACGCCACGGCGGTGACGGAGGGGCCTGACGGGGAGCGAAACCTGCGAAATCGTCGCGACGTGCCTCAGGGACGGCCGTAGCTGACGCTGCCGCTGAAGATCCTGCGCAGGCCACTGGACAGGCCCGTGCGCGGCGAGTCGTACATCATGCCGTTCCCGGCGTAGATGCCGACGTGGTAGGCCGGGTAGCCATAGAAGACCAGGTCACCCGGTTGCGGGCTGGACACCCGGGTGGCGGCGGCCTGCTGTGCTGCCGCAGTCCGGGGCAGGCTGATGCCCACCTGCCGGAACACGTAGGAGGTGAAGCCGGAGCAGTCGAACCCGGCCGGGGTGCTGCCACCGTAGACGTAGGGGATCCCCAGCAGGCTGGCGGCGATCCCGAGCACCCCCGAGGCGGCGGGCGCGACGGAGCGGTAGCTGCTGGTGCGGCTGGGGCTGGAAGAGGCCAGGGGGCGGCGGTCGGCTGAACGGCTCACGCGCGCCGTCGGCGCCCGGACGACGACCCGGGAGAGCAGGTCGACGCGGGGGAGGATGACCTTCTTCTTGACCGCCGTGAAACCGATCTTGCCGAAGGCGGGAGCGGCCACGGCCGTGCCGGCAGCCGGCGCCGCGAGGGCGACGGGGGTGGCTGCGTCGCCAGCGGCGGGAACACCACCGGCGGGGGGAGCCGCCTGCGGCTGGACGGCTTCGGCGCTGGCCGGGAGGCCGAAGGAGGCGACCATGCCGCCGGAGACGGCGAGCACCGCGGTTGCCTTGACGGCGAGACGGGCGTGTTGGGAGACGGCAGCGGACAGCTCACGGGCAGGGTTCAGGCGACCTGGTGCGCGATGCCGGCCCGCAGAACGGGTAGACACGATGGCATGACCTCTCGGACGCCTACGGGGTGAGCTGTCGGGTTCGGGTGGGAGGTAGGCACCCGGCCTCTCGTGACGACGAGGCTTCACCCCAAGGAGCGTCTCTCGATGCCCCGAAGGTGGTTCCCCCGCTCCTGTCTAGCGGTGTCCGGTGGACCGTGGCGCGGTGACAGGACTCGGCGGTCCGCGTCAGGGCCCTTCTTGGGGGAAGGGCGACGCTAACCGTACCGTTCCCTTACCAACATGTCACGTTAAGGTCACGGTCGGTTCCCGTTAGGGCGCGTGATCTATCTCACCAAGGCGCTGACCTGCGCCGATGCAAACTTGCTCGTGTCAGCCGGCAGGGCAGCGACGAACACGTGCGACGCCACCTCGGTGGGCAGTGACACGCCGGCGGCCTCCTCGGCCCCCTGCCGCACCACGATGACCCGGTTGTCCTGCCGACGCACGCGCACCACAGCACCGGGCAGCAGCCCGGCCACTGTCAGCAGCGCCAGCGCCTCATGGTCGACCTGCACCGGTTCGCCGATCCGGCGCACCGTGACCGGGGACCAATCCGCCGTCGCCAGCTCGGTGAGGCTGGTCACCCCCGACCTGAACTCCTCGTTCGGCGGCTCGCCCAGCTCGGCAAGGCCCGGGATCGGGTTGCCGTACGGCGACTCGTGGTGGTTGCCGATGAGGGTGAGGATCTTGCGCTCGACCCGCTCGCTCATGACGTGCTCCCAGCGGCACGCCTCCTCGTGGACGTACTCCCACTCCAGCCCGATCACATCCAGCAGCAGCCGCTCGGCCAGCCGGTGCTTGCGCATCACCCGCGTCGCCAGCTGTCGGCCCAGCTGGGAGAGCTCGAGGTGCCGGTCGCCGGCGAGGCTGAGCAGCCCGTCGCGCTCCATCCGAGCCACCGTCTGCGACACCGTGGGCCCGGAGTGGCCGAGCCGCTCGGCGATCCGCGCCCGGAGGGGGACGATCCCCTCCTCCTCCAGCTCGTAGATCGTCCGCAGGTACATCTCCGTGGTGTCGATCAGGTCCGTCACACCGCATAGCCTCTCACCCGTGCCTGACACCGTGCTGTGGCTGCGGCGCGACCTCCGCCTTGCCGACCTGCCGGCGCTGGGGGCCGCCAACGAGGCGGCCGGCGCCGGCGCGGTACTGCCCCTGTTCGTCCTCGACCGGCGCCTGTGGGAGGGCGCGAGTCCGATACGCCGCGTCTGGCTGCGGAACTCGCTGGCGGCGCTGCAAGCTCGATATGACGGCGCGCTGGTCGTGCGCGCCGGACCGCCCGAGGAGGTCGTCCCACAGGTCGTGCGCGAGGTCGGCGCGGCATCGGTGCACGTCACCGCGGAGACGACGCCGTACGGCCGGCGCCGCGACGCCGCCGTTCGCGCGGCGCTGGGCACGGTGGACCTGGTTGCCACCGGCACCCCGTATGCCGTCGGGCCGGGCACGATCGTGACCCGCGCCGGGACGCCATACCAGGTCTTCACCCCGTTCGCCCGGGCGTGGCGCGCGCACGGCTGGCCGCAGCCCGCGCCGGTGCCGCGAAAGCTGCGGTTCGTCCGCCGGGTCGAGTCGGAGGACCTGCCGCCCGTCGACGACCCGCAGGTGGAGCTGCCCGCGGTCGGCGAGCAGGCGGCGCAGGCGGCGTGGCGGGCGTTCGTGGCGGACGGGCTAGACGACTACGCCTCGGCCCGGGACCGGCCCGACCTGGACGCCACCTCGCGGATGTCGGTGCACCTGAAGTTCGGTGAGATCCACCCGCGGACCATGCTGGCCGACATCGCCCGCGCGGCGCACCCGCGGGGCAACGGGGCGACGGCGTACGTGACCGAGCTGGCCTGGAGGGAGTTCTACGCCGACGTGCTGTGGCACCGGCCGGACTCGGCCTGGGCCGACCTGCGCGAGGAGCTGCGCGGGATGGACTACGACGAGGAGTCCGAGGCGCTGACCGCGTGGCAACGGGGGCGCACCGGCTTCCCGTTCGTCGACGCGGGGATGCGGCAGCTGGTCGAGCAGGGGTGGATGCACAACCGGCTGCGGATGGTGACGGCCTCCTTCCTGGTGAAGGACCTGCACGTCTGGTGGCCGCACGGCGCCCGGCACTTCCAGCGGCATCTGGTCGACTTCGACCTGGCGTCGAACAACCACGGCTGGCAGTGGACCGCGGGGACCGGGACCGACGCGGCGCCCTACTTCCGGGTGTTCAACCCGGTGTCCCAGGGGCAGCGGTTCGACCCCACCGGGGACTACGTCCGGCGGTGGGTGCCCGAGCTCCGGCACCTGGCCGGCGCGGCTGTGCACGAGCCCTGGCGAGCGGGCGACGGGTATGCGCACGGGTACCCACCGCCGATCGTTGACCATGCCGCCGAGCGCGAGGAGGCGCTGCGCCGGTACGCGCGGGCCCGCGCCTGACCGGCGCGCGCAGTCCCACGTCAAGGCAGACCCGGCGGGTTGCCGCACCTGTCGCGGCGGGGCGACGACGGTTGCGCAGCGGTCCTCGGCTTGCGGCAGGGCGGGCTTGGGGCTCAGCCCCGTCACGCAGAGGGTCGAGACGGGGCTGAGTATGCAGGAGTTCGGACTGGGACAGGGGCCGGATTGGTAAGCCCCGGCCGAAGACCGGTCCAGTCCCTCGGCTGACACGCCGTGGCGCCACCCCGCTCCCGCGCCGGGCATCCCGCCCCACCTGCGCCGGATTGTGCAAAGACGACGACCCCACCCCGGACCCGACGCCCCACCCGCGCCGGATTGTGCGAAGACGACGCCCCCGCCCCGGCCCGGGCGGCCCGTCTGCGCCGGATTGTGCAAAGACGACGACCCCACCCCACCCCGGGCGGCCCGTCCGCGCCGGATTGTGCAAAGACGACGACCCCACCCCGGCCCCGACGCCCCACCTGCGCCGGATTGTGCAAAGACGCCGACCCCACCCCGGACCCGACGCCCCGTCCGCGCCGGATTGCGCAAAGACGACGACCCCACCCCGGCCCGGGCGTCCCGTCCGCGCCGGATTGTGCAAAGACGACGCCCCCACCCCACCCCGGGCGGCCCGTCCGCGCCGGATTGTGCAAA
>DASSLY010000073.1:0-43576 GCA_035689185.1 Dermatophilaceae bacterium
GACGTCGACGCCAACCCGGGGCTGCGCCAGGCGTTCCAGGTGGAGTCGGTCCCGACCAGCTACGGGCTCATCGCCGGCCAGCCGGTCGGGTTGTTCGCCGGGGCCCAGCCGGCCGAGCAGGTGCGGGCGGTGGTCGACCAGCTGCTGGCCGCCGCCGCGCAGAGCGGGGTCACCGGGCGCGCCGAGGTCGCTGCCGGCGCGGAGGCGCCCGAGCAGGTGGAGCCCGAGCTGCCGCCGTTGCACCAGGAGGCGTTCGACGCGATCGAGCGGGGTGACCTCGAGGCCGCGTCCCAGGCGTACCAGCGGGCGCTGCGGGAGAACCCCGCCGACGCGGAGGCGAAGGTGGGCCTGGCCCAGGTCGGGCTGATGCGGCGCGCCGAGGGCGCCGACCCGAATGCGGCACGCCGAGCCGCCGCAGCCGACCCCCTCGATGTCGACGCGGCGCTGCTGGTCGCCGACCTCGACGTGCTCGACGGCCGGGTCGAGGACGCCTTCGACCGGCTCGTCGACCTGGTCCGGCGCACGGCCGGGGAGGAGCGCAACGCCGTTCGCGGGCACCTGGTCGAGTTGTTCGACGTCGTCGGCGGCCAGGACGAGCGTGTGGTCAAGGCCCGGCGCAGCCTGATGAGCGCGCTGTTCTGAACGTGCGCGCGGCCGACCCGCCGAAGGTCCTCGACGGCGTGGTACGGTTCCGCGTCCCCGATGCCGGGTACGACTCCGTCGAGTTGATGTGCGACCGGGCAATCACCTTGCCCAGCAACGCGTTCCGTCTCCACGATGGCGTCTGGGAGCTGCGAGTCCCGCGGCCACCCCTGCGGCGGTTCGAGTACCAGCTCTCGGTCCGCGACGCGACCGGGCGCCGCGACATCCTGGACCCGTCGAACCCGGCCACCGTGCCGACCGCGTTCGGCCAGCGGTCGGTGTGCGAGCTGCCGGGCTACCGGCCGCCCTGGTGGCTGTCCGCGCCGGCGGCCGGTGGGACGTGGGCCGCCCTGGCGGTCGACGGCGAGGTCGATGACCCGGTGCCGGTGACCATGTGGACGCCTACCTGCCTGCCGGACGACCGGCCGGCCCCGTTGCTGCTGGTGCACGACGGGCCGGAGTACGACCTGCTGGCCCGGGTGACGCAGTACTGCGGCGCGCTCATCCACGCCGCGACCCTGCCGGCGCACCGGGTCGCGCTGCTACACCCGGTGGATCGCGACGCCTGGTACTCCGCCTCGCCCCGGTACCTGCGCACCGAGGTCGAGGCAGGGCTCGCCGCGCTGGACCAGCGGTATGCCGTGTCCGGCCCGGTCGTGGTGATGGGTGCGAGCCTGGGCGGACTGACCGCCCTGCTCGCCGGACTGGTGGGCGCCCCGCGGATCGGCGGGGTCTTCAGCCAGTCCGGCTCGTTCTTCCGGGTGGTCCGCGACCACGAGACCGTCTCCGGCTATCGCTACTACGACCGCATCACCGCCCATGTGGGGGCGGTGCTGGCCGCCCGGCATACCGACCATCCGCTGCGGATCGGGTTGACCTGCGGCGTCCTGGAGGAGAACGTCGCGAACAACCGCGACATGGCTGCGTCGTTGCGCCGCGCCGGACACCGGGTGAGCTTCACCGAGGTGCCCGACCTGCACAACTACACCGCGTGGCGGGACTGCCTCGACCCCGGGCTCACCGAGGTCTTGCGCGACTGCTGGGGCGCGCCCGGGAAATAGGCAAGGATGGGCCGGTGGAGCGGGTCGAGCTGGGTGTGCCGGGGACGGATGTCAGCCTTGGCGCCATCCGCTACGGCCACTACGGCCGCCCGGTCCTGGTCTTCCCCACCGAGGGCGGGCGCGCCGAGGACTTCGCCGAGCACGGGATGCTCGGTGCGGTGCAGTGGCTGGTCGACGCCGGCCGGGTGAGCTTCTTCTGCGTCGACTCGGTCGACGGGTGGACCTGGTCGGACCGCTCCGTGCCGATCGAGGAACGGGCCCGGCGGCACGGCAGCTACCACGCCTGGCTCGAGCAGGCCGTCGTGCCATGGGTCTTCGACCGGCTGCAGGGCCCGGCCGAGCTGCTCACCCTCGGGGCGTCGCTGGGTGCCTACCACGCGGTCCACTTCGCGTTCCAGCGGGCAGACCTGGCGCCGTTGGCGATCGGGCTGTCCGGCAGCTACGACGTCGGTGCCTGGCATGCCTGGGGGGAGCGCGGCGAGGCGACCTACTTCGCCAACCCGGTCGACTACGTGGGCAACCTGCACGGCGATCACCTGGAATGGCTGCGCGGCCGGCTGTCCGTCCTGCTGGTGGTGGGCCAGGGCGCCTGGGAGGTGCACCCGACGCAGTCGCTGCCGTCGACCCAGCGGTTCGCGGAGTTGCTGCGGGACAAGGGGATTCGTCACGAGCTGGATATCTGGGGATACGACAGCGCGCACGACTGGCCGTGGTGGCAGCGGCAGCTGGCGCATCACCTGCCGCGGTTCTGCTGACGGCTCGAACAAGGAGGACACCAATGACGCGCACCTCGCACCTGGTCGGCCTGCTCCTCGGCGCCGAGGAGGACTGGCCGACGGCGTTCGAGGAGCTGGCCCGCCGGCTCGGGGTATTCCGCGACGGCAGAGGGGTGGAGCACGAAGTGGTCACCGAGCGGGTGACGATCGAGCCGTTCAACCTTCGCGACAAGCCGCGGCACGAGCTGGTCATCGACCGCCTGGCCTACTGGTACTACCACCCGCGGGAGTGGCTGAAGAAGGTCGCGCTCATGGACGACGTGTACCTGCTCAACTCCCCGTTCACCTTCCAGTCGATGGAGAAGCACTCCGCCTACTGCGCCCTGCTACGGCTGGGCATGAGGGTGCCCGAGACGGTGCTGGTCCCGTACAAGAACCCGGTCGACAACGTCCGGTGGGCCTACACCTCGGCGAAGTACAACCGCCCGTTCGACCTGGACGCCATCGCCGAGAAGCTGGGCTACCCGATGTTCATGAAGCCGTTCGACGGAGGCGGCTGGCGCGGGGTGTCGATGATCAAGGACCCGCAGGCACTGCACCAGGCCTACGACGAGTCCGGCGAGATGCTCATGCACCTGCAGGAGGCCATCTCCGGCTACGACGTCTTCGCCCGGGCACTCACGATCGGTCCGGAGACGATGGTGATGAAGTTCCAGCCGGACGAGCCGATGCACAACCGGTATGCTGTGGCGTACGACTTCCTGTCCCCCTCGGTCGGCGCCGAGGCGGTCACCATCAGCCAGACGGTCAACGCCTTCTTCCGGTGGGAGTTCAACTCCTGCGAGATGCTCGTCCGCGACGGCGTGGTCTACCCGATCGACTACGCCAACGCCTGTCCCGACGTCGCGGTCACCTCACTGCACTACTACTTCCCGTGGGCTATGCGGACCCTGCTGAAGTGGACCGCGTTCTGCGTGGCCACCGGCCGCACGGCTCGCACCCAGGTCGATAGCGACCCCTGGTTCGCCGTGGCCGGCGAGGACCGTTCGTATGCCGAGAAGCTCACCGCGTACCAGGAGCTGGCCGACCGGCACTTCGACCGCGAGCGGTACGAGCAGTTCTGCGCCGCGGCCCTGCCGGACATCGACGAGATCGTGCTGGACTGGGTGTCCTCCGCCGACTTCGACGCGATGCTGGCGCGGACGGTCACCACCACCTATCCGGCGCACGAGCACGACAGGTTCATGGCCCACTTCCGCGGCCTGGTCGACCTGTGGAAGTCCGACGAAGCCAAGCGGCTCGGGTAGCCGCCAGCACTGACCTTCCCCCCAACCCCACGTGTCCCCCCCAGCCCCACTTGTCCCCCCTCCACTTGTCCCCCCTCCCCCCTTGTTGCTCCGCAGGCACCGAATCCGGCTCGTTCCAGGCCGGATTCGGTGCGTTGGGAGCAACAAGCGGGGGAAGGGGGCGGGGCTAGCCGCCCAGGGCGGCCGAGACGACCTCGCGGGCCTCGGCCTGCACCTGGACCAGGTGCTCGGGCCCCTTGAACGACTCGGCGTAGATCTTGTAGACGTCCTCGGTGCCCGAAGGGCGGGCGGCGAACCAGGCGCTGGCGGTCGTGACCTTCAGTCCGCCGATCTTCGCGCCGTTGCCGGGCGCCTCGGTGAGCCGTGCCGTGATCGGTTCTCCGGCAAGGGTTTCCGCCGTGACGTCAGAGGGGGCCAGCTTGCCGAGCTTGGCCTTCTGCTCGCGGTTGGCCGGGGCGTCGACGCGCGCGTAGGCCGGGTCGCCGTACTGCGACGTCAGGTCGCTGTAGTGCTGAGAGGGCGTCCTCCCCGTCGCGGCGAGGATCTCCGAGGCCAGCAGGCACAGGATGATCCCGTCCTTGTCCGTGGTCCAGACCGACCCGTCGAAGCGCAGGAAGGACGCGCCTGCGGACTCCTCGCCGCCGAAGGCGATGGAGGAGTCGATCAGCCCGGGCACGAACCACTTGAACCCGACGGGCACCTCGGTCAGCGTGCGGCCCACCGCGGCGGCGACCCGGTCGATCATCGAGGAGGACACCAGCGTCTTGCCGATGGCCGCAGACGCGGGCCAGTCCGGCCGGCCGCCGCCGTAGAGGTACTGGATCGCCACGGCGAGGTAGTGGTTGGGGTTCATCAGCCCGCCGTCGGGGGTGACGATGCCGTGCCGGTCGGCGTCAGCGTCGTTGCCGGTCGCGATGTCGTACTCGTCCTTGCGCCGGATGAGCGAGGCCATCGCCGACGGCGAGCTGCAGTCCATCCGGATCTTGCCGTCCCAGTCCAGCGTCATGAACCGCCAGGTGGGGTCGACGAGCGGGTTGACCACGGTGAGGTCCAGCTTGTGCCGGTCGCCGATCTCGCCCCAGTAGGCCACGCTGGCCCCGCCCAGCGGGTCGGCGCCGATCCTGACGCCCGCCTCCCGGACCTTGTCCAGGTCGACGACGCTGGGCAGGTCGTCGACGTAAGACCCGACGAAGTCGTATGCGGTGCAGCCGGCCCGCGCGCGCGAGAACGGGATTCGGCGCACGCCCTGCAGGCTCGCCTCGATGTAGGCGTTCGCGGCGTCGGCGATCACCGACGTGGCGTCGGTGTCGGCCGGGCCGCCGTTCGGCGGGTTGTACTTGAAGCCGCCGTCTGTCGGCGGGTTGTGCGAGGGGGTCACGACGATGCCGTCGGCCAACCCGGAAGCATCCATCGCCTTGCCGCGGTTGGCCTTGAGGATGGCGTGGGACACCGACGGTGTCGGGGTGTAGCCGTCGCGGTCGTCCACCATGACGACGACGTCGTTGGCGGCCAGCACCTCGATCGCCGAGGCCCAGGCGGGTTCGGACAGGCCATGGGTGTCCCGGCCGAGGAACAGCGGGCCGTCGGTGCCTTGCGCCTTGCGGTAGTCGCAGATCGCTTGCGTGGTGGCCACGATGTGCGCCTCGTTGAACGCGGTCCGCAGGCTGCTCCCGCGGTGGCCCGAGGTCCCGAAGGCGACCCGCTGGTCCGGGTCGCCGGGATCAGGCGACCCCGTGTAGTAGGCCGTGACCAGGTGCGCGACGTCGACCAGGTCTGCCGGTGTGGCGAGCGTGCCCGCGCGCTCGTGGCTCATGAGTCCACCCTGGTGGCAGAGGCAGCAGAGGCAGCCGATGCGGCGGACTCCTCGGGCGTCTTCCACTCCGCCGGGTCCTCCTCGGGGTCGCCGACGGGCGGGTACTTGTACTCCTCCGCGGCCGCGGCCGCCGGTTCGGGCGTCGGCAGGGTCGCCGGCTCGAGCCAGAGCGCGCCGATCGGCGGCAGAGTCAGCACCGCGGAGTACGGCTGCCCGTGCCACGGGACCTCCTCGGCGTGGACCGAGCCGAGGTTGCCGACCCCCGAGCCGCCGTAGGCCTCTACGTCGGTGTTCAACACCTCGTTCCACTGCCCCGGGTGGGGCAGGCCCAGCCGGTAGGCGTAGTGCGGGCCGCCGCTGAAGTTGGTGACCGCCGCCACGACCGGTCGCGCCCCGCTCTCCTCGGCCGCGCCGTAGCGCAGGAAGGAGAACGTGTTCCCGCCCGCGTCATTGGCGTCGATCCACTGGAAACCCTCCCAGGACTCGTCCTGGGTCCAGAAGGCAGGCCGGGCGGCATACAGGGTGTTGAGCTGCTTCACCATCTGGTGCAGGCCCAGGTGCGCGGGCTGGTCGAGCAGCCACCAGTCGAGGCTGCGGGAGTCGGCCCACTCGGCCTCCTGGCCGAACTCGCAGCCCATGAAGAGCAGCTGCTTGCCGGGGTGGGCCCACATGTGCGCGAGGAACGCGCGCAGCGATGCCAGCTTCTGCCAACGGTCGCCGGGCATCTTCGACAGCAGCGAGCCCTTGCCGTGGACCACCTCGTCATGGCTGATGGGCAGGATGAAGTTCTCGCTCCAGGCGTAGACCATGGAGAACGTCATCTCGTGGTGGTGGTACTGGCGGTGGACCGGCTCGTGCTGCATGTACGTCAGCGAGTCGTGCATCCAGCCCATGTTCCACTTCAGGCCGAAGCCGAGGCCGCCCAAGTGCGTCGGCCGGGTGACGCCCGGCCAGGAGGTGGACTCCTCGGCGATCATGACCGCGCCGGGGACCTTCTTGTACACCGTCGCGTTGGTCTCCTGCAGCATCTGTACCGCTTCCAGGTGCTCGCGCCCGCCGTACTGGTTGGGCGCCCACTCGCCGTCCTTGCGGGAGTAGTCCAGGTAGAGCATCGAGGCCACGGCGTCCACGCGCAGGCCGTCGATGTGAAACTCCTGCATCCAGTACAGCGCGTTGGCGACGAGGAAGTTGCGGACCTCGTTGCGGCCGAAGTCGAACACATGGGTGCCCCAGTCGGGCTGGTCGCCGCGGCGGGGGTCCGGGTGCTCGTAGAGTGCCTGACCGTCGAAGCGGGCCAGGGCGAACGCGTCCTTGGGGAAGTGCGCCGGCACCCAGTCCACGATCACGCCTATCCCCGCCTGGTGCAGCTTGTCCACCAGGTAGCGGAAGTCGTCCGGGGAGCCGAACCGGGCCGACGGCGCGTAGTACCCGGTGACCTGGTAGCCCCAGGACGGGCCGTAGGGGTGCTCGGCGACCGGCAGGAGCTCGACGTGGGTGAAGCCGAGGTCCTTGACGTAGTTGGTCAGGTGCTCGGCCAGGTCGCGGTAGCTGGACCCCTGCCGCCAGGAGCCGATGTGCACCTCGTACACGCTCATCGGGGAGGTGTGCACACTCGTGGCCACGCGATGCGCGAGCCACTCCTCGTCGCCCCACTGGTAGTCGCTGTCGGTGACCACGGATGCCGTCGCGGGCGGCGCCTCGGTGGCCCGCGCCATCGGGTCCGCCTTGGTGCGCCGGTACCCGTCGGAGCCGAGGATCTCGTACTTGTAGCGCGTGCCGATGCCGACGTTGGGCACGAACAGCTCCCAGATGCCGGCCGATCCCAGCGACCGCATCGGGTGGGCCTGGCCGTCCCACTGGTTGAAGTCGCCGACCATCCGTACCGCGCGCGCGTTGGGCGCCCACACCGCGAAAGAAGTGCCCTGCACCGTGCCCATCGCCGTCTGGTAGGAGCGCAGGTGGGAGCCGAGCACCTTCCACAGCTCCTCGTGCCGTCCCTCCCGGATCAGGTGCAGGTCGACGTCGCCGAGCGTCGGCAGGAACCGGTAGGGGTCGTCCTGGCCGTGTTCGACGCCGTCGCCGTACTCGACGTGCAGCCGGTAGTCCACCACCTCCGGCGAGGGCAGCACTGCGGTCCAGACGCCCTCGTGCTCGTGCGCGTACTCGACCTTGGTGCCGTCGCCGAGCTCGGACCAGACCCGGTTCGCCAGCGGCTTGAGGGCGCGCAGCGTCACCCCGCCCTGGTGCGGGTGTGGGCCGAGGATGCTGTGCGGGTCGTGGTGCCAGCCGCCGACGAGGCGGTCCAGCTCGTCGCGGCCCACCGGCTTGGCGACCGGTGCCCTGGTCTTGCTGCTGGTTACGGGTGGGCTGTTCGTCGCGTCGGGGGATGCGGTGGGCGTCTTCTTGGACGGCACGGTCGGGTCACTCCTTCGGGCGGCGGACAGCAGCCGGGTGATGGCGGTGGTCGGGATCGCAAGCCAGGTGGGCCGGTTGCGGGCTTCGTACACAACCTCGTAGAGCGCCTTGTCGACCTCGAGGGCGTCCAGCAGCGCGGAGTCGTCGCGCGGGTCGCGCCCGGCGACCTCGGCGTAGCCCTCCAGGAAGGCGGTGCGGGCGGCCTCCGCCCACGGGGCGGCGGACTCCCCGGGGTGCTCCTGCTCCCAGGAGCCGGCCGCGTAGTCGAAGGAGCGCAGCATGCCGGCGACGTCGCGCAGGGCCAGGTCCGGCTCCGACCGCTCGGCCAGCGGTCGCAGCGGCTCGCCCTCGAAGTCCAGCAGCACCCAGCCGCGGCCCGGCACGTCGAGCACCTGGCCTAGGTGGTAGTCGCCGTGGATGCGCTGGAGCTGCGGCCAGCTCGCCTGACGGGCGGCGGCATACAGCGCCCGTATGCGGTCCGCGAACTCGGTCAGTGCCGGCACCTCCGCGAGCGCGGACTCCAGCCGCTGCTCGAGGCTGGCGGTGGTCGCCTGCACCAGCGCGGCGGTCGGCTCGCTCACCGGCAGGGTCTTGGCCAGCAGCCGGTGGACCTCCGCGGTGGCGGCTCCCAGGGCCCGGGCCCGGCCGGTGAAATCGGCCCCCGCCGCGACGGCGCGCAGGGCCACCCGCCAGGCGTCTTCGACCCCAGGGAGGAACTCCTGGACGAAGGCGAGGTGCCCGGTGGCGGCCGAGCCGCCCGCGGGCCAGCTGCCGCTGAGTGAGCCCAGCGGCTGCGGCACCAGGTCCGACCCGGCCTCCGCCAGAGCCTGCTGCACCACGACGTCCGGGTTGAGGCCGTCCTGCAGGACGCGGAACACCTTGGCGATCAGGGGTTTTCCGCTCTCGGTCTCGATGATGACCGAGGTGTTGGACTGCTCGCCGCGAAGCACCCGGGCGGCCACGACCGACTCGCTGACAGCGCCAGGGTGGCGGTGCCCCCGGGCCTGGCCGTACTCCGCGCCGGCGTCAGCGGTGAGCGTCGACTCCTCCAGCACGGCGCGCAGCAGCGCCGCCGCGAAGGCCGGGTCGTGGCAGCCGTCGTAGACGTAGCGGTTCCCCAGGACGGAGTGCTCGGCCCGGCCGACCAGGGCATGGGCGAGCTCGTGGACCGGCTCGGCCCGGTAGGTCAGCGGGACCTGGTAGACGGTGGGCGGCATGGCGGACAGGTCGGCGACGATGTGGGTCTCGATGCCCACCTCGGAGGCCGGGTCCTGGAAGCGCAGCCCGCCGAGCCGGCGAAGCACGGGCAGGCGGCCTTTCGCCGCATACCAGCGCTCACGGGCCATCCATGGGGGCAGGAGGTCCGCGAACGGCGGTGTGAGCATTCCCTGTTCGGTCATCCGCACCCGCGCCTTCAGAACCGGCGCACCGAGATGATGTGGACCGGCTCGGTGTCCGGCCCGAGACGGACGAAGCTGTGCTCCCAGAACTGCCAGGACGCGTCGGTGATGAGGTCGTGGGCGATGAAGGAGTCGGAGTAGCTCATGCCCAGCGCGGGCATGTTGAGGTGGATCATCGTCTCGCGGGTGGCGAGCGGGTCGAGGTTGGCGACGACGAGGATCGTGTCCTCCTGGCCGCGGCTCACCCGGCGCTTGGAGAAGACCAGGACGTTCTCGTCGTCGGCGCCGTGGAACACCAGGTTGCGCAGCCACCGCAGGGCGGGGTGCGCGTCCCGGATCTGGTTGATCCGGGTCAGGTAGGGCGCGAGCGACTGGCCGGCCTTCGGGCCGCCCTCCTCGTAGTCCTCCCACCGCCGGTTCTTGAACTGGTACTTCTCGTTGTCGATCTGCTCCTCCGCGCCGGGCCTGGCCACGCTCTCGATCAGCTCGTAGCCGGCGTAGATGCCGTAGGTCGGCACAAGCGTGCCGGCCAGCGCCGCCCGCAGCTTCCAGGCGACCGGGCCGCCGTACTGCATGTAGGGGGTGAGGATGTCGTGCGTGGTCGGCCAGAACGAGGGTCGCATGTAGGTCGCGGCTGTGCCGGCCAGCTCGGTGCAGTACTCCACCAGCTCCCAGCGCTGGTTGCGCCAGGCGTAGTAGGTGTAGGACTGCTGGAACCCGACCTTGCCCAGCCCGTGCATCATCGCCGGCTTGGTGAACGCCTCGGCCAGCCAGATGCACTCCGGGTAGTCCTTGGCGACGTCGGCGATGAGCCACTGCCAGAACTCCACCGGCTTGGTGTGCGGGTTGTCGACCCGGAAGATCCTCACCCCGTGGTCGATCCAGACCTGGACCACCCGGCGGACCTCGGCGTAGATGCCCTGCGGGTCGTTGTCGAAGTTCATCGGGTAGATGTCCTGGTACTTCTTCGGCGGGTTCTCCGCGTACGCGATAGAGCCGTCGGCCCGGGTGGTGAACCACTCCGGGTGCGACTCGACCCAGGGGTGGTCGGGCGCGCACTGCAGGGCCAGGTCGAAGGCGACCTCCAGGCCGAGGCGTTCGGCCTCGACCCGGAAGGCGTCGAAGTCGTCCCAGGTGCCGAGCTCGGGATGGATCGCGTCGTGGCCGCCCTCGGCCGAGCCGATGGCGTAGGGGGAGCCGGGGTCGAGCGGACCGGCGTGCAGGCTGTTGTTCGGCCCCTTGCGGTTGACCTTGCCGATGGGGTGCACCGGGGTCAGGTAGACGACGTCGAAGCCCATCGCCGCGATCGCCGGCAGCCGCTTGGCCGCGCTCTGGAAGGTGCCCGAGGTCCAGCGCCCGGTCTGCGGGTCCTGGGTGGCCCCCTCCGACCGCGGGAAGATCTCGTACCACGCGCCATACAGGGCCCGTTCCCGCTCGACCAGCCATTGGTAGGTGGGGCTGGGGGTGACGTAGTCGCGCAGTGGTCGTGCCGCCAGCTCGGCCTGGACCGGTCCGGACGTGCCGGCGGCCAGCCGGGCCTCGGCCGGCCGGTCGGCATCGCGCAGCGCGGTGACGGCGTCCCGCAGCACACGTGCCTGCTCCTCGGTACGCCCGACCTCGGCCACCGCGCGCTCCAGCACCCGCGCGCCCTCCTCGAGCATGAGGTCGACGTCGACCCCGGCGTTGACCTTGATGGTCGCGTCGTGGTCCCAGGTCGCGTACGGGTCGGACCACCCCTCCACCCGGTAGGACCACAAGCCGGTCCGGTTCGCGCTCACGGTGCGAGACCAGAAGTTCAGACCCACGTTCAGGCAGGTCATCGTGAGGACGGTCTCGGCGCCGTCCGGGTCGACGAGCACCACGCTGGCGTTCACCGCGTCGTGGCCCTCCCGGAAGACCGTCGCGGTGACGTCGAACTCCTCCTCGACCACCGAGCAGGCCGGGAAGGACCCCTGCTCGACAGCTGGCTGGACGTCCATCACCGGAATGCGCCCCAAGGGGCGCCCCGAGGCAGGGGGCAGCGCGCTCACCGTCACGCGCCCGACGCTACCGTCTCGGCGCGGGCTCGCATCCCGTAGCCACCGCCTGGGCGGCCCGTCCGCACGGGAGCCCTGGAACTTCTTGCAGTGTTTGCAAGGACCGTCAATCGGCGGGCGGAAGCCTCTATGCTCGGCGTCGTGAAGGCCATCCGTCGCTTCAGCGTGCGCACCGTCCTGCCCGAGCCGATCGCCGCCCTCGGCGAGCTGGCGTTGAACCTGAGGTGGTGCTGGCACCCCGGCACGCGCGAGCTGTTCGAGTCGATCGACGCCAAGAAGTGGGCCAAGAGCCGCAAGGACCCGGTCGCGCTGCTGTCCAGCCTGTCCGCGGAGGAACTGGCCGCCCTGGCCGCCGACGAGGCCTTCGTGGCCACGGTGCGCGCCAGCAAGGAGAGCCTGGACCGGTACCTCACCGAGCCGCGCTGGTACCAGGAGTGGGCTGCCCAGGTCCAGGGCGGCGCTCCGGCGTCGATCGCCTACTTCAGCCCGGAGTACGGCATCACCGAGGCCTTGCCCCAGTACTCCGGCGGCCTCGGCATCCTGGCCGGCGACCACCTCAAGTCGGCCTCCGACCTGGGCGTGCCGGTCGTCGGGGTCGGGCTGTTCTACAAGACGGGGTACTTTAAGCAGTCGCTGTCGGGCGATGGCTGGCAGCTGGAGACCTACCCGGTGCTCGACCCCGACGGCCTGCCGCTGGCGTTGCTGCGGGACGGCGAGGGCAAGCCGTGCGTGATCACGCTGGACTTCCCGGGCTCACGGACCCTGCACGCCCACGTGTGGCGGGCCCAGGTCGGCCGGGTCCCGCTGTTGCTGCTCGACACCGACGTGCCGGACAACGACGACTCGCTGCGCTCCATCACCGACCGGCTCTACGGCGGCGGCGGTGAGCTGCGGCTGCAGCAGGAGATCCTGCTCGGCATCGGCGGTGTGCGCGCGCTGCGGCTGTGGTCGAAGCTGACCGGCGCCCCGGCGCCGGACGTCTTCCACACCAACGAGGGCCACGCGGGGTTCCTCGGCATCGAGCGGATCAGCGAACTGGTCACCACCGAGAAGCTGAGCTTCGACGTGGCCAAGGAGGCGGCCCGGGCGGGCACCGTCTTCACCACGCACACCCCGGTCCCGGCCGGCATCGACCGGTTCGGCGCCGACCAGATCGCGCTGTACTTCGGCGGGGGGAATGCCCTGCCGGGCGTGCCGGTAGACCGCCTGCTGGCGCTCGGCGCGGAGGACTACCCCGGCGGGTCGGCGGGCATCTTCAACATGGCGGTCATGGGGCTGCGGCTCGCCGCCCGCGCGAACGGCGTGAGCGCTCTGCACGGCGTGGTCTCGCGTCACATGTTCGACGGGCTGTGGCCCGGGTTCGACGACACCGAGGTGCCGATCACCAGCATTACTAACGGCGTCCACGCTCCGACGTGGGTGGACCAGAAGGTCTATGACCTCGCCGCCCGGCACCTGCAGACCACCGACGTGGAGCGGGACAACGCCTGGGAGCACATCGCCAAGGTGCCCGGGGAGGACATCTGGGCGACCAAGCGCGAGCTGCGCGCCCAGCTGGTGCACGAGGCGCGCCGGCGGATGCGGGCATCCTGGCTCAAGCGCGGCGCCAGCAAGGCCGAACTAGGCTGGGTCGACCAGATCCTGGACCCGGAGGTCCTGACCATCGGGTTCGCCCGGCGCGTACCGACATACAAGAGGCTCACCCTGATGCTGCGCGACCCCGCGCGGCTGAAGCAACTCCTGCTCCACCCGGAGCGGCCGGTGCAGATCGTGATCGCCGGCAAGTCGCACCCGGCCGACGAGACCGGCAAGCGGCTGATCCAGCAGATGGTGAAGTTCGCCGACGACCCGGAGGTCCGACACCGGATCGCCTTCCTGCCCAACTACGACATCGGCATGGCGCAGCACCTCTACCCCGGCTGCGACGTGTGGCTGAACAACCCGCTGCGCCCCTTCGAGGCGTGCGGGACCTCCGGGATGAAGGCCGCCCTCAACGGCGGGCTGAACCTGTCCATCCTGGACGGCTGGTGGGACGAGTGGTACGACGGGGAGAACGGCTGGGCGATCCCGACCGCCGACGGCGTCGACGACCCGGACCGGCGCGACGACATCGAGGCGGCGGCGCTCTACGACCTGATCGAGAAGTCGGTGGCCCCGCGGTTCTACGACGTGGACGAGGACGGCCTGCCGCAACGCTGGCTGTCCATGATGACGCACACGCTGTCCACCCTCGGTCCGAAGGTGCTGGCGTCCCGCCAGGTCCGTGACTACACCGAGAAGCTCTACGGCCCGGCGGCACGCCACGGCTGGGCGCTCAGCGGCTCGTCCTACGCCGGCGCCAAGGACCTCGCGGCCTTCAAGGCCCAGGCCCGGGCCGGCTGGTCCGCGGTTCGGGTCGACCACGTCGAGTCCTCCGGCATCTCCGACGCGCCCCAGGTCGGCGACGTCCTGCACGTCCGCGCCTACGTCTCCCTCGGCGACCTGCAGCCGGACGAGGTCGACGTGCAGGTGGTCTACGGCCGCGCATCGGAGGCGGACGACCTGCGCGACACGGCCAGCGTGCCGCTGTCGTTCACGGAGTCGTATGAAGCCGGGCGGCACCTGTTCGAGGGGGAGCTGAGGCTGACCCGGACGGGGGCCTTCGGCTACACCGTCCGGGTGCTTCCCAAGAACCCCGGGATGGCCTCGCCCGCCGAGCTCGGCCTGGTCGCCAACGCCTGACGCCACTTCGGGCGCCGCCATGCGGGTTTGCGCTCTGCTGTACCCCGGCGCTGACGAGGGTGAGCAGCTCGTCTAGGTGCCACCGGGGTGTTCTCGGCGGGCGGAGATGCTCTCCCGGCATTCTCACCCCAAGCCGGCCGCCCCCTGTTACCTTCGGCTCCTGAACCACAAGGGGAGGGCCGTGGACGACTACGCGGAGTTCTTTGCGCGGGCTACTGGTGTCGCGCCGTATGAGTACCAGCGGACGGTGGCCAACACCGGCCTGCCAGACCTGCTCGAAGTGCCGACCGGGAACGGCGGCCACGAACAACGCTACAGCCACCACCGGTCCCCACCGCCGTTGATCGGCGGCCTCATTGCAGCGCCAACGACCCCGCGAATCTGCTCGCCACCAGCGGTCCCCACCGCCGTTGATCGGCGGCATCATTGCAGCGCTGGTGTTGGCGTCGGCGAAGACGTGCAGCCGGGCGTCCCCACAGGCGGTGAGCCGGGCGAGGGTCGTGACGCCTTGCCGCGCTCGGCGTCGACAGCACCGTCACGCTGGTCGCACCGCACGCGCAGAACTCGCGGGGCACTGGTGGGCGAGTCCTCGGGGGCCGATGCCGCGGCGGGGTGGTCCAGCCTGGCCTTGGCAGTGAGAGGCAGTGGCGGCGTGGAGGTCGCGGTGGGCGGCCACAGGGGCGCCCGTAGAGGGGAGCTGGGGTCGTCGCGTGTGAAGCTGCTGAGGGGGCGGTCTCTGGCCTGGCGGCCTGCCTTGGTGCGGTAGACGGGGCTGCGGTGCTGCGCGTTCCTGGATGGGAGAATCCGCGTCTTCTAGTCTTGTTTTCTGGACCATTATTCGGTACCATTATTGCGTGGCGTACGAGGTGCGGTTGACAACCACCGCAGCGAAGGCGCTGCTGTCACTCACGCGCGCCGAGCAGGTGCGGATCACCAAGCGCACCAACGCACTGGCCGAGAACCCGCGGCCAGCAGGTGCGGTGAAGCTGACCGGGTCCGATGGGTGGCGCATCCGGGTCGGTGACTACCGGGTGGTGTACCTCATCGCGGACACGGTCCGGGTCGTGACAATCACTCGGGTAGCGCACCGGCGAGAGGTCTACAGGAGGTTGTGATGAGCCAGATGGTGCCGGTGACCGAG
Organism: Dermatophilaceae bacterium; assembly: GCA_035689185.1. Lineage (GTDB taxonomy): Bacteria > Actinomycetota > Actinomycetes > Actinomycetales > Dermatophilaceae > DASSLY01. The sequence goes on from DASSLY010000073.1 coordinate 15,253, forward strand.
GCGAAGGCCCGGCTCACTGGGTTGATGAGGATCGCGCAGGACGAGAACGTGGTCCTGATGCGGCATGGCCGGCCGGCGTGCGTCATGGTCGGGGTGGACCGTTGGGATGCCCTGATGGAGCAACTCGACGATCTGGAGGACCGTCTGTCGATCTACGCCCACGACCCGCCTGAGCCGACCGTCGGCCTTGACAAGCTGGTGGCGGAGATGGGGTTGGCCCCGTAGGAGTGGCGGCGCCGAGCTGGTGGTGACATGCCGGAGCTGGTCTCAACCCGGCGCCTGACTTCCAATCCAATCCACCGCTCAGCAGCGGGAGCGATGGTCGACCGGGTGGGTCGTGTGGCTTCGACCGTGTGGGTCGGTCCAGGTGGCGCGGCCGTCGGGGTGGAGCACCACCGCCCAGCCGGCTTCGTGCTTGGCCCGGTGGTGGTGCTTGCACAGCGCGATGAGGTTGGCTCCCGTGGTGGGCCCGTCGGGGTAGCGCACGACGTGGTCGAGCTCGCAGCGGCGGGCGGGCCGGGTGCATCCGGGGAAGCGGCAGTGCCCGTCGCGGACCTCGACGAACCGACGAAGAGCCACGGGAGGCCGGTAGGTGTCCGCGCCGGACTCGACGGTCGTGCCCGTGGCCCGGTCGAACAGGACGCGGTGGATGCGCGTGTCGAACCGCCCGACGATGGCGGCGACGGCGTCGGCTGGGATGGTGCCGATGCCGGGGACCGTGCAGTCGGCGAAGACACCTGCATCCCGCTCCGGTGGTGTCACCCGATCCTCCGGAGGTGCCGGCCGTGGCGCGCCGGCCGGGTCCCCGCCGTCCGGACCCCGCGCGCGGACCCCGGCCAGTGTGGGCGGTGTTGTCCGTGCCATGTCGGCCGTCTCGCCGGCGACGATCCCCTGGGCGGGGGCTTCTTCGAGACAACCGCTCTCCTGCCCCTCGGCGGGCCAGGCCCAGCCGAGCCGTGCGTACGGCAGGCCCGGCAGCCCGGTGGCGAACCAGTCGCCCGTCCCGTCGTCCTCGTCGTTACCCTCGTCGCTGCCGCCGCGCGCGACCGTGCCGATGACCCACGTGGGGACCAGGCCGAGGCGTCTCGCGGCGGCCTGGGTCGCCGGGTCAACCCGGTCGGCTGCGGTGGCGGCCTGGCGGTACGGGTGGCTCCAGTGCAGTTGGGGGTCCCCGGGCCTGGGGTTCCACCACGACGAGCCCGTTGCGCCACCCGCGTCCGGCTCGCCGGCCGGTGCCGCGGGCGGCGTCACGTCGCGGGACGCTTCGCCGCCAGTGCTGTGGTGCATGGGGATGTCGGGGTCGACCCGGACCGGGATGGTCAGGTGCGCGGTGGTCGTGACAGTGGCATTGCCGAGGATGAGGTCGACGAGCGCGTCGGCGCGGGCCTGCTCCAGGGTTAGTGCGGGGTCGAGCATCGCCGTGGCGCGAGCCTGTTCCTCGATCGCGGCCCGACAGCTGGCGGATGCGTCGGCGGGCAGGACCGCCTCCCACCGGGTCAGCCCCGGAAGCTCGTGCGGGTACGTGCGCACGTAACGGTCGGTGCGGGCCTTGGCTGCGCTGCGACGGACGGCCGCGGGGTCCGCCCGTTCGAGCTCTCGGCGCACCCGGGCCCGCAGGGCTGCGGCGGTGAGCGTGGTGCCGCGAGCCCACAGCGCGTCCTCGACAGCAGCACAGGTAGCAGGGCTGGTGCCGGACAGCTCGGTGGCGACCAGCTGGGCGCGCCAGGGGTCGATGGCGGCATCGGCGAGCAGGCCCAGGGTGCGAGGCAGCCGCGACGCCAGGACCGCGGCCAGGTGCATCCGCTCCCGGGCCGCCCGCGGGGACAGTCCGAGCCGGGGGCCGAGCTCGTCGGCGGCGAACTCCTCGACGTAGCCCAACGGGTGGGTGACCTCGACCTGGTCGACATGGAAGGCAGCAGGCTCCGTGGCCGCGAACCCGGCCACGGCCAGGGTCTGCACCGCGGTGGCGGCGGAGATGACGGACTGGGCGGCGGCCGCCAGGTCGAGCAGGTCCGCTGCGGAGGCGTCGGCCCAGCCGATCCGAGCGTCACGGAACGTCGCCTGGCACGTGGCCAGCGCCTCCCGCATCGCGTCGATCATACGTACGATTCTACCCGCAGCAGCCGCCCAACACAAGTCGAATGTCGTTATCCGCAAAGACTATTCGCTGAGAATCCGCTGCGCCCTCGGACGGCGGCGTACCACCGGGAAGCTCTCCGCCTTCGCGACGTGTCAGCCGGCCCGCACGGCCAGCCGAGCGGCGAAGCCGACAAGGACCACGCCGGTCACACGGTGCAGGAGCCGTTGCGCGCTGGGCCCCTGCATCGCACCTCGCGAGCGCGACATCATGAGCACGCACGCTGCGAGCCAGAGCAGCGACACCGCCACATGCGTCAGCACCAGGGCAGCCAGCCAGAGCGCGTGCGGTCCGCCCGCGGGCACGAGCGAGGGCAGCAAGGCGGAGTAGAACGCGGCGATCTTGGGGTTGAGCAGGTTGGTGAGCAGCCCGGCCCGGAAGGCGCCCCGGACCGCGGGCCCGGCGGCCGGGCCCGTAGGCCCGGCGCCCGGGCCCGTATGCCCGGCGCCCGGGAGCGTGGGGCCGGCCGACGCGGTCGGCTGCCGCCGCGACTGCCACAGCAGACGAATCCCCAAGAACCCCAGGTATGCTGCGCCGCCGAACCGGAGCACGTGGTAGGCCAGCGAAGACGCGTCGAGTAGTGCGGAGACGCCTGCCACAGTCAGCAGCCCCCAGCCCAGCAGCCCCACCACGACACCGACCGAGGTGACGTACCCGCAGCGCGGCCCGCTCGCGAGCGTGGACCGCATGACCACCGCCAGGTCGGGGCCGGGCAGCAGTGTGAGCAGGGTCAGCGACGCGAGCGCGACGAGGTAGGTCATCCGTGCACCGAGTAGATCCGGATCGACCAGGGGGTCATGATCACCGTGGACCCGGCCTTGTCGTCCCGGCGGGCCTCCTTCCTGGGCCGCTCCAGGCTGCTGTCCCACAGCAGCCGGTAGCCCGCGACGCCGGGTGCGACCGGCAACGTCACCCCCGACTGGTGACCCGAGCCGTGGAAGACCAGCAGCAGGGAGTCGGCGTCGATATGGCTGCCGTCCAACAACATCGAGACGATGCGGGTGTGGGCGTCGTCCCAGATCCACTGCTGCATCGGCGTCCCGTCCCCGGCGAACCAGGACAGGTCGAGCCTGCCGTCCCGGTGCGCTGGCCGCCCGCCGAAGAACCGTCGCTGCCGCAGCACGGGGTTCGCCGCTCGGAGGGCACTGAGGAAGCTGACCGTCTGCAGCAGGTCGCGTTGCCAGGCTTCCAGGTTCCAGTCGAACCAGGAGATTTCGTTGTCCTGGCAGTAGGCGTTGTTGTTGCCGCGCTGGCCTCGACCGAACTCGTCGCCGGCGTTGATCATCGGGACGCCGGTGGAGAGCAGGAGGGTCGCCATCAGGTTGCGCATGGACCGCCGCCGGGAGGCGGCGATGTGGGAGGTGACCGCCCGCCCCTCGGCGCCGTGGTTCCAGGACCGATTGTCTTCCGAGCCGTCGTGGTTGCCTTCGCCGTTCGCGCCGTTGTGCTTGTGGTCGTAGGTGGTCAGGTCCGCCATCGTGAAGCCGTCATGTGCGGCAACGAAGTTCACCGAGGCGATTGGTCCGCGGTCATGGGTGCCGAACAGGTCCTGCGACCCTGCCAGCCGCGTCGCGAGGTCACGCACGCCGTGACCTGGCTGGTGGTGGACCGACCGGGCGACGTCGGAGAGCCAGAAGGTTCGCACCGTGTCACGGAACCGGTCGTTCCACTCCGCGAACGGGGGCGGGAACTGGCCTGTGCGCCAACCGTGGACGCCCAGGTCCCACGGCTCGGCGATGAGCTTCACCCGGCGCAGGACCGGGTCGGTGCGCAGCGCGACGAGAAACGGGTGGTTCGGGTCGTACCCGTCGTCGCGCCCGCGGCCGAGCGCCACCGCCAGGTCGAACCGGAACCCGTCGACGTGGCACTCGGACACCCAGTACCGCAGGGAGTCCAGCACCTGGCGGCACGTCATCGGGTGCCGCAGGTCGAGGGTGTTGCCGCAACCGGTGACGTCGATGTCGCGTCCCCGCTCGTCCAGCCGGTAGTAGGCGCGGTTGTCCAGCCCGCGCCAGGACAACGTCGCGCCGTCCCGGCCCTGCTCGCAGGTGTGGTTGTAGACGACGTCGAGGATGACCTCGAGTCCGGCCTCGTGCAGCAGCTTCACCATGCCCTTGAACTCGTCCAGGGCGCCGATCGGGTCGCGCGACGCGGCGTACGCGGCGTGGGGAGCGAAGAACCCCAGCGTGTTGTACCCCCAGTGGTTCACCAGGTCGCGGCGCACCAGTGCCGGCTCCGAGGTGAATGCGTGGACGGGCAGCAGTTCCACCGTCGTGACACCGAGCCGCTGCAGGTGCTCGATCGTGGCCGGGTGGGCGACGCCGGCATAGGTGCCGCGCAGCTGTTCAGGCACGAGCGGGTGTCGCATGGTCAGGTTCCGGACGTGCGCCTCATAGATCAGCGTGTCGGCCCAGCGCACGTGCGGGGGGCGGTCGTCGCCCCAGTCGAAGCCGTCGTCGACGACGACGCACCGCGGCACGTATGCCGCGGAGTCCCGCGAGTCGCGGACGTCCGGGTCACCGTGCAACTGGTCGTTGACGGCGTGGCCGAACACTTCGGGGCGCCAGTTGACCTGGCCCACGATGGCCTTGGCGTACGGGTCCACGAGTAGCTTGTCGGCGTTGTACCGCAGCTTCTCGTGCGGCCGCCACGGGCCGTGGGCGCGCACACCGTAGCGCTGCCCGGGGCCGACGCCGGGCAGGCTGCCGAACCAGGTCCCGTGCGCGCGGTCGAGCAGCTCGACCCGCCGCTCGCTCGCGCCGGTGCGGTCGCCGGCCTCGAAGAGGCAGATCTCGACCGCGTCCGCGTGCCCGGCATACACGGCGAAGTCGGTCCCCTCAGAGGTGACTGTCGCGCCCAGCGGGGGCGGCAGGTCGGCGGGGGAGACGCGCATGGCAGAAGACTAGGCAGTGGCTAGGTTGGACACATGACAGATCCGACATCGTTGCCGGACTTCCCGCCGCCGCCGGGGGAGCACCCGCTGCGTGGCCGGGTGCTGGATGCGCTGATGGACGAGGGGTTCCGGCCGGACATCGACGACGACGGCGACGTGGCGTTCCGGGCACAGGGACAGCAGCTGTTTGTCCGCTGCATCGACGGCGAGTTCACCATCATGCGGGTTTTCGGCCAGTGGCAGATCGGGGAGGACCTCGCCGACCCGGTCAAGCAGCTGCAGGTGTGCAACGCGCTGACCTTGCGGCTCAACGTGGTCAAGGCAGGCATCGCCAACGGGACCCTGGTGGTCACTGGCGAGCACGTGGTCGACGCGAGCACCGACATCAAGGCGCTGCTGACGGTCACGACCCAGCTGCTGCTGTCGGCCGTGCAGATGTGGCACGAGGGCATGGTCTCCGACGGCGGCGCAACCGCGTGAGCGACCACGTGCGGGTGGAGGTGCAGGACGGCGTCGCGACCGTGCTCATCGAGCGGCCGCCGATGAACGCGCTGAACGCCGAGATTCAGGACGCGCTGGCTGCGGCCGCGGCGGAGCTCGGCGAGCGGCGCGATGTCGCCGCGGTCGTGCTCTACGGCGGGGAGAAGGTGTTCGCCGCCGGTGCGGACATCAAGGAGATGCGCGAGATGTCCTACACCGACATGGTGGACCGGTCCGGTCGGTTACAGGCCGCCTTCACCGCGGTGGCGCGCCTGCCCAAGCCCACCGTCGCCGCCGTCACCGGGTTCGCCCTGGGGGGCGGGTGCGAACTCGCCCTCGCCTGCGACTTCCGAGTCGCCGCCACCGACGCCAAGCTCGGCCAGCCGGAGATCCTGCTCGGGCTCATCCCCGGGGCAGGGGGCACGCAGCGGCTTGCCCGGCTGATCGGCCCGTCGCGGGCCAAGGACCTGATCTTCACCGGCCGCTTCGTCGCCGCGCCGGAGGCGCTGGCGATCGGCCTGGTCGACGAGGTCGTCGAGCCGGGGCAGGTGTATGCCGCCGCGGTGCGTCGGGCGCGGCGGTTCGCCGGGGGCCCCGCGTATGCGATCAGGGCGGCCAAGGAGGCAGTCGACCGCGGTCTGGAGACCGGTCTGGACACCGGGCTGGAACTTGAACGGATCCTGTTCGCCGGTCTGTTCGCCACGCGTGACCGGGAGATCGGGATGGCCTCCTTCGTCGAGCAGGGTCCGGGCAAGGCCAGGTTCGAAGGCCGCTAACGGACCGCGGCGGCAGGCCTCCGCGCACTACCGGGTCACACCGAGGGCTACGCCATGGTCGTACGACTAAGGTCGGCTACCCCACGCCGTCCCCAGCCGCCATGATGGCTCGCACAGAGGGTTCACAGGGAGGCGTGCCATGGAGACGCTGGTGCATGTGCGCAGCGAGGAGGGGGCCGTCACCGTCACACCGCACGGTGAGCTCGACCAAACCACGAGCTCGGTGCTGCGCGGCGCGCTCGACCGGGCGCTGGAGCGCGCGTTCGTCTGCGGACAGCCGGTCGTGGTCAACCTGGCCGCGGTGACCTTCCTCAACGCCTGGGCGATCGGCGCGTTGGTAACCGCTCACCGCCAGCTGCACCTGGGCGGCCAGCGGCTGGTCGTCACCAACGCCTCCCCCCGCTTTGCCCGGGCACTGCGCGCCACCGGCACAAGCCGGGCCCTGGAAGTCCGGGTGGTGGCCTGGGGGAGCTGCTCGCAGAACTAGTCCGTCCGGTCAACAGGGCACCAACATGGCCGACCCGGGCCCGTGGCCTGGGGGAGCTGCTCGCAGAACTAGTCCGTGGGCTGGGGCACTTCCGGCCACGGCCAGGGGTCGCCTTCGGTGTGGACGTCGACGAGGACATCGACGGCGGCAACTTCCAGCATGCGCCTCATCCGGGCCGGGACGCGAGCCAGAACGAGGTGCTGCTGAACGGGTAGGTGGCGGCGCAACCGAACGACGACCGCCAGCCCGGCGGAGTCGATGAATCCCACCTTGGCCATGTCCACCATGAGCACAGATCGGCCGCATTCGGCCGCCGCGTCCAGGGCAAGGCGGAACTGCGGCGCGGTGGCCGAGTCGATCTCGCCGCGCGCGGTGACCACAGCGGCGTCGTCCAGGGTGCTGACCACGAATCCCGTAGCGTTCGGCACGGCTAGCTGTCCTTTCCTTGCACGGCCGCCACCTCGCTAGTATCCGCCACGACGTCGGCCACCGAGTCAACTCCGGCAAGAAGGAGGACGCGCCGGACCAGCGAACTGGTCGGCACGACCAGGCACAGTCGTTGCTGACGGTCGCGCAGCTCCCGGGCCAGCCGGAACACCACCCGCAGTCCCGTGCTGTCCAGGTAGCTGACCTCGGAGATGTCCAGGACGACGCCGTGCGCAGCGTTGGCAACGGAGCGTTCCAGGTCCCGAGTCAGCTCGTCCACGTTGGACAGGTCGATCTCACCGCTGAGCGACACGACCGGCCACGGGCCGTCGCCGGTGACCAAGATCCTCGCGAGCGTCACGACCGGTCCCCGCCGGCGCCCGGGGCAAGCGCGGCGCCGGCTAGGCGGCGACGCATGACGACCTCCGTGCCGCCGGCCCCGTAGGCGACATCGACCTGCTCCATCAGCTCACTGACCAGACTGAGCCCGCGGCCACGGTCGCGCCCACGCGAGGCACGCCACCGGCCCCAGTCGCGCACCCCCACGGTCACCAACCCGTCGTCGAGGTCACAGCTGACGCCGAATTGCGCGTCACCTGGACCGTACGCATGCTCGATCGCATTGGTCGCAGCCTCCGAACAGCACAAGGTGATCTCATAGCACTCCTGGTCACTGGCGCCAGCCTCACGCAGCCAGCGTTGCAAAGTGCGCCGCAGCAGCAGCAGCCGGTCCGAGTGCGCCGGCCAGAGGAAGTCCAGGTGTGGGCCCAGCCGCGACTGAGGCGAAACGGCCAGCATGGCCACGTCGTCGGTCGGCGTCCCCGAGGCCAGCATGTCGGAGACCACGGTGGCACAGAACTGGTCGATGTCGTTCCCACGGGCGGAGGCGCCGCAGCGGAGCAGCCGGTCCAGCCCGTCATCGGCGCCCTCGCCTCGCCGCTCGACCAGGCCGTCGGTGTACAGCACCAGCACGCTGTCGGGAGGCAGAACGTGCGTCGCCTCGGCGTAGAGCGTCCCCCGCATGGCGCCGATGGGCGGACATGCCTCGTGCTCCAGGTAACGCTCGCCCGTGTCATGCAGGAGCAGTGGTGGGTAGTGGCCTGCGTTGGCCAGCCGCAAGGTCCCCGTGACCGGGTTGAGCACGGCATACAAGCAGGTCGCCATCTCACCGAACTCCTGTTGCAAGCAGAGCCGGTTGAGCCGGTACAGCACCTCACCGGGAGGTAGTCCGTCGACGGCATAGGCCCTCAGGGCGTTGCGTAGCTGGCCCATCACCGAGGCTGCGCGCACGTCGTGGCCGACGACATCGCCCATGACCAGGCCCAGGTCGCCCCCGGTGAGCGGGATGACGTCGTACCAGTCACCGCCGACCTGGGTGCTGGGGCCGCCTGGAACGTACCGGGCCGCCATGAGGACGCCGGGCACGTCCGGCAGCTTCTCCGGAAGCAGGCTCTGCTGCAGTGTCTCTGCGACGCCGCGTTGGCGAGCGACCATCGCGGCGAGGGCGCTCCCGAGCCGGTTCATCAGGTAGGTGAGGCTGAGCAGGCCCAGGATCGCCGCCACCGCGGACGCGGAGGTCCGCCACCGGGCGGCTCGCTCGTTGTCATCCGCCTGCTTCCTGAGTGCGTCCGCCTCATCGCTGAGTGCGGCGGCCAAGGCGGCCTGCTTGTCGGTGAGCATCGTGAACTCGCCGATGAGCGGTGGGAGCGCCTTCTGGGCGGCAGCCTGGTCGGATCGGGCGAGCCGGGCGAAGGCCACCACGTCGGCGACGTACTTGTCCTGCAGCGGCCGGAGGTGACTCACCCGCGATTTGAGCCGCGTCGGCAACGCGGACCCACGGAGCAGGGCAAGGTTCTGCTGGAACGCTGCGGCGTCCTGCTCCACAGCGTGGGTCACCGGCTCGCCCGGCGGCATGGGGAAGCGCAGGAGAGTGCGCAGTGCTCCGGCCTGCAGGGCGTCGTGGATACGGTCCGCGTCCTGGAGGTGTCGTTGCGCCTGGGTCAGCTGCGCGACCTTGACGTAGGACTCCTCCACCTCGGCAAGCCCCGTTAGCGCCGTGTAAACTATGAACAAGTTGAAGACGACGCCAGCCAACCCAACGGCCATCATTGGCATGCGATGGCTGCGCTTAAGCCGTCGCCACCAGGTCTGGCCCGCCGGCACCCGCCGCTGCCGTGCCGGCTTGGCTGACGAGGGGGAGGAACTGTGGAGGTTGAGCGTATGAATTCCCTTATGCCCTGCTTCCGTAATTCTGAATCGACCCCCGCCCAACCTCTGGCGCAAATGTGGCTGGCCGTACCGGCCTGGGGAGATGGTAGCAGCCGCGTCGGACGGGTCAGGGCCGCGGCCGAGGGCGCCGCATCCCGTGTCGCTTTTGTGCTGGTATGCCGGACTTCGCCCGAGTTGACCGGCTGGGCTCCGTCGAGCGTCAAGTGTGCTCGGTGGCGACGGCCTGAAGCGGCCACCTGTCCAGCCATCGGACTGGCATCTTGATGCAGAGCAGTCCTAGGCGATAGGATGCAAACGCATTCTATCGCGGGAAATCGCAACAACATGAGCCGCGACCTGATCCCGGAAAGTCGCTGCGGAGCCGTGAGGCGCCGGGCTATTCTGGGCCGGGTCTGGGTCGGATGTGACGTAGGTGGAGACGTGCGCGTAGCGCTGCTGGGTGGACTGGTCGTTGAAACGCGCTCCCGCACGACCAATGCTCGCGACTTCCCGGGAATAAAGCCAAAGCAGCTGTTCGAAATTCTTGCGGTTGAGCGCGGAAAGGCCGTTTCCAAGGCGCGGCTGGCCGACCTGCTCTGGGGCGAGTCGCTCCCGCAGAACTATCCGGGGACGCTGGAGTCCTACGTGTCGATTCTGCGGCGGACCCTGCAGCCGGACGTCAAGGCTCGTGAGTCGATCATCCTCACCGAGCGCGGCGGGTACCGCCTGGACGTCGACCGCGCAACCCTGGACGTGGAGGAGTTCGACGCGCTGGTCGCCTCAGCCGCCGGCATGGAGCCCGTCCACGCGCTCGCGACCTACCGCAAGGCTCTCTCCCTCGTACGCGGGTCAGTGTTGGAAGACGAGCCCTACGCGACCTATGCCGAACCGATGCGCGCGACCTACCAGCAGCGCCACGTCAGCGCCCTTGTGAACAGCGCCCGGCTGTCGATGATCACCGGCGAGACCCTGGCTGCGTTGGAGCTCGCCGAGCAGGCAGTGGCCGTCGACCCGTTGGCGGAGGCCGCCTACCAGGTGCTGATGACCACGTCCTACTCCCTGTTCCGGCAGGAGGATGCGCTGCGCGCCTTCGACCGCTGCCGGCGCCTGCTGGCCGACGAGCTGGGCGTCGACCCGTTGGACGAGACGGTGGCGCTGCACCTGGCGATCTTGCGGCACGAGGACATCGCTGCGCTGCTGCCGCACGCGGCCGCCGCCACGACGACCCACGGTGTGACGATCGTGCCGGAACCCGCCACGGACCTGCCGTTCCTGGGTCGCGCGACCGAGTCCGCGCGACTGGAGCGGACCATCACGACCGCGCTGCACGGACGTTTCACGGTCATCTGCGTGACTGGGGAGATGGGCGTCGGCAAGACGCGGCTGGTGCAATCGGTGCTCCAGCGGATGGGCGTGCCGGCGGGGGTCAACCGCTGCTCGGACCTGGAGTCCGACCTGCCGTATGTCGCCCTGTCACTGGCGCTGCGGCCGATCCTGCAAACCAGCGACGGCGACCCGATGCCGGTACTGGCCGAGCTCCTGCGGCGCAGCGAGCAGGCGCATCCCTTCGACGAGATCGCGCGCATCCGTGTCATGGAGTCCCTCGCCGAAGAGCTGAGAGCACACGAGCCTTTCGTCTTGGTGTTGGACGACGCGCAGTGGGCCGACGCCGCCACCATCACCACGCTGAACTACTTGCATCGCCGCTCTCCCGACGCGCCGGTGGCTGTGGTGCTGGCCGGCGAGCCGGAGGCCATCCGTCGCGGTCCGCTGTCCAGGTTGCGGGCCGAAACCCGGATCGACCTGGACGTGCTCTCGGTCGAGGACCTTGCCGGCGTGGGGGGCCCGGACATGCACGAGCAGACCGGGGGCCACCCGCTCTACGTCGCCGGAGCCCTGGAGGCCGCCCGTCTCCAGTTGGCGACGGAATTTCCCCCCGAACTGCGAGAACGCGTGCTCGGCCGCTGCTGGGACCTCGGTCCGCAGACCTACCGGGTGGCGACGGTGGCCGCGGTGCTGCCCGCGCCGTTCCTCGGCTGGACGTTGAGCCACGTCGTCGGGGCGGCCCACGGCGTTGCCGCCGAGCTGGATCGCCTGGTCGAGCACGGCACGCTGGTCGAGGTGGGCCCGGGGTTTGAGTTCAAGCACCAGGCTGAGCGACGCCTGCTGGCCGAGAGCTTCTCCGAAGTCCGCCGCGCGGCCCTGCTTCGTGAGGCGAGCCGGGTGCCACCTGAGCCGGTGCTGGGCAACTTGCCGTCCGCCAGCGCAGCGACCGGGGACTACCCGGCATACCTGTCCGGTGCGGCGTTCAACTCGGCGGAGGGGCAGGAACGCCGGGCGGTCGCCGAGGGCTGACCGTCCGGTCAGTGCACCCTCGGGTTCTGACCGCCGCTGACGGCTCATGCAGCCAACCCGTTGAAGTGCGCCCACAGCGCAGCCTGGGTCCGGCTGGTCACCCCGATGCTGAGGAAGACCCTGGTCAGGTGGGCCTTGACGGTCGTCTCGCGGATGCCCAGCTCGTGGGCGATCTGCCGGTTCCCCGACCCCCGTCCCAGCAGGGTGAGGATCTGCCGCTCGCGGGCGGTGAGCCCCGCCGCGGTCTTGGCTCCGCTGGGCCCATGCCACGGGGGGCAGGCCGCCGTGGCGGGCATGGGCGCCCTCCCGCCACGGACGGCGCCCACCAGCTCCTCGGGGTTCGAGTCGGCGCTGAGGTACTCGATCGTGCCCGGCTCGGCAGCCGCCGCCTCGTGCCCCGGTTCGTCCACCAGCGCCACCAGGCGCGTCCCGGCAGGCATCTGAGCGGCACGCGCCGGGGCCACCGGACACGTCGAGCAGGACGGGCCGACCAGCACGACCGTTGGCCGGATGAGGTCCGAGAGCGCCATGCCGGCTTCCCACTCACCTGCCTCGCCCACCACGAGCAGGTCGTCGGCAGCGTGCAACAGCCGGACCAGGCCGGCTCGAACCACGGCGTGGCGGTCCACCACTATCACCGATGTCATCTGTCCAGCACCCCGTTCGCGTCTGCTTGATGGGCCTTGCTGGCCGGTGCGGGCGAGCCCTGCTGCGCCAGGCTCGCCCGCACCGGGGAACCGTCAGCCGATCCGGACCGTCACCGGAGCCGACACCCCACCGAGCTGCGACTCGACGACCACCACGTCACCGGGGACGGGCACCGGGCCGGCCGAGCGGACCGAGAAGGCCCCCGTCACGTCCACCACCGCGCGGCCGATGACCGTGCCGGTCAGTCGGCGGTAGTGCGCGGTCACCGTCTGACCCGCCAGGATCGAGCTGGTCCCGTCGATGCGCCACCTGGAGTTCGCGTACCGCACGAGGGTCACCGTGACGACGTCGGACGTGGGCGTGATCGTGACCACGCTGGGGCTCGACACGGTCCCGTCGACCGCTGTCACCACGAGCTGGAACCGCAGCGGGCCATTGGTTGCCGGGGACTTGTAGAACGGGAAGGTGAACGTCGGCCGCACCGTCGCCGCGCCGCTCAGGGTCACCACCGGGTCGCCCGTCCCGACCAGCTGGGTCCAGGCGTAGCTCGCCGCTCCCGTGGACCGCGAACCGTCCAGGGTCACCTTCGTGCCCCGCTGCACGGTCTGGTCCGGGCCTGCGTTTGCAACCAGTGGCGCTGCCGGTTCGACCGTGACCACGACCGAGGCGGTGGAGGGCCCGCCGGGCCCGCTGACCGTGAGCGTGAACGTGTATGCCCCGGGCACCGAGGGCGCGGTGAACGTGGTGACGGCCTGGTCCGGGGTGGTCATCGCGATCCCGTCGGCGTTCGTCCAGGCGTAGGTGGCCACCGGGCCGCTGGAGGCGGACCCGTCCAGTGTGACGGTCTGACCCGGCTGCACGGTCTGGTCCGGACCCGCCTGCGCGACGACCGGGAGCGGGTCGCGTCCCGGTCCGCTCACCTGGATGGGCAGCGTCGTCGAACCGCCCGCCGCCGAGGTCAGGGCGACCGACACCGGTGGGGCCTGCAGGCCCGACACGGTGAGCTGGCCGTTGGTGAGCTGGCCGTAGCCAGTCGCCGTCAGCGCGGGCTTGCCAAAGGTGTCGCTGGACCCCGCTGTCACGACGAGCGTCTGGTCACCCGTGTTGTAGGTAGCCGTGCCGCTGAGCTGGTCCACCACCGAGACCGTCTTCACCGACGCCGGAACGTCGCCGACGTTGCTCACCCTCACATTGGCTGGGGGCGTCGCCCCGGTGAAGGCAACCCGGGCGAAGTAGTGGCCGTTCTCCCCGGTCAGCCCGGTCGTGGCGAACGTCTTGGTCGCGCTGGGGTCGCTGACCTGGATCGACTCCGTGGACCCCTCCGAGCTGGCGAAGACGTCGACGAAGCCAGCGCCGTCGGCGGCGCGGGAGTAGGTGACCTCGTCGGCGGTGACGCCGGCAGTGGTGGCCAGCTTGCCCTGCACGGTGAACAGGTCGGTCTCGACGCAGTCCGAGACCGGGCCGTCGACCGTCGGGCAGGCGTCGACGGTGGATGACGGGTTGATGCCAGGGCCCTGCACACGGAAGAAGTTGGTGCCGTAGGGGCTACCGGTGATCTTGTGCGGAGTCGCACCGTCGCCGACGTAGGTGTCGTTGAGCAGGGCCGGATCCGACTTGCTACCGAACGTGTCCCAGGTCAGGAAGGGACCAATCCGGCCGCCGAGCGCGCCGGTGAAGTCGCCGGGCCCGCCGATGCCGATGTCCTCGGTGTCGAAGATGAGCCCCGGCTTGCTGGTCTGGAGGGTCTTGGTCCCGGCGGGGGAGGTGAACGTGTAGTCCACGTTGTCTTGGACGTTGGTCACCTTGAACCGCACCCGGGCGAACGTCCTCTGGTCTCCTGGGATGACCGGGCCGGTTACGAACGCGGCCTCCAGGGCGAGGTCGGCCCTGGCGATTCCCCCGTTGGCGGTGCCGACGGACGTGCTCGTCAGGCTGTAGAAGCTCTCGTCCGGGAAGTTGTCCGGGAACGAGACGGGCGACTGCTCATCCGGCAGCGGTCCCCGGGCGGGGCACAGCGGGTCTGCCTGCGCGAGGCAGAGCTCCAGCCGCATACCGTTCTTGTCCCGGTACCACACCGGGAAGCCGTCGCTGGCCGAGACCGGTCCGACGGCCGCCAGGCCAGGTCCGGGAGTTCCACCGATGACGGCGCCGAAGGCGTTGACCGCCCCGACGGCGGGCAGGACCAGGAGCGCGAGAACTGCGGCGCTCGATCTTCGTGGCATGACAGTCCTTCCGGAAGTGACTGGGGGACCGGCGTGCGCGCCGGTACCCCAGTCGGGGTGTACCGCGATACTTCGCGATCCACCTTCAGCACACCTTCGGCGCACCTGCGCAGCGCACCGCGTTCCCGCGGCCGCGCCTGCACGTGACCGCGTTTGCCTTCGGCTGTTGCGTTCGAGGCACGTGGTCCGCCCAAGTTCTTCGGAAGGTCGCGGGGCCTAGCGTCGCGTGTCACAGGTCAAGGAGGGGTCCGCCATGTCGCTTTCGCGGCGCGACCTGTTGAAGATGAGCGTGTTGGGGAGCCGCTCTGGCGCTGCTATTCGAGCGGTCGGTCAGCGCAAGCAGCCTGGCCGACTGGCTGCCCACGAGTCAGCTGCCGAAACCGCTCACGCTGCCTTGCAGCCGCCGCCCGTGCTCACGCCGTACCGCGGCGACGAAACCACCGACTATTACAGCGGTGCGCCTTGGCCGCTCATGAAGGTGCATCGCCGCAAGTACCGCTTCCGCATCCTGAACGCCTCCGTCTCCAGGTCCTACCGGTGGTTGCTGAGCACCGCGGCCCCGTTCACCGTGATCGCCACCGACGCCGGGCTGATGGGGCGAAGTCGTTGGCGACTTCGTACCGATCGGCCATCCCCTGCCGGAAGCGTCGTGCTGCGAAACACCAGCCCGCAGAACAACATCGACTGCTTCAACGCCAACAAGGTGATGGCGTTCAAGGTGGTGGATGACCCGTTCGACCCGAGTCACAACGAAGTCCCCGACGCGCTGAACCCGGACAACCCCACCGTGCACCCGTCCGAGAGCGACGCGACCCGCACCCGGCTGCTGGACCTGCGCCGCAACGGTGGCCGCTGGACCATCAACGGGTGCACGTGGGACGACGTGGTGGCCAGCGGCTACCAGCTGGTCGAAGCATCCCCGCGGCACGGCGACGTGGAGATGTTGACCATCCGCAACGACCACGGCGGTTGGTCCCACCCCACCCACCATCCACCTCGTCGACTTCGGACTCGCGCACCTTCGGGCCGGTGCCGCTCGCCGCCATCCGGGGGCGGATGTGTGTCAGGGTGGGGCTGCCACGCTGAGGCGCACCTGCCCCTGTGCGCATGTCGTCCGAGCCCCCTGCAGCAAACCCTACTGGCCAGTAACATAGGATATTCGACGCGGCACGCCAGCCGCATACCGAACAGAAGGGGACCTTTCCCGCCATGTTCATCGTCGTCTGCGTGAAGCACGTGCCGGACGCCCAGGCAGACCGCACGTTCGATGAATCCGACCACACCGCCGACCGGGACGGGGTGGACGGCCTACTCAGCGAACTCGACGAGTACGCCGTCGAGGAGGCCCTGAAGGTTCGCGAGGCGCGCGGCGAGGGTGACGTCGCGGTGCTCACGGTCGGCCCGCCCCGGGCCGCGGAGGCGATCAAGAAGGCGCTGCAGATGGGCGCTGACCAGGGCGTGCACGTGCAGGACCCGGCGCTGCACGGCTCGGATGCGATCGCGACCTCGATGGTCATCGCCGCGGCGGTGCGCAAGCTGGGCGGCCCCGACCTGGTGCTGACCGGGATGGCGTCCACCGACGGCAGC
Source organism: Dermatophilaceae bacterium (assembly GCA_035689185.1). GTDB lineage: Bacteria > Actinomycetota > Actinomycetes > Actinomycetales > Dermatophilaceae > DASSLY01. The sequence goes on from DASSLY010000073.1 coordinate 31,472, forward strand.
ATGAGCGTCGTCCCGGCGATGGTGGCCGAACGGCTGGGCCTGCCGCAGCTGACGTTCGCCGCCGAGGTCACGGTGGGTGACGGGACGGTCACCATCCGCCGTGACGGCGACGTGGCCAGCGAGACCGTGCAGGCCTCCCTGCCGGCGCTGGTGTCGGTGACCGACCAGATCAACGAGCCGCGGTACCCCTCCTTCAAGGGCATCATGGCCGCCAAGAAGAAGCCGGTGCAGACCTGGTCGGTCGCGGACCTGGGCATCGACGCGGCCCAGGTCGGCCTGGCCGCGGCGTGGACCCGGGTCGAGTCGGTCACGCGGCGCCCGCCCCGGCAACACGGGCAGATCGTCCATGACGACGGCCTCGGCGGGACCCGGCTCGCCGAGTTCCTCGCCGCGCAGAAGTTCGTCTGAACCGCACGGACTGGAGACCACCATGGCTGAGGTGCTCGTCGTCGTCGATCACGTGGACGGAGCGGTGCGCAAGACCACCGCGGAGCTGCTCACGCTCGCCGCCCGGCTCGGGCAACCGGCCGCCGTGTTCTTCGGAGGCGTCAGCGCCCTGGCGGCCGCCTCGCCCACGCTGGCCCGGTACGGCGCGGCCACCGTGTATGTCGTGGACGCGCCGGAGATGGCCGACTATCTCGTGGCGCCCAAGGCGGAGGCGCTGGCCCAGCTGGTCCGGTCGGCGCAGCCGGCGGCGGTGCTGGTGCCGTCGTCCCCGGACGGCAAGGAGGTCGCCGCCCGGCTGGCGGTCAAGGTGAGCTCCGGCATCATCACCGACGCCGTCGACATCCACGCCGGCGCCGACGGCAGGGTGGTGACCACGCAGTCGGTGTTCGCCGGCGGGTACGCCGTCGAGGCGTGCGTCACCACCGGCACGCCCATCGTCACCGTGAAGCCGAACTCGGTCGCGCCGGTCGAGGCCCCTGGCGAGGCGGCGCAAGAAATGGTCGAAGTTTCGGTGAGCGAGGCGGCCAAGGCGGCGCGGGTGGTCGACCGGCAGCCCAGGCGAGCCACCGGCCGCCCGGAGCTGACCGAGGCGGCCATCGTGGTATCCGGCGGTCGCGGCACGGGTGGAAACTTCGGGCCCGTCGAGGAGTTCGCCGACGCACTGGGCGCGGCCGTGGGGGCCTCGCGTGCCGCCGTGGACGCCGGGTGGTATCCACACACCAGCCAGGTGGGCCAGACCGGCAAGCAGGTCTCGCCGCAGCTGTATGTCGCCGCCGGCATCTCCGGGGCGATCCAGCACCGAGCCGGGATGCAGACGTCCAAGACGATCATTGCGGTGAACAAGGACGAGGAGGCGCCCATCTTCGAGCTGGCCGACTTCGGCGTCGTCGGCGACCTGTTCGCCGTGCTGCCGCAGGCCACCGAGGCGATCAGGGCCGCCAAGGGCTGAGCCCGGCGCGGGGCCTTGCTGGCCGACCGGGCCGGCCCGCCGCGGCAGCCCCGTAGACTTCGCTGGTGGCTTCCACCAGGGTCTACCTGGACCATGCGGCGACGACACCCATGCTCCCCGAGGCCGTCGAGGCGATGGCGGCCGAGTTCGGCCGGGTCGGCAACGCCTCGTCCCTGCACACCTCGGGCCGGCGCGCCCGCCGCGTGGTCGAGGAGTCTCGTGAGGCGATCGCCCAGGCGCTGGGCTGCCGCCCGTCCGAGGTGGTCTTCACCTCTGGCGGCACCGAGTCGGACAACCTCGCCGTCAAGGGCGGCTTCTGGGCCCGCCGTGACGGGGACCCGCGCCGGGTCCGTCTGCTGGTGAGCGCGGTCGAGCACCACGCGGTCCTGGACTGTGCCGAGTTCCTCACCCGGCACGAGGGGGCGAAGGTGACCTGGCTGGAGCCGGACTCCAGCGGCGTCGTCGCGGCGGACATGGTGAGCGCCGCGGTGGAGACCGACCCGGGCTCGGTGGCGCTGGTGAGCGTCATGTGGGCCAACAACGAGGTCGGCACGGTCCAGCCGGTCGCCGAGATCGCCGCGGTGGCGCGCGCGCACGGCATACCTGTGCATGCCGACGCGGTGCAGGCAGTCGGCCAGCTACCGGTCGACTTCGCTGCCAGCGGGCTGGACCTGATGACCCTCACCGCACACAAGCTGGGCGGCCCGGTCGGGGTGGGCGTGTTGGTTGCGCGGCGGGACGCCCGGCTGGTGCCGCTGACCCACGGCGGTGGCCAGGAGCGGCAGATCCGCAGCGGCACCCTCGACGTCCCGGCCATCGCCGGCTTCGCGGCCGCGTTGACCGCAGCGGTGTCGCGGCAGAACGCCGAGTCGGCCCGGCTGGTGGCACTGCGCGACGAGCTCCTGCGCGGCGCGCTGGCCAGCGCGCCGGGCATCCGCGTCGGAGGGCGCTGGACCGAGGGCGACGGTCGCACGCGGCTGCCCGGCAACGCCCACCTGCTGGTGCCCGGCTGCGACGGCGACTCGCTGCTCTACCTGCTCGATGCCGCGGGGGTCGAGTGCTCGACCGGGTCGGCGTGCCAGGCGGGGGTTCCGCAGCCCAGCCACGTCCTGCTCGCGATGGGCCTGTCAGAGGAACAGGCCCGAGGCGCGCTGCGGCTGACGCTGGGGCACACCTCGACCCGGGCCGACGTGGCCGCCTTCCTGGCCGCGTTGCCGGCCGCGGTCGACCGGGCCCAGCGCGCCGGCGCGGCATTGGGCCGCTGATGCGTGTCGTCGCCGCCATGAGCGGCGGGGTCGACTCCGCCGTGGCAGCGGCGCGGATGGTCGACGCCGGGCACGAGGTCGTCGGGGTTCACCTCGCCCTGTCGCAGAACGCCGCCACCCTGCGTGCGTCGGCCCGCGGGTGCTGCACCCTGGAGGACGCCGGTGACGCCCGGCGGGTCGCCGACGTGCTGGGCATCCCGTTCTACGTCTGGGACCTGGCGGCCCGGTTCCGGACCGAGGTGGTGGAGGACTTCGTGTCTGAGTACGCCGCGGGGCGCACGCCTAACCCGTGCCTGCGGTGCAACGAGAAGATCAAGTTCGCGGCCTTGCTGGACAAGGCGGTGGCGCTGGGCTTCGACGCGGTCGCGACCGGGCACTACGCGCGGGTGGTCGAGGGCCCCGCCGGCCGGGAGCTGCACCGGGCGCTCGACCTGGGCAAGGACCAGTCCTACGTGCTGGGGGTGCTCGACGCGGCGCAGCTGGCCCGGTCGTTCTTCCCGCTGGGCGCCAGCACCAAGCCGCAGATCCGGGCCGAGGCCAGGTCGCGCGGGTTCGCCGTCGCGGCCAAGCCGGACTCCCACGACATTTGCTTCGTTGCCGACGGCGACACCCGGGGTTTCCTGAGCCGGCGGCTCGGTGAGCGGCCCGGCCCGATCGTCGACGAGTCGGGCACCGTCGTCGGGTCCCACCGCGGCGCGTACGCGTTCACCGTCGGCCAGCGGCGCGGCCTGGCCCTGCCCGGGCCTGCGCCCGACGGCCAGCCCCGGTATGTCGTGGGCGTCGACGTGCGTGCCAACACGGTGCTGATCGGCCCAGCCGATCTGCTCGGCGCCGACGCGCTGACCGGCGAGCATGCCCGGTGGTGCGGCACGGCGCCCGCGGGCGTCTGCGCCGTCGGTGCGCAGGTGCGAGCCCACGGCGAGGAGGTCCGGGCGACAGCGTGGAGCCAGGGCGAGCGGGTCGAGGTGCGGCTTGACCGCCCGGTCCGCGGGGTCGCGCCCGGGCAGTCGGTGGTCCTGTACGAGGCCAGCAGGGTGGTCGGCTCGGCCACCATCGCGCGTGCCTGGCGTCGGCCGCACGACCACGACTAGGCGCCAACTAGGCACGAACTAGCCACCGCGGGCCGCGCCGATACGCTGCACCGGTGAGCCTGGCCACGGGTATCGGGTCGTGGCCCGGAACGGACCTCCGCCGGGCCGTGCGCACCGTGCGTGACCTGCTCTCCGACCAGGACCTGCCCTACCTGCCCGAGCTGCCGGCCCGCGGACCGGGCGCGGACTTGGTCGGCCGAACCGCCGGCCTGCTGGTCGACATGCCGGTCGACCTGCAGCCCGCCGGCTGGCGGCTGGTCGACCGCCCCGGTCGGGACGCTCAACGCACCGCAACGATGCTGAGCGGCGACCTGGACGAGCTGGCCGAGGCCTTCGACGGGTACCAAGGCTGGCTGAAGGTGCAGGTCGCCGGCCCGTGGACGATGGCGTCCTCGGTATGGCTGCCCCGCGGTGAGCGCGCGGTGGTTGACGTCGGAGCCCGCCGTTACCTGGCTTCCTCACTCGCCGAAGGGGTGCGGCAGCACCTGGGCGCGGTGGAGCGGCTCGTGCCGGGCGCCAGCCTGGTGCTGCAGCTGGACGAGCCCGGGCTGCCCTCGGTGTTGGCCGGGGGGCTGCCGACCGCCTCCGGGCTCGGGCAGCTCCGCGCGGTCGAGCCGGAGCCGGCCGCGGCGGCGCTGCGGGAGGTGGTCGAGGCCGCGCGGGACTGGCCGGTCGTGGTGCACTGCTGCGCCCAGGAGGTGCCATGGGCGGTGCTGCGCACGGTCGGCGCGACCGCGGTGTCTGTGGACACGACGCTGCTCGGCCCGCGCGGCTGGGAGTCGGTCGCCGCCAGCGTGGAGGCAGGCCTGGGGATCTGGGCCGGGTGTGTCCCAGCCACCGGCACGTTGCCGGCCGTGCCACCCCTAGTCCGGGACCTGGTGGCGCGATGGCGCGACGTGGGGCTGCCGCTGCCCGGCCTCGTCGACGTGACGCTTACCCCCGCCTGCGGCCTGGCAGGTGCGTCGCCGGAGCAGGCCGGCCAGGTGCACCGGCTGCTGGTGGCGGCCGCGCGGGCGCTGACGGAGGCGGCCCTGGAGTAGCCCCGGCTCGGACCGTGAGAGCCCCGGACCTCACGTCGGTGCCCGCAGCAACGGCGCCACCTCCTCCGCCACGAAGCGGCACAGCCCGGCCAGATCCGGTTCGTCGGCGGTGGGCACGACCGCGATCGTCGTGACCCCGCGGTCCACCCATCGCTGTAGCCCGGCCGCGACCGCGCTCGCGTCGCCGGCGACGCCGCTGCCCGCGCCAGCCGGGATCTGCCACTGCGTCAGCGTTCGCGCCAGCCGGTCATGGGCCCCCGGGCCAATTGTCACGAGCTTGCCGGCCACCACCTCGTGCTCCCCGGGCACGACGAGCGCAGCGGCGCTGGAGCGCACGCTGGCGACCACGGCGGTCCCGGCGTCCACGTGCTCGTCGGTGAGCGCGGCGGCCAGCATCGTCCCGGCGCCCAGTCGCGCCGCCAGCGCCAGGGTCTTCGGGCCGTACCCACCGAGCATCAGCGGGACCGGCTCGGCGGGTGGGTAGGCCAGCTTGACCCGGTCCAGCCGCACGTGCTGCCCCGACACGCTCACCTCCTCCCCGGCCAGCAGCCGGCGAAGCGCCACGGCATACTCCTCCAGCAGCGTCATCGGTGAGGCCACCCGCGCCCCCGCCTGCGCCATCCACTCCTGCACGCCGTGCCCGATCCCGGGCACGAACCGGCCCGGGAACATGCCGACGACCGTGGCGACCTCCATCGCCGCCAGGGCCACGTTGCGCAGCGGCGCCGGGAACAGGCTCACCCCCACCCGCACCCGCTCGGTCCACGCGAGCGCGGCCACTGCCGGAGCCAGCCCGCTCTTGTTGAAGCAGTCCTCCCACAGCCAGAGGTCGTCCAGACCCGCCCGCTCCGTGGCCTCGGCCAGCGGGCGCAGCTGGTCCGGGCGCATTGCCGGGGTGAACGTCATACCGAGCCGCACACGCGTCATGCCGACCATCCTGACCCAGCCCACCGACATACCCGCACCGTCGGAGCGGTGCGGCAGGATGACCGCGTGACAGACCTGCCGACCACGATGACCAGCACCGTTCCGGACCAGGTGCGGCACGAGTGGACCGAGCTTGCCGAGCAGGTCCGAGGACACCAGTTCGCCTACCACGTCAAGGACGCGCCGACGATCTCCGACGGACAGTACGACGCGCTGGTCCGCCGGCTGGGCGAGCTGGAGCAGGCCTGGCCGCAGCTGCGCACCCCGGACAGCCCGACCCAGCAGGTCGGGTACGCCTTCGCCACCGAGTTCACCCCGGTCGACCACCTCGAGCGGATGCTGAGCCTGGACAACGCGTTCAGCGAGCCAGAGCTGCTCGCCTGGGCCGCCCGGGTCGAGCGGGACGCGGGCGGGGCGGCATACCACTTCCTATGCGAGCTGAAGATCGATGGCGTCGCCGTCAACCTGCTGTATGAAGCGGGGCGGCTCGTGCGCGCCGCCACCCGCGGCGACGGGCGGACCGGGGAGGACGTCACGAACAACATCCGCACCATCCAAGGCGTGCCGGAGATGCTGACCGGCTCCGGACACCCGGCCAGGTTGGAGGTGCGTGGCGAGGTGTTCTTCCCGGTCGCGGCCTTCGCCGACCTCAACGCCGGGCTGGTCGAGGCCGGCAGGGCGCCGTTCGCCAACCCGCGCAACGCGGCCGCCGGGTCGCTGCGGCAGAAGGACCCCCGGGTCACCGCCGGCCGGCCGCTGCGGATGCTCGTCCACGGCGTGGGCGCTCGCGACGGGTTCGCGCCGGACCGGCAGAGCCAGGCGTATGCCGCGCTCCGGGACTGGGGACTGCCCGTCTCCGCGCACTACCGGGTCGTGGACGACCTGACCGAGGTGCAACGGTTCGTCGACTACTTCGGCGAGCACCGTCACGACGTGGAGCACGAGATCGACGGCGTCGTGGTCAAGGTGGACGAGGTGTCGGTGCAGCGGCAGCTCGGGTCGACCTCCCGCGCGCCGCGGTGGGCGATCGCGTACAAGTACCCGCCGGAGGAGGTCACCACCAAGCTGCTGGACATCCGGGTCAACGTCGGGCGGACCGGCCGCGTCACACCGTACGGGGTGATGTCTCCGGTCTCGGTGAGTGGGTCCACGGTGGTGAACGCCACCCTGCACAACGCCTCCGAGGTCGCCCGCAAGGGCGTGTTGATCGGCGACACCGTGGTGCTGCGCAAGGCCGGCGACGTCATCCCGGAGATCGTCGGACCGGTGGCGGAGCTGCGGGACGGGACCGAGCGGGAGTTCGTCATGCCGACGCACTGCCCCGAGTGCGGCACGGCGCTGGCGCCGGAGCGGGAGGGCGACAAGGACATCCGCTGCCCGAACGCGCGGTCCTGCCGGGCGCAGCTGCGAGAGCGGTTGTTCTCCCTCGCCGGAAGGGGCGGGTTCGACATCGAGGCACTGGGCTGGGAGGGGGGCCAAGCGCTGCTGGAGGCGGCAGTGATCGAGGACGAGGGCGACCTGTTCTCGTTGTCGGCAGCCGATATCGCGCGCGTGCCGCTCTACACCCGCGCGGCCAGGAAGACCGACCCGCCGGAGTCGGTAGTGGCCGGCCGGGTGCTCTCAGCCAACGGCGCGAAGCTGGTGGCCAACCTGGAAGCGGCCAAGACCCGGCCGCTGTGGCGGGTGCTGGTGGCGCTGTCGATCCGGCACGTGGGCCCCACCGCGGCCCGCGCGCTGGCGGCGGAGTTCGGCTCGATGGAGTCGATCCGGGCGGCGTCGCTGGAGCAGCTGGCCGGCGCGGAGGGGATCGGTGAGGTGATCGCCGAGGCGGTGCACGACTGGTTCCACGACCCGGCTGTCGACTGGCACCGGGCGATCGTCGACAAGTGGGCCCGCGACGGGGTGCGGATGCGCGACGAGCAGGACGACGCGGTCGAGCGAACGCTGGAGGGTCTCACGGTCGTGGTGACCGGGTCGCTGGACGGGTTCTCCCGAGACGAGGCGAGGGAGGCGATCTTGCTCCGCGGCGGTAAGGCGGCCGGGTCGGTGTCGAAGCAGACCGACTACGTCGTGGTCGGGGCGAATGCCGGATCCAAGGCGGACAAGGCCGAGCAGCTCGGCGTCCCCGTCCTGGACGAGGCCGGTTTCGTCGAGCTGCTGCGGGCCGGCCGGGGGTAGCCGTGGGGTGAGCCGGGCCGTATTTGGCGGATCTCACTCCGGCAAATGCGCCGCCGCGGGGACCGGCGCTGTCCGCTTCGGGTCTCGCATAAGCGGAAAGAGTGCTTCAATGATCGCGAGCGCGCTCCGCTAAATGGGCGCGCCAGGAGGTGACGTGTCCCCGGCCCAGGAGGATGCGCTCGATCTGCTGGGGTCGCCGGTCCGCCGTCGGATCGTCGACACCCTCGCCAACCTGCCGTCGGTTGCCGAGGACGGCGCGCTGCGCCCGGCGGACGGGCTGACCGCCCAGGACCTGGCCGAGCATCTGGGCCTGCACGTGTCGACGGTCCGGTTCCACCTCGACCAGCTCGTGGCGGCAGGACTCCTGCGCACCCTCAGCCGCCGCCAGGACGGCGCCGGACGGCCGGCCAAGCTGTATGCCGTGGACCATGGCTCGCTGGAGGGAGTCGCGGTCGAGGCGTCCCACGAGCTGCTCGCCGGGCTGCTGGTGCAGACCTTTGCGGGACAGCAGCTCGGGCAGCAGCAGTCGCCGGAGGAGGCCGGCCGGCGGTGGAGCATCGAGCGCGCCGCCCGGGTCGGCGGACACGCGGGTGACCACGGCCCGGCGCGCACCGCCGGGCAATGGCTGGGCAAGATCGGCCAGATGGTGGACCTGCTGCGGGAGTGGGGCTACACGCCCGAGGTGGCCACCATGAACAACGGCCGCACCGCCCACGTGGCGTTGTACGACTGCCCGTTCCTCCCGCTCGCCCGCACGCACACCGCGGTGGTGTGCGGCATCCACCGCGGGCTGATCAAGGGGGCGATGGAGTCCGTCGGGGAGCAGAGCACCCACGTGGGGTTGCAGCCGCTCGTCGGGCCGCGCCAGTGCGTCGCGGCACTGACCGCCACCACGCCCTTCCACAGCACCCCACTCGCACCGGAGGAGCAGCCCTGATGACGGCGACCCCAGGCTTGGACGGCCCGCTCAGCGACCTGCTGGTCGGCACGCGGCGGTTCTTCACCCGGGGAGAGGTCTCCCCCGACCACCGGGCACTGTTCCGCGAGGGCGGCCGCGCCGGCGACGCCTTCTACCGCGAGCGGTGGAGCCACGACAAGGTCGTCCGCTCCACGCACGGGGTCAACTGCACCGGGTCCTGCTCCTGGAAGGTCTACGTCAAGGACGGGATCATCACCTGGGAGGCGCAGCAGACCGACTACCCCAGCGCCGGCGCCGACCGGCCCGACTACGAGCCCCGGGGCTGCCCCCGGGGCGCCGCCTTCTCCTGGTACACCTACTCGCCCACTCGGGTCCGCTACCCCTACGTGCGCGGGACCCTGCTGGAGATGTACCGCGAGGCCAAGGCGCGGCTCGGCGACCCGGTGCTGGCCTGGCGTGACCTGACGGGCGACCCGGAGCGGGCGCGGCGGTACAAGTCGGCCCGCGGCAAGGGTGGCCTGGTCCGGGCGACCTGGGCGGAGGCGGCCGAGCTGGTCGCGGCCGCCTACGTCTCCACCATCCAGCAGTGGGGACCGGACCGGGTGGCCGGATTCTCCCCGATCCCGGCCATGTCCATGGTCAGCCACGTCTCCGGGAGCCGGTTCACCTCCCTCATCGGCGGCACCATGCTGTCCTTCTACGACTGGTACGCCGACCTGCCGGTCGCCTCGCCGCAGATCTGGGGTGACCAGACCGACGTGCCCGAGTCGGGGGACTGGTGGGACGCCGGCTACCTGGTCGTGTGGGGCTCCAACATCCCGGTCACCCGGACCCCGGACGCGCACTGGATGGCCGAGGCGCGCTATCGCGGGCAGAAGGTCGTGGTGGTCGCGCCGGACTACGCGGACAGCGTGAAGTTCGCCGACGAGTGGCTGGCCGCGGCCCCGGGCACGGATGCCGCCCTGGCGATGGCCATGGGCCACGTCGTGCTCCGGGAGTTCTTCGTGGACCGGCAGGTCGAGTTCTTCACCGACTACTGCCGTCAGTACACCGACTTGCCGTACCTGGTGCTGCTGGAGCCTTCGGGCGAGTCGGCATACCGCGCAGGCAAGTTCCTCACCGCCGCCGACTTGGGCGGGGTCGAGGGGCTCGCCGACAACCCGCACTTCCGCGCTGCCGTCTTCGACCTGACCCGGGAGAAGCCGGTGTGTCCCAACGGATCTCTGGCCGACCGGTTCGGGGAGGCGGGGGCCGGCCGGTGGAACCTCGACCTCGGTGGCGTGCGACCGGCCTTGTCGTTGAACGACGTCCGCGACGACGCGGTGCTCGTCGAGCTGCCCAGGTTCGACCAGGCCGAACCCACCGTGGCCGCCCGAGGCGTGCCGGTCCTGCGCGTCGGCGACCGGCTGGTCACCACCGTGTTCGACCTCATGCTGGCCCACTACGGCGTCGCCCGTGACGGCCTGCCGGGTTCCTGGCCCGGCGGGTACGACGACGCGGCCGCGCCGTACACCCCCGCCTGGCAGGAGACTATCACCTCGGTGCCTGCCCAGGCGGTCGCCCGGATCGCGCGGGAGTTCGCGCAGAACGCCGTCGACAGCCGGGGCAGGTCGATGATCGTCGTCGGGGCCGGCACCAACCACTGGTACCACTCCGACACCATCTACCGGGCCATGCTGGTGCTCACGACGATCACCGGGTGCCAGGGGCGCAACGGCGGCGGCTGGGCGCACTACGTCGGCCAGGAGAAGGCCCGGCCCATCACCGGGTGGGCCAACCTGGCGTTCGGGCTGGACTGGAGCAGGCCGCCGCGGCAGATGATCCAGACCGCCTACTGGTACGTCAACACCGACCAGTTCCGCTACGACCGCGCCGGCGTGGACCAGCAGGCTGCGGCGACGGGGTCCGGCCGGTTCGCCGGGATGTCGACCATGGACGCCGTGGCACTGTCCGCCCGGCTGGGCTGGATGCCCTCCTACCCGACGTTCAACCGCAATTCGCTGGATCTGGTCGCCCAGGCGGAAGCGGCAGGGCAGTCGCCCCAGGACTACGTCGTCGGCCAGCTCCGTTCTGGCGCCTTGAAGTTCGCCGTCGAGGACCCGGACGCCGCGGAGAACTTCCCGCGCGTGCTCACGATGTGGCGCGCCAACATCCTGGGCAGCTCGGCCAAGGGCAACGAGTACTTCCTGCGCCACCTGCTCGGCACCGACTCCGGCGTGCGCGCCGAACCGGACGAACCGGCGCCGGAGGGCAAGCTGGACCTGTTGTGCACGCTGGACTTCCGGATGACCAGCTCGACGCTGTTCTCCGACGTCGTCCTGCCGGCCGCGACGTGGTACGAGAAGCACGACATCAGCACCACCGACATGCACCCGTTCATCCACTCGTTCAACCCGGCGATCAGCCCGCCGTGGCAGACCAAGACCGACTGGGACATCTTCCTCGCGATCGCCGAGCGGTTCTCCGCGCTCGGCGCCAAGCACCTCGGCGTCCGCCGGGACCTGGTCGCGGTGCCGCTGCTGCACGACACCCCGGATGCGATGGCGACCCCGCACGGCGTCGTGCGGGACTGGGCCAGGGACGAGTGCGACCCGGTGCCTGGCCGCACCATGCCGAAGCTGGTCGTCGTGGAGCGCGACTACGGCGCGGTCCTGGCCAAGATGACCGCCGTCGGGCCCCTGCTGGACACCCTGGGCACGACTCAGAAGGGAATCACCTACGACGTGACCCGCGAGGTCGAGTACCTGCGAAGCCAGAACGGGCGGGTGCGCGGCGGAGTCGGCGACGGCCGGCCGGCACTGAGCACCGACGTGGCTGTGGCCGAGTCGATCATGGCCCTGTCCGGCACCACCAACGGTCACCTGGCCACGCAGGGCTTCAAGACCCTCGAGCGGCGCACCGGCACCGTGCTGCACGACCTGGCGGCCGAGCACGAGGGCAGGCGGATCACGTTCGCGGACACCCAGGCGGCGCCGGTCCCGGTCATTACCTCACCGGAGTGGTCCGGCTCGGAGACCGGCGGGCGGCGGTACAGCCCCTTCACCATCAACGTGGAACGGCTCAAGCCGTGGCACACGCTGACCGGACGCCAGCACTTCTACCTCGACCACGACTGGATGCTCGAGCTGGGCGAGGCGATGCCGGTGTACAAGCCGCCGTTGGACATGACGGCCCTGTTCGGCGAGCCGGCGATCGGCGAGGTGACGCAGCTCGGGGTGACGGTGCGGTACCTCACTCCCCACAACAAGTGGTCGATCCACTCGGAGTACCAGGACAACCTGTTCATGCT
>DASSLY010000074.1:0-30535 GCA_035689185.1 Dermatophilaceae bacterium
CAGCATGCCCTGCGAGAAGGGCACGAACTCGGCGTCCAGCACCTCCTTCTTCTTCTTGCCCATCGCCTTGCGCAGCATGTCGGCCTTGCCCAGGGAGTACCCGGCGACCTTCTGCGCGATGAGCTGGACCTGCTCCTGGTACACGATGAGGCCGAAGGTGGGCTCCAGGATCTCCCGCAGCGGCTCCTCCAGCTCGGGGTGGATCGAGCCCACCGGCTGCTTGCCGGTCTTGCGCAGGGCGTAGTTGGTGTGCGAGTTGGCCCCCATCGGCCCGGGCCGGTAGAGCGCCAGTGCCGCGGAGATGTCCTCGAAGTTGTCCGGCTGCATCAGCCGCAGCAGCGTGCGCATCCCGCCGCCGTCGAGCTGGAACACGCCCAGGGTGTCGCCCCGTTGCAGCAGCCGGTAGGCCTGCCCGTCGGTCGGGTCCTTGGACAGTTCGTCCAGGTCGATGTCGACGTTGCGGTTGGCCCGCACCCCCCGGATGGCGTCGTCCAGGATGGTGAGGTTGCGCAGGCCGAGGAAGTCCATCTTGACCAGCCCCAGCGCCTCGCAGCTGGGGTAGTCGAACTGGGTGATGATCTGCCCGTCCTGCTCCCGCTTCATGATCGGGACGAGGTCGGCCAGCGGCTCGCTGGACATGATGACCCCGGCCGCATGCACCCCCCACTGCCGCTTCAGCCCCTCCAGGCCCAGCGCGGCCGCCACGACCTCCTGCGCCTGAGGGTCCTCGGCGTGCACGGCCCGGAACTCGGCGCCCTCGCCGTAGCGGGGGTGCGCCTGGTCGAACAGCGCCCACAGCGGCACGTCCTTGCCCATGACCGGCGGCGGCATCGCCTTGGTGAGCTTCTCCCCCATCGCGAACGGGTGCCCCATCACCCGGGCCGCGTCCTTGACCGCCTGCTTGGCCTTGATCGTGCCGTAGGTGACGATCTGGGCGACCCGGTCGTCGCCGTACTTGTCCGTGACGTAGCGGATGACCTCCCCCCGGCGGCGCTCGTCGAAGTCCACGTCGAAGTCGGGCATGGACGGTCGCTCCGGGTTGAGGAACCGCTCGAAGATCAGCCCGTGCCGGATCGGGTCCAGGTCGGTGATCCGCATGGCGTAGGCACACATCGACCCGGCGCCCGACCCGCGCCCGGGGCCGACCCGGATGCCGTGGTCCTTGGCCCAGTTGATGAAGTCGGCGACCACGAGGAAGTACCCGGCATACCCCTTGCCGAGGATCACCTCCTGCTCGAACCGTGCCTGCGCCGCGGCATACTCCGGTATGCCGTCCGGGTACCGTCGGCGCAGGCCGTCCTGGACCCGGTCGATGAAGTACGACTCCTCGTCGTGCCCGGGCGGGCACGGGAAGGTCGGCATGTAGCGACCCTCGCCGAGGGTGAACGACACCTCGCACTGCTCGGCCACCCGCAGCGTGTTGTCGCAGGCCTCCGGGTGCTCCCGGAAGATCCGTCGCATCTGCTCCGCCGACTTCAGGTAGAACTCGTCCGCCTCGAACCGGAACCGGTTGGGGTCCATCAGGGTCGACCCGGACTGGACGCAGAGCAGCGCCGCGTGCGCCTTGGCGTCCTGCTCCCGGGTGTAGTGCAGGTCGTTGGTCGCCAGCAGCGGCAGGCCGAGCTGCTTGGCAAGGCGGAGCAGGTCGGCCATGGTCCGCCGTTCGACGTCGACGCCGTGGTCCATGACCTCGCAGTAGAAGCTGTCCGCGCCGAAGATGTCGCGCAGATCGGACGCGGCCTGCAGCGCCTCCTTCCACTGCCCCAGCCGCAGCCGGGTCTGGACCTCCCCACCCGCGCAACCCGTGGTACCGATCAGGCCTCTGCCGTAGGTCTGCAGCAGTTCGGTGTCGATCCGCGGCTTGAAGTAGTGGCCTTCCAGCGACGCCAGGGAGGACATGCGGAACAGGTTGTGCATGCCGACGTTGTCCCGGGCCAGCAGGGTCATGTGGGTGTAAGCGCCGCCCCCGGACACGTCGTCGCGGGTGTCCCGGCCGTCGCCGTCGCCCCACCTGACCCGGGTCTTGTCGGTGCGGTGCGTGCCCGGCGTGAGGTACGCCTCGACCCCGATGATCGGCTTCACCCCATGGGCGCGAGCCTTGGACCAGAACTCGTAGGCGCCGAAGACGTAGCCGTGGTCGGTCGTCGCGATCGCGGGCATGCCCATCTGCTGCGCAGCCTCGAACAGTTGGTCGATGCGGGCCGCCCCGTCGAGCATCGAGTACTCCGTGTGCACGTGCAGGTGCACGAAGCTCCGGTCTTTCGAGCCGGACGGCGCGCTCCGGTCTTTCGACGGGGCGCTCCCGTCTTTCGACCCGGACGGGGCGCTGTGATCCCTCGAGCCGGACGGGGCGCTCCGGTCTTTCGACGGGGCGCTCCCGTCTTTCGACCCGGACGGGGCGCTGTGGTCCCTCGAGCCGGACGGGGCACTGTGGTCCCTCGAGCCGGACGGGGCGCTCAACGAGGACATCGCGCCGAGTGTAGGCGCGACCGGTGTCACAGCCGAGCAGGCGCCCGGAGATCGGTCACAACTCAGCCCGGACCCGGCCACATCCCGTCCCAACCCCCGTCCGTACCCCCCAGCCCCGCCCTTGTAACCCCCCCAACCCCGCCTTGTTGCTCCGGAAGCACCGTTTTCGGCCCTCGGCGGCCCACATTCGGTGCGCCCGGAGCAACAAGCGGGTGGGGGCGCGGGGGGAGCGCGGGTGGGGGCGCGGGGGGAGCGCGGGTGGGGGCCGCAGGTGGGGGTTACGCGGTCAGACGGTCCAGCGCGAGCTGGAGGTCGGCGGCATACGGGCTCTCGAACCGGACCCGCTCCCCCGTCCGCGGGTGGTCGAACCGCAGTTCCACCGCGTGCAGCCACTGCCGTTCCAGGCCCAGCCGGGCCGCGAGGACGGGGTCGCCGCCATACAGCGGGTCCCCCGCGCAGGGGTGCCGCACCGCGGCCAGGTGCACCCGGATCTGGTGGGTCCGGCCCGTCTCCAGCCGCACCTCCACCAGCGAGGTCGCGCGGAACGCCTCGAGCACCTGGTAGTGGGTCACCGAATGGCGACCGCCAGCCATTACGGCGAACTTGTAGTCGTGGCCCGGGTGCCGCCGGATCGGGGCGTCGATGGTTCCGACCACCGGGTCCGGCAACCCCTGCACGAGCGCATGGTAGGTCTTGTCCACCGCGCGATCCCGGAACGCCTGCTTCAGCGCGGTGTAGGCCAGCTCGCTCTTCGCCACGGTCATCACCCCGCTCGTGCCGGCGTCCAGCCGGTGGACGATGCCCTGCCGCTCGTGGATGCCTGACGTCGAGATCCGCCTGCCGCCCGCGGCCAGCGCGGCCAGCACGTTCGGCCCGGTCCAGCCCACGCTCGCGTGCGCGGCCACCCCGGGCGGCTTGTCCACCACCACGATGTCGTCGTCCTCGAAAACAACCGGCAGCTCGACCTGTGGGTGCCCGTCAGGCTGGTATGCCGGGCCGGGCGCCTCGCGCGGGTCCGGCAGGGCGACCTCCAGCCAGTCGCCGGCGCTGATCCGGTGGCCCTTGTGGACGGTACGGCGCTCGACGGTGACCGCTCCCTCCGTGGCCAGGTCGGCGGCCAGGGTACGGGTCAGGCCGAACATCCGGGCCAGGGCGGCGTCGACGCGCTCGCCCTCCAGACCCTCCGGCACGAGGATGCCTCGAAGCTCAGGCATCGGCCTGCGCGGAGCGGGGCCGCCCGACCGTGCGGGCACCGTCCAGGCCGATGCCCGACAGAGCCAGCAGCGCGATGAGGACGGCCGCGGAGACGACGCTGGAGTCGGCCACGTTGAAGATCGGGAAGGTCGGCCAGAAGGACAGCTGGAGGAAGTCGACGACCTCGCCGCGACCGAACCCCGGCGGGCGGAACAGCCGGTCGGTGAGGTTGCCCAGGCAGCCGCCCAGCAGCAGCCCGAGCGCGAGCGCCCAACCGAGGCTGCCGACTCTGCGGGCAAGCACCACGATGACGACGGCGACGACGCTGGCGATCACGGTGAAGACCCACGTCGCGCCGGTGCCCAAGGAGAACGCCGCGCCGGAGTTGTGGGTCAGCTGGAACCGCAGCACGGGCCCGGCGAAACCGCGAACCTGACCCTCCACCAAGTGGTCCAGCACCCACTGCTTGCTGAGCCGGTCTCCGACGTAGGCCGCGCCGGCGACGACCACGAGGACCCACACGAGGATGCGGCGTCGACGCCCCGGTGTGGCGGACTCCGACCCGCCCTCGGGGTCGACGGCTCGTTGACTCGGGGTCAGCGACGTTCCTGCTTCTGCTTGCATGACAGACATAGCGTCGCACGCGGGAACGCGATCAGTCGAAGCTTGCCGATGGGGCTCCCGCAAGCCTCACAGATCCCGTAGCTGCCGTCCCCCATGCGCTCCAGCGCGTGCTCGCTCTGCTGCAGCATCTCCCGGGAGTTGTTCGCCAGGGTGATCTCCTGCTGTCGCTCGAAGGTCTTCGTGCCCGCGTCTGCCTGGTCGTCGCCGGCACTGTCGCCGCCATCGCGGATCAGCCCTTCCAAGTCGTCCTCGGCGAGCGCGATCTCCGTGCGCAGGTGAGCGATGTCAGCCTCCAGTTTGGCGCGCAGCTCGCTCAGCTCGGTGCGGGTCCACGGCTGCTCGTCCGCCTTGACGACCAGCGCTGGCGCCTGCTTCGCGGCCGGGCCCTTGGCCGGCGCCTTCGCGGGCGCCCGCTTCGCCGCCGCCTTCTTCGCCGCCGGGCCCTTGGCCGGCGCCTTCGCGGGCGCCGGCTTCGCCGGCGCCTGCTTCGCCGCCGTGCTCTTGGCCGTGGCCTTGCGGGCCGGGGCCGTGCTGGGGGGCGTGGTCCTGGCCGCCGCGCGTGCGGCCTCCGGGGCCAGGCCGCGGCCGGCTTCCGGCTGTGCGGCCTTCCTGGTCGCCATCCGCCACCCCTTCTCTGCTGACGAGAACCGCCTTGGCCGGCTCCCGCCGACTGCATGCGCCCTGCGCGCCGATACGTCCTTGCGAAACGCCGCTGTCGGCGCACCTGAACGGTGCGCCGACAGCGCGAACTCAACCGCGAGCCGTTACCCCGTCGCGGGGTCGGTCGAAACCTGCCCCATGACGGCGCTGCCGGCTCAGGCCTGCTGTTGGACCGGTTCGCCCAACGCGACGGCGGCCTCCAGCTGGTGCAACTGTCCCTCAAGGTACTCCCGCAACCGAGCACGGTAGCCCCGCTCGAACTCCCGCAGCTCGGCCACCTGGTGGTCCAGCTCGCCCTGCTCGCGCTGCAAACCTTCCAGCACCTGCTGCTTGCGCTGCTCTGCTTCGGCGATGAGCTGGTCGTGGCGTTCCTGCGCCTGCTGCAGCAACTCGTCGTGGCGGGCTTGCGCCTCGCTGATCAGCTCGTCGTGACGGGCCTGCGCCTCGCTGATCAACTCGTCGTGGCGGGCCTGCGCCTCGCCGATCAACTGGTCACGGGTGGCCTTGCCCGCCGCGACGTGCTCGTCGTGCAGCCGCTGCGCCAAGGCCAGTACGCCGGCAGCCCCATCCGCGTCGGAGCTGGCCGGGGCGGCAGCGTCCTCGACCGCGGCAACCTCCTGCCTGTCCTGCTGGCCCGCCGGCTCGGTCCGCCCCTGCGCGTCGTGCGCTGCCCGCTCGGCGTTGGCCCGGGCCGCCTCTACCCGCTGCTCAGCCTCGCGCTCCGCCTGCTCGGCGAGTTCTCGGGCCGCCTCCGCCCGGGCCCGCGCCTCCTGCTCCTCCTGCCGGGCCTGCGCCAGCTGGGCCTGCACCGAGGCCAGCTCCAGCGCAGCCGCCTCCGCACCCTCCGCCGAGCCCGTTGGGGACGCCGACTGCGCCGGCGCGTCGACCGTGGACTCCTGGCGGATCGGGACTGCCGAGCCGCCCCCCAGGGAGCTGCGGCACTCCTCCAGCTGGGCGCGCAGGTCGTCGCTCTCGCCGGCCAGACGACGCAACTCGACGACGATCTCGTCCAGGAAGTCGTCCACCTCCTGCTCGTCGTACCCCCGACGGAACTGCGTGGCCGTGAAGTTCTTGTTCAACACGTCTTCTGGCGTGAGCGCCATCTGGTCCTCACCTCTGTCCGGGGCCGCTCGCGGGCTGGTCAACCGTAGCGAACGGCCCCTCTGGTCGCGGGGCTGGGTAGGTCGGGACTACGACAGGAGCTGCAGGCTGAACGACACGGCCAGCATGAGCACCAAGAACGCCAGGTCCAGGCGCACCGAGCCGATGGACAGCGGTGGAATGACCCGGCGCAGGAACTTCAACGGCGGGTCGGTGACGGTGTACACCGCTTCCGCGGCGACCAGCACCCCACCACGGGGACGCCATTCCCGGGACAGCATCTGGACCCAGTCCAGCACCAGCCGGCCGATGAGCGCGATCAGGAACAGGTAGAGCAGCAGCGCGATCAGCTGCAGGACGCCATCCATGGCCACAGTGTCGCAACCTCCGCTGTGACCACGCTGTGCCGGTGGTCAGCTCTGGTTGAAGAACCCGCGGCTGGCCTTGGGCGTCTCCACCTCTTCGGAGGTGACCTCCACGTGCGCCGGGGACAGCAGGAACACCTTGCTGGTCACCCGCTCGATCGACCCGTGCAGGCCGAACACCAGGCCCGCGGCGAAATCGACCAGTCTCTTGGCGTCCGCGTCGCCGAGGTCGGTGAGGTTCATGATGACCGGAGTCCCCTCGCGGAAGCTCTCGCCGATCGTCTTGGCCTCGTTGTAGGTCCGCGGGTGGATCGTGGTGATGCGGGTCAGTGCCCCGGCGTCGACGTCACGGACCACGCGGGCCACGGGGGTGCGCTGCGGCAACGGCGTCACCTCGGCGGAGCGTTCCTCGCGCCCGTCGTGGCGGCTGTCGGCGCGCACAGGCTCGTCGTCGTAGCCGTCGTCGTAGCGGTCGTCGTCCTCGGCCAGCCCCAGGTACACCATCGTCTTGCGCAGTGCCCCAGCCATCGCCTGCTCCTTCGGTCGTTCGCGCTCCAGCCCAGCCTCACATGCGTCCTGCTGGAACCTACCGGTGCGGCGGGCGCGATCCGAGGATTGCGGTACCGACACGCAGGTGTGTCGCCCCGTGAGCCACCGCCGCCTCCAGGTCTACGCTCATCCCCGCCGAGATCCACGCGGCCTCAACATGTTTGGCCTGTATGCCGGTCGCGACCTCGTGTAGCGCCGCGAAGGCCGCGTGCGGATCGGCCGACAGCGGAGCGACCGCCATGACGCCACGCAGCCGCAGCCCGTCGGCTGTCGCCACCACGAGGTCGGCCAGCGCCGCCGCCTGCTCGGCCGGGACGCCGCCCCGCTGGCTGGTCCGGACCTGCGGGTCGAGGTCGACCTGCACCAGCACGTCCAGCCGACGGCCGGCGGCGGCCGCGCCCCGGGACAGCGCCGCGACCAGCCTGGCCCGGTCCACCGAGTGGACCGCATCCGCGTAGCGCGCGACCGAGCCGGCCTTGCGAGTCTGCACCTGCCCGACGAAGTGGACGGCCAGTCGCTGCCGCAACGCCGGGGGCAGCGCCGCCAGCTTCGCGGCTGCCTCCTGGTCCCGGCTCTCCCCGATGTCGCTGACCCCGAGCTCGGCGAGCAGCGCGATGTCGGAGGCAGGGAAGAACTTGGTGACGACCACCAGGGTGAGCTCGTCGCGGTCGCGGCCGGCCGCCATACAGGCACGATCCATCCGGGCGTGAACGGCCGCCAAGTTGGCGCGCAGAGCCGCGTGCCGGCCGGTCACGGCAGCCTGCGGACGACCCCGGCCAAGCGGCCGGTGCGGCCGTCGCGGCGGTAGGAGTAGAGGCCGTCGTGCTCGCGGGTGCAGCCGGGCACCCAGGTGAGTGCCACCCCGCGGGCACGCAGCCGCTCAACGACGCCGGCGGCGACGTCGATGGCCGGAGTGCCGGTCCAGGAGACGGAGGCGGCCACCGGGAGCAGGTCGGCAGCCTCGGCTCGCATCGGCTCGGGGACCTCGTAGCAGCGGCCGCACACCGACGGGCCGACGACGCCCCGCACGGCGGCCGCACCCAGGTCGGCCATGGCGTCCAGTGCCGCGTCGACGACCCCGGCGAGTAGGCCACGCCGACCCGCGTGGGCGACCCCGACGACGCCGGAGGCGGCGTCGCAGAGGAGCACCGGCACGCAGTCGGCAACCAGCACCCCGACGGCGAGGTCCGTGCGGTCGGTGACGACGGCGTCCGCCGCGGGCGCGGCGCCGGCCCACGGTCCGTCGGCGACCGCCACGGCAGCTCCGTGGCATTGAGCCGGGAACAGCAGCCGGTCGACCG
The DNA here is from genome assembly GCA_035689185.1 of Dermatophilaceae bacterium. Lineage (GTDB taxonomy): Bacteria > Actinomycetota > Actinomycetes > Actinomycetales > Dermatophilaceae > DASSLY01. The sequence goes on from DASSLY010000074.1 coordinate 8,264, forward strand.
GCACGTCGAAGGCCGCGGCCAGGATCGACCGGTTGGCCGCCACCGCACCTGGGTCGTCGCCGACGTGGCCGCCGAGGTTCAGCTCGTCGAACGGGGCGCGGCTGGTGCCGCCGAGCCGGTCGGTGACCCCCCAGTCCACCCGCCGACCGGCGCCGACCGCGTGCTGCTCACGCCAGAAGAACACGACCTACTTGAGGAAGTCCGGCACGTCGAGCTCGTCGTCGGCCTCGTCGAAGGTGACCGTCTTCGGCGGGCGGGCCACCGGCTCGGGCGCGGCGTCCCCGTTGGCGGACGAGCCGTTCGGCTGGGCCAGGGCCGACTCGGTCGCGACGGGGTGGTGGTTCGGCTGGTGGTTCGGCTGGTGGTTCGGCTGGGGCACCGAGGGCTGGAAGGCCTGGTGGTTGGGGCGCGCGGTGGACGGGCGGGAGCCGGCGACCTGGCCCAGCGCCCGGTCGTCGGTCCGGTGAACGGGCCCGCCGCCGTCGAAACCCGCCGCGATGACGGTCACCCGCACCTCGTCACCCAGGGCGTCGTCGATGACGGCGCCGAAGATGATGTTCGCCTCCGGGTGCGCGGCCTCCTGAACCAGCCGGGCCGCCTCGTTGATCTCGAACAGGCCGAGGTCGGACCCGCCCTGGATGGACAGCAGCACCCCGTGCGCCCCGTCGATGCTGGCCTCCAGCAACGGGGAGGAGATGGCCAGTTCGGCCGCCTGCACCGCTCGGTCCTCGCCGCGGGAGGAGCCGATGCCCATGAGCGCGGAGCCGGCGCCCTGCATGACCGACTTCACGTCGGCGAAGTCGAGGTTGATCAGCCCGGGGGTGGTGATGAGGTCGGTGATGCCCTGAACACCGGAGAGCAGCACCTGGTCGGCGGAGCGGAAGGCGTCCAGCATGCTCACCGCTCGGTCGCTGATCGACAGCAGCCGGTCGTTGGGGATGACGATGAGGGTGTCGACCTCCTCGCGGAGCCCGCCGATCCCCGTCTCGGCCTGGTTGGCCCGCCGGCGGCCCTCGAAGGTGAACGGCCGGGTGACGACCCCGATGGTCAGGGCGCCGAGGTTCTTCGCGATCCGGGCCACGACGGGGGCGCCGCCGGTGCCCGTGCCGCCGCCCTCGCCGGCCGTGACGAACACCATGTCGGCGCCCTTCAGCACCTCCTCGATCTCCTCGGCGTGGTCTTCCGCCGCCTTCTTGCCGACCTCCGGGTCGGCACCGGCGCCGAGGCCCCGGGTCAGCTCACGGCCAACGTCGAGCTTCACGTCGGCATCGCTCATCAGCAGCGCTTGGGCGTCGGTGTTGATGGCGATGAACTCCACGCCCTTCAATCCCACGTCGATCATGCGGTTGATGGCGTTGACACCGCCTCCGCCGATGCCGACAACCTTGATAACGGCCAGGTAGTTCTGCGGTGCTGCCACGTCGGCGGGCCTCTTCCATGCAGTAGAGCGGGCGGTGGAGCCGATTGTCGGAGTCGAAATGTCTCAACCTCAACTTGACATTTCGGGTTGAGTGCCGGTCTGCTGGCGCCGACGCTATTGCCTGCTTGAGTCTCAATCAAACCCATCGACGGCGTGTCGGCCGCGATGTTGCCCGGATCGCTGCTAGCAGCGCCTGGCCAGCCCTCCCGCGGCCGCTCAGGCCGTCGTGGGGGTGCGCGGCGCGCTGACGTCGATGGTGCGGACGCCCTTCTGCCGCAAGAGGATTGACAGCACTCTGACCTTCAGCTCGGAATCGGCGCCACCTCCCCAGGCGACCGTGACCGTGCGCGAACCAACCACCACCTTCAGGGTGACCAGGTTGGCGCCGGACACGTTCACGGAGGTCACGTCCTGTCGCAAGGCCGCAGGTAGGGCCCGCATCACCGCGATCGCGCTGAGCAGTGTCTCGGTGGTCGGGGGGTTCTCGGTCGTGCTCACCAGCGGGACGCCGTCCGGGACCTGGCTCACCGAGGTGACCGTGTCGTAGGCCGAGCCGGTGCGGTCGACAAGCTGAACCTCACCTTGAGGGTTACGGACGGCCAGGACCGGGGCGCGCGGCGTCAGCCGGATCACCAGGGTGGCCGGGTAGGACCGGCTGACCGTGGCCTGAGCCAGCGTGGGCTGCCGCACCACCGCGCGAGCAATCCGGGCCACGTCGACTCGAGCCAGCGGGACACCCATCGGCACGTGAGCTCGCTGCTCAGCGTCTGCGCGCACCGAGGGCGGCAGGGCCCCTCCCGTGGACTCGACGATGACCTCGCGAACGGTCAGGACCGAGCTGAACCAGACCAGCCATACCCCGCCCGCCAGCAACGCCAGCAGGCCGGCGACCAGCGCCGCCAGCAGCCAGGGGCGGCGGCGAACGGCCGCCGCCCGGGCCGCGAACCGGGCCTGGGAGGTCGCCCGCCGCCGGCCGCCGCCGGCGGTGGAGGACGTCGGTCGGTGCGCCGTGGACAGCGTCACTGGGCGAGCCCTTCTCGTGTCGTCGTTGCCCCGGCCCCAGCCTGGGACGGGTCGGCTCCGCCGGCGGCGTCTCCGGCGGTGTCTCCGGCGGTGTCTCCGGCGGTGTCTCCGGCGGCGTCTCCGGCAGCGTCTCCGGCAGCCAGGGCTGTCAGCAGCAGTGGGCCGACCCGGGTGACGTCCCCCGCGCCGACGGTCAGCACCAGGTCCCCCGGCCGGACCAGCCGCAGGAGGGTCGCCACCGGATCCTCGCCAGCGGCGACGAAGCGGACCAGACCCGACCGCACGCCAGCGCCAGCGGGCTCCCCGCTGCTGACCTCCGTGCCCGTGCGTGCCCGCGCGCGAGCTGTGGTGACAGCGTCGGCGACCAGCGCCCCGGTGACGCCCGGCAGCGGGTCCTCCCGGGCGGCATACACGTCGAGGACGAGGACCACGTCTGCGGCGGCCAGTGCCTCGCCGAACTGGGCGGCGAAGTCGCGGGTGCGGGAGTACAGGTGCGGCTGGAAGCAGACCACCAGCCGGCCGTGCCCCACCATGGCCGCCGCGGTGCGGACGAGGGCGGCCACCTTGCCGGGGTTGTGCGCGTAGTCGTCCACGACGCGGACCCCGGCGGCCTCGCCCTTGACCTCGAACCGGCGCCGGGTGCCGGCGTAGCTGGCCAGCCCGGCAAGGACGGCCTGGGGGTCCGCGCCGAGCCCGGCGACGGCGGCTCCGAACGCAGCGGCGGCGTTGAGCAGGTTGTGGTCGCCCGGCACGGGCACGCGCAGGTCGAACACGCGGCCCGCCAGGTGTAGCCGGGCGCGCCCGGACAGGCCGTCCTGGGCGGTGTCGGTGAGTCGCAGGGCGGCGCCGGCCGAGGAGCCGTAGCGCACCACCCGGATGCCCGACGCCTGGGCGTCCCCCGCCAGCTGGGCGGACCCGGGGTCGTCGGCGCAGGCGAGGAGGAGCCCGCCGGGCTGGATGGTGGCGGCGAACGCGGCATACCCGGCCTGGACGGCCGCGAAGGTGCCGTAGAAGTCCAGGTGGTCCGGCTGCACGTTGGTGACCACGGCGACCCGCGGCCGGTAGGCGAGGAACGAGCCGTCGCTCTCGTCAGCCTCGACCACGAACGCCGGCCCGGCGCCGGCAGCCGCGTTCGTCGCGAGGTCGACCAGCTCCCCGCCGATGGCGAAGGAGGGGTCCATCCCCGCGTGGCGCAGGACGGCCGTGAGCATCGCGGTGGTGGTCGTCTTGCCGTTCGCGCCGGCCACCGCGACCCCGACCCGGCCCTGCGCCAGCGCCGCCAGGGCCTGGGCCCGGTGCAGCACGCGCAGGTGACGAGCTCGCGCGGCGGCGAGCTCCACGTTGTCCTCCCGGATCGCCGAGGACACCACGACCGTGTCCGCATCGGCCAGGTGAGCCGGGTCGTGGCCGAGGTGGACGGTGACGCCCTCGCTCGCCAGCGACTGGGTCACCTCCGAGACAGCGGCGTCCGAGCCGGACACGGGCACCCCCGCCGCGCGCAGCAACCTGGCCACCGCGGACATCCCGGCCCCGCCGATCGCGATGAGGTGCACCCGGCCCAGGTCGGCGACCGCCGGGACCGGTGTGGCGGGGTCGAACGGCAGGCGGAGCTCGGCGCGGCTCATCCGGCCGCCGCCTGGTACACCAGGTCCGCCAGCCGCTCGTCGGCGTGCCGCTCGCCGACCGCGGCCGCGGCCGCGGCCATCCGCTGCAGCCGGTCGCCGTCAGCCAGCAGGGGCAGCAGCGTGATGTCCACCCAGGCGGGGGTGAGGGCGGCGTCGTCGACGAGCAGCGCCCCCCCGGCCGCCACCACATGGGCGGCGTTGTGCCGCTGCTCTCCGTTGCCCACGGGCAACGGAACGTAGACCGCGGGGAGGCCCACCGCGGTCAGCTCGCAGACGGTGCTCGCCCCGGAACGGGCCACCACCAGGTCGGCGACCGCGTACGCGAGGTCCATCCGGTCGGCGTAGGCCACCACGCGGTAGCCGTCGTCCCCCGGGTCGAACTGCTTGCCCAGGCCGGTGATATGCAGCACCTGGACGCCGGCCTGGCGCATGTGGCCGACCCGGGCCGCGAAGGTGGTGTTCAGCCGTTGGGCGCCCAGCGAGCCGCCGGTGACCAGCAGCGTGGGTCGGGTGCCGCCCAGGCCGAAGTGCCGCAGCGCCTCCTCCCGCACTGCAGCCCGGTCCAGCCGGCTGATCTCGGGGCGAAGCGGCATCCCCATGACCCGGGCATGCGGCAACCGGGTGGCAGCGAAGGTGGTGGCGACGTGCGGGGTCATCCGGGCGCCGAGCCGGTTGGCCAGGCCCGGCCGGGCGTTCTGCTCGTGCACGACGATCGGCAGCCCGCGGCGGCGCGCTGCCAGGTACGCGGGGGTCGACACGTAGCCCCCGAACCCGACGACGACCTCGGCGCCGACGTCGTCGATGACCGCACCGGCGGCCTCGACCGCGCCGCGCAGCGCGCCGGGGAGCCGGAGCACCGCGCCGCTGGGCCGGCGGGGAAAGGCGACCTTCGGGATGCTGCGCAGCGGGTAACCCCGGGCCGGCACCAACCGCTGCTCGAGCCCTTCCGGGGTGCCCAGCACGGTGATGGCCATCCCCTCCTCACGCCGGCGCAGCGCGTCGGCCAGTGCCAGCAGCGGGGAGACGTGCCCGGCCGTTCCACCGCCGGCCAGCAGGACGCTGCGCGGCGCACGACCCGGCTGCCGCGCGGAGGTCACGGCAGGTGGCCTCGAGCCCGGCGGCCGGGCATCCGGCCGGCCCGGCGCGTCGGGAGCACCGCCAGCGACCGGCGGACGACCCCCGGCCTGGCGGCCAGCGCCTCCCGGCAGCCTGGCTCGTGGCGGGCGAAGGAGAGCAGGACGCCGAGCGCCACCAGGGCGGTGATCAGAGCCGAGCCGCCGCTGGACACCAGGGGCAGGGGAACCCCGATGACCGGCAGCATGCCGATGACCGCGCCGATGTTGATCGTGGCCTGGGCCAGCATCCAGACCATGATCCCCGCCGTTCCGAGCCGGACGAAATGGTCGTCGGAGCGCAGCACGAGGCGGAAGCAGGCGTAGCCCAGCACGGCGAACAGGCCGAGGACCACCAGCGTCCCGGGCAGGCCCAGCTCCTCGCCGATGATGGCGAAGATGAAGTCGTTGTGCGCCGCCGGCAGCCAGGACCACTTCTCCCGGCTGGCCCCCAGGCCGACCCCCCACCAGCCGCCGTCGGCCAGGGCGTACTTGCCGTGCTCGGTCTGCCAGCAGGCGCCCTGGACGTCGGCGCAACCACCCGCCAGCCAGGTCTGGATGCGGCTCATCCGGTTGGAGCTGGTCACCACCAGCGCACCGGCCATGACCGCGAAGCACGACCCGGCCAGCAGGAACGCCCGCGCCGGGACGCCGGAGGCGAACAGCATGCCGACCAGGATCGCGACGAGCACCAGCGCCGTTCCCAGGTCGTGGCCGCGCAGCACGAGCCCCAGGGCGAGCGCGCCGGCGGGGAAGACCAGCGGCACGACCGCGTGATGAACCCGGCCCACCTTGGCCCGCTTCTTGGACAGCACCAGCGCCCCGAACAGCGCCAGGCCGAGCTTGACGAACTCCGACGGCTGGAGCGTGACCGGGCCCAGGGCGACCCAGTTCCGGTTGCCGTTGACCTCGTGGCCGAACGGGGTGAACACGAGCAGCTGCAGCGCCAGCGACCCCAGCAGTGAGGGGAGGGCGAGCCGTCGCCAGCCGGTTACCGGGATGCGGCTGGCGACCAGCGCGCCGACGACCCCGATGCCGGCGAAGAGCAGCTGGTCGGCGAACACGGCGTACCACGGCTGCCCGGCGGCCATCGCGGTGATGCTCGACGCGGACAGCACCATCACCAGGCCGATGACCACCAGCATCGAGGTCGCGCCCAGCAGCAGGTAGTACGTGGTCAGCGGGGAGTCTCGCCACTCCACCCGGGCCAGGCCCGCCCGCATACGGACGCGTAGACCGGCCCCCGGCCCTCGCGCCGCGCCATGCGCACCGTGTGCCCCGCCGCCCGGCAGGCCCGCCTGGCGGACCGGCCGCGGCCTGGTGTCGCTCCTGCTCAAGACGCCGCGAGCCGGCGGACCGCTGCGGCGAACGCGTCGCCCCGGGCGCCGTAGTTGGTGAACATGTCCATCGACGCCGCTGCCGGGGCCAGCAACACCACGTCGCCGGGTGCGGCGAGCGCGGCCGCGCGGGCGATCACGACGTCCATGGCCCCAGTGTCGGTGTCCCCGACCTCGTGCACCGGGACATCGGGCGCGTGTCGCGCGAGCGCCGCCGCGATGTGCCGGCGGTCGGCTCCGATGAGTACGACGCCGCGCAGCCGGCCGGCGTGCTCCCGCACCAGTGGCTCCACGTCCGCCCCCTTCAGCAGGCCACCTGCCACCCACACGACGTGCTCGAACGCGGCCAGCGAGGCGCCTGCGGCATGCGGGTTCGTGGCCTTGGAGTCGTCGACGTAGCGCACCCCGCCGACCACGGCGACCTCGGCGATGCGGTGCGGGTCGGGGACGAATGCCCGCAGCCCGTCGCGCACGGCCACCGGCGGGACGCCGTACGCCCGGGCGAGCGCGGCGGCGGCCAGCGCGTTCGCCACGTAGTGCGGCGCGACCGACGGGGCGTCCCGCTGCAGGTCGGCGAGCGAGGCGAGCTCGGCGGCGGAGGTCCGGCGGTTCTCCACGAACGCCCGGTCGGCGAGCACGTCGTCGACCAGACCGACCATCGACACCGCCGGCACGCCGAGGGTGAAGCCGACGGCACGGCAGCCGTCGACCACCTCCGCCGCCACGACGAGCTGTTCGGTCACCGGGTCCTGCACGTTGTAGATGCAGGCCACGACGGTGTTGGCATAGACCTTGCCCTTGGCCCGCTGGTACTCCTCCAGGGAGCCGTGCCAGTCCACGTGGTCCGGCGCCACGTTGAGGCAGACCGACGCCAGCGGCGACACCGAGTGCTGCCAGTGCAGCTGGAAGCTGGACAGCTCTACCGCGAGCACGTCGTAGGGCTGCGGGTGCAGGACCGCCTCCAGGATCGGCAGCCCGACGTTTCCTGCGCTGATGGCCCGCAGGCCGGCGGCCCGCAGGATGCTCGCCAGCATGTTGACCGTGGTGGTCTTGCCGTTGGTGCCGGTGACGGTCAGCCAGGCGGCGGCTCCCTGCCGGGCCCGCATGCGCCAGGCCAGCTCCACCTCGCCCCACACCGGTATGCCGCGCGCCTGGGCGTCGGCGAGCAGCGGCTGGTCCGGTCGCCAGCCGGGGCTGGTGACCACCAGGTCGGTGGCCACCGGAGCCGCCAGCGTGTGCTCGGCGCCCAGGCGGACGTCCACGTCGAGCACGGACAGAACCTGGGCGCGCTGGCGCACGGGCTCGGTGTCCCCCGCGTCGACCGCCACGACGCGGGCGCCACGCTCGGCCAACGCGTCCGCGGCGGCGAACCCGGAAAGGCCCAGCCCGGCGACGAGCACCCGCAGCCCGGACCAGTCCGCGTCCGCGTGGTCCAACCCTGCGCGCGGTTCACCTGCACCGCTGCGCACGCCGCTCACGTGGTGCCCACCACCCACTCGGCGTAGAAGACCCCCAGTCCGAGCGCGACGAACAGCCCGGCGACGATCCAGAACCGGATGACGATGGTGACCTCGTTCCACCCGGCGAGCTCGAAGTGGTGCTGCAACGGGGCCATCCGGAACACCCGCTTGCGGGTGAGCTTGAACGAGCCGACCTGGATGATCACCGACATGGTGATCAGGACGAACAGCCCGCCCAGGATGATGACGAGCAGCTCGGTGCGGGTCGTGATGGCCAGCCCGGCCAGCGCCCCGCCCAGCGCCAGCGATCCGGTGTCGCCCATGAAGATCTTCGCCGGGGAGGCGTTCCACCACAGGAATCCGAAGCACGACCCCATCACGCACGCCGCGACCACCGCCAGGTCGTGCGGGTCGCGCACCTCGTAGCACTTCAGCCCGGGGTTGGTCTGGCAGCTCTGGTTCAGCTGCCAGATGCTGATCAGCACGTAGGACGCGAACACCATCACGCTCGCGCCGGTCGCCAGTCCATCCAGGCCGTCGGTGAGGTTCACCCCGTTGCTGGTCCCGGCGATCATCAGGTTCGCCCAGATGACGAACAGCAGTAGGCCGAACAGTGTCCCCGCGAACGCGAAGTTGACGTGCGTGTCGCGGACGAAGGACACGAACGGGACCGCCGGGGTCCGCCACCCGGCGTTGGGGAACTGCAGCGCCAGCACCGCGAACACCACCGCGACCAGGGTCTGCCCGCCCAGCTTCTCCTTGGTCCGCAGGCCCAGGCTGCGCTGCCGGGAGATCTTGATGTAGTCGTCCAGGAAGCCGACCAGGCCCAGCCCGCCCATGAGGAACAGCACGAGCAACCCGCTCATGGTGACCGGGGTCAGGGTGAACAGGTGGGCGCTCGCGTAGGCCAGGAACGACGCGGCGATGATGACCGCGCCGCCCATCGTCGGCGTGCCGCGCTTGGTGTGGTGGGAGGTGGGCCCGTCGTCACGGATGAACTGCCCGTAGCCGCGTCCGACGAGGAACCTGATGTAGAGCGGGGTGCCGAACAGGGCGACCACGAGCGACACCGCCGCGGCGATGAGCACCGCCTTCATGACCGCGCCTCCTGCTCCACCTGGTCGAGCCGACCGCCGGCCGCCTGCCCTGCCGCCTCCTCGGCGGCCAGGCGGTCACCGAGAAACCGTAGCCCCGCGTCCCGGCTGGACTTCAGCAGCACGACGTCGCCGTCGCGCAGCTCGCGTCGCAGCAGCTCGTATGCCGCGTCGGTGTCCGGCACCCAGGCGGACTCCTCGCCCCAGGACCCCTCGTGCCGGGCGGCGCTGTCAACAGGTCTCGCCCCGCTGCCGACGGCGACCAGCCGGGCGATGTTGAGCCGCACCACGGTCCGCCCGATCGCGTCGTGCTCGGCCACCGAGACCTCGCCGAGCTCCAGCATCTCCCCCAGCACCGCCCAGGTGCGGCGCGGTGTCCCGTCCGCCCGGGGGGTCCGGCCCATCGCGGCCAGGGCCTTCAACGCGGCCCGCATGGACTCGGGGTTGGCGTTGTAGGCGTCGTTGACCACGGTGACCCCATCGGCCCTTTCGGTGACCTCCATCCGCCACCGGCTGGCCGCCCGAGCCGCGGTGAGCGCGGCGGCGACCTCGGCGAGCGGCATACCCGAATCCAGCGCGACCGCGGCGACCGCCAGCGCGTTGCCGACGTGGTGTTCGCCGTGCAGGGCGAGCGACACCGCCGCCTGTCCCTGCGGGGTCACCAACGTGAACGAGGCTCGGCCGGAGGGGTCCAGGGTCACCTCGCGCGCCCGGATCTGGGCCTGCGGCGAGGTGCCGACCAGCACGACCCGGGCGGCGGTGCGCGCCGCCATGCCGGCGACCAGCGCGTCGTCGGCGTTCAGCACGGCGAGGCCGTCGGCCGGCAGCGCCTCGACCAGCTCGGCCTTGCTGGCGGCGATCGCCTCGCGGGAGCCGAACACCCCGACGTGGGCGCTGCCGACGTTCAGCACGACACCGATACGGGGTCGCGCCATCGCGCACAGGTAGGCGATGTGGCCGACGCCGCGGGCACCCATCTCCACCACCAGGTAGCGCGTGCTCGGGGTGATCCGGGAGACCGTCAGCGGCACCCCCACCTCGGAGTTCAACGAGGCCGTGTTGGCCACCGTCTCGGCGCGGGTGGACAGCACCGAGGCGAGCAGGTCCTTGGTCGAGGTCTTGCCGGAGGATCCGGTCACCCCCACCACGAGAAGACCCGGCACCCGGTCGACCAGCGACCGGGCCAGGGCGGCGAACCCGTCCTGCACGTCGGCCACCACCACGCAGGGCAGGGCGTCGACCTCGCGGCTGACCAGGGCGGCCACGGCACCGGCCGCCGCCGCGGCGGCGACGAAGTCGTGACCGTCCAGCGCCTCCCCGACCCGGGCCACGTACAGGGAACCGGGGCCCGCCTCCCGCGAGTCGGTGACCACCGGGCCGTCGACGACGACCTCGGCGGCGTCCGGGTGGGCCAGCCGGCCGCCCACGACGGCCGCGACCTCACCCAGGGTCATCGGGATCACGAGCGCACCACCTGAGCGGCCAGCGCAGCCCGCAACTCGTCGCGGTCGTCGAAGGGGTGCACCACGCCCGCCACCTCCTGCCCCGTCTCGTGTCCCTTGCCGAGCACCACCACGGTGTCCTGCGGTCCCGCGGCCAGCGAGACGGCATACCGGATGGCCTCGGCCCTGCCAGCGACGACGTGCACCTGGCCGAGCCGATCACTGACCGAGCGGGCTCCGGCCGCGACCGCGGCCCGGATCGCCCCCGGGTCCTCCGACCGCGGGTTGTCGTCGGTGACGACGACGATGTCGGCATGCCGTGCGGCGGCGGCCCCCATGGCGGCCCGTTTGTCCGGGTCGCGGTCGCCGCCGGCCCCCAGGACGGCGACCAGCCGCCCTGCCGTCCCGGCCCGCAGCGAGGCCAGCGCCGCGGCCACCGCCTGCGGGGTGTGGGCGAAGTCGACCACACCCTGCGCGTGCTCGACGCCGTCGATCGCCACCCGCTCCATCCGGCCGGGCACCCGTGGGTCGGCGGCCAACGCCCGCTCCACGTCGCCGGCCGCGACCCCGTGGGCAAGCAGCATCAAGGCGGCAATGGCGGTGTTGACCCGGTTGAAGTCCCCGGGCAGGGCACTGCGCAGCGCCAGGGTCGCGTCCCTGCCGACGAGCTCGAACCCGGGGCCCGATGGCTGGCCCACCAGCCGCCAGTCGGCCTGGCTGGTGGCCGATACCGTCGTGACCGGGACGCCCGCCTGAGCCGCGAGGCGGCGGCCCCACTCGTCGTCGACGCAGACCACCCCCCGCCGCGATCGGGCCGGGGTGAACAGCGTCGCCTTGGCGGCGAAGTAGTCGGCCATGGTGGGGTGGAAGTCCAGGTGGTCCTGCGACAGGTTGGTGAACCCGGCGACGTCGCAGACCACCCCGTCCACCCGGTGCAGGGCCAGGGCGTGGCTGGACACCTCCATCGTCACGGTGTCGATCCCCCGCTCGACCATCACCGCGAACAGCGCGTGCAGGTCCGGCGCCTCCGGGGTCGTGCGCACGCTCTGCACCGCCTGGTCCCCCACCCTGGTCTCCACCGTGCCGATGAGGCCGGTGCGCCGACCGAGCGCCCGCAGTGCGCTGTCCAGCAGGTATGCCGTGGTGGTCTTCCCGTTCGTGCCGGTCACTCCCAGCACGGTGAGACGGTCGGCCGGGCGGCCGTACACCGTCGCCGACACCTCGCCGAGCACCGCCCGCGGGTCCGGCACCACCAGGACGGGCACGGTGAGCTCGGACAGCGCGGCGGTGGACGCGCCGGAAGGGTCGGTGAGCACCGCGGCAGCCCCGGCGCGGACCGCGGCGGCGGTGAAGCGCGCGCCGTGGACGTTGGCTCCCGGCAGCCCGGCATACAGGTCGCCCGGCTGGACCGAGCGCGAGTCGAGCGTGACCCCCGTCACCTCGGCCGGCCCCCGGGCCCGACGGGACCGACCGGGCACGTCGACCGGCCCGGCTACCCCGGCGACGCGGGCCAGCACGGGCAGCGGGACCGGCGTGGGATTGCTCGGCCGGAGGGACGGGAGCGCCACGGAACGGACGTTACCGGCTGGTCCTGGCGGTCGTGACCTTCTGCACGCTGCCGGCGGAGACCGGGGCCTCGCCGACCCGCAGGCGCATCACCGGCGCCGGCGTGCCGGTGGGGGGGACGCCGAAGCGCTGCAGCGTGTAGGTCATCACGTCCCGGAACACCGGCCCGGCGGTGGCGCCGCCGAAGTAGCCCTTGACCGGGTCCTGCAGCACCACCGCGACGACGTACTTCGGGTCGTCGGCGGGAGCGAAGCCGATGAACGACGCGGTCTTGCCGTCGTAGCGGCCGCCGGCGCCCACGCGGTCCGCCGTGCCGGTCTTGCCGGCCACCCGGTAGCCGGCCACCTCGGCCTGCTTGGCGGTGCCCTCGTCGCCGACGACGAACTCCAGCATCTGGGACAGCGTCTTCGCGGTCTGCTCCGAGACCACCCGCACCGGGGTGGTCGGCGGTGCGGGGGTGAAGGTGCCCTCCCCGGACGTCGTCCCCTCCACCAGGGTCGGCGGCACACGTAGCCCGCCGTTGGCGACCGCCTGGAACACCCCGGCGGCCTGCACCGCGTTGAGCGACAGCCCCTGGCCGTACATCACGGTGTAGCGCTGCGAGTCGTTCCAGTCCGCGCTCGGCGCGAAGACGCCCTGGGTCTCCCCCGGGAAGCCGACCCCGGTCGGGGCGCCGATGCCGAAGGCGCGGAAGTACCGCTCCAGCACCGCGCGGCGGACCTTCTCCCCGACCAGCATGGTGCCGATGTTGCTGGACTGGGCGATGACGCCGGCGAAGGTGAGGTGCTCGGTGGGGTGGTTGTGGGAGTCCTGGAAGACCTTGTCCGCCCGCGGCAGCCGGTTGGGCACGGTGACCTCGGTGTCCGGTGTCGCGACACCTTCTTGCAGCGCCGCCGCAGCCGTCATGACCTTGGCCGTCGACCCTGGCTCGAACGCCTCGCCGAACGCGCGGTTCTGCAGGTAGGAGGTGGGGCGGCCGATGTCGGTCGGGTCGAACGTGGGGTAGGTGGCCACCGCCTTCAACCGCCCGGTCTTGACCTCCATCACGACGATCGCACCCGACTGGGCCTTGGTGTCCAGCACCTTGCGGGCGACGGCGTTCTGGGCGTACCACTGCAGGTCGCTGTCGACGGTCAGCCGCACGGTGCGTCCGGGAACCGCGGGGGTGACCTGCTGCTCGCCGGTGGGGATGACCCGGCCGTCGCGGGAGATCTCGTACCGCTCGGTGCCGGGCGTGCCCTCCAGGCGGCTGTTGTAGAGCAGCTCCAGCCCGCCGCCGTTGCCGCGGACGGCTCTGCCGTCGGCGGCCACCCAGCCGACCAGCGCAGAGGCTGCGGCCCCGGTGGGGTAGACCCGCTCGGGCGCGTGCTCGGACAGGATGCCGTTGACCCCCAACTTGTTGATCGTGCGCCAGATGAGCGGCGACACGTCCTTGGCCAGGTAGACGAAGCGCCGGTCACCGGTCAGCATCGTGGCCAGCTTGTCCACCGGAATGCCGAGCAGCGGGCTGAGGTCGGCAGCGGCGCCGGCGACGCCGACCTTGACCCCCCGCTTCGTGTACTCCCGCACAGCCTGCTGGTCCGCGGTGACGTTGACCCGGTCGATGCTCTTCGCCAGCTCCACCCCGTCGGATGCCACGATGCTGCCGCGCAGCGCCGGCACGATGACGGTGTCCAGCCGGGACTTCAGCCCCGCTGTCGCCAGGGTCGAGGCGTCGAACGCCTGCAGCCGCACGAGCTGGCCGCCGAACAGGGTGAACGTCACCAGCATCGCCACGAACAGGGCACGGACGCGCCGGTGGGGGTGGGAGACCCGGTGCCGGCTGAGCCGGGACGGCCGGCTCGGCCGGCTCGGCCGAGCCGGCCGGCTCGGCCGGCTCAGCTGGCTCGGTGCGCTCGGCCGCCTCGGCTGGGTGCGGGACGGGCCGTCGCCGGCGGCGGGTCGAGCCGGCCGGGCCCCCGCGGCGCCCGGGCCGGTATGCCGCGTGCTCGGCTGCCGCCCCCCGTCGCCGGGCGCCCCGGGCCGGCTCCGGCGGGGACGCTGCGGAGTAGCCGTGGTGCCCCGGCCCCCGCCGCCAGCCTGCCTCACGCGCTCACCTCGTCGTCGCCACGGTGCCGGGCTTCGCCTTCTGTGCAGCCGCCTTCTGTGCTGCCGCCTTCTGTGCTGCCGCCTTCTGTGCTGCCGCCTTCTGTGCTGCCGCGGCCTGTGCTGCGGCAGCCGACCGTTTCGCCGCCGCGACCGCGGCCGCCTCGGCCGCCGCGTCCTTCTTGGCCTGTTCCTGCGCCGCCTTCCGGGCAGCCACCTTGGCCCGCTCGGCCGCAATCTGCTCCGGCGTTTTCACCGGTGGCTCGGTGCGGGTGATCACGGTAAAGCCGGTGTCGCGGGTGCCCACGCTCGCCACGCCGAGGACCGCACCGTCGGACAGCCGGAGAAACGCAGCCGTCCTGGCCGGCACCATTCCGAGCGCGAGCGCGCGCTGGGCCAGGCTGGCGGCCGAGCGCTGGTAGACCAGGTCTGCCCGGATCGAATCGCCCCGGTCGGTGAGCTCGCCCACCCTGCCCCCCAGTCCGTGCAGCGTGTACGAGCCACGGCCGAGGGCGATGTTCAGCAGCAGCAGCGCGACCAGCCCGGCCGCCAGCAGCCCGAGACAGACGACGGCGAAGGCGGCGGTGCCGCGGGCCAGCGGTGGGCGGCCGGACACGACGTGCAGCGTCCCGCCGCGCGGCATACCGGCGGGGCGGGGAAGCGGGGCCCTGGCCGCGCTGGACAGGCTCATCGGCGAGCTCCTTGCTGGGGGGTAGGGAGGCGCTCGGCGGCACGGAGCCGGGCCGAGGCGGAGCGGGGGTTGTCGGCGACCTCGTGCGGGTCAGGCTCCACGGCATGCCGAGTGAGCAGCCGGACCGTTGGCGCGTGCTCGGGCAGCTCGACCGGCAGACCGGGCGGGGCGCTGCTGCGGGCCCGGGCGGCCAGCGTCTGCTTGACCAGGCGGTCCTCCAGCGAGTGGTAGGACAGCACGACGATCCGGCCCCCGGGCGCCAAGGAGTCCAATGCGGCCGGCAGCGCCGTCGCCAACGCCTCGAGCTCGGCGTTGACCTCGATCCGCAGCGCCTGGAACGTGCGCTTGGCCGGGTGGCCGCCGCTGCGCTGCGACGCCGCCGGCACGACGTGGCGGAGCAGCTCGACCAGCCGGGCCGAGCTGGTGAAGGGGGCGCGTTCCCGTTCGCGGACGATGGCCGCCGCGACGCGCCCGGCGAATCGCTCCTCGCCGTAGTCGCGCAGGATGCGACGCAGGTCGGCCGCGGTGTAGGAGTTCAGGACCTGCGCGGCGGTGATCCCGTGGGTCTGGTCCATCCGCATGTCCAACGGCGCGTCGTGCCGGTAGGCGAAGCCGCGCTCGGCGTGGTCCAGCTGCCAGGAGGACACGCCCAGGTCCAGGAGGACGCCCTGAACGGGGCCCAGCCCCAGGGCGCGCCGCACGTCGGCCAGCTCGTCGTAGACCGCGTGGACCCCCAGGAAGCGTTCGCCGAAGCCCGCCAGCCGCTCCCGGGCCATGGCCAGGGCCTGCGGATCGCGGTCGACTCCGACGACCCGTGCCTGCGGGCACCGCAGGAGCACGCCTTCGCTGTGACCACCCATTCCCAGGGTGGCGTCGACGAGCACCGAGCCCGGCGCTGCCAGCGCTGGCGCGAGCAGGTCGACGACGGGACCGAGCAGCACGGGGACGTGCCTGTCGGCGGCGGTGCTCATGACGGTGACGGCGGGCCCTTTCCGTGTCGTCCGGCGGTTGGTCGGCAGTGGTGGGTTGGCGAGGTCCATGCGGTCAGGTCTCCAGCCGCTGCGGTGGTCAGCGGCCCGTCAGCCCGCGATGAAGTCGGGCGGCGCCGCCGGTCGGGCCCGGGACCGGGGAAGTGATCCCGGGATCGGCTGGCAGTCGGATGGAGAACTGGCCCCACGGGGGGGTCGGGGTTCACAGAAGTCCGGGGATCACCTCCTCGGCCTGCTCGGCGAAGGCCGGCTCGGTCTGCTCCAGGTATGCCGCCCACGCGGCGGCGTCCCACACCTCGACCCGGGAGCCTGCGCCGATGACGGTGCACTCCCGAGTGAGCCCGGCATAGGTGCGAAGCGCGGCCGGGATGGTCACCCGGCCCTGCCGGTCGGGCACCTCGTCGGATGCCCCGGACAGGAACACCCGCAGGTAGTCCCGGGCGGCCTTGCTGGTGACGGGCGCCGCGCGCACCGCCTGAGCGACCGAGACGAACTCCTCCATCGGGAACACGTAGAGGCACCGCTCCTGGCCCCGGGTGACGACGAGTCCGTCGGCCAGCCGGTCGCGGAACTTCGCCGGCAGGAACATCCGCGACTTCTCGTCCAGGCGCAGGTGGTGGGTGCCGAGGAACACCGGGCACCGCCTCCCCTCAACCGCTCCTGCCGATTTCCCCCACCTTACTCCACTTTACTCCACGATCAAGCCTCCCACACCGGTGTCTCGTCCCACGCAGGCGTTGTTTGCGCAGGTCAGAGCGGGTACGTCGGAGTGGAGGGGAGGTGGCGGGAAGGCCGTCCGGCGTGAGCCGGCACGAGAGCGGCATGGGAGGCAAGGGCGAGGCCGCGCGGCAACTTTCCCCGTGGCCTGGCCGTTGTGCCTGCGGCGGCGCGGCGTCGCCGTCTGCCAGGAGCACCCGGGGGCTCCACTGACGCACGGGCCATGGCGGCAGGAGCGCAATGAGGCAAGATCGGCACATGAGCTCCCCGGGCTACCCCCAGCAGGGCAGCCGGCTGGCGCGTGCCGCTGACCGCGCCGCCGGGGGCGGCGAGGCCAGCGGCGCCATCGGCGGCGCCATCGGGACCGACAGCGCCGGCCTGGACGCCGTGACCGAGGTGGCCAGCGCCATCCGCCTGGCCATGGCCACCGTCATCGAGGGCAAGCCGGACGTGCTGAGCACGGCCGTCACCGTGCTGCTCGCCGGCGGCCACCTGCTGATCGAGGACGTGCCCGGGGTCGGCAAGACGATGCTGGCCAAGGCGCTGGCCAAGGCGATCGACTGTTCGGTGCGGCGGGTGCAGTTCACCCCCGACCTGCTGCCCAGCGACATCACCGGGGTGAGCGTCTTCAACCAGGACGCGCGCGACTTCGAGTTCCGGCCCGGCGCCATCTTCGCCAACATCGTGGTCGGGGACGAGATCAACCGGGCCTCACCCAAGACTCAGTCGGCGCTGCTGGAGTGCATGGAGGAGGGCCAGGTCACCGTCGACGGGCAGACCTACGAGCTGCAGACCCCCTTCATGGTGATGGCCACCCAGAACCCGATCGAGATGGAGGGCACCTATCCGTTGCCGGAGGCCCAGCGAGACCGGTTCATGGCCCGCATCTCGATGGGATACCCCGCGGGGCCGGCGGAGCTGGCGATGCTGGACAGTCACGGCGGCGCCTCGCCGTTGCTGGACCTGCTGCCGGTCACCGACGGCTTCAGCGTGGCCAAGATGATCGACACCGTGCGCACCATCTACGCCTCACCGGCGGTGAAGCAGTATGTCGTGGACGTGGTGACCGCGACGCGCGCCACTCCGGCGCTGCGCCTGGGGGCCTCGCCGCGAGCCAGCCTGCACCTGCTGCGAGCCGGACGGGCCTATGCCGCGCTGGCGGGCCGCGACAGGGTGCTGCCCGACGACGTCCAGGCGCTCGTGGTGCCGGTGCTGGCGCACCGGATCATCCTGTCCGGCGAGAGCCAGCTTGCCCGGCGCACCGCGGCCGAGGTGCTCTCCGACCTCGTGCGGCGGGTCCCGGTCCCCGCGTCGGCGCGCTGAGCGGCATACCGGCGGGGTGCGATGGGAAGCATTCGTGAGGTGCTCACCACCCGCGGCCGGGCGTTCATCGCGGCCGGGGCCACCCTGGTCCTGTGCGGGATGGCCCTCGGCTTCGCCGACCTGACCCGGGTCGGGGTGCTGCTGGTCGGGCTGCCGCTGATGTGCGCCGTGCTGGCCCGGCGCGCCCGCGCCGACCTGACCGTGACCCGCACGGTGACCCCGGCCCGGCTGCCCGTGGACGAGCAGGCACAGGTCGAGCTCCGCTTCGAGGGCGGCCGGGGTCGTCCCACAGCGGTGCAGCTTGCCGACGAGCGGATCGACTACGTGCTCGGCGACCGGCCCCGGTTCGTACTGCCTCGGATGGATCGCGGCGACGTGCGCCAGGTCGTGTACCAGGTCCGCTCCCACGTGCGCGGCCGGCACCGGATCGGGCCGCTGACGCTTCGGGTACGAGACCCGTTCGGGCTGGCCACGTCGGCTGTGGTGGTGCCCGGCGCCGCCGATGTGCTGGTGCTGCCCAAGGTGGAGCCGCTGGCCGGCAGCCGGCTGCGCGGCGACGGGGTCGGCGCCGAGGGCGCGATCCCGCACATGGTGGCCCTGCACGGAGAGGACGACGTCTCGATCCGCGGCTACCGCGACGGCGACGACCTGAGGCGCATCCACTGGCCGGCCACCGCGCACCGCGGTGAGCTGATGGTGCGCCAGGAGGACCGCCCGGCCCGGCGGCGGGCGGTCCTGGTGCTGGACTCCCGCGGGAGCGGGCACCGCGGCACCGGGGGCGCCGGCTCGTTCGAGTGGGCGGTCACCGCGCTCGCTTCCGTCGCGGTCCACCTCTCCGAACAGGGGTATGCCGTGCACCTGGTCAGCGCGGAGACGGTCGCCGAGGCGCGGGCAGTGGAAGTCGTGGACGTCGACTCGGCGCTGGCCGCACTCGCGGTGGCCGACCTGGCACCGGACGCCTCGTTCGACCGAGTGCTGCACGAGGCGGCGCCGCTGTCGGCTGCCGGGGGGATGGTGCTAGCGGTGGTGACCGACCACGACGAGGAGATGGTCCGCCGGCTGGCCGCGCTGCGGCAGCCGGGGGGGTCGGGACTGCTGCTGATGCTGGCCGCGGGCTCCTTCGCCGGGACGGCCGAGCGGGCGGGTGAGGACGGGACGACCGCCCTGGCCGAGCTGGTGCTGGGCGCGGGCTGGAGCGCGGTGGTGGTCCGAGCCGGGACGACCGTGCCGCAGGCCTGGGCCGGGCTGACCGCCACCTCGGGGGTGTCACTGGTCGACGGCGGCCGGCTGGTGGCTGCATCGTGACCAGGGCTCGGCCGGTCGAGGCCCTGCTCGCCCTGGTCGCGACGATGGTCGCGACCTGGCCGCTGACGACGCTGCTGGAGGACCCGACGTGGGTCAACGACGTGCTGCTGGTGACCCTGGTCGTCGCCGTCTGCGGCGTGCTGGGCCGGTGGCTGGTGCTGCGCGGCTGGCAGGTGCTGGTGCTGCAGCTGGTGGTGGTGCTGCTCACGGCGACGACCCTGTACGGGCGAGGGCACCTGTGGTACGGCCTGCCGACCGGGGAGACGGTGCAGGCATTCCGGGTGCTGCTGACCGAGGCCGTCGAGACGGTGCAGACCTACACCGCGCCGGCGCCGACGACGCGGGGGATCCGGTTGCTGCTCGGCACGTCCGTCGGGCTGGTGGCGGCCGTGGTGGACTACCTGGCAGTGACCAGGCGAGCACCGTCCGTGGCCGGGCTACCCCTGCTGGCGGTCTTCCTCAGCTCGGCCGCCAACAGCGGCGGATCGCTGCACCCGTTGTACTTCGTTGCCGCTGCGGGAGCCTGGCTGGTGCTCGTGGCGCGGCAGGGGACGTCGCTGGTTCGCCGGTGGGGGGCGCGGGTGGCCAAGCCGCTGACTCCGGTCCGCGACTTCGGCGAGAACGGCGTCACCGGCTACGCCGCGATGGCCCGGTCCCTCGGGATCGCCGCGCTGGTGGCCGCGGTGATGCTCCCCCTGTTCTTGCCGCACCTGCCCACGCGCTACCTGCTGGAGGGCCTGGGCCGCAACGATGACGCTGTCGGCGGCCGCGGGGCGGTCGGCTTCTCCCAGAGCCTGGACCTGGCTGCCGACCTGGCCAGCCGGAGCACCGCACCCGTGCTCGTCTACCGCAGCAACGACACCAGCCCCCCGCCGTTGCGGGTAAGCGTGAGCACCAGGTACGGCAACGGGCTCTGGCCGGCCAGCTCGTTCGGCGCGGCCGCCGTGACGAGCGCCGACCCGGCCGTGCCCGCACCGGCGGGCCTGTCCGGCAGCATCGCGCGCGTCCAGCGGGAGCTAGAGGTGACGCGCAACAACCTGGCCGCGCCCAGCCTGGCCGCGCCGTACCCCATCGTCGCCGCCGACATGGACGTGGACTGGGGGGTGGACAGCCGCACCCAGCAGGCCGTGGTGAGCCGGCGACCGGCCTCCTACTCCGTGCGCTACCTGCAGGTGACTGCCACCCCGACCCAGTTGCGGCAGTCCAGCATTGACCCGCCCGACGACGGGTTCCTGTCATTGCAGCAGGACCGGGCCTCGGCGGAAGTGGTCAGCGAGCTGGCCGCCAACCTGACCGCCGGCGTCACCAGCAGGTACGACCAGGCGATGGCGGTCCAGCAGTTCCTCCGCGAGGACGGCGGGTTCGTCTACTCGCTCACCCTGGCGCCGACGGGGGTCCGCGCCGACGGCGCCCCGCTGGACCCGCTCACCAACTTCCTCGCCACCAAGCGGGGGTACTGCGTCCAGTTCGCGACGGCGATGGTGATGATGGCGCGATCGCTGGGGATCCCCGCCCGGATGGCGAAGGGGTTCCTGCCCGGCACCCAGAGCGGCGGCGAGTACACCGTCACGGCCAGCGACGCGCACGCGTGGCCCGAACTGTACTTCGGCGGCATCGGCTGGACCCGGTTCGAGCCGACCCCCTCGATCCGCAGCGGCACGGCCCCGGCCTACGCCACGCCCTCCCCGCAGAACCAGGCGAGCAACGCCGGCGGACCGCAGGAGGAGGTCCCCCTCCCCTCCCGCACAGGGTCCCTGCGCGACAACTCCCTGGACGCCAACCCCGACCTGCTGCCCACCGACGAGGCTGCCCGGCCGGCTGTGGTGCGCTGGCTGCTGTCCGGTTGGGGGCTGGTGCTGCTCGCGGGCGTGCTCGGCGTGGCCGGTGCCCTCGTCGTCCCGGCCGCCGCCAGATGGCGGCGGCGCGCGACCGTCCTGGCCGCCCGCACCGACGCCGAGCACGTGGAGGCTCAGTGGGCCGCCTTGTCCGCCCAGCTCGGCGACCTCGGTATGCCGCCGAACCTGGCCCGCACGCCGCGCCAGCTGCGCTCCTACTACGAGCAGCGGGCCTTCCTGGACCGGGGGCCGGCCGAGGCGCTCGGCCGGGTCGTGATGGAGCTGGAGCGGGCGCGGTACGCCCCACCCAGCCCGACGCTAGGCCCGGTGCAGGGCTCGGCCCCACAACGGCCCACCATCGAACCCGACGCCCGGGTGGTGCTCAAGGCGGTGGCCGCGGCCCGGCCGCTTTCCGTGCGCTGGCGGGCCAGGCTCTGGCCGCAGAGCGGCAAGGCTCAGGTGCGCGACGTGGCGCAGCGGCTGCGCGCCCGCCTCGCCGAGCCCCTGGACGACGCGGCCGCGCGGCTGCGCCAGACACGCCTGCGCCGGTTGCGCAGGCCGGGGAACCGCCGCCGCGGCTGACGGGCCAAGGCGACCGCATACCGGGTGGTCGAGGTCCAGTTGAGGCAGCGGCGTAGGGGCAAGCAAAGTCGCACCCGTCACCTGGCGGCGAACAGCGCCGCGGTCAGCACCGCGGTCAACGCCGGGAACTCCTCGCAAGCCGGGCACGCGGGGGTCGGCCAACACCGCCACAGCACGGACACCGTCGGTCAGCGCCGCGGTCAGCACCGGGAACTCGTCGCAAGCCCGGCAGCCGGGGGTCGGCCAACATCGCCGCAGCACGGACGCCCGCGGTCAACGCCGCGGTCAGCACCGGGAACTCGTCGCAAGCCCGGCAGCCGGGGGTCGGCCAACACCGCCGCAGCACGGACGCCCTCGTTCAGGGCGGGCGAGCGTGGCGGGTCCGGAGCGGCCATTGATGTCGGTGGCGACCGTGGTCAAGGTGACCCCGGCGTCCTCGAACATCTGACGTGAAGATGGCTCTCGGCCGGGGAGGTCACCCAGCGGCGGGTAGCGGGTCGAGGGTGACGGTGTAGCCGAGCTGGCGAGTTGAGCCAGGGCGCGCTGCTTGGTCTTGTCAGGGTTGCGGCGGGTGTAGTAGTCGCCGCCGAGGTCGGTGTAGCCGACATCGGCGGTGATCATGTGCCAGATGGCGGTCAGCAGGGTGTGCTCGATCGCGACGAGGGC
>DASSLY010000075.1:0-21873 GCA_035689185.1 Dermatophilaceae bacterium
CAGATAGCCTGTCCCGGTGTTCACCAGCCTGTCCGACCGCCTGACCCAGACGTTCCGCAACCTTCGGACCAAGGGCCGGCTCTCGGAGCACGACGTCAACGCCACCGTCCGCGACATCCGCGTGGCCCTGCTCGACGCCGACGTGGCACTGCCGGTCGTCCGGGAGTTCTGCGCGGCGGTCCGCGCGCGGGCGCTCGGTGCGGAGGTCAGTGCCGCGCTCAACCCCGCCCAGCAGGTCGTCAAGATCGTCAACGAGGAGCTCGTCGACATCCTCGGCGGCCAGACCCGGCGGCTCAACCTGGCCAAGAACCCGCCGACGGTGATCATGCTGGCCGGATTGCAGGGCTCCGGAAAGACCACCCTGGCCGGCAAGCTCGGCAAGTGGCTGAAGGACCAGGGCCACACCCCGCTGCTCGTCGCCGCCGACCTCCAGCGCCCGAACGCGGTGACCCAGCTGCAGGTGGTCGGGGAGCGGGCGGGGTTGCCGGTCTTTGCTCCGGAACGCGGCAACGTCGCCGGCTACGACGCGGCCGTGGAGACCGGTGAGGGGACCCGCTCGTTCGGCGACCCGGTGGAGGTGTCCCGGCGCGGTGTCGCCGAGGCCCGCTCCCGGCAGCACGACGTCGTCATCGTGGACACCGCCGGGCGGCTGGCGATCGACGCCAACCTGATGCAGCAGGCCGCCGACATCCGGGCCGCCGTCCGGCCCGACGAGGTGCTCTTCGTCATCGACGCGATGATCGGACAGGCCGCGGTCGAGACGGCGCAGGCGTTCCAGGAGGGCGTCGACTTCACCGGGGTGGTCCTGTCCAAGCTGGACGGCGACGCCCGCGGCGGAGCGGCGCTGTCGGTCGTCCGGGTCACCGGCCGGCCGATCCTCTTCGCCTCGACCGGGGAGAAGGTCAGCGACTTCGAGACCTTCCACCCCGACCGGATGGCCTCGCGCATCCTGGACATGGGTGACGTCCTGACGCTCATCGAGCAGGCGGAGCGCGCCTTCGACCGGGCTCAGGCCGCGGAGATGGCCCGGAAGTTCCTGGAGGACGAGGACTTCACCTTCGACGACTTCATGCAGCAGATGGCCGCCATCAAGAAGATGGGCTCGCTGAAGTCGATCCTGGCGATGATGCCCGGGATGAACCAGATGCGCGAGCAGCTGGACGCCCTGGACGAAGGGGAGTTCGTCCGGGTCGAGGCCATGGTCCAGTCGATGACGCCGTTCGAGCGCTCGCACCCCAAGCAGATCAACGGCTCCCGGCGGACCCGGATCGCCCGCGGCGCCGGAGTGTCCCCGTCGGAGGTCAACCAGCTGCTGGAGCGCTTCGGCCAGGCGCAGAAGATGATGCGGTCGATGCGCCGCGGCGGCACTGGCATCCCCGGGATGCCGGCCATGCCCGGTATGCCGGGCGGCTCGCGCAGCAAGGCGAAGCCCCCGCAGCGGGCCAAGGGCAAGAGCGGCAACCCGGCCAAGCGGGCAGCCCAGGAGCGGCAGGCGGCGGCGAGGTCCGCGGCGGCGCGGACCGCGGCGACCAACCGGGCGTTCGGCCTCGGCGAGGAGCCTGACACCGCATCAGGGGCCGAGCTCGAGCTGCCCAAGGGGTTCGAGAAGTTCCTCGGCGGCGGCTGACCCACCCCTGCCTTGTTGCTCCGTGCGCACCGAATTTGCGCGTCCGAGCGCCCATTTCGGTGCCTCCGGAGCAACAAGCGGGGAGGAGGCGGGGGTCGCGAGCTGGTAGCTGGTAGCTGGTAGCTGGTGGCTAGTGACGGACCTCGGGGGCTACGTGCAACTCGCCGAAGCCGGTGTGCCACAGCCGGTCCGCGAGAGCCAGCGCCGCGACCGACCAGGACGCGAACCGCATACCCGGCCGTTGTTCGGCCGGCACGAACCGCACCAGCCCCCCCAGCGCGGACGGACCGAGTTCCAGGGTTCCCGCCACCGGGTCACCGGGCGCGGCCGGGGCGAGCCGGCCGGGCCCGCCGGTCACCACCACCGCCTCGGTCCTGGCCGGCGTCCGGTCGGTGACGACAGCGTGCATCGCGCCGAACGGGCGGGCGTCCGCGGCGGGCAGCAGCGCCTGTTCGACGACCTCGGGGCGTGCGCCGACGTCCACCCCCCGGACCACCGCGCCCTGCAGCAGTTCCAGCGGCAGCTCCGGAACGCCATGGGCGATGGTGTTGAGGCCACCGGAGAACCGGGGATTCAGCTCGGTCGGCAGGAACCCCTGGGCGGTGAGCACCCCATCCACGGAGAAGCCGCCCCGGAACCCGGCCACCTGCGCCAGGTGCGCACCCACCCGGCGAGCGACGTCGCGCATGACCTCCCGGTCGGTGGCCGGCGGCTCCCAGCAGGAGGAGATCCCAGCGCTGACGAATCGGGCCAACCCCGCGCCGTCCACCCCGCGTAGGACGGCCAGCTCCACCGGCCGGAACGCCGCCACCCCGCCGTCGACGACGAACCCGTGGATGCTGCACGGCACGCCAGGCAGGAACGGCATCACCCGGACACGGCGGGACATCGCGGCCAGGTGATCCAAGGCGGCCCTGGCCTCGGTGCCGTCGCGGACCCAGCGGACGCCGTCCCCTGCGCCGTTGACGCCGTCCGACGCGTCGGCCGCCCACACCGTCCCGTCACCGCGGTCCAGCGCCGACATCGCCTCTCGCAGGTCCACCCAGCGGCACTCGACCACCGCCGACGGCGCCCGGGCCACCCCGGCGCGGTCCCACAGGCCGTCGGCCAGGGTCTTGTCCTCCAGCGCCTGCGCCGCCGGGGTGCGACCGCCGAGCACTGTCCGGCCCAGGTAGTCCGCGACGGTGGCGAACGGGCCCAGCAGGCAGACCGCAGAATGGTCCGGGTCGAACCGCTCCACGGCCGCCCGGGCCGGGGCGGGCGGGTCGGCGGCGAACGCGATCCAGCCGGCCACCTCGTCGCTGATCCGTTCGGCCCGGACCGTGGGCTCGACGACGACGCTGGTCGCCTCTGCCGGCGTCGGTAGGCCACCCGTCCCCAGCCCCTCCGCGACCACGAGCACGTCGGCAGCACCGAACGAGCGCAGCTGCTGCACCCGGCGGGTGCTGCCCGCCAGCACCCCGCCGACCAGCACCACGCGGCGCCCGCGGACCAGGTCGGTGCAGCGCTGCACCAGCTCCTGCGCGGCGGGGTCCACCCTGGCGACGGTAGCCACGGGTCCCGCTCCGGCCAATCGGATATCCGACCCCGTAAGGTCCCGGCATGAAGGCTGGGGTGCTGCACCTGCGCGGAGGCATCCTGCTGGGCGCGCAGGAGGTCCGCGACGAGCTATGGGTGGTCGGGGGGCGGATCACCTACGCCGCGCCCGCAGGGGAGTGGCAGACGGTTTCGGGGTACGTCCTGCCCGGCCTGGTCGACGCCCACTGCCACGTGGGGCTCGACCGCGGCGGTGCCGTCGACCGCGCCACGACCGAGCAGCAGGCGCTGGCCGACCGCGACGCCGGGACCCTTCTGGTCCGCGATGCCGGCTCGCCGGCAGACACCCGCTGGGTCGATGACCGGGACGACCTGCCGAGGATCGTCCGCTGCGGACGACACATCGCCCGCACGCGGCGGTATCTGCGCAACTACGGTCACGAGATCGAGCCGGAGGACCTGGTCTCCTATGTCCGGCAGGAGGCCCGGGCCGGGGACGGTTGGGTGAAGCTGGTCGGCGACTGGATCGACCGCGACACCGGAGACCTGGAGCCCTGCTGGCCGGCCGGGGCGGTACGGGCCGCCGTCGCGGCCGCGCACGAGGAGGGCGCCCGAATCACCGCGCACTGCTTCGGCGAGGAGTCGCTGCGCGACTTCGCGGCTGCGGGCACCGACTGCATCGAACACGGCACCGGGCTGCTGCCCGACACGACGGCCGCCTTCGCTGCCGCGGGTGTTGCGATCGTGCCGACCCTGGTCAATATCGCCAACTTCCCGGGCATCGCGGCGGCGGCGGAGGCGAAGTTTCCGATCTATGCCGCGCACATCCGTGACCTGCACCGTCGTCGCTACCAGACGATCGGGGACGCCCACGATGCCGGGGTGCCCGTCTACCTCGGCACCGATGCCGGCGGGTACCTGCCGCACGGCCTGGTGGCTGCGGAGGCGCTGGAGCTGACCCGCGCCGGGCTCAGCACGCTGGAGGCGCTGGCTGCGGCCACCTGGTCGGCCCGAGCCTGGCTTGGGCGGCCCGGCCTGGACGAGGGCGCCCCGGCCGACCTGGTGGTCTACGACGCGGATCCCCGGGCGGACATCGAGGTGCTCGGGCACCCGGCGGCGGTCATCCTGCGCGGCAACCGCATCTGACCCGGCACCGTCCCCCACCCCTGCCATCAGCCGGGGCCGTTCCTGCAGCGCGGCGCTGGGCGACGACAGCTACGACCCGTGATGTCCGGGGCGTGGCGGCCCCCTGCGCTGCCACGCCCCCGGGGCTCCTGCGGCCTGCCGGGCTCCCGGCGGAGACGGGCACAGCATACGTGTTCGCCCCTGGGCCACCCGCGCCACAGCCGCCATCGTCCTCAGTGCGTCCGGCCCAAGCGACGCCGGTCGTCCGAGTTTTGGGAAACGGCTGCTGCTCCCACATGACCTACCTATTATGTAGGGTAGATCGGAGAACAGGAAGCGGCGAGCGCCGTTGTTGCTGCGTCTGCCAGCCTGTCTGCGCATCACCGAAGTCAGTCAACTCGGTCGGCAAGCACCGACCCGGCAAGGAGCAGGATCCATGCGCCGTACCCCCACCCGCCTCGCGGTCGCAGTAGCCGCAG
Organism: Dermatophilaceae bacterium; assembly: GCA_035689185.1. Lineage (GTDB taxonomy): Bacteria > Actinomycetota > Actinomycetes > Actinomycetales > Dermatophilaceae > DASSLY01. The sequence continues at coordinate 4,768 of DASSLY010000075.1, forward strand.
CCGTTGCCGCCGTGAGCACGCTCGCCGGCTGCGGCAGCAACGACGCTTCCGCAAGTGGCGGCTCCAATGCGGCAGACGTCGTCCGCCTTGGCTACTTCCCCAACGTGACCCACGCCACGGCCATCGTCGGCGACAAGGAGGGGCTGTTCGTCAAGCACCTCGGCAAGACCAAGCTGGAGATCAAGACCTTCAACGACGGAACCGAGGCGATGGAGGCGCTGCGCTCCGGCGCCATCGACGCCACCTACGTCGGCCCGGGACCGTCGGTGAACACCTACCTCAACAGCAACGGCGAGGCGCTCCGGGTGGTTGCCGGTGCCGCCAGCGGCGGCGCCGCCCTGGTCGTCGACCCCGCCATCACCAGCCCTGCCCAGCTCAAGGGCAAGAAGATCGCCACGCCCGGCCTGGGCAACACCCAGGACATCGCGCTGCGGTACTGGCTCGGGACCCAGAAGCTCAGCAGCGACCTGCAGGGCGGCGGCGACGTGAACATCGCCCCGCAGAAGAACGCCCAGATCCTGGACGCCTTCGCCCAGAAGCTGATCGCAGGAGCCTGGGTGCCCGAGCCGTACGCCACCCGGCTGGTCAAGGCCGGCGGCAAGGTGCTGGTTGACGAGCGCGACCTGTGGCCCAACCAGCAGTTCGCCGTCACCGTCCTGTCGGTGCGCACCGACTTCCTGCGGGACCACTCCGATTCCGTCAAGGCGCTGCTCGCCGGTGACCTGGACGCAGCCGAATTCATCGGCAGTTCCCCATCCAAGGCCCAAAAGGACGTGGGCGACGTCATCACCGCCGTCTCCGGCAAGCCGCTGGCGGCCGACGTCATCTCGGCGTCCTGGAAGTCCCTCACTTTCACGGTCGACCCGATCGCCAGCTCCATCCTCACCGGTGCCCAGCACGCTTACGCGGTGAGGGTTCTCAAGACCGAGCCGAAACTGGACAAGCTCGTCGACCTGACCCTGCTCAACCAGCTCCTCAAGGAGCGCGGCAAGAAGGCGGTGACCTCGTGAGCGTGACATTCCCCAGCAGCGCCCCCAGTACGAACGCGGTGGGCTCAGGGTCCTGGCCCGCGGTCGAGGCTGCGGTCGTCATCGCCAACGTCAGTAAGCGGTACGACACCGGAGGAGGCCTGCTGGCCCTGGACCGGGTCTCGATCACCGCCCGGCCCGGGGAGTTCGTCTGCCTGGTCGGCGCGTCCGGCTGCGGCAAGTCGACGTTGCTGAACCTGGTCAGCGGCCTGGACGAGGCCAGCTCTGGCACCATCGCTGTCGACGGGCAGGCCGCGCTGATGTTCCAGGAGTCGGCTCTGTTCCCCTGGCTTTCCGCCCTGGACAACGTGGCCATGCCGCTGCGGCTGAAGGGCATCGGCGCCGCCGAGCGGGAGGACAGGGCGCGGCAGTTCCTCGCCGCCGTGCACCTCGCCGACTTTGCCGACCGGCGGCCGCACGAGCTGTCCGGCGGCATGCGGCAGCGCGTGGCCCTGGCGCGCACGCTGGCCACCGAGTCGCCCGTCCTGCTGATGGACGAGCCGTTCGGGGCGCTGGACGCGATGACCCGGGACCTGCTGCACGACGAGCTGGAGTCGATCTGGCGCGAGCGCCGGTTGACCGTGCTGTTCGTGACGCACAACGTGCGCGAGGCGGTCCGCCTCGGCGACCGGATCGTGCTGCTGTCCAGCCGTCCCGGCCGGGTCGTCCAGGAGTACGCCGTCGACATCGAGCGGCCACGCCGGTTCGACGACCCCGCCGTGTCCGGCCTGTCCGCCGAGATCACCACGGCTCTGCGCGAGGAGGTTGCCCGTCATGGCGCTTGACACCCGCCCCGCGCTCACCGCGTCGCAGCAGGAGCAGCAGCTGCGTGGGTTGGACGCCCTGGAAACCGCGTCGACGTCCACCAGGACGCCGGGCGCACTATGGGCCTGGACGTGGCCGAAGCTGGCCGCGGTCGCGCTCGCCGTGCTCGTCTGGCAGGTCGTGGTCTGGAGCGGCTGGAAGCCTTCCTACGTGCTGCCGGGCCCGGTCCCCACGCTGCGGACCCTGCTGGACAGCCTGGGCACCGGCACCTTCTGGCAGGCCACCGGCATCACCCTGGCCCGAGGGGTCGTCGGGTTCGCCGTCTCGGCGGTGGTCGGACTGGTCCTCGGGGTTGCGGTCGCCCAGTCCCAGTTCCTGCGGGCGGCGATCGGATCGCTGATCACCGGTCTGCAGACGATGCCCTCCATCGCCTGGTTCCCCCTGGCCATCCTGCTGTTCCAGCTGTCCGAGCAGGCGATCCTTTTCGTGATCCTCATCGGCGCGGTGCCCTCGATCGCCAACGGCGTCATCGGCGGGGTGGACTATGTCCCGCCGCTGCTGGTCCGGGCCGGCCGCAACATCGGTGCCAACGGGCTGGCGCTGTACCGGCACGTGATCCTGCCGGCCGCGCTGCCGAGCATCGTCTCCGGCTTGAAGCAGGGCTGGGCCTTCGCCTGGCGTTCGCTGCTGGCCGGGGAGCTCATCGTCGCCATCGCCTACCGGCCGAGCCTGGGGCAGTTCCTGACCCAGAGCCGGGAGCTGGGCGAGCCCACGTACATGATCGCCCTGATGATCGCCATCCTGGTCATCGGCATCATGGTGGACGCGGTATTCGCCTCGTTCGACAACAGCATCCGACGAAACCGCGGGGTGTCGGGCAACCGTTAGCCCCGCCATGAGCCCCTGGCCCGTCGAGATGGTCCACAATGCGGGCGTGGACATCTCGGCCAAGACCGACTACGCCGTCCGGGCGCTGCTCTCCCTGGCCGAAGCCGCCAGCGAGGGCGGCGCCCCGGTGTCGGTGGACGCCCTGGCCCAGCGGCAGCAGCTGCCGCGCAAGTTCCTCGAGGCGATCCTGGGCGACCTACGCCGAGCGCACATCGTCCTCAGCCGGCGGGGCTCGGCCGGCGGTTACAGCCTGGCCCGACCGGCCCGCGAGATCTCGCTAGGCGAGGTGTTTCGCGCAGTGGACGGCCCGCTAGCGGAGGTGCGGGGGTTACGGCCGCACGAGACGGCATACACCGGCGCCGCCGAGCACCTGCCCGTGGTCTGGGTGGCGGTGCGCGCCAGCCTGCGGCGGGTGCTCGACGAGACCAGCCTCGAGCAGGTGCGCAGCGGCAAGCTGCCGCGCCACGTCTCGGCGCTTGCGGCGCGGCCGGAGGCCTGGGAGAGCCGTTGAACCACCCCCCGGGTTCGTATGACGCGCTGCTCGCCTGGGCGCTGGCGGCGCCGATGTCGGGCTGGGACTTCGACCCGGTCGCCGGCCGTATCCTCGAGAAGCCTCCGCCGTGGGACTACCCGGCCCTGGCCAGGACTTTGGTGCGAGCCGGCGGCGGCCCGGTCTTGGACCTCGGCACCGGAGGTGGTGAGGTGCTGGCCGGCCTGGCGCCGCTGCCCGACCGGTCAGCCGCTACGGAAGCATGGACCCCAAACCTGCCGGTGGCCCGGGCCCGACTGGCCCCACTCGGCATACGCGTCTACCCCACCGGAGACGACCTCGCCCTGCCGTTCCCCGCAAACACCTTCGCGGTTGTCCTGGCGCGGCACGAGCGCTACGACCCGGTCGAGGTTCGTCGTGTCCTCCGCCCCGGCGGTGCCTTCCTGACCCAACAGGTGTCCTCACGTGACGGACTGGTCCTGCGCGCAGCCCTCGGCACCACGCCCCGGCAGGTGCCGGGCGGGGTGGAGCTTGGTCCGTTGGTCCAGGCGGTGACCGACGCCGGGCTCGTGGTTGCGCGGCAGGGAGGTTCATGACGGTCGTCGCCGCTTCACCGACGTAGGGGCACTCGTGTGGTACGCCCGCCGGGTCCCCTGGCAGCTGCCCGGGTTCGACCCCGCGCGCAGCGAGCCGGCTGCGCGCGCTGCATACCAGGATGGTGGCCGGCGAACCGTTCGTCGACGACGCGCCGCGGTTGCTCATCATGGCCCGCGGGCCGCCTGACTGCGGCGGTTCGTGACCGGACCCCATGTCTGGCAGAATGTCGGCTGCACACGTCCGCCGTGGCCCCTCTCTCCACGGTGCGTCGCGCCCGGCACGCTTCGTGACCTCGGTGTTCCCCACCCGAGGCTCACGCGCCCACCACCACCACGACGAAACAGGAGTGTCCACGCACGTGGCCGTCAAGATCCGTTTGAAGCGCCTGGGCAAGATCCGGGCACCGTACTACCGCGTCGTCGTCATGGACTCCCGCACCAAGCGCGACGGCCGGGCGATCGAGGAGATCGGCAAGTACCACCCGACCGAGGAGCCGTCCCTGATCGACATCGACTCCGAGCGGGCGCAGTACTGGCTCGGGGTCGGCGCGCAGCCCACCGAGCAGGTGCAGGCGCTGCTGAAGGTGACCGGGGACTGGCAGAAGTTCAAGGGCCTGCCCGGAGCCGAAGGCACGCTGAAGGTGAAGGCGCCCCAGCCGGACAAGCGGTCGCTCTACGAGGCGGCGATCGCGGCCGCCGGCACCACGCAGGACCCTAAGGACGCCACCGCGAGCCGTCGTCGCCCGGGCAGGGAGGCCCAGCCGGCGGCTGCGGTCGACGACGCCGAGGCCTGACCGTGCTCGAGGAGGCCCTGGAGCACCTGGTCAAGGGCATCGTCGACCATGACGACGAGGTCGAGGTGCGGCGCAAGAGCGGCCGCCGTGGTGAGGTGCTCGAGGTGCGAGTGCACCCGCAGGACCTGGGTCGGGTCATCGGTCGGTCCGGCCGCACCGCCGCGGCACTGCGCACCGTGATGGGGGCGCTCTCCGGCGGGCACCAGGTGCGGGTCGACATCGTCGACACCGACCGGGTTCGCTGACGCCGGTCGCTGCCGCCGTGGGGATCGTCGTCGCCCGGCTGGGCCGGCCTCACGGCCTGCATGGCGAGGTGACCTGCCAGGTCCACACGGATTCGCCGGGGGAGCGGTTCCGTACTGGGACGCGGTTCTTGACCGATCCCGCCGAGGCGGGACCGCTGACCCTGCGCAGCGCGCGGCTGCACGGCGTCGTGCGGCTGCTCGCCTTCGACGGGGTGCAGGACCGCACGGCGGCGGAGCGCCTCCGCGGAGTCCGGCTGCTGCTCGGCGAGATCGCCGGGGAAGCCGGGGAAGCCGACGACGGCCAGGCGGCCGCGGACACCCAGGCGGCCGCGGAGGGGTGGTACGAGCACCAGCTGGTCGGCCTGCGGGTCGAGCTGACCACCGGTGAGGTGATCGGGCAGGTGAGCGGGCTGGAGCCACGGCCGGCCCAGGACCTGCTGGAGGTCAGGCTGGTCGGTGGGCGCACGGCATACGTGCCGTTCGTGCACCGGCTGGTCCCGGCCGTGGACGTGGCCGGCGGCCGGGTCGTGGTGGACCCGCCGCCCGGCCTGCTCGACCTGGACGGCTAAGACGTGCGGATCGACGTCGTCACGATCTTTCCGGCCTACCTGACCCCGCTTGAGCTGTCCGTCATCGGCCGCGCACGCGCGGACGGGCTGGTGGACCTGCGCGTCCACGACCTGCGCGACTTCGCCCACGACAGGCACCGCACCGTTGACGACACGCCGTACGGCGGCGGCGCTGGGATGGTCATGCGGCCCGAGCCATGGGGCGAGGCGCTGGACTTCCTGCTCGCCAGCGGGCCCGGGACGCCGAGGCTGCTGATCCCCACCCCGAGCGGGGTCCCGTTCAGCCAGGCGCTGGCCCGCGAGCTGGCCGGCGAGCCGTGGCTGGCCTTCGCCTGCGGGCGCTACGAAGGCATCGACGAGCGGGTGTATGCCGCGGCGGCCGACCTGATGCCCGTGACCCCGGTCTCCCTCGGGGACTACGTGCTCAACGGCGGCGAGGTCGCGGTGCTGGCCGTCGTCGAGGCCGTGGCGCGGTTGCTTCCCGGCGTGGTCGGCAACGCCGCATCACTTGTCGAGGAGTCCCACGAGGACGGCCTGCTGGAGTACCCGGTCTACACCAAACCACCGGTCTGGCGCGGGTATGCGGTGCCGGAGGTGCTCCTGTCCGGTCACCACGGCCAGATCGCCCGCTGGCGCAGGGAGCAACGCCTGCGCCGCACGGCGGAGCGCCGCCCGGACCTGCTCGCTTCGGTGGACCTCGACGACGAGGACCGGCGCCGGCTCGGCCGGGGCTGAGCCGAGGCGAAGGCCCGCGGTTGCGGGCCTTCGCCTCGGCACCGCTAGCCCGCTTCGCACCGCGCGGTGTCTAGTCTGGTTGCTCGATCCAGGGTCGTGGGATGTCGGGTCCTGATCGCGACCGCCTCTCGCTCTACCGCTGCCCGGCCGCACCGTACGAGGCCTCGTTCCTCATCCACCGGGGGGGTGCGTCGGCGCGGGGTCCGCGGGCGGGTTCGACGGCACTTGGCCGCTTCATGGAAATGGGCGACGGCCGCGCCGGGTCGGGCTCGGGTGGCCTCTACGCCCAGCCTGCTCAGGTTGCGGCCACCGGTCCGGGCCTTCCACCTGGGCAAGGTGTGCGAGCAGGACGTCTTGAGGAGATGGCTATGACAGACGAGGTGATCTACCTCGACCACAACGCCACGACCCCTATCGCCCCACAGGTGCTCGCGGCGATGCTGCCCTTCCTCACCGAGGAGTTCGCCAACCCCTCCAGCCCGCACGCGCCGGGGCGCCGGGCCGCGCAGGCCGTGACGGTCGCGCGCGACCAGGTGTCTGCTCTGATCGGGGCCCAATCGGGCGAGGTCGTCTTCACCTCCGGCGGCACCGAGTCGAGCAACCTCGCCCTGCGCGGAGTGGCAGCAGCAGCGCCAGCCGACCGGCGCCGCATCGTGACCTCCGCCGTCGAGCACCCCGCCACCGTCCAGCCCCTGGCACACCTGGCCGCCAACGGCTGGGACGTCAGCACCGTCGCCGTCACGAGCGACGGGCACCTGGACCTGCCGGCGTTCCGAGCCGCGCTCAGCACGGACGTCGCGCTGGTGAGCATCATCCTCGCGCAGAACGAGACCGGCGCACTCATGCCCGTCGCCGACGTCGCCGCCGCAGCCCGGGCCGTCGGCTCGCTCGTACACACCGATGCCGCACAGGCCGTCGGCAAGGTCCCCGTCGACGTCGACGACCTCGGAGTGGACCTGCTCTCGATCGCCGGGCACAAGCTCTACGCACCCAAGGGCGTCGGAGCCCTGTATGTGCGCACCGGCACACCGCTGGCCCCGGTGCTGCGCGGCGCCGGGCAGGAGCACGGGCTGCGCCCCGGAACCGAGAACGTCGCCGGGATCGTCGCACTCGGTGCCGCGTGCGCCCTCGCCCAGCAGGACCTGCGCGAGGAGGCGGCCCGCACAGCGACCTTGCGTGACGAGCTCGGGCAGCGACTGCAGGCCGCGATCCCTGGGCTGCTTCGCCTGACTCCGCTCCAGGGCGCGCTGCCCAACACCCTGCTGGTCACCTTCCCCGCCGTCGCCGGCTGGGACCTGCTCGAGGCATGCCCGACCGTGGCCACCGCGACCGGCTCAGCCTGCCACTCCGGGGTCCACACTCCCTCCAAGGCGGTGCTCGCCATGGGCCTGGACCCGGTCGAGGCCCGAGGGACGGTGCGCCTGTCCCTGGGGCGCGGCACCACGGGCCAGCACGTCGAGGCCGCGGCGGCAGCGCTGATCGACGCGTTCATCGGCCTGGCCACCTGAACATGGCCGGTCCGACCCCGGCCTCAGACGAAAGTCACAGTCCCGGGGCAGCATTCCCGGCCGTGATTGCGGGCCGTGACTCGCCCTTGCGTGCAGCGTGATTTCGGGCCGTGGCGAGGGGTGTGGCAGACTTGCCAGGTTGCGTGCTGGCCAGGTCGTGCCCCTGCCACAGGGGGTGAGCGACGCCGGGCCCTCAGGCACGCCGGTTGTCCTCCAACTCCATCACATCGGTGACCTGTGGCACCGGCGGGAAAGCGACCCACGATGAACAAGCTCGACGACGTCGACAAGGCCAGCCTGCGCGACGACATCCCGAAGTTCTGGCCCGGTGACACCGTCAAGGTTCACGTCAAGGTCATCGAGGGCACGCGGTCCCGGGTCCAGGTCTTCCAGGGCGTGGTCATCCGCAGGCACGGGTCCGGCGTCGGCGAGACGTACACCGTCCGCAAGGTGAGCTTCGGCGTCGGAGTCGAGCGGACCTTCCCGGTCCACAGCCCGGTGGTGGAGCAGATCGAGATCGTCACCCGCGGGGACGTGCGCCGAGCGAAGCTGTACTACCTGCGCGACCTGCGCGGCAAGGCTGCCAAGATCAAGGAGAAGCGCGAGACCGTCCCGACGCGCTGAGCTGCCGGCTGTCCTGCGGCACGAGCGGGCGGTTAGGGTCGCGGCAGCATGACTGCCGCACCCGATCCCTCGTCTCCGGTCGTCGGTGACCCGGTTCGGCGGGGCCGGCGGCTGCTGGTTCTGCTCGTCGCGGCGTTGCTGGTGCTGGCGCTGGTCCGGGCGTTCGCGGTGCAGTCCTACGCCATCCCCTCGGCCTCGATGGAGCCGACGTTGCGCCCGGGCGACCGCATCGTCGTCCTGCGGCCGGGGGTCGCAGCCTCGGTCCAGCGAGGCGACGTGGTGGTGTTCGACGGCACCACGGTGTTCGCGGGCCGATCCGATCGGGACGCAGCCTCGGGGGGTATCGTCGGGCGGGTGCTGGGCTCGCTGGCCTCGCTGCTGTCGGTGGACACGGGGGAGAGCGACTACGTCAAGCGTGTGATCGGACTACCCGGCGACCATGTGGTGTGCTGCGACCAGGACGGGGCGATGCAGGTCAATGGTGTCACGGTGAGCGAGCCGTACCTCTTCCCCGGCGACGCCGCCAGCGACGTCCGCTTCGACGTCCTGGTCCCGCCGGGACGGCTGTGGGTCATGGGTGACCACCGGAGCGAGTCGGCCGACTCCCGAGCCCACCTCGGCGACCCCGGCGGCGGCATGGTCCGCGTCGGCGACCTGGTCGGCCGCGCAATGGCCGTGTACTGGCCGCCGTCGCGGGTCCAGTCGGTGGGCACCGCGAGCCAGCTGAGCGACATACCGGCAGGGCGGGGATGAGCCGGTGAGTCTGGCCAGCCCGGAGCACCAGGGGCCGGCCGACGTGCCGACCCAACAGGAGGAGGCCTCGCCGCCGCCGCCCCCGAGGCACCCGGTGCGCGCCATGCTTCGGGAGACCGTGATCGTCGTTGGGATGGCCCTGCTGCTGTCCCTCGTGGTGAAGACCTGGCTGCTGCAGGCCTTCTACATCCCGTCGGCGTCGATGAACGACACCCTGGTCAAGGGCGACCGGGTCATCGTCAGCAAGCTGACCCCCGGGCCGTTCGCCCTGGAGCGTGGCGACATCGTGGTGTTCGAGGACCCGGACCACTGGCTGGACGACGTGGCGCAGCCCGAACGCGGGCCGCTCGGTGCGGCGGTGGCGAAGACGTTGATGTTCGTCGGCCTGCTGCCCAACGATGAGGGCAAGCACCTGATCAAGCGGGTCATCGGCCTGCCCGGCGACCACGTGGTCTGCTGTGACGAGCAGGGCCGGCTGCAGGTCAACGGCGTCTCGCTGCAGGAGCCGTACGTGCGACCCGGAGACGAACCGAGCTCGGTGAAGTTCGACATCGTGGTGCCGGCGGGGAGGCTGTGGGTGATGGGGGATCACCGCTCGGACTCCTCGGACTCCCGGTTCCACCCGATCGGCGGGGACGGCAGCCAGGGCTCCGTGCCGGTGGACCTGGTCGTGGGGCGGGCGGTGGCGGTCGTGTGGCCACTGTCGGACTGGGCCTGGCTGGGGCAGCCGTCGGCGACGTTCGCCGACGTGCCGTCGCAGTCCGCGCCGACGACGCCCAAGCCGGCCGTCACGACGTCGACGCCATGACCGCCGGGAGCACGTCCCGCAAGCCGACCCTTCGGGTGGAGCGAGCGTTGCAGCGGGCCGGCCACCGGCTGCTGGCCGGGATGGACGAGGTGGGCAGGGGGGCGCTGGCCGGGCCGGTCACCGTGGGAGTCGTGGTCATCGACCAGGAGTGCCGCTCAGCTCCGGCCGGGGTCAAGGACTCCAAGCTGCTGACCCCCGCGGCGCGGGTGCGGATGGTCCCGCAGATCCGGCGTTGGGCCCGGGCGTACGCCGTGGGCCACTCCTCGCCGGCCGAGATCGACGAGATCGGCATCATCGCCGCACTACGGCTGGCCGGGCACCGGGCGCTGGCGGCGCTGCCCGCCGTCCCCGACCTGGTCATCCTGGACGGCAACCACGACTGGCTCACCGACCCGGCGCGGGTGGGCCTGCTCGGGCTGGTCGCGGGGACGCCGACGACCCCGCCGGTGCGCACCATGGTCCAGGCGGACCTGTCGTGCTCCTCGGTGGCGGCGGCGAGCGTCCTGGCCAAGGTGGAGCGGGACGCGATCATGGTCGACCTGTCGCCGTCCTACTCGCCGTACGCCTGGGAGCTGAACAAGGGCTACTCCTGCCCGGAGCACTTCGCCGCGATCGTCGCGCACGGTCCGAGCGAGCACCATCGCCGGTCCTGGCGGTTGCCGATGGCGGAGCTCGAGGCCCCGCTGGAGCAGCCGGCCATGGTGGGTGCCGAAGGAGGACGCGAGTGAGCTCGGAAGACCTGGAGAAGTACGAGACCGAGATGGAGCTGCAGCTCTACCGGGAGTACCGCGACGTGGTCGGGCTCTTCTCCCACGTGGTGGAGACCGAGCGCCGGTTCTACCTGGCGAACTCGGTGGACGTGAAGGTCCGCTCCGACGGCGGCGAGGTCTACTTCGACGTGACGATGGCCGACGCCTGGGTCTGGGACGTCTACCGGCCGGCGCGGTTCGTGAAGAACGTGCGGGTGGTGACCTTCAAGGACGTCAACGTGGAGGAGCTGGCCAAGCGCGACCTCGAAGTGCCCAAGGATGGCGGCTTCTAGGCGACCTCTAGCAGCAGCCCTACGTCGTTCGGCGTATCCGTTGTCCACATCCGGTATGCCGGGCGGGCCGTCTGTCCACAGGCCGCACCTCGCGACTTGGTCGCGGCCGCTAGGGCCGGCAGGGTGTGCCACGGAGGTGGTCTCTGGTGGCGGTGGCAGTGGCGGGAAAGGGGGACGCGCGAGGCGCGTTGGGCCGGTATGGCGAGCGGTTGGCGGCCCGGTACCTGACCGAACGGGGCCTGGTCCTCGTCGACCGGAACTGGCGCTGCCCGCACGGCGAGCTGGACCTGGTCGCGATGGACGGGTCGTGCCTGGTGGCGTGCGAGGTCAAGACACGGCGGGGGGTGGGCTTCGGCTCGCCCGTGGAGGCGGTCACAGCCGTGAAGGCGCTGCGATTGCGTCGGCTGGTGGGGCTGTGGCTGGCCCAGCACCACGACCTGGTCGGTGACGTCGCGGACCTGCGGGTCGACGTGGTCGGCATCCTGCGGCCGCCGCGGGGCCCGGCGCAGGTGGAGCACCTGGTCGGGGTGGCCTGATGGACCTTGGCCGGACCTTGTGCGTGTCGCTGCTGGGTATCGAGGGCTCCGTGGTCCAGGTCGAGGCCTGCATCGGACAGGGGCTGCCTCAGCTGACGATCAGCGGCCTGCCGGACGCGGCCTGCCGGCAGTCGCCGGACCGGATCAAGGCGGCCGCGACGCACTCGGGGGTGCCGGTGCCGAACCGGCGGCTGACGGTGAACCTGTCGCCGGCGTCGCTGCCCAAGCAGGGCAGCGGGTTCGACCTGCCGATCGCGGTCGCGGTGCTCGGGGCGGCCGGGCTCCTGCCGGTGGAGCACGTCGCTCCGGTTGTGCACATCGGTGAGCTAGGCCTGGACGGATCGGTCCGGCCCGTCCAGGGGGTGCTGCCCATGGTCCTGGCGGCACGGCGGGCTGGCGTGGCCGAGGTGGTCGTGCCGGCGGCCAACGTGGCCGAGGCGGGGTTGGTGCCGGGGCTGCGGCTGGTGCCGGTGACCTGTCTGAGGGACCTGGTCCGCCGCTACCACGCCATGCGGGACGGAGAACCGGTTCGGCAGCCGCCGGTTCCTGCGCCGGCCCCGCGCGCTCCGGCGCCGGAGTTGGACCTGCGGGATGTGGTCGGGCAGGACGAGGCGAGGCTGGCGCTGGAGGTCGCTGCCGCAGGGGGGCACCACGTGTTCCTGCACGGCCCGCCTGGGGCCGGCAAGACGATGCTGGCCGAGCGGCTGCCCTCGCTGCTGCCCAGCCTGGCGGAGCACGCCTCACTGGAGGTGACGGCGATCCAGTCCGTGCTGGGCCTGCTCGCTGACGGGGCCTCCTTGGTCACCAGGCCGCTGTTCGTGGCCCCGCACCACGGGGCCACCATGTCCGCAGTCGTCGGCGGCGGCGGCATCCGCATCCGCCCGGGCGCGATCTCCCGGGCACACCATGGAGTCCTGTTCCTGGATGAGGCCCCGGAGTTCAAGGCCACCGTGCTGCAGGCATTGCGTCAGCCGATCGAGCAGGGACACGTCACGGTGGCCCGCGCCAGTGGCTCGGTGCGGTACCCAGCGCGGTTCCAGCTCGTGCTGGCGGCCAACCCCTGTCCGTGCGGGATGGGCTACGGCAAGGGCCGTGACTGCTCGTGCAGCCCTCGCGCGCGCCGTGACTACGCCGCCCGGCTGGCGGGCCCGTTGCTCGACCGGGTAGACCTCCAGCTGGAGGTCTACCCCGTCTCCCGGTCCGCTCTCGCCCGGGGGTCCGGCGAGCCGAGCGCGGTGGTGGCACGGCGAGTGGAGGCGGCCCGAGCCGTGGCCCGGGAGCGCCTGGCGGGAACGCCGTGGTTGCTGAATGCGCACGTGCCCGGTCTGGAGCTGCGTGAGGGCCGGATGCGGGTGCCGTCCGCCGCCCGGGTAGACATCGACAGGTCGATCGAGCGAGGCGGTCTGACGCTGCGCGGGTACGACCGGGTGTTGCGCCTGGCTTGGACGTTGCGCGACCTCGCCGGCGGTGGCCCACCGACCCGCGCGGAGGTTGGCCGCGCTCTGACACTGCGGACGAGGACGGCGGTGGCCGCGTGACCTCGCAGGCTCGCGGCTCCGGCCCGGCTTCGCTGGGCCCCGGCACCGTCCCCGACGGCCGCGTGCCGGACGCCGAGCGTCGCGCCCGGGCCGCCTGGAGCCGGTTGGCTGAGCCCGGCGACAAGGACGCGACCAGGCTGATCAGCACGCTGGGCGCCGTCCAGGCTCTGGCCTGCATCGCGGCCGCGGACGACCCGGCGGCCGCGCGCTTCGCCGCGAGGCTCAGCGAGCTCGACGTGGACCGCGACCTGGCGATGGCGGCCCGATTCGGCGCCCACGTCCTCTGCCCCGGCGACCCGGCCTGGCCGGCCGGGTTGGACGTCCTGCAGCGATCCGGCTGGGCGCCCTACTGCCTTTGGGTGCGAGGAGTCGTCGACCTGGGCTCGGCCACCCGGAGGGCTGCGGCCGTCGTGGGGGCTCGCAGCGCCACGGCATACGGCGAGATGACGGCCGCCGAGATCGCCACCGGGCTGGCCCAGCGACGATTCACGGTGGTGTCCGGTGCGGCGTTCGGCATCGATGCCGCCGCTCATCGCGGCACCCTTGCCGTCCCCGGGGTGACCATCGCCGTCCTGGCCGGTGGGGTGGAGCGGCCCTACCCTGCCGCCCACGCGAGGCTGATCGAGCACATCGCCGCAGAAGGCGCGGTGGTGAGCGAGGTGCCGCCCGGGTCGGCGCCCACGCGGCGGCGATTTCTCCAGCGCAACCGGCTGATCGCCACGATGGCGCAGGGGACCGTGGTGGTCGAGGCGGGTCTGCGGTCCGGTTCGCTGAACACGGCCCGGACCGCCAGTGACTTCGGTCGGGTGGTTCTCGCCGTCCCCGGGCCGGTCACCTCGATGATGTCGGCGGGCTGCCACGAGCTGATCCGCAGCGGACGGGCCGAGCTTGTCACCGACGCCGCGGAGGTGGCCGAGGCGGTCGGGGACTACGGCTGCGACCTGGCGGCACCCAAACGGGCACCCGCCCGGCCGACCGACGATGTGGACGACGACGAGCTCCGGGTACTGTCCGCGCTTCCTATGGGTCGGGGAGCAACGGTCGGCCGGCTGGCCGTCGCCGCCGGGGACTCGGTGGCGGGTGTGACCGCGGTGCTGGGTCGGCTGGAACTGGCCGGCCTGGCAGAGCGCCACGGGGAAGGCTGGCGCAAGGGGTCGGCCTTGCGTGGAACCCGGAACGAGGGCAGGTGATGCCCTGAGGTCGCGGACGGAACCTGTCGGCCGTGTCCGGAGCGGCGCCTTGATGTCGGTCCTCCCGTTTGCGAGCCTGGCAACGTGGCTGCCGACCGAGCCGTCGACCGAGCCGTCGACCGAGCCGTCGATTGGGTGAGCGCCGGGGCCGCTCCCGGAGCAGCGTGTGCCGCGGACGCCGGGGTCCCCGCAGCGCCCGGTCTCTGGCCCGGGGTCTCGACGGGTGTCCCGCCCGGTGCCGCGCCCGGCGTCAGTGCCGACGTCGAGGTCGAGGTGTTGCTTCGTGAGTACGCCGCCCACCTGCGCCTGGAACGCGGTAGGTCCGAACACACCGTGCGCGCATACCTGGGTGACCTGCGGCAGCTCCTCACGTTCTGCGCCGAGGAACGGGGGCTTGCCATCGACCAGGTTGGCCTGGCGGATCTACGGTCCTGGCTGGCTCGCCAGGACGAGCGGGGTGCGGCGCGGGCCACCATTGCCCGCCGGGCAGCCGCGGCGAGGACCTTTCTCGCGTGGGCGGTGCGGACGGGTCGGCTGGGACAGGACGCCGGGCGGCGGCTGGGCTCACCCCGGCAGTCCGGCAGGCTGCCGTCTGTCCTCGCGGTCGGCCAGGTCCAGGACGTCCTGAACGCCGCCGCGGTGGCCTCGGATGACGACGACCCGGTCCGGATCCGTGACCTGGCGGCGTTGGAGCTGCTCTACGCCAGCGGCCTGCGGGTCGCCGAGCTGGCAGGGCTGGATGTCGACGACGTCGATTTCGAGCGGCTGACGGTCCGGGTTCTGGGAAAGGGCGGCAAGGAGCGCACGGTGCCCTTCGGGCGGCCGGCTGGTGCGGCCGTGCAGCGTTGGCTGGTTGCCGGTCGGCCGCGGCTGGCCAATGACCGCAGCGGTCCGGGGCTGCTGCTTGGGCGGCGGGGGGGACGGGTCGACGTCCGAGAGCTCCGACGGGTCGTGCACGCGGCAGTCGGCAGGGTCCCGGGCGCGCCGGACGTCGGTCCGCATGGATTCCGCCACTCCGCAGCGACCCACCTTCTTGAGGGCGGGGCCGACCTGCGCTCGGTGCAAGAGCTGCTCGGCCACGCCAGCCTCGCCACCACCCAGATCTACGCGCACGTCTCTGTGGACCGGCTCCGCCGGTCCTATCACCAGGCTCATCCTCGTGCCTGAGGAGCGGGCGGAGGGGATTGGCGGTGCCGGGGCCGCACGGGGGAGAATGCCACCGCCGGCCACGCCACCGCCGGCCACGCCATCGCCGGCCACGCCACCGCGTACCATGCCACCGTCGGCAATGCCCGCCGGCCATGCCATCGCATACCATGCCACCGCGAGCGGGACCGTGGCCGGTGAGACCGGTGAGGCCGGTGATGTTCGCTAGTCATCGACGCCGATCAGACTCTCAAGCCCGTTCGAACGGAGTCGTCCCATGCCCGCACCGAACACCTCGCCGCCACGACTGGACGTGGCGCGCGGTGCTCGACGACCGGTCAGTCGCCGGGTGCGTCGGCACCGCACCCTCACCGCCGCCGTCACGCTGGTCCTGCTGGTCGCCGCCGTCGTCGTCTGGGCTGGCCGGCGAGGCGGCGACACCTTGCCCGGCCCGGTCGCCGGCGTGACACGCGCCGCACCTGCCCCCGCCGCGACACTGCCGCCGGCCCCAGCGCCTGCGTCCAGCACTCCCGTCTCGGCCGCGTCGACCGCCGTTCCCGGAACCAGCGGACAGCAGGCTGACGGGGCGGCGAGCGGGGCGGCAGACACCTCCACTCCGCCGAAGGTGGTACAGCAGGGCACCGGGAATCTCCGGGTCGTCCCGGTCCCGGGCCCGCAGTCCACTGCGGCCGGACGCGTCGTCGGCTACACGCTGGAAATCGAGGACGGTCTCGGCCTGGACTTGAGCGCGGTGGCCACCACGGTGCGCTCTGTGCTGCTCGACGCACGCGGGTGGCAGGCGAAGGACAACGTCCGCTTCGTCAACATCAGTCCTCAGCAGGAGGCAGCCGGGGCGCCGGTCGACATCCGCATCACCTTGGCCAGCCCGAGCCTGACCGACCGGCTGTGTGCACCGCTACGCACCCTGGGTCAGGTGTCGTGCTGGAACGGCAGCCGGCACCGGTCGGTCCTGAACCTGCGCCGGTGGCTGCTGGGCATCCCGGCATACGGGAACCTGGAGTTGTACCGCGTCTACCAGATCAACCACGAGGTGGGGCACGGCCTCGGGCACAACCACCAGTACTGCCCGCGGCCCGGTGCCCGAGCCTCGGTGATGCAGCAGCAGAGCTTGGGCATGCAGGGCTGCCGGGCCTGGCCGTACCCGACGACCTGAACCCGAGAGGGCGCCGCCGGGTCAACGCAGCGGCAACAAAACGGGATGCAATAGCCGCAGCAGGCCGAGCGGGTCGATGTACCCGCCGTTGGAGACCGCACCCCAGTGCAGGCAGGTCGCCGGCGCACAGTGGCCGGCCGCGGAGGACACCGTGCCAAGCGGGTCCCCACGAGCGACCGGGACGCCCACTGGCACTCGCCCCTCGACCGGCTCGTAGGTCGTGCGCAGGGTCGGGCTGTGCGTCACCGTCACGACGCCCCTGCCGGCCACCACCCCGGAGAAGCTGACTCGACCGGTCCCAGCGGCCAACACCGGCTGGCCTTCACGGGCGGCGAGGTCCACCCCGCGGTGCCCGGGCAGCCACGGCTGAGCTGGCAGGTCGAAAGCTCGCACCAGCGCCGGGCGGGGCTGGAACGGCCAGTCGAAGCCGCCCGTCGCAGCCGGGCTCGTCACCACCAGCCGCGGCGGCGACCACGGGGGGATGGCTACCGGGGGTGAAGCCATGTCCGGCGGTACGCCGGGACCTGGCAGCACGAGCAGGACGAGGCCTAGCAACAGATGACCCACGACCCGAGCCTGCCCACCCCGGGGCGCGGCTCGCCACCTGCCGACGCGGGGCTGTGGACATCAGCTGCCAGACCACAGGGGATGTGGACAGGGTTACGCCGGTTCGGGCG
>DASSLY010000076.1:0-9116 GCA_035689185.1 Dermatophilaceae bacterium
TCGACAGGCAGTCGACAGGCAGTCGACGGCTTCTCGGGGACCACGGCGAGCCCAGCGTCCTGGGAGGGACCTCGCGCCCAGCCGGGACGCGGGGACCGCCGCCACGCACCTCGGCGGTCACCGTGCACCGCGTCGATCGAGTTGGTCCTGACGACGTCGATGCCGACGTTGCCCGGCGCCGCCCGGCCCACGCTGCCGGCGCTCTTGCGCGCGTCGGCGGCAGCCTCCGCCTGGGCGAACGACCCAGGCGCGGCGTGCACGGTGACCTTCCGGCCCAGCGCCCCGGCCGCAGTCACGGCGCCCGCGAGCGGCCTTGGGCGTGGCAGCCACGCGGATGGTCCCGGTTTCGCGCGTCGAACCGGGCGCGGGGCTCAAGGGTCGATGCGGTCGTTCGGCTCGACGTAGGTGGTCCGGTTCGGCGTGTGGATCACGTCCGTCCGCCGCCGGGTGCTCATCAGCACCAGCGACAGCACCAGCCCCGCGGCGCCGATGATCATCAGGATGACCCCGACGGTGCCCAACTTGATGCCGCTGACGTCTCCGGTGACCGCGAACTTCAGGATCGCACCGACCGCGATCAGCAGCAGGCTGACTCCCATGCTCATGGCTTGGCCCCTCTCGTCGCGGGCCGCGCTGTCGCCGCCCCGGTGACTCACGGTAACCCGGGCGGCGGCCATCCTCGGGTAGATCCGGGCCGGCAGCGACCCGGCATACCGGCCCTCACCCATCCGGGGAGCGCCGGCCGACGAACATCCGGTGGGCCGCGCGCGCGGGCGGCCGGTTGCTACTGCTAGTCAGTCGCAATACTGTGCCGACAGCCGCCCGGCGGACGCGAGCGAGGGACGCAGGATGAACACAGCACGTCAGCTCCGCACTCCTTCCCGCGTGCGCCGGATCCGGGCCGCGCTGAGCCCGGCCGAGTGGTCCTCCCTGGTCGGCATGGGCCTGTTCATTCTCACCCTGCACGTCGTGGGCTGGGGGGTGCTGGCCGGGCTGGTCGCCCCGCAGCACTACCAGGTCGGTGGCCAGGTGTTCGGCATCGGCCTCGGCCTGACCGCCTACACCCTGGGTATGCGGCACGCCTTCGACGCCGACCACATCGCCGCCATCGACAACACCACCCGCAAGCTGATGGCCGACGGGAAGCGTCCCGTGTCGGTCGGGTTCTGGTTCTCCCTCGGCCACTCCACAGTCGTCTTCGTCCTCTGCCTCCTGCTCGCCTTTGGCGTCAAGGCGCTGGCGGGCCAGGTGGCCAACGATGCCTCAGCCCTGCACACCGCCGCCGGCGTGATCGGCACCGGCGTGTCCGGGGTGTTCCTCTACCTCATCGGCGTCCTCAACCTGGTCGTGCTGGTCGGGATCGTCCGGATGTTCCGGGACATGCGCCGCGGCAGCTACGACGAGGCCGCGCTGGAGGAGCAGCTGAACAACAGGGGGTTGCTGAACCGGATCCTGGGCCGGGTCACCCGCGCCGTCACCAAGCCGTGGCAGATGTACCCCACCGGGATGCTGTTCGGTCTCGGTTTCGACACCGCCACCGAGGTCGGCCTGCTGGTCTTGGCCGGGGGCGCGGCCGCGTTCAGCCTGCCCTGGTACGCGATCCTGACCCTGCCCGTCCTGTTCGCCGCAGGAATGAGCCTGCTCGACACAATCGACGGCTGCTTCATGAACTTCGCCTATGGCTGGGCCTTCGCCAAGCCGGTCCGCAAGGTCTACTACAACATCACCGTCACGGCGCTGTCGGTCGCGGTAGCGCTGATCATCGGCACGGTCGAGCTGGTCGGCATCCTCACCGAGAGGCTGGGCATCACCACCGGCCCGCTCGCGGCCATCGGCGGGGTCGACCTCAACGTCGTCGGGTACGCGATCGTCGCGCTCTTCGTCCTCACCTGGGCCGGCGCGGTCGCCTACTGGCGGTTGGCCCGGGTCGAGGAGCGCTGGGGCGCGGGGCTGGCCCGGTAGGCCTGAGGGCAACGGCCCCCGTATGCCGGCCGGCCGGCTCCCAGCGTCGGGCACGGCTGGCGGGTCTCGGTGTCCGCGGGGGCTCCCCCCGTCGGGCACGCCGGCTCGCGGGTCGCGGTGTCCGCGGCCGGCTGCGGGCCTCGCCGTGGCCGCGGGTAGCTGCGTGCGGCCTAGCTGCGGGTCGGGGTGGGCGACGGGGTGGGTGTCGTCGACGGTGCCGGGGTGTTCGGCGTCGTGTCGTGGCGGTCGCCGTGCCCGCCGAAGTGCCCGCGCGTCCGCCCCTCCTGCGCACCGGTGACCTTGAAGGCGGAGTCCAGCGTGACCAGCAGGGCCTTGCCGTCAGAGGTCGTGACGAACGCCCGGTAGGTGCCGTCCGCCTCCTTCCACATGTGCAGCACGGCCGCCCCCGGGTACTTCGCCAGCACCGCGGCCTTGGCCTTGGTCGAGGCGTCGCCGGTCAGCTGCTCATGCTGGAAGCCGCCGGGCCCGTGGCCGAACCCGAATCCGCCCGGCCCACCCCGGCCGCCGGCGGGACGCGATTCCTGCCCGGTGACGGCGAAGGCCTTGTCCACCTCGACGGTCAACCGATCTCCCGCCTTGGTCCTGATGTGGGCCTCGTAGACCCCGTCGGAGTCGGTCTCCAGCCGCTCGATCGTCGCCCCCGGGTACTTGGCCAGGACCGCCGCCCTGACCTTGGCCGCGGTCGTCCCGGTCAGCGGCGTCTCCTGCGGGCGCTGTGCGGCCACCCCTGGCTGCGCCGTCACGGCCGGACTGGGCGTCGTGCCGTCAGCCGCACCGGCCGAGGAGGTGGTGGCCACGATCGCGCCAGCGAGGACGCCGGCGGCCACAAGGCCGGCGGGTGCGGCATACCTGCGGGTCTTGGCGAGGTCCACCATGGCTGCTCCTTCGTCGGGTAACTGTCGGCCCAACCATGGATTGCGTTGTTGAAAGGACGCTGTGGACCGTCCGTCACCGTCCTGTCAGTGGGAGAGTCGAGGGGGTCGGAACTCGTTGACGGTCAGCCGGATCAGCCCGGTTCGGGTGGGGGTTCTGGTCGAGTTCTTCGGCGATAGTCACGGCCAACAACGCGGCTGATGAAGCTTCTCGCCCGCCGATGCGCGGGCGCGATATGACGAAAGCCACCCATCCGGTCGGCATTCCGTGTTTAGGTGGCGACCATGTTGACCAGACGCAGGCGCGCAGCGGTGCTCGCCGTGACCATGACCTTCACCCTGGCCGGGGCCGCATCGGCGACGGCCGCGACGGCCGCAACGGCCGCAACGGCCGCAACGGCCGCAACGGCACTGACGACCGTTGCCTCTTGGCCGCTGACCACCGACGGCCGGGACATCACCGGCAACGGCCACACCGCAGTCGTCGACCCCACGATGCCAGGGGTGAGCTTCGGCCCGTCCGGGGCGACGTTCAACGGGAACGGCCGGCTGGTGGTCGCCAAGTCCGCGCAGCTGTCGCCGGACGGTCGGGACTTCCAGTTCGGGTTGAGCTACGTGACCGCCGCCGACAGCCACGCCAACCTGCTGCAGGCCGGCAACACCCATCTCACCGACCCGTTCGTGAAGATCGAGCTGGCCGGGGTGCCCAAGTGCCGTATCACCGGGGCGTTGGACTCCGTCCCGCTCAAGGCCTCCACCTCCACCGTCGACGGCAAGTGGCACACGGCCTCCTGCTCCCGCACCGGTCCGCTGCTGCAGTTCGTCATCGACGGGGTCGTCGTCGCCCACCGCCAGGTGGACGTCGGGTTCGTCGACCTGTCACCCAAGGACTGGTACATGGGCGCCAAGGGCGGCCGCAACGTCGACGACGGTGACAAGTTCACCGGGAAGATCCGCAACGCCTACGTCGGCATCGGCTGAGTTTCCGGAGGGGAGCCAGGGGCGACGACGACCAGGGCCCGCCGGTCCGAGACGAACCGGCGGGCCATGGTCGTCAGGCGAGGGCGGGCCTCACGTCGACGGGGAGGGCTGGTCGTGCGACCGTCACCGATAACCGTCCGGCTGCTGAACCGCTTGGTCCTGCGCACGGCACTGTGGGACGTGTATGCGCTCGAGGTGCCCCGCGGGCGCACGGGCGGCGTGCAACGGGTGCCAGTGGTCCCTGTCGACGTCGGCGAGGACCGGTTCGTGGTGTCCAACTTCGGCGAGTCGGCGTGGGTCCGCAACCTACGCGCCGCAGGCGTGCTGACGCTGGCCCGCAAGGGTGAGCGGACGACATACCAGGCGGTGGAGGTGCCGGTCGAGCGGCGCGGGCCGGTGCTACGCGCGTATCGCGCGAAGGCGGGATGGCAGGTGGCGTACTACTTCTGGCGGCGCCCGGACCCGGCCGACCACCCGGTCTTCAGCCTGCGGAGGACTCCGCCCACAGGTTGACCCCGGAGTCGACGGCGTGCTGGTCGATCGCGGCCAGCTCGTCGTCGGTGAAGTCCAGCCGGTCCAGGGCGTCGAGGTTGGCATCCAGCTGCTCGACGCTAGACGCGCCGATCACCGCCGAGGTCACCCGCGGGTCGCGGAGCGTCCAGGCCAGCGCCAGCTGGGCCAGCTTCTGGCCACGCTGGCGGGCCATCTCGTTCAACGCCCGGATGTGCCTCAGCGTGGCCTCGCTCAGCTGCTCGCGGTCCAGCGAGCCGCCGCGCGCGGCGCGGGAGTCGGCGGGGATGCCGTCGAGGTACCGGTCGGTCAGCAGGCCCTGCGCGAGCGGGGTGAAGACGATGCAGCCCATCCCCTCGGCTTCCAAGGTGTCCAGCAGGTCCTCCTCGATCCACCGGTTGAGCATGTTGTACGACGGCTGGTGGATCAGCAGCGGCGTCCCCAGGGCGCGGGCGATGGCCGCGGCCTCGGCGGTCTTGGCCGGGGAGTAGGAGGAGATGCCGGCATACAGCGCGCGGCCGGACCGGACAGCGGTGTCGAGCGCGCCGATGGTCTCCTCCAGCGGAGTGTCCGGGTCGAACCGGTGGCTGTAGAAGATGTCGACGTAGTCCAAGCCCATCCGCTGCAGGCTCTGGTCGAGGGAGGCGAGCACGTACTTGCGGCCGCCGCCGCCCTGGCCGTACGGGCCCGGCCACATGTCGTAGCCCGCCTTGGTCGAGATCACCAGCTCGTCGCGGTATGCGGCGAAGTCGCCCTTGAGGTAGCGGCCGAAGTTCTCCTCGGCGCGGCCGTACGGAGGGCCGTAGTTGTTGGCCAGGTCGAAGTGGGTGACGCCGCGGTCGAAGGCGCGGCGCAGGATGGCCTGGTGCACCTCCGTGGGCCGGTCGTCGCCGAAGTTCTGCCACAGTCCCAGCGAGATGGCGGGCAGCAGCAGACCGCTGCGCCCGCACCGTCGGTAGGGCATCGCGTCGTAGCGGTCGGTCGCCGGCTCGTATGTCGTCGTCACGGCACCCATCCTGGCACCCGGCGCCGGGGCCCCCGCCGCCCATCGACCGGACCCGCACCGACCGGACCCCCACCGACCGGACCCGCACCGACCGGACCCGCACCGACCGGACCCTCACCGACCGGGCCTGAGGTGGATCGGACCTACCGGGTCGTGATCGCCGTGTTCCGGGTGCTGTTCCGCCTGCTCGGGCTGCGTATCGACGTCCGGGGTCTGGAGCACGTCCCGGCCCGCGGGCCGGCGGTGCTGGCGAGCAACCACACCGGGTACCTCGACTTCGCGCTCGTGGGGCTGGTCGGGGTGCAGCGAGGCCGGCGAGTGCGGTTCATGGCCAAGCGGTCCACCTTCGACAACCCCGTCACCGGTCCGGCGATGCGGGCGATGCGCCACATCCCGGTGGACCGGGCGGCAGGGACCGCTGCAGCGCGGAAGGCCTTGCGGGCGCTGGCAGCCGGTGAGCTGCTAGGCACGTTCCCGGAGGCGACGATCAGCCGGTCATGGCTGCTGAAGGACCTTCGCCCGGGCGCGGTGGTGCTGGCGAAGCGGGCCGGGGTGCCGCTCGTCCCGGTGGTGACCTGGGGTGGGCACCGGGTGCTCACCGTCGACCGACGCGGCGGACTGCGCCGGGGCAAGCCGGTCACGGTGCTGGTCGGGGAGCCGATCGAGACGGCCGGACGACCTGTGCAGCACCTGCATGAGCAGCTACGGGAACGGCTCACCGCCCTGGCGGACCAGGCTCAGCTGGGCTATCCCGACCGGCCACGCAACGACCGTGACCGGTGGTGGCTGCCGGCCTATCTCGGCGGGACCGCGCCGACCCCGGACGTCGCGGCGCGGCTGGACGCCGAGGCCCTGATGCGTTCGGCCGGCCGAACGGCCAGACGCCGGTCGCTCAGAAAGGCCGCCGGTCGGGCCGGCAGACGCTGCCAGGCGGCGGCAGGGCGCCGGTGATGAGGTACCGGGCGACCTGGCGCCCGACGCAGCCTCTGTGCCCGAGCGCGACGTGGCCCCAGCCGGCTTAGGTCAGCAGGCGGCTGCCGGGCAGCTCCGGTGAGGCGCCGGCGGGTCACACGGCGAGCGGAACCGGCTGGCGAGCCGGCGGCCGTCCCGGCGGGGGGCCAGCAGGGCGCCAGCGCCGGGGATGACCGGGTCCAGACCGAGCACGTCGAGAAGCGACCGAGCGGTGGCGGTGGCCGCGGACAGCGTCGGCACCCCCGTACGCCGCTGAACCTCCTCCAGCACGGGAAGCGACGGCATCTGGACGCAGGCGGACACGACCAGGGCATCGACGCGGCGCAGGTCCAGCCGGTCGGCGATGGACACCAGCCGAGCCGGGTCCAGCCGGCCCACGGCCCGGTTGTCGGTGACGCCAAGGCTCACGGCGGCGGCGACATCGATGTCGGCCGCACACAGGTAGTCCACGACCAGCGAGGTGAGCTGCGCGGCATACGGGGCGATGAGGGCGACCCGCTCGGCACCAAGCGCACGGATGCCGTCCACGAGCGCGCCGGCGCTGGTGACGACCGGGGTGCCGCCGACCGCCTCGGTGAGGCGCCGCTCGGCGACCGCATGCGCGCCCGGACCGGAGGCCATGACCGCGACGAGGCAGCCGTAGGCGATCGCGTCGACCTGCGCGTCGGCGACCTCGGCCGCCGCCCGGGCACCCTGGTCGTTCATCGCGGCGAGCTGTGCCGCGGTGACCTCGGTCATCCGCACCCGGCTGGCATGACAGGTGAACCGCTCCGGCCGCACCTCCGCGCGGCGGGCGAGCAGCTGCGGCAGCTCCGTCTCCATGGTGACGTTCGAGCTCGGCACGACGAGGCCAAGGCGGTATGGAGTGCTCATCGGTCGGACAGGCCTTTCGCGTAGTCGCGCACCAGCAGGCGTCGCTGCGCGCTCGGACGGACGGTGAGACCAAGGCCCATCCGGTCCAGCACGCGCCGGACCTCCTCGGCGTGCAGCGAGCCGTGCCGTTCCAGCAGCAGCGCGGAGCGGCCGTGCTCGTCGCGGGCTTCCACGTGGAAGCCGAGGATCGTGGTGGACATCGGCAGGTATGCTGGGTAGCTCGCCCGGGCGGCCGGCTCGTAGCCGTGCTGGAGGAGGAGGAAGCCTGGGACGTCGCCGAACTCGGCCCGAAGGCCCTCGGCCCGCCAGTGCGCCGGTGAGTCGTCTGCGCCGGTGAGGTGCCGGCTGCGGTTGGCGGACGTGATGTACAGGTACGGGTCGCCGGTGGCCCGCACCGACTCGGCAAGGAACCCGTTGGACGGGCAGGCGTACCCGGGGGCGATCACCTGGGCGGTGAGAACACCGTGGTCCGGGGCGGTGAGGTGCTCCGGCAGGTGCCGGGCCGCCGGCCCGCGGAAGCCGAACGGGCCCCGTTCGAAGAAGGTGTCGACCACCTCGCGGACCAGGTGCGGGGTGAGGCCGGCCGGGAGCTGGTCCAGGTCCCACAGCTCGGGGATCCCCTCCGGCGGCGCGGTGATGCTGCCGACCTGGTGCGCCGGACGGCCCTTCATGAGGTTGACCTGGCGTACCGTCGCCGCGTCCGCGCGGGTCGTGATGACGTAGAAGTTGGCGAACCCGTGGGCGACGACAGCTCCCCGGGCCAGCGCGTGTGCCGCCCGCCGCGCGTCGTCGGGGTCGCTGAGGACGGGGTTGCGCGCGGTACGGCCTGGCCGGGTCAGCATCGGCGTAACGCCCACGACGACTCCCTCCGCACTCGGGTGACGTGAGAAGGAGCCCCGCCCCGGCACGGTGATACACGACTCCAGCCGGACCGGCCCGGCGCGATTGGCGCCGTCCTGGGCGCCGCGGGCGGCCGGCGGGTGAGTCGTCTTTGCACAATTGCGCGAAGACGATCCCCGCCCAGCCCCCCAGCCGCGCTGTCTTTGCACAATTGCGCGAAGACAACCCCCGCCCAGACCCCCAGCCGCGCCGTCTTTGCACAATTGCGCGAAGACAACCCCCGCCCAGCCCCCCAGCCGCGCCGTCTTTGCACAATTGCGCGAAGACAACCCCCGCCCAGCCCCCGCGCCGCGCCGTCTTTGCACAATTGCGCGAAGACGACCCCCGCCCAGCGCCGCCGCGGGCTAGCGGTCGGGCCAGGTCGAGGGGGTCAGGCTGGCCGAGCCCTGCGGTGACGCTGCCGTGAGGGGTCAAGTACAGGTTGAATGGCCCCCATGCTGGTCGAGCGGGAGGACGGGCTCGCAGCGCTCGCCGCCGCGGCCGAGCGGGCACTGGCCGGCGATGGCCGGCTGGTACTGGTCGCGGGCGAGGCCGGGGTGGGGAAGACCACGCTCGTCCGGGCGGCGACCGACCTGTTGACCCCAGTAGCACGGGTGCGCCGTGGGGTCGTGGACAACGTCACCACCGCTGCCGCGCTCGGCTCCTTCGTCGACGCGGTGCCTGAGCTGTCCAGCCTCACCGACGAGGCCGCGAAGCTCGGCCGCGGCCGCGCTGCTCGCGAACCCTCACAAGGGGCCGACGCGGTGTCTGGTCAGCACTCGATGACGTTGACGGCCAGCCCGCCGCGGGCGGTCTCCTTGTACTTCACGCTCATGTCCGCCCCGGTCTCCCGCATCGTCCTGATCGCCTTGTCCAACGACACGTGATGCTGCCCGTCCCCCAGGATCGCCATCCGCGCCGCCGTCACCGCCTTCACCGACGCGACCGCGTTCCGCTCGATGCACGGGATCTGCACCAACCCGCCCACCGGATCACACGTCAACCCCAGGTTGTGCTCGATCCCGATCTCCGCCGCGTTC
>DASSLY010000077.1:0-21861 GCA_035689185.1 Dermatophilaceae bacterium
CGGTGGCTCGGTAGGCTCGCGGGGGTGAGCGACGCCGACTGTCTCTTCTGCCGGATCGTGACCGGGGCGGTCCCCGCTGACGTCGTCCTGGAGACCGACACCACGCTGGCCTTCCGGGACGTCACGCCGCAGGCGCCGACGCATGTCCTGGTTATCCCCAAGCGGCACGAGCCAAGCGTCGTCGCACTGCACCGGGCCGCGGCGCCCGAAGCAGGCGACCTGCTGGCCGCCGTTGGTGCGGTCGCAGCGCAGGAGGGGCTTTCCGAGGGCTACCGGGCGGTGTTCAACACCGGCCCGGCCGCGCAGCAGAGCGTCCTGCATGCGCACGTGCATGTCCTGGGCGGACGGTCGATGTCCTGGCCGCCGGGCTGAGCCGACGTAGACTGGGGGCCGAGATGACCGACGACGCCTCAGCGACCCAACCCTCGGAGGTTGGCACCACGGTCCAGCCCGTCGTGCCGAGCCACACCGTCACTATCGACCCCTCGGTCTCGATGGTCACCCTGCTGGGCCCCAGGGACGAGTTGCTGCGGACCATGGAACGAGCGTTTCCCCAGGTCGACGTGCACGTCCGGGGCAACGAGTTCCACATCGCCGGCCCCTCCGGCGAGGTCGCCCTGATCGAGCGCCTGCTGGACGAGTTGCTGGTCATCGCCGCGAACGGGCAGCCGCTGAACCGCGACGCGGTCGAGCGGTCGGTGCACATGCTGCGGGCGCAGACCAAGGAGCGCCCGGCCGACGTGCTGACGATGAACATCGTCTCCAGCCGCGGCCGCACCATCCGGCCCAAGACGCTGAACCAGAAGCGCTACGTGGACGCCATCGACGCGCACACGGTCGTCTTCGGCATCGGCCCCGCAGGCACCGGCAAGACCTACCTGGCGATGGCCAAGGCAGTGGCGGCGCTGCAGGCCAAGCAGGTGAACCGGATCATCCTGACCCGTCCGGCGGTGGAGGCGGGGGAGCGGTTGGGGTTCCTCCCCGGCACCCTGAACGACAAGATCGACCCCTACCTTCGCCCGCTCTACGACGCGCTGCACGACATGGTCGACCCGGAGTCCATCCCCCGGTTGATGGCCGCGGGCACCATCGAGGTGGCGCCGCTGGCCTACATGCGCGGGCGCACCCTCAATGACGCGTTCATCATCCTGGACGAGGCGCAGAACACCTCGCCGGAGCAGATGAAGATGTTTCTCACCCGGCTGGGCTTCGGCTCCAGGATGGTGGTCACCGGCGACATCACCCAGATCGACCTGCCGGACGGCGACCGGTCCGGCCTGCGCGTGGTGCAGGAGATCCTGGACGGCTTGGAGGACGTGGCCTTCAACTACCTCACCGCGCAGGACGTCGTGCGGCACCGGCTGGTGGGGGCGATCGTCGACGCCTACGGGCGGTGGGACGAGCGGGAGGGCTCCCGGTTGCGGGGAACCCAACGTGCTACCCGCCCGGTCCGCTAGCCCCTCCGAGCAGCGGATGAGCCTGCCATGAGTATCGAGGTGCTGAACGAGTCCGGCGTCGCGGTCGACGAGCTGGAGCTGTTGGCCTGCTCGCGCTACGTCATGGAGCAGCTCCGGGTCCATCCGGGCGCCGACCTCTGCCTGAAGCTGGTGGACGAGCCGGCGATGACGGTCCTGCACGAGAAGTGGATGGACCTACCCGGCCCGACGGACGTGATGAGCTTCCCGATGGACGAGCTGCGGCCGGGACGCGAGGGGCATGAACCCGCGGAGGGGGTGCTCGGCGACATCGTGCTCTGCCCGACCGTGGCGGCCGCCCAGGCCCGCGCGGCCGGCCACACCAGCGCCGAGGAGCTGCTGCTGCTCACCACGCACGGGATCCTGCACCTGCTCGGGTTCGATCATGCCGAACCGGAGGAGGAGAAGGAGATGTTCGAGCTGCAGCGCCAGCTCCTGCTCACCTTCCTGGCCCAGCGCGGCCGGGCGACCGGTTAGGAGCAGCCATGGTCGACGCACGTCTGGTCGTCGCCGGCCTGGCAAGCACCCAGGTCGCCTTCCTCCTGGCCGCCGCCGAAGCGGCGATCGGACGGATGTCGCGCCGCCGGGTCGACGAGCTGGTCGAGGAGCGCCGGCGGGGCGCGCGGGCGCTGGCCACAGTCCTGGGCGACAGCGCCGCATACCTGTCGGTCGGCACGTTCGTCCGCGTCGTGGCGGAAGCCGCGGCCGCGGTGCTGATCACCCTTGCGGTGATCGGCGCGGTCCGCGGCTTCGCGCTGGCGCTGCTCATCAGCATCGCGGTGATGGCCGTCGTGTCGTTCGTGCTGGTGGCCGTGTCACCCAGGACCCTGGGCCGCCAGCACGCCGACCGGGTGGCTCTGCTGGCCGCCCCTGTCCTGGTGCGGCTGCGCCAGGTGCTCGGCCCCCTCGCCCGCGTGCTGGTCGGGGTCGCCAACGCCGTGACCCCTGGCCATGGGTACCGGGACGGACCGTTCGACTCCGAGGCGGAGCTGCGTGACCTGGTCGACCTCGCCGGCGAGACCTCGGTGATCGAGGCCGACGAGCGGGAGATGATCCACTCGGTCTTCGAGTTGGGCGACACCGTGGTGCGCGAGGTGATGGTGCCGCGCACCGACATGGTCACCATCGACCGCGACAAGACCCTGCGGCACGCGATGTCGCTGTTCATCCGGTCGGGCTTCTCCCGCATCCCGGTCCTCGGCGACGGTCCGGACGACGTCGTCGGGCTGCTCTACTTCAAGGATGTCGCGCGCCGGGTCTACCTCGACCCCGACGCGGGCAGCGCCGAGGTGTCGCAGCTGATGAGGCCGGTGCAGCACATCCCGGACAGCAAGCCCGTCGACGCGCTGCTGCGCGAGATGCAGCAGCAGCAGATCCACTTCGCCGTGGTCATCGACGAGTACGGCGGCACCGCCGGCCTGGTCACCATCGAGGACCTGCTGGAGGAGATCGTCGGCGAGATCGCCGACGAGTACGACCGGGAGGCGCCGGGGGTCGAGGAGCTGCCCGACGGCGGCTTCCGCGTCCCGGCGGCGATGCACGTCGACGACCTGGCCGCGCTGTTCGACGTGACGATCGAGGAGGAGGAGGTCGACACGGTCGCCGGGCTGCTCGGCAAGGCCACCGGCCTGGTCCCGATCTCCGGCTCGCACGGGGAGGTGGCCGGGCTGTCGTTGACGGCAGACCGGATGGCGGGCCGGCGCAACCGGATCGCCACGGTCGTGGTCCGCCGGCTCTCGCCGGCCCAGCACGCCGAGCCGCCGCCGCTGCCGGGCGGGGCGGCGCCGGACCCGGACGGCACGCCTCGCGCGTCCGGTCGCCGGGGCGGCTCGCGCCGCAGCGACCTGCGGGAGCAGCCGGAGGAGGTCGCGTGAGCGACCCTGCGGTCAGCCAGGACTACCGGGCCGGGTTCGCCTGCCTGGTCGGTCGGCCCAACGCCGGCAAGTCCACGCTGACCAACGCCCTGGTGGGCCAGAAGGTCGCCATCACCTCCAGCAAGCCGCAGACCACCCGGCACACCATCCGCGGCATCCGCACGACGGACACCTCCCAGCTCGTGCTCGTCGACACCCCGGGGCTGCACAAGCCGCGGACCCTGCTCGGCCAGCGGCTGAACGACCTGGTCCGCGCCACGCTGCTCGACGTGGACGTGGTCGGCTTCTGCCTGCCGGCCGACGAGCGCCCCGGCCCGGGCGACAGCTTCATCGCGACCGAGCTCGCCGAGCTGCGCCGCGCCCACGGGACGCCGGTTGTGGCGATCGCGACCAAGAGCGACCGGGTCACCCGCGACCGGCTGGCCGAGCACCTGGTCGCGGTGGACCGGTTGGGCGAGTGGGCCGACATCGTGCCCTGCTCGGCGGTCCGCGGGGAGCAGGTGGATCTGGTGGCCCGGCTGCTGGCCGCACAACTGCCCCTGTCGCCCAGGCTGTATCCCGACGACGTGCTCACCGACGAGCCGCAGCTGGTGCAGATCGCCGAGCTGGTCCGGGAGGCGGCCTTGGAGGGCGTCCGGGACGAGCTGCCGCACAGCCTGGCCGTCGTCGTCGAGGAGATGGTCGAGCGTGCCGGCCGGCCGGTCGGCGACCCCCTGCTGGACGTGCGCGTGCACGTGTTCGTGGAACGGGACAGCCAGAAGGCCATCGTCATCGGCCGCGGCGGCGCCCGCCTGCGTTCGGTGGGCACCACCGCCCGGCAGGGCATCGAGGCGCTCCTCGGCCGCAGGATCTTCCTCGACCTGCACGTCAAGGTAGCCAGGGACTGGCAGCGAGACCCCAAGCAGCTGCAGCGGCTCGGGTTTTGAGCTCAGCGAGACCCCAGGCTGCAGCGGCTCGGGTGCTGAGCCCGGCGAGACCTCAGGCTGCAGCGGCTCGGGTGCTGAGTCAGCGAGACCTCAGGCTCGGGGCGGCGACCGGTACCTTCACCTCCGCCCACGCCGCCCGGACCGCCTCCACCTTGGCCTCGTCGTTGACGAAGCGGCGTTCGGCGGCCGCGATCGTGGCAGCGGCGAAGGTGGCGAAGTCCGCGTCCTTGGCCAGCGTCCCGCCGGTCAGCACGTCATACCAGACCAGTCCCGCCCCCTCCCATGCCGTGCCGCCGATGCCCGTCGCAGCCAGGTAGAACGCCCGGTTCGGGATGCCGGAGTTGATGTGCACCCCGCCGTTGTCGTTGCGGTCGTCGTGGGGCAGGTCCTGGTAGCCGTCCATGTCCGAGGGCTGCGGGTCCTTGCCCAGCACCGGGTCGTCGTAGGCGGTGCCGGGAGCCTTCATCGACCGCAGCGCCTGACCGTGGACCCTGCCCGTGAACAGCCCCGCGCCGATCAGCCAGTCGGCCTGCTCGGCGCTCTCGCCGCGACTCCACTGCTTCACCAGGGAGCCGAAGACGTCGGAGATGGACTCGTTCAGGGCGCCGGCCTGGGCCAGGTAGACCAGGCCGGCGGTGAACTGCGTGACGCCGTGCGCGAGTTCGTGGCCGATGACGTCCAGGCAGTCGGTGAAGGAGTTGAAGTACTCGCCGTCGCCGTCGCCGAACACCATCTGCTCGCCGTCCCAGTAGGCGTTGTCGAACTCCTCCGCGTAGTGCACCGACCCCACAAGCGGCAGCCCGACCCCGTCCAGGGAGTTCCGGCCGAACGCGTCGAGCAGCATCCGCCAGGTGCCGCCCAACCCGTCGTAGGCCTCGTTGACCGACTCGTCGGCCGCCGCCGGCTCGCCCTCACCGCGCAGCCGGCGACCGGGCAGGGTGCGCCCGTGCTCCGCGTCGTGCACGGTCCGCTGCGGCTCGGCGGCTTGGCTCCCCGTGTCTCGGTCCGCCACCAGGGGTATGCGGTGCGGCGGCGCGGGCGGGCTGTGCGGACGCGTGCGGCGCCGGAGCTCGTCCGGGACCAGGCCGGTCGCCGGGCCCTCGGTCTGGTCGGCGGGGGTGCCGTGCTCGCCCCTGCCATCGAGCGCGCCACCGTCCCTGCCGTCGCCGGTGCCGCCGCCGGGGCCGTCGCGGGTTCCGCCGGTGCCGCCGCCGGTGCCATGGCCGTCGCCGCCCCGGGTCCGGGCGGCGCGGGCCTCGCGCCGGGCCCGTAGCGTCTGATCACCCGCCAAGGTGTGCTCGGCGGCGAGCGCAGCGCGCGGCCCACCGGCCGCCGCGATCCGGCGCAGCAGGTGCGGCGGCAGGATGCCGCGCGGTCCGATCCCGCGCCTCGGCGGCGGCGGAGTCTGCGGCGGAGTCGGCAGAGCTGTCGGTCGTGCTGTCGGTCGTGCTGTCGGTCGTGCTGTCGGCGGCCGGGCTATCGTCACGGTCCCCAGCCTGCCCTGCCCCTCCGACAGACCTGCCATTTGCCTACTTGACGGGGTGTGCGTCAGGTTTGTGTGTGGCCAGGGGGACCGTGACGGCGGGGCGGCTGCCCAAGCGACCGCTTCGCCGTCACGGCTGCCGTCCCGGCGTGGCCGGAGGTGGCCAAGCTGGTATGCCCTGGCAGGCGCTGGCCCTGCCGACCGGGGCGCTGGCCGTGCCGATTCGGGGCGCTGGCCGTGCCGACCGGGTGGCTGCCCGATGCCGTTGGCGCCCGAGGGCACCGGGACGGGGACCGCGACGGCGGGACGGCTGCCCAGGCGACCGTTTGGCCGTCATGGCTGCCGTCCCGGCGTGGCCGGGGGTGGCCAGGATGGTATGCCCTGGCGGGCGCTGGCCGTGCCGACCGGGGCGCTGGCCGTGCCGACCGGGTGGCTGCCCGATGCCGTTGGCACCCGAGGGCACCGGGACGGGGACCGTGACGGCGGGGCGGCTGCCCAGGCGACCGTTTGGCCGTCATGGCTGCCGTCCCGGCGTGGCCGGCGGTGGCCAGGATGGTATGCCCTGGCGGGCGCTGGCCGTGCCGACCGGGGCGCTGGCCGTGCCGACCGGGGCGCTGGCCGTGCCGACCGGGGCGCTGGCCATGCCGACCGGGGCGCTGGCCGTGCCGACCGGGTGGCTGCTCGATGCCGTTGGCACCCGAGAACACCGGGACGGGGACCGTGACGGCGAGGCGGCTGCCCAGGCGACCGTTTGGCCGTCACGGCTGCCGTCCCGGGCATCCTGGGTGAAGCGCTCAAACATCGTCGTGCTCCGTCCTGGTCGACTTGTACCCGGTGGCGGCGTACCTGCCGTGCTTCTTGTGCACCGCCTGCTTGGAGACGCCCAGCACCGTCGCGATGTCCTGCCAGGACCAGCCCAGCTGCCGGGCCCGGTCCACGTGCAACCGCTCCAGCCGGTCACTGAGCAGCCGGAGGGCGAGCACCGCCCGCAGTCCCTCGCCCGGGTCGTCGCTCGCCGCCCCGGCGACCACTGTGTCGTCAACTGAGGTTGCCATGCGCGTCATCCTAGGTTGACGTCAATCGCTCGTCAACCGGCATTGACGCCCTGCGCAAGTCGTAGGGTCCTCCTGTGCCATCCGCCGTGCCTCCCTCGCCGCCGGACTCGCGGCACCCTTCGTCGCTCGACCCGCCGCCGCCCGCGCCGCTCGACCCGCCGCCGCCCGCGCCGCTCGACTCGTCGCCCCCCTCGTCGCTCGACTCATCGCCGGACTCGCTGCCCCCCTCGCCGCTCGACCCGCCGCCCCCCTCGCCGCTCGACTCATCGCCGGACTCGCTGCCCCCCTCGCCGCCGGACTCGCCGCCCCCCTCGCCGCTCGACTCATCGCCGGACTCGCTGCCCCCATCGCGGCCGACGCCGCCCTCGGGCCCGCGTCAGGTCCCGCTGGCCGTGGTGTTCGACCTCGGCAACGTCCTCATCCGGTGGGACCCGGCCCCGGCCATCGGCCAGGCCGTGGGCCCCGAGGAGGCGCAGCGGTTCCTGGCCGACACCTCCTTCGACTTCCTGGCCTGGAACCACCACCAGGACGCGGGTCGCGACTGGGAGAGCGCGGAGTCCATGGGCATCGCCAGCCATCCGCACTGGGAGCCGCACATCCGCGGCTACCGGAAGCACTTCGTCAGCTCCCTGCTGGGCGAGGTCGAAGGCACCGCCGCCATCGTGTCGGAGCTGCACTCCGCCGGGGTGCGGCTCTACGGGCTGACCAACTGGTCGGCCGAGCTGTTCCCTCATGCCCGCGAGCACTACGGCGTGCTGCGGCTGCTCGATGACATCGTGGTGTCGGGGGAGGAGCGGCTAGCCAAGCCGGACCCGGCCATTTTCGAGGTGCTTCGCCGGCGCATCGGCGTCCCGCTGGACCGGGCGGTCTTCGTCGACGACAGCCCGCGCAACGTGGCAGCGGCCGCCGCCGCCGGCCTGGACGCCCTCACCTTCACCGACGCCGGGCAGCTGCGCCGGGAGCTGGTGGCTCGCGGCTTGCTCGGGACGACGACGGGCCCCGGATGAGGCTGCTGTTCGCCGGCACGCCGGACGCGGCCCTGCCCAGCCTCGACGCCCTGATCTCTTCCGCGCACGAGGTCGTCGCCGTCCTCACCCGACCGGACGCACCGGTCGGCCGCGGTCGCTCGCTCGCTCCGTCGCCGGTGCGGCAGCGAGCCGACCACCTCGGCCTTGAGGTGCTGACGCCCGCGACTCCGCGCGACCCCGGCTTCCTCGACCGGCTGGCCAGCTTGGCTGTGGACGCGGCGCCGATCGTGGCTTACGGCGGGCTCATCCCGCCGGCTGCGCTGGAGCTGCCGGCGCACGGCTGGGTCAACCTGCACTTCTCGCTGCTTCCCGCTTGGCGCGGCGCGGCGCCGGTACAGCATGCGCTCATCGCCGGCGACGACGTCACCGGCGCAACGACGTTCCGGCTCGAGCGCGGCCTGGACACCGGCCCGACATACGGCCAGATGACCGAGCGGGTCCGCCCCGACGACACCGCCGGAACGCTGCTGGACCGGTTGGCCGCCGCCGGCGCCGAGCTGCTGGTGGCGACCCTGGACGGCCTTGAGGCCGGCACGGTCCAGGCCCGTCCGCAGCCGTCGGACGGGGTGTCGCTCGCGCCGAAGCTGACGGTGGCCGATGCCGAGCTGCACTGGCAGCACGCGGCGTTGACGCTGGATCGGCAGGTCCGCGGCTGCACGCCGGCACCGGGCGCTTGGACCACGTATGCCGGGCAGCGGCTGAAGATCCTGCCGGTCGGCGTCGTCCCCGCCGGGGATGCCCCTCCGGGCCTGGGACCGGGGCAGCTGCTCGCGGGCAAACGCGAGGTCCTCGTCGGCACCGGTGACGGAGTGGTGCGGCTGGGCGAAGTGCAGCCGCACGGCAGGCGGCCGATGCCTGCGGCCGACTGGGCCCGTGGCGCACGGGTGTCCATCGGCCACCGGTTGGGCCAACCGTGAGCGGCTCCGGGGCGGACGGGGCGGACCGTCGTCGTCGCCCGGCCGCCGGCGGCCAGGGACGGCCCGCGCGCGGGGGCCGTCCCGGCGGCCAGCGCCCTGTGGGCGGGGGCCACCGCGGCCCGCGCGAACGGTCCGCGACCGTGCCGGCCCAGCGAAGCCGGGTGACCGATCCGGCCAGGCGCACGGCATACCAGGTGTTGCGGGCCGTGGACGAGGGTGCGTACGCGAACATCGAGACCCCGCGGGCGCTTCGGGAGGGCCGGGTGGGCGGCCGGGACGCGGCGTTCGCGACCGAGCTGGTCTACGGGACGATCCGGATGAGAGGGCTCTACGACGCGGTCATCGAGCAGGCGGCACAGCGTCCGGTTGCCGGCATCGACCGCGAGGTGCTCGACATCCTGCGGCTCGGCGTGCACCAGTTGCTGTCGATGCGAGTGCCCGCTCACGCGGCGGTCGACGAGACCGTCGGGCTGTGCCGACAGGTGGTCGGCACAGGGGCCTCGACGTTCGTCAACGCGGTGCTGCGACAGGTCAGCGAGCAGGAGCTGGGCGCCTGGACCGAACGCGTTGTGCCCGAAGGGGACTGGGCCGCCAGGATGGCCATCCGGCACTCCCACCCCGAGTGGGTGGTGCGCGCGCTGCGGGCGGCCCTGCTCGGTCACGGCACCAGCGCACCGGCGACCGTCGAGGCCGACAGCGAGCGGCTGCTCGCCACCGACAACATGGCGCCGGCCGTCATGCTGGTGGCGCGGCCCGGCCTGGTCGAGGAGGACGAGCTGCGCGACGCGGGCGCAGAGCCCAGCGCGTTGTCACCCTTCGGATTCCGGCTGGCCGAGGGTGACCCCGGCTCCGTGGCCGCGGTGCGCGAGGGGCGAGCAGCGGTGCAGGACGAGGCTTCTCAGCTGGTGGCGGCGGCCGTCGCAGCCGTGCCGGTCGAGGGAAGCGACAGCCGCTGGCTGGACCTGTGCGCGGGGCCCGGCGGGAAGGCCGGCCTGCTCGCGATGCTGGCCGCGGGCGCCGGAGCGAGCCTGCGGGCCAACGAGATCAGTGAACACCGGGCCCGGTTGCTCCGGCAGACGCTGCGGGCAGCGGTCGACGCCGGTGCTGCCGTCGATGTCACGGTCGGGGACGGGCGGGACGTCGGTGCAGAGGAGCCGGCCGGTTTCGACCGGGTGCTGGTCGACGCGCCGTGCACCGGCCTGGGCGCCCTCCGGCGCCGTCCGGAGGCCCGCTGGCGACGCCAGCCCAGCGACCTGCCCGGCCTGACCACCCTGCAGCGCGAGCTGCTCACGTCGGCCCTGGACGCGACCCGTCCCGGCGGGATCGTCGCCTACGCCACCTGCAGCCCGCACCTGGCCGAGACCAGGTACCTCGTCGCGGACGCGGTCCGACGCCGCGGGGACGTCACGGTGCTGGACGCGCGCCCGTTCATCCGGCGCCGGGACGGCGGCCCGGTCGGCGACGTCGGCGACGGTCCGTCCGCGCAGCTGTGGCCGCACCTGCACGGCACCGACGCGATGTTCCTGGCGCTGCTGCGGAAGCGCTGAGCGGATGACCGGTCGCAGCTACCTTGCCGCAGGGGCTGGGCGTCCCGCCGCGTCATCAACT
Source organism: Dermatophilaceae bacterium (assembly GCA_035689185.1). Classification (GTDB taxonomy): domain Bacteria; phylum Actinomycetota; class Actinomycetes; order Actinomycetales; family Dermatophilaceae; genus DASSLY01. The sequence goes on from DASSLY010000077.1 coordinate 10,367, forward strand.
GCGTTGACGGGCAAGCGCGTTGACCCTCGGTCCGGCGCACGTTGCTACAGTCCGAGACCGTGCTGATCTCGCCGAGCATCCTGTCCGCAGACTTCGCCAACCTGCAGGCCGAGCTGAACCGGATCGCGGACGCGGACTGGGCCCATGTCGACGTGATGGACGGCCACTTCGTGCCGAACCTCACGTTGGGGCAACCCGTTGTCGAGGCGCTGGCCAAGGTGAGCCCGATCCCGCTGGACTGCCACCTGATGATCGACGATCCCGACCGGTGGGCGCCGGCATACGTGGAGGCGGGGGCGCAGAGCGTCACCTTCCACGTCGAGGCGGCCAAGGACCCCCGGCGGCTGGCTCGGGCCCTCCGGTCCCAGGGCGCCCGGGCGGGGATGGCGGTGAAGCCGGGCACCGGCTTCGCGCCGTACGAGGACCTGCTGCCCGACCTGGACATGGTGCTCGTGATGACGGTGGAGCCCGGCTTCGGCGGCCAGGCGTTCATGGCCGACCAACTGGCCAAGGTTCGCCAGGTCCGTGAGGCCGTCCGGCGGCACGGTGGCGAGATCTGGGTGCAGGTCGACGGCGGGGTGTCGATGGACACGATCGAGGCCTGTGCCGCGGCCGGAGCGGACGTGTTCGTCGCCGGTTCCGCGGTGTACGGGGCCGAGGACGCCGCTGCCGCTGTCGAGCAACTGCGGGTACGCGCCCAGGCGGCCGCACCCGGCTGAGACCCGGCGGCGGCGGACCGGGGGACGCGCATTCGTCCTCGGTCGCCCGCCCTGGCATACTGGCCGCACGTGCTCCGGGGTCGGTGAAACTCCGAACCGGCGGTGACAGTCCGCGACCCGACCGCATCCAGCGGCCGGTTGACCTGGTGAAACTCCAGGACCGACGGTGAAAGTCCGGATGGGAGGCAGCACGCGCGCCAGGCCAGCGGCCTGTCGCGGGCGTCACCACGACGCCGTCGGTATGCCGCGCCGTCGGGTGCGCAGCACCGGTCGGGTCCGCGTGGCGGCCCCTTCGCACCCCCCGGAGCTCGCGGACACCGACGAGCACGAGGGCAGCAGATGCAGCAAGAGTGGAGCGCGGGGGAGGTCGCGCTGATGCAACACGCCCTGGCCCTGGCGGCGCTGGGTCCGGCCATGGACCCCAACCCGCGGGTCGGCGCCGTGCTCGTCGACCGGGCCGGCCAGGTCGTCGGAACCGGCTACCACCGTGGCACCGGCACCGCGCACGCCGAGGCCGAGGCGCTGGCTGTCGCCGGCCGGCTCGGCCGGGGTGGCACGTTGTTCGTGACCCTGGAGCCGTGTGCCCACACAGGCCGGACCGGGCCGTGCACGGAGGCGGTCATCGGTGCCGGCGTGGCCCGGGTCGTGTTCGCCCAGGCGGACCCGAACCCCGTCGCGAGGGGAGGGGCGAGCGTTCTGCGAGCGGCCAGGGTCGCGGTCGAGGCCGGGCTGCTGGGTCAGCAGGCGGCCGAACTCAACCGGGCCTGGACCTTCGCGGTGGCTCACGAACGCCCCTACGTCGTCTGGAAGTTCGCGGCGACGCTGGACGGCCGCTCGGCCGCCGCCGACGGGAGCAGCCGGTGGATCACCGGAGAGGCGTCGCGGGCCGACGTGCACGACCTGCGCGCCCGCTGCGGCGCCATCCTGGTGGGTACCGGCACCGTCCTGGCCGACGACCCGTGGCTGACGGCCCGGCACCCGGACGGGTCCCTGCGCGAGCGCCAGCCGCTGCGGGTCGTGCTCGGCGAGCGGCGGGTGCCCGCCGGGGCCCGGGTCCGGGACAGCGCCGCCGAGACCCTGCTGCTGAGTCATCGAGATCCGGACCTCGCGCTGAAGACGCTGGCCGACCGGCAGATCCGCGGGGTCTGGCTCGAGGGAGGGCCGACCCTGGCGAGCGCGTTTCTCCGTTGTGGGCTGGTGGACGAGGTCACCGCATACCTGGCGCCCGCCCTGCTCGGCAGCGGCGCGCCCGCGGTGGCCGAGCTGGGCATCGAGACGCTGGCGGGGGCGCTGCGCCTGGACCCCTTCGACGTCCGCGTCGTCGGCCAGGACGTCCGCCTGCGCGCCACGCTGACGGCTGGGCCGTGATGTTCACCGGCATCGTCGAGGAGCTGGGCAGCGTCGTCTGCCTGCGCCGCGCCGCCGCGTCGGCCGTGCTGGTGCTGCGCGGACCGCTCGCGGCCGGTGACGCCGTCCCCGGCTCGTCCATCGCCGTCAACGGCGTGTGCCTGACCGTCGTCGACCGCGACTCGGACACCTTCACCGTCGACGTGATGGCGGAGACCCTGGAGCGCACCAGCCTGGGCGACCTGGGCCCGGGTGACCCGGTGAACCTGGAGCGGGCGATGCTGGCCACGTCGCGGTTCGGCGGCCACATCGTGCAGGGACATGTCGACGGGACGGCCCGTATCCTGCGCCGCGAGCCCGGTGACCGCTGGGAGGTCGTCACCCTGAGCCTGCCGGAACCCCTTGCCCGGTATGTCGTGGCGAAGGGCTCGGTCACCGTGGACGGGGTGTCCCTGACCGTCGCAGCCGTCCAGCCGGAGGCCTTCACCGTCTCGCTCATCCCGACCACGCTCGCCCTGACCACGTTGGGCGCCAAGGGAGTCGGGGATCTGGTCAACCTCGAAGTCGACGTCATCGCCAAGTACGTCGAACGACTGCTCGGAGCCCGCACATGAACGTTCTGGAACGCATGTTCGATGCCCAGCTGACGATCTTCGGCCAGGGCATCTTCTGGCGCGAGGTCATCGGCAACCTCTTCGGGTTCGCCTCCGCCGTGGGCGGGATGCGCCGGCGGGTGTGGGCGTGGCCGGTGGGGATCATCGGCAACGTCCTGCTGTTCACGGTCTTCTTCGGGGTCGCCTTCGCCAACCCGCAGCACCAGACCCTGTACGGCCAGGCCGGGCGGCAGATCTTCTTCATCGCCACCAGCGTCTACGGCTGGTGGCGCTGGCAGCAGGTTCGCCGGGCCAACCATCACGACGCCGACGCCCCCGCGATCACCCCGCGGTGGGCCACGGCGCGGGAACGCCTGCGATACATGGGTTTCTGGGTCGGCGCGGTCGTGGTCACGCAGTGGCTGTTCTCGGTCATCGGCGCCGGCTTCCCGGCCCCGCGCTGGTACTTCTGGTGCGACGCGTGGATCTTCGTGGGCTCGTTCGTCGCGACGTACGCCATGGCGCGAGGGTGGAACGACTTCTGGCTGGCCTGGATCGCCGTCGACCTGGTGGGGGTGCCGCTGCTCTGGCACTCCCACTTCTATCCCTCCGCGGTGCTGTATGTCGTGTACGGAGCCTTTGTGGTCTACGGCTTCTTCGTCTGGCTGAAGGCGTCGCGCACCGAGGCGCCCGACCGCGAGCTGAGCGAGGTGGCGGTGTGACCCGGTCGCAGGCACCGGCCGGCGTCGAGGCCGTGTTGACGGCATTACGCGCCGGAACGCCCGTGCTCGTCCTGGATGACGAGCAGCGCGAGAACGAGGGCGACGTGGTCCTGGCGGCCGAGTCGCTCACCGACAGGTGGCTGGCCTGGACCGTCCGCCACAGCTCCGGCTTCGTGTGCGCCCCGATGCCGGCGGAGTGGGCCGACCGGCTCGACCTGGCGCCGATGGTGGCCGACAGTCAGGACCGGCTGCGCACCGCATACACGGTCAGCGTGGACGCCCGCCACGGTGTCACCACCGGCATCAGCGCAGCCGACCGCGCCCACACGATCCGGACCCTGGCCCGGGAGGGCACCTCGGCGGAGGACCTGGTGCGCCCTGGCCACGTGCTCCCGCTGCGGGCACGGCCCGGTGGGGTGCTGTCGCGGCCGGGCCACACCGAAGCCACCGTGGATCTGTGCCGTCTGGCCGGGCTGGCCCCGGTCGGCGCGATCGCCGAGCTGGTCAACGACGACGGGTCGATGATGAGGGCGCCGGAGGTGCTGCGGCTCGGCGCCCGAACCGGCCTTCCGGTGCTTACCATCGCGGCCCTGGTGGAATGGCGGACCAGGCACGACCGCGTCCAGCGGGTGGCGACGACGAGGCTGCCGACGGCCCACGGCGAGTTCGTCGCTGTCGGCTACCGCGACGTGGTGACCGGCGCAGAGCACCTGGCGCTGGTCGCGTCGAACCCGGGGCAGGCAGCTCACAACGCCCTGCCTGTGCCGCGAGACGGCGGTGCCCGGCTGCTCGCGCCCGAGCTGGCCGGTGGCGCCCCGCTGCTCGCGCCCGAGCTGGCCGGCGGCGCCCCGCTGCTCGCGCGGCTGCACTCCGAATGCCTGACCGGGGACGTGCTCGGGTCCTGCCGGTGCGACTGCGGGGCGCAGCTGGACGCGGCTCTGGCGCTGCTCGCGGCGGAAGGCGGCGTACTGGTCTACCTGTGCGGCCAGGAGGGCCGCGGGGTGGGCCTGGCCAGCAAGCTGCAGGCCTACGCCCTGCAGGACCAGGGCCTGGACACGGTGGACGCCCAGCTGCAGCTGGGGCTGCCGGTCGACGCGCGCGACTACGCCGCCGGGGCGGCGATCCTGCACGACCTCGGTGTGCGCCAGGTGCGCCTGCTGACCAACAACCCGGCCAAGGTGGAGGCGCTGCGGGCCCACGGCATCGACGTGGCGGCCACCGAGGCGCTGGCCGTGGTCCCCGGCCCGCACAACGCGGCCTACCTGCGCGCGAAACGCGACCGGCTGGGCCACGACCTGCCCAACCTGCCCGGTGGCCTCCCGGCGACAAGCCTCAGCGCATGAGCGGAGCCGGCGCCCCGGCGCTCTCCGTGGACGCCAGCGGGCTGCGTGTGGCCGTCGTCGCGGCCTGCTGGCACCGCACGGTCATGGACGGCCTGATTGCGGGAGCTCGGCGGGGGCTGCACGAGTCCGGAGTCACCTCGGTCGAGTTGGTCCGCGTGCCCGGCACGTTCGAGTTGCCCGTCGCCTGCGCGCGGCTGGCGCCCCGGTATGACGCGCTGGTCGCCCTGGGGGTGGTCATCCGGGGAGGCACGCCGCACTTCGACTATGTCTGCCAGGCCGCCACCCTGGGCCTGACCCAGGTCAGCGTCCAGTCGGGCGTCCCGGTCGGGTTCGGGGTCCTGACGTGCGCCGACGAGGCGCAGGCGCTCGACCGGTGCGGGCTGCCGGGCGCGACGGAGGACAAGGGCCACGAGGCGGCGCTGGCCGCCCTCGCGACCGCCGTCGCGTTGCGGGAGGTGGCCACCTCGCCGGCGTGAGCGTGCCGGCCGGGATACCCCCGCAACCACTTGCCGCCGGCGCCCACCCGTCGGCGCCCACCCGCCGGCGCCGCGCGCGACGACGCACACCTGCCGGCGCCGCACGCGACAACGCCCACCTGCCGGCGCCCCCGGCCGGTGCCCGGTTGCCGGCGCCCACCCGCCGGCGCCCACCCGCCGGCGCCCACCCGCCGGCGGCCACGCGGCGGCGGCCACCCGCCGGCGGCCACGCGGCGGCGCCCGGTTCCCTGCGCCCTCGGCCGGTGCCCGGCGGCGACGGCACGGCTGCCGACACGCATCCCGAGGGCCGAACCTCGTGGGCGCGGGCGCGGCGCGTTGACCGCCGCCGCGGCGCCGGGAACACTCGCGTTCGGCAGGAGGTGCGATGCCCGGTCCACGCCCGACCCTCGTCTCGAGCAGCGTCTCGGCCGCCGTCCCCGCCAGCCGCCGCCGGCGGCGGCCGGTCCGGACGGTCGGTTTCGTCCTGCTCGCCGGCGTGCTCGCCGCCACCGTGGTGGTCGCCCGGGCGCCGGGCGACCTACGCCTCGGTGGCGCCCGCAGCTCCCACGCGCCGAGCGCCGAGGGGTCGCTCGCGCCCGTCGCCCCGGGTGCGCCGGTCGCGCCGGAGTCGGCGCCGCCGTCTTCCCTCGCCGTCGAAACGGCCGCCCCCTCGGGCGCGTCACCTGCCCCTATGCGAAACGGTGAGGGCTTCCTTCCCGTGGTCACAGACCGCATCCCGGCGCCGGCCCGGACCTTCGCCCTGCGCCAGGCGGTGCCGGGCACCACGAACATGCAACCGGCAGCGGCCAGCGCGGTTGCCCGGGCGATTGCGGCCGCTCGACGAGCCGGTGTGGCCATCTCGATCCGGTCGGCATGGCGCAGCGAGCGGTTCCAGCGGGTGCTGTTCGACCGGGCGGTGGCCAGGTACGGCTCACCCGAGCAGGCGGCCAAGTGGGTGCTGGCCCCGGAGGACTCCGCGCACGTCAAGGGCTACGCGGTCGACGTGCAGCCGCGATCGGCCGGGACGTGGCTGGAAGCCCACGGCACGGCATACGGGCTGTGCCGGACCTATGACAACGAGTGGTGGCACTTCGAGTATCTGGCGACCAGGACCTGTCCGGCCCGCAAGGAGAACGCCGCAGGGTGAGCCGCATAGGCTGCCCGCGTGGACGAGGCAGGGGTGCTGCGTCGCGGTGAGGTCACGCTAACGGAGCTGGGCGGGGGTGTCGGCCGGCTGGCCTGGCCGGCCGGGGAGCCGCCGGCGGTGGACGCGCTGTTGGCTACGGTCGCGGACGCCTTCGAGCGACGGGCCCTGGTGCGCGTCGAGGCCCTCGTCCCGACGGCCGACCTGGCGTCGCTGCGTGCCGCGGGTCGCGCCGGGCTGCGCCGGGAGGGCGTCGTTCGCGGGGCGGCGTCGGACCTGGTGCTGCTGGCCCGGCTCGCCGGCGACCCGCAGCCCGGGACCGCGGAGGGCTTCTTCGGGATGCTCAACGCCTCGCTTCCTCGCAAGCGGGCGATAGCGCAGGGGGTGATCCGGCACCGGGACGGCCGGGTGCTGCTGGTCGAGCAGACGTACAAGCGGGAGTGGGAGCTGCCCGGCGGTGTGGTCGACCCGGGGGAGTCGCCGCGGGCGGCCGCGCGCCGCGAGGTGGCCGAGGAGCTCGGCGTCGACCTGCAGCCGGTCCGCCTGCTGGCGGTGAACTGGCTGCCGCCGTGGTTCGCCTGGGACGACGCGTGCGTCTTCCTGTTCGACTTCGGCCGGCACGACGACGGGTTGCTCGACCGGCTGCGGCTGCAACCGGCCGAGATCAGCGCGGTGCACTGGTGCGACGAGCCGACCGCGGCGGCGCGGGGCAGCCGCTCCGCCGCACCGGTGCTGCGGCGGCTGTGGCAGCACGACGGCGCCCCGCTGTACCTGGAGGGAGGCGCCGACCCGAGGGGCGGGTGAAGAGCCCGCGGGCCGGACGTGGCGGCATACCAGCTCGCCGCGCCCGTAGGCTTGCACCCCGTGAAGACGTTCGAGCAGCTCCACGCCGAGCTGACCGAGAAGGCGACGACCCGCCCGGCGGGGTCGCAGACGGTCGGCTGGCTCGACGCCGGCGTGCACGCGATCGGCAAGAAGATCGTCGAGGAGGCCGCCGAGGTGTGGATGGCGGCGGAGCACGAGAGCCCGGCCCGGACCGCGGAGGAGATCAGCCAACTGCTCTACCACCTGCAGGTGCTCATGGTGGCCACCGAGATCACTCTCGACGACGTGTACTCATACCTCTGAAAGACGTGGACAGTGCTGCGAATTGCCGTGCCCAACAAGGGTTCGCTGGCCGACCCTGCCGCTGAGATGCTCCGCGAGGCGGGCTACCGCGGCCGCCGCGACCCCAAGGAGCTGATCCTCACCGACATCGACAACGACGTCGAGTTCTTCTTCCTGCGCCCGCGGGACATCGCCGTGTATGTCGGGTCGGGCACCCTGGACGTCGGAGTCACCGGGCGCGATCTGCTGCTGGACTCCGCCTCCCCGGCACAGGAGGTGATGGCGCTCGGGTTCGGCGCGTCCACCTTCCGGTTCGCGGCGCGGCCGGGGGTGGCTGCCTCCGTCGAGGACCTGCACGGACTGCGGGTGGCCACCAGCTACGCCGGCCTGGTTTCGGAGTTCCTCAAGTCGACCGGCGTCGCCGCAGACGTGGTGCGGCTGGACGGCGCGGTCGAGACGGCGATCACCCTGGGCGTCGCGGACGTCATCGCCGATGTGGTCGAAACGGGAACGACCTTGCGGCAGCAAAGACTTGAGGTCTTTGGTGAGCCGATCCTGCGCAGCGAGGCGGTGCTGATCCAGCGTGCGGGATCACCCAGCCACGCTGCCGTGGGCGTGCTCGCCCGCCGGCTACAGGGGGTGCTGACCGCTCGAAGCTACGTGATGATGGACTATGACGTGCGCGAGGACCTGGTCGAGCAGGCTTGCGCGTTGACTCCCGGGCTGGAGTCGCCGACGGTGTCGCCGCTGCACGAGAAGGGTTATGTCGCGGTGCGGTCCATGGTTCCGCGGAACCGCACCAACCAGGTGATGGACGAGCTCTACGAGCTCGGGGCCCGGGCCATCCTGGTCACCGACATCGCCGCCTGCCGGCTCTGACCGCGCAGCTCCGTGCCCAGCTCGACCGACCCGTATGCGGTGTTCCGCCCGCGCCGCGGGCGGCGGGTCGCCGCGGTGGCCGGGGTGGTGTCGGTCCTGGTGTTCACGATCGGGGCCATCTCGCTGCCCGGGTCGGACCCGCTGTACGGCGGGTGGGGCCTCGGCGACCGGCTCCTGGTGGTCGGGTGTGGACTGGCCATCGCTTTGCTGATGTGGCGGTACGCGACGATCCGGGCCGTGCCGTCCCCCACCGGCCTGGTGGTGCGCAACCTGGTCGTGACCCGGCGGTTGGACTGGGCGCAGATCGTGCGAGTGTCCTTCGGCAGCGGTGCTCCCTGGGTGAGCCTGGAGCTGGACGACACCGACATCGTCGCGGTGATGGCGATCCAGCGGGCCGACGGCGCACTAGCCCGTGAGGAGGCCGGCCGGCTCTCGGCCCTGGTGCAAGCGCACGCGGCCGGGCGACCGTAGGCGGACGCCCTCGACCCCGCTGGTGGGTAGCGGCCGCGACGATTGTGCGCGAGCAGTCCGCGGCGGGGCGCGGCGCGGGAGGGCGCGGGCCGAGGGCGCGCGGGCCGACGGTGAGGGGCGCGGCGCGGGGAGTGCGGGCCGAGGGGGCGAGGGGCGCGGCGCGGGGGGTGCGGGCCGACGGGGTGCGGGCCGCCGGGGCGCTGGGTGCGAGCCGACGGGGGGCGCGGGGAAGGGGCGAGGGGGGCGCGGCGCCGAGGGTGCATGGCGGGGGGTGGGGGCGCGGCGCGGAGGGTGCGGGGCGGGGATAGGCAGGCGGCGAGCCAGTCGTCAGCCGGAGCCCCGTGCCCGGGCGGCGGCCGGAGGTGATACCGCGCCGTGGTGCACGGCGGCGAGCCGGACATGACCGAGAAGCGGTGGGCCGACGGCGCAGCGGGGAGGGGCCATGCGCACCGCACGGACTGGTCGCGCGGCATACCCGCGTGTTCGCCTGCCTGAACCTTCCGCCGCCCGGCTCACCCGGGCCCGAGTCAGGGGTCACGGACCTGCCAGCTCACCCGGCCGTCCGCTGCGACCACGCCCTGCAGGTCGCGGTCGTGGACCAGCGTGTGATGCCGCTGGCACAGCAAGGCCATCTGGTCGAGGTCTGTGCGCCCGCCGCGGCTCCACCACGTCAAGTGATGCGCAGCGCACCAGTTCGCGGGGATGCTGCAGCCCGCGAACGTGCAGTGCCGGTCCCGCAGCAGGAGAGCAAGCCGCTGGGCAGGTGAGGCGAGCCGGCGGGTCCACCCAAGGTCGAGCACCGCGCTGCCGGCGCCCAGCACCGCCGGCACCACACCCGCGAGGCAGGCAAGTCGCCGAGCTCGGCCGGCGGGGAGCGGGTGCTCGCTGTCGGTGACAGCAGCTCCCTGCTCGTCGCCGGCGAACTGCTCGGCCGTCATGGTCACGATCAGCGTCACGTTCGGGGTCGCGGTCTGGTCGGGGCGTGCTGTCATCCCACGCTGGATGATTGTCAACAGCACGTCGAACCGTCGCTGCCCCGGCGTGCGCGGATCGGCACCGTTCTCGTCGGGTGCCGGGGCGCTCAGCGCCATGATGCAGGCCCGGATGTATGCCGCGCTGGTCGGGTCGGCCCGGACCAGGAAGTCGGTGAGACCCCCGGGGCCGGGCCGCTCGGTCAGGCAGCGGGACTGGTGCTGGGCACGGGCTACCGCCTCATCGTCCTCACCCGGGCGGAGGATGGACAGCAGATGCGAGCAGGCGGTGCGGAACTGGCGATCGGTGCCGGCTGCTGCGTCGATCAGGACCTGCTGGTAGCCGTGGTCCTCGGCGGTCGCCTGCTCGGCGCTCAACCGGTCGGAGCCGGGCTGCGCGGCGATGAGCGGCCGGGCTGCTGCCATGGTGCTGAGCACCTGGTCGGCACGGAGGAGGGGAAGCGCCCCAAGCTCGAAGGCGCCCAGGGTGGGCGCGTCCGCCCGGTTGCCGCGCCGCGCTGCCGTCATGGCCTCGGCGACGCGAATTGCGGCGAACCGCATCGGTGTCGGCAGCTCGGGTGCGTGTCGTGTGCTCCACTCGACCAGGCCCGACCCGCGAGCCGCGCGGCTCGCAGAGCCGGCCCGCCGGTAGCTGTCGGCCAGCCCGCGGTCGTCCGCCTCGGCCACCACCTCTACCAGGGCTCGCTCATTGAGGTTGTGCAGCTGGCCCACGAGTCGTGTGGCTTCGGCAACCTCGTTCTCCTGCAGCCGCCACGCGTCCTGCCCGCGGGCCTTGTCCAACGCCTCCGCGGCCACCCGCAGCCAGTCCAGCATCGAGCCCGACTCGGCGGTGAACGGCTGGCTGGTCATGCCCCGATTCTAGAACGGGCCACCGACAGACCCCTGAGGTTATCCACAGCACTGTCAGGCGGATTCGACGCCATGTTCGGACGGGTGAACGCTCATCGTCTCCGGCGGAGCAGCCCCTGCGCTCGACTTCAGCCGGACGAAGTGGCCCGACGCGCACCGCTACGGCTCCATCCCTGCGGGAGGATGAACTCCCACCCCGGCCTCCACTGGAACGCCGCGCCGACTAGGTCCTCCAGGGGCGCGCCGAGAAGCAGGTGCTGCAACGCCCAGCGGTTGGCCGAGTGCGCAATGAGCAGCACTCGCGACCACCCCCCGGTGGCGAGGTCAGCGAGCAGGTCCGCAGTAGCGTCCACCACGTCGCGGTAGCTCTGCCCGCCGGGAAAAGGCAGGTCGATTCGACCGGTCCGCTCTGGTTCGAGGAGGCTCACCGGGCACCCGGTCAGCCGGCCGTAGTCACATTCCCGCAGCCGGGCATCCAGGACGACGGGTATGTCGCAGCCGCTGAAGGCGATGCGCACGGTCTCGACCGCGCGCCCGAGGTCCGAGCTGAACACCGCGTCGATTCCATCGGCGCGTCGGCGTTGGCCGAGCAACCCAGCCTGCCGGCGTCCCTCCGCGGACAACGCTCCCGGCAGCCAACCGGTGGCGATGCCGGCCGCGTTGTCCGTCGTAAGGGAATGTGTCTCATAGACCAGGCTGGTCACGGCCAGCGCCACGTGCCGGCGGCGCGCTCGGGCCATGGCCCCCGCGGAAAGGGCGGGCGCGTCATACCAGCTGGGCGTCCGCCGCGGGGTCCCAGACCAGCACCGTGCTGACCACCTTTGAGACCGGCAGGCCGGTGGACGGGCCGGTC
>DASSLY010000078.1:0-188906 GCA_035689185.1 Dermatophilaceae bacterium
CCCGAACTATCAGGTTCCGGTGCTGAAGATCGTGATCGGCGACGACGCCCCCGACGACAGCCAGATCCCGGCCAAGATGCGTGACCTGCCACCGCTGCCCAGCAACTGGCAGAGCATGCTGGACAACCGACTGATCTTCGAACTGGACCGCGGCAGCGGGGGCGGCGAGACGGAATGGCTGATCAACGGGACGCCTTTCGACCCGGCCAAACCGGCCACCAGCTTGAAGAACCGGGCCGGTAAGACGCCGCTGGCACAGCAGAAGAAGAACAGCTTCAACCTGTGGGAGATCCGCAACGGCGGCGGCGGCTGGGTCCACCCGATGCACCTCCACATGGAGGAGCACCGCACCGTCATGCGCAACAACAAGGACGTCACCAAGGGTGACAGCTCGCATCCTGACGACATCTCCCGCGAAGATCTGGTGGCTCTTGACCCAGGTGAGTCGGTGATCGTCTACCGAGGGTTCCGAGACTTCGTCGGACCCTACGTCGGCCACTGCCACAACCTCGCCCACGAGGACCACGCCATGATGTTCGGCTGGGAAATCACCCCGTAAAAGGGGTTGCGTACACCGTCGTGAGTCTGCCCAGACCCACGACGGTGGCCACCGAGCCCCAGGGCTCCTGCCTGCTTCACGTTGTGCCGGAAGCTGCTGTACGTACCCGGCCAGACCCGAGTGAGATCACTATGACTATTGCCTCAACCATCGGCCCACGGGTTCAGGGCCGGCAGATCGTGCGACCGGCGACGGTCGTCCCATGGTCGACGATCTTGTCGTTGGCCGTCGTGCTTACCCTTGCCGACAACTTCTGGGTCATCTCGGCCAGAAACGCTGTCGGTGCGGTCGAGCGGATCCAGGAGCCGTTCACCAGCTACTGGCGCGAGTCCACAGTGGTGCTCCCGCTCTTCGTCCTTGCCGTGCTAGGAGCCTTGACGTTGGCGCTGCGGCAGTTCGGACAGTCCCTGCGCGGCCCCAAGCCGGTCTCAGTCGCGGCATTGATGATCGTCGTCGCCGCCACTGCTGTCGCGATTGCGCAGATCGCCGTCAGCGCTGTCGAGGACTACCGCCTGCAGTCGGACCAACTGATCATGATGGGCATCATGCATGGTGTCTGTACCGGCACGTGTCTGGTGCAAGCCCAGCACGCAACACTGCTGGCGCATCTTCGTGCCATCGGCTACGTGGGCGGTCTGCTGCTCGCCACCAACCTCGTCGTCGTCAGCTGGATGGTGATGATGTGGGGTGGTCGACTCCGTGTCAGCAGGGCTGAGGAGATGCCCGCCGGACAAGCTGCTGCGTCCGTGACCGCGAGCCGGGTCGGTGTCCTGCGCCTTGCGCTGGTCGCTGGGTTGGTCGGCAGCGGGGCGATCCACGCCGCCGTCATTCCGAAACACCTTTCAGAGTGGCCCGCAGCCGGCGTCTTCTTCGTGTTGCTCACAGCAGCCGAGGTAGCGGTGGCAGCGATCATCCTCGTCCGGACACACCGCAATATGCTGCTCGCTGCCGCTGCGGTCTCGATGGGGCCACTGCTGATATGGCTGTGCTCCCGCACCGTCGGGATGCCCTTCGGACCCGAAGCGGGCACGCCTGAGGGAGTCGGAGTGCCGGACGTCGTCGCTGGCGTCCTGGAGGTGAGCACCCTGATGGTCGCCCTCCTGCTGCTGGGTGCGGTGGCATGGGTACGGCGGCCGGCCCCTTCCGCACATGGGCGCGCCCTCGTTGCGGTCGCCCTCGTTGCGGTCACGGCCATCGGACTTGCTGGCACCGCGCCGTCTTGGATCGACGCTACCGGCGACTCAGGCGGCCACTCAGAGCTCGTCGACCATCCGCACTGACAGCTGACGGCATGGGGGCGTAGCGCAGCCAGTCGACGTGTGGAAAGGTTCCACCGCCGCGCGGCGTGCGCAGCGGGCCGGGCGATGTCGTTTACAGTGCCACGATGTTGCTCCACCGTCGGCGTCACCATGACGTTCGGGCCAGTTCTCCTTCGAGGACGGCTCTGGTGGTCTTGTTCGCCGCCCTGCTGGCCGGGTGCTCGATGCCGTCGCTGGCAAGCCCGCCCGCTCTTACGGGGCCGTCCACGCAGGCGGCGTCCCCGCAACCAGCGCCGTCCTCCCGGCCCAGTGTGTCGGCAGCACCCGGCTCTCACCAGCCGGTTGCGGCTCAGGTGGCTGTCCAGTCGCTGCCAACGCTGCCGCATCGACTGGTTCGGCAGCGTGACCCGTACCAGGTGGTCGACGGCGACGTACATCTTGACGTCGCCGTTCCGCAGCTGACCGACTCCTCCGTGCTCAACCAGCGGCTCACGAGTATCGCGGACAGGCTGGTCAGCTCCTTCCGCAGCACCGTCCGCCGGGAGGGTGGTGCAAGCTCCGGGCGGTATCACGCGATGACTGTCGGCTGGCAGCTGATCGGGCGGTCCGACCGCGCCATCGGGATTCAGCTGTGGGTGGCCCAGCAGCACGGTCTGCGGGTGTCGATCGACCGTTCGGTCGTCTGGTACGACTCGTTGACCCAGAGGATGCTCGATCTTCCGGAGCTGTTCCTTCCGCAGGCGTGGCCTGCGGTCCAGGAGGCGGTAGCCCGCGCTCTCGGCGAGCACGGCCACGAGAAAGCGCCGGTGCTAGCCGCTCTCTCCGCCCGAGGCTCGCCCGAGACACAGCGTGTCGCGTTCGGCTTCTCCTCCGACGGCGACCTGGTGCTGAGCCTTCCTGCCGGCACCCTCGCCGATGATCGGCCGCTATCGGTGCGCCTGGCCGATGCGCCGCTAAGATCCCGACTGAGTGCGGCTGGGCTCTCCGCCAAATCGGCGGCCGCCCATCCGCCCGCTATTGTTGCGGCTCGGGAGCCAGACTGCGCGAAGCTCAAGTGCGTGGCCCTCACTTTCGATGACGGGCCGGGCGCCTTCACCGCGGAGCTCGTTGCCATCCTGGCGCAGCGTGAGGTGCCGGCAACATTCTTCGCCGTCGGCAACCGGATCGCCCAGAGCCCGGACCTGCTGGCGTCTGTGCACGGCGCCGGGATGGAGATCGGCAACCACAGCTGGGATCACCGCGAGCTCACACTCGTGGGCGCCGCCGACATGAAACGCGACCTCAACCGGACGAGTAAGGCCATCGCCGACGTCACAGGACAGCGCCCGACGCTGCTTCGCCCGCCGTACGGGGCCCAGAACAAGACCGTCGACTCGGTCAGCAAGCAGCTTGACCTGGCGGAGATCCTCTGGAACGTCGACACCTTGGACTGGCTGTACGCGGACGCCAAGCGCGTGGAAAACGCTGCCGTCACCTCAACCGGCCGCGGCTCGATCATCTTGATGCACGACATTCACCGCACGACCGTCGCCGCCGTACCTGGCATCGTCGCGAATCTGCGTGAGCAGGGCTTCACCCTAGTCACGGTCAGCCAGCTGCTCGGAGAGCGACCCGTGCCGGGTCAGGTCTACCGGCAGCGGGCAGTCACCGGTGTCCAGTCGGCGCAGCGGGGAGCCAACCGCGGTTAGCGTCGCTACTGACCCCGGGTCAGCGCCCTTGGGCGAGCGCCGCCTCAGCTTGTCCTCGTGGCACATCGATCACGTGGCCGCAGGCGGTGCAGGTGTCGAGATACTTGGTCCCCACTGGCAGTACCGGAATGAAGAACAGGGTGAATCTCCGAGCCCGTTTCACCAGCTGGTGAGGCGCGTTGACCCCGCAGTGGCCGCAAACGAAGAGCAGTGTGGCAAGCAGCGTGTCCTTGGCACTGAAACCGAGAATCAGCACTGCGCCGCCGCTGATTGTGAATGATGAATGTCGAACCAAGTCGTCGTCGGGTCAGCCATGCCCTCCAGGTACCCACCCGGGCCGAGCCCAACACCTGCCCGAAGCCAGCTGTCGGGGGCCGCCACGGGCAGCCGGCTTTGGCGATACGTTTAGCCGGTTGTCGGGAGCGGTTCGAGCAGCGTGGTGCACAGCATGTCCAACAGATATCTCCGCCTGGCCTTGGGCGGGCTCACCGGAGTGGTGGGTCTTCTCGGCATGCTCCGCCTGGCTGGCGGCGCGTTCGACGGCCCACTATCACCGTTCTCCTGGGTCTTCGTCTTGTTGGCGATGATCCCGTGGGTCGGCTACACCGCGTACCGGGCTGGTCACGGCAACCTGCCTCCGCGACCTGGACTGGTGGTTGTCGCCCTCTGCCTGGTAGGTCTGAGCACAGTCTGGCTGTTCACCATCGGAGCCGTGGTGGCGCTGCTCTGCTCCCTGGCCGGGTTCGCGGTGATCTGGTACCACGACTGGCCGCCCCGCAGACCCGCGGGCTCCGATCACTTCGTACGCATGGAGGAGCTGACGAGCGAGGACAACGACTGAGCCTGCCGGCATCCACGATGCCGCCTCAGGTCGAGACCTTCAGTACAGTGGACCATTGTGGCTGGACCTGACTTCTCCCTCTCGCTCCACGAGCTCGACACCGCGTTGAGCTCGATCGAGGCAGTGATCGACCCGGAAACCAAGCGGGCCGAGATCGCTCGGCTGCAGGAGGAGGTGTCGGCCCCAGATCTGTGGAACGACCAGGAGAACGCCCAGCGGGTCACCTCTAAGCTGTCCGCCCTGCAGTCGGAGGTGGACCGCGTCGAGGATCTGCGCTCCCGGCTCGACGACTTGGCGGTGCTGGTGGAGCTCGGCCAGGAGGAGGGCGACGCTGCCAGCATCGCCGAGGCCGAGGCCGAGCTCCGTGCACTGCAGAAGTCGATCGCCTCGCTGGAGGTGCGCACGCTGCTATCCGGTGAGTACGACCAGCGCGAGGCGCTGGTCACCATCCGCTCCGAGGCGGGTGGCATCGATGCCGCGGACTTCGCCGCGATGCTGCTCCGGATGTACCTGCGGTGGGCGGAGCGCCACGGCTACGGCACGGAGGTCTATGACATCTCCTACGCCGAGGAGGCCGGCATCAAGTCGGCGACCTTCACCGTGCGGTCGCCGTACGCGTACGGCACGTTGTCGGTTGAGCAGGGCACCCACCGGCTGGTACGGATCTCGCCCTTCGACAACCAGGGCCGCCGGCAGACGTCCTTCGCCGGCGTGGAGGTGCTGCCGGTCACCGAGGAGGCCGACCACATCGAGATCCCGGAGGGGGACATGCGGGTGGATGTGTTCCGGTCCTCAGGTCCTGGTGGCCAGAGCGTCAACACCACCGACTCCGCCGTCCGGATCACCCACCTGCCGACGGGCATCGTGGTCTCGTGCCAGAACGAGAAGTCCCAACTGCAGAACAAGGCTGCGGCCCTCCGAGTGCTGCAGTCCCGGCTGCTGGAGAAGGCGCGTCTGGACCGGGAGGCCGAGATGAACGCCCTCAAGGGTGACGGTGGCAACAGCTGGGGATCGCAGATGAGGTCGTACGTGTTGCACCCGTACCAGATGGTCAAGGACCTGCGCACCGACTTCGAGGTGGGCAACCCCGAAGCCGTCTTCGACGGCGAGATCGACGGCTTCATCGACTCCGGCATCCGCTGGCGCCGGACCAGCGAGCTCGCCGCTGGCTGAGCTGTTGCGGCGCAGACTCGCCATGCCCAGATGGGCTCACGTCGGCGAGATCGGTCAAACGGTCACCTAGACTCGTCAGCGCCGATCCGGGCACCTGTGCCTTCGCTCCTCTGTTGTCTACTGCCGGTCGAGGCTAACTGTGATTCGTTTTGAACATGTCTCCAAGATCTATGAGGGTCAGCGCCGTGCCGCGCTGTCCGAGGTCGACGTCGAGATCGAGAAGGGGGAGTTCGTCTTCCTCGTCGGCGCCTCGGGGTCGGGCAAGTCGACGTTCTTGCGGCTGATCCTCCGCGAGCTGCGGGCCACCCAAGGCAAGGTCTTCGTCGCCGGACGTGAGCTCAACCGACTGCACAGCTGGAAGATCCCCGCTATGCGTCGCCAGATCGGCACCGTCTTCCAGGACTTCCGGCTGCTGCCCAACAAGACGGTCACCGAGAACGTGGCGTTCGCGCTGCAGGTGATCGGCAAGCCTGCCGCCTCCATCAAGAAGGTGGTGCCGGAAGTACTCGACCTCGTGGGCCTCGACGGCAAGGGCGATCGGATGCCGGAGGAGCTCTCCGGCGGGGAGCAGCAGCGGGTGGCGATCGCCCGTGCCTTCGTCAACCGGCCGATGATCCTGATTGCGGACGAGCCAACCGGTAACCTCGACCCGGCCACCAGCGTCGGCATCATGAAGCTGCTCGACCGGATCAACCGCTCCGACACGACGGTGCTGATGGCCACGCATGACTCGACGATCGTGGACCAGATGCGCAAGCGGGTCATCGAGCTCGACGACGGTGAAGTGGTCCGAGACCAGAGCCGCGGCGTGTACGGGTACCAGTGATGCTCTCGGCGTCGACCTGGACCCTGGCTCCACCTGACCCAGCTGAGGACAACTGATGCGTTTCCGCCATATCTTCTCCGAGACCCGGCACGGCCTGCGCCGAAACCTGACCATGACGCTCGCCGTCATCATGACCATGTGGGTGTCGCTGTCGTTGTTCGGGGCCGGACTGCTCGCCAGCCAGCAGGTCGATCTGATGAAGGGTCGCTGGTACGACAAGATCGAGATCTCGGTCTTCCTGTGCACCAAGGACACCCGCGGCGACCAGTGCTCGCCGGGCCAAGATGTCACGCAGGCGCAGAAGGACCTGATCAGACGGACCTTGGAGAGCAACCCCGAGGTGGCGCCGGGCGGGGTCTACTTCGAAAGCAAGGGCGAGGCCTTCGCCGAGTTCCGCAAGGCCTACGAGGGCAACCCCATCCAGGACTCCCTCACCGTCGACCAGATGCAGGAGTCGTTCCGGGTCAAGCTGTCGAACCCCGAGCAGTACGAGGGAGTCGTCAGCGCGGTATCGGGGCTGCAGGGCGTTCAGACGGTGCAGGACCTCCGCAAATATCTGGACCCCTTCTTCAGCTGGCTGAACCTGCTCCAGTGGGGAACCATCATCTCCTCCGCACTGCTGCTGTTCGCCGCGGCGCTGCAGATCGGCAACACCATCCGCCTGGCCGCCTTCGCCCGTCGACGGGAGATCGGCATCATGCGCCTGGTCGGAGCGAGCAACCTCTATATCACTCTTCCGTTTCTTTTGGAAGCAGTAATTTCTGCCCTACTCGGCGCAGGTCTCGCATGTGTCACATTGGCATCAGGTGTTTACTTCATCATCACGAAAAAGGCTGAAGTCTCGATCCAGTCTTTACCTTGGATTGGGCGCGAGCAAGCGTTACTTGCTTGCGGAGGGGTTGCGGTCGTGGGACTTCTTCTGGCTATCATTCCGACGCTGATAACGACTAGGAAGTACTTGAGAGTGTGACCAGAGCGTAAGCCTCAATCACACCCTGAGACTCAGTGGCGGGGGTCTGATCTCACATCGACTGATTGGGGTAGCTGTGGTAGCGGATTCTCCTAACACCCACCCGGGTGTTCTGGACGACGGCAGGGCGGCCGAGACAGGCCAGCCCGCAGAGCTCACGTCGGACCAGAACGCGCCGCGGGGGCTGCTGGGTTGCCGGGTGGGAGAGGTCGCGACCGCATCCCGGCGAGTTGTCTGCCGCACCATCCGCCGCTTCGCCATCGTCACTCTCGCATCCGCAGTCGGCGCCGGGCTGCTAGCAGGCCTCGCATCGGCTGACGACCTCACCCACCGACGTGCTGCAGTCGAGCAGCAGTTGGCTGAGACCGCGCGTGACCTGAACGAGTCCACCCATGAGCTCTCCGCTGCCGCGATGGCGGTGGAGCAGTCGCGGGACTCCCTGATCGCTGCGCAGGCTGCGCTCGCCCAGACTCGGGACGAGCTGGCCGCCGCACACCGCCGCGACGTGGCGATGGCGGCGAAGCTGAAGAAGGCGAAGGCCGACCTGGTCAGGGCGAAGGCTGCAGTCGTCGCCGGCCAGAAGAAGCTGGATGCCGAGCGTCAGATGGCCGGCAATATGGTCCGCGACCAGTACCAGCAGCAGACCAACCTGCTGCCGATTGCCATTCTGGCCGAGAGCAACTCCACTGCAGACCTGCAGACGCGTCTTCAATGGTCGACGACCATGTTCGACACCACGAAGGCGCAGATCGACCGGCTCACGGTCCTGCAGCGTCAACTGAAGGAGAAGCGAGAACGCCAAGCCGCGTTGGAGCGCCAGATCGCGGCCGACCGCAAGCAGGCAGCGGAGAACCTGCGTCAGAAGCAGGCGCTGGAGGCGCAAGCAGAACAGCAGGAGGCGGCGATTGCGTCCCTGCTCCTTCAGAACACCGCCGCCCAGGCGGCGGCCGCCGAAGAGGTCAGCGCTGACAAGCAGCGGTACGCGAACCTCAACGCCGAGCGGGCGGCTGTGGAGAGGCGCATCGCCGAGCGAATCGCCCGAGCCAGGGCAGAGGCGGCCCGCCGGGCGGCGGCCGACCGGGCGGCCCGCATCGCGGCAGAGCGTGCCGCCGCCCGGGCCGAGGCACGTGCGGAGGCGAGGAGAGCGGCAGCAGCCCGAGCCGAGGCAGCCCGAGCGGAGGCAGCCCGAGCGGAGGCAAGGCGAGAGGCGGCCCAGCGCGAACGACGCCAGTCGACCCGGTCGGCGAGATCGTCGAAGCCGTCAATCTCCCGGGCGGCGGCGCCCAGCCGCAGGATGGTCGTTCAGAAGCAGAGGCAAAGGAAGAAGGCTCGCGCGTCGACATCTCGCTCCATCAGGGTCGACACCGGCGGCAGCGCCGGTCACGGTTTCGACTACCCGGTGAGCGCCGGAATCACCTCCCCGTACGGCATGCGGTTCCACCCGGTGCTGCACTACTGGAAGCTGCACGATGGCACGGACTTCGGCGCGGGGTGCGGCAGCCCGATCCGAGCGCCCTACTCGGGTCGGGTGTCGGAGCGGTACTTCAACGCGGGATACGGCAACCGGCTGATGATTGACCACGGCGTGGTCGACGGACGCTACGTCACCACCGGCTACAACCACGCGATCAACTACACCGTCGGCGTCGGCGAGCGCGTCAGCAGGGGAGAGGTCATCGGCTATGTCGGGACCACCGGATACTCGACCGGATGCCACCTGCACCTGATGGTCTGGATCGACGGCGGGATGCGCAACCCGATGACCTGGTTCTGACCGGTTCAGCCCCGGCGAAACCGGTTGGACGACACAGGGATGATTGACCAATGGCAAAAGAGAAGGGCCGCAAGCTCGTCGCGCAGAACAAGAAGGCTCGACACGACTACCACATTCACGACACCTATGAGGCCGGCATCGTGCTGAGCGGTACCGAGGTGAAGTCGTTGCGGGAAGGCAGGGCGTCGCTGATGGACGCCTTCGCCACCGTGGACGACGGCGAGGTGTGGCTGCGGTCCGCGCACATTCCGGAGTACAGCCATGGCACCTGGACCAACCACACCGCCCGGCGTACGCGCAAGCTGTTGCTGAACCGCCGCGAGATCTCGCGCATCGAGCGGGACCTGGGCTCGAGCGGCATGACGCTGGTGCCGCTGTCGATCTACTTCGCTGACGGGTACGCCAAGGTGGAGATCGCGGTCGCCTCCGGCAAGCGGGAGTACGACAAGCGGCAGACCATCGCTGAGCGTGATGCCCGGCGCGAAGCCGAGCGCGCGCTGGCGGCCCGGAACCGCGGCGAGTGATCCTCATGCGACAGCGAGGTGAGAGCGGGCCAGAGCCCGGGCTCACCGTCGTCCCCGGGCTGGTGCTGCGCTGCGTTGCCGTGCTGTTCGGACTGGTGGCGGTGCTCGGGTTCAGTGTCGTGACGGCGATCCCGGCGCACGCGGCCGGTGACCGGATCGAGTCCTTCGACATTGACTACACGTTGAGACCCGATGGTGTGCTGGAGGCGACCGAGACCATTGTCTACGAGTTCGGCCCCGACTCCGGCAGGCACGGTATTGAGCGGTACTTCATCACCCGTGAGCCGTACGACGACACCAACGACGCCGTGTACACCATCGAGAACATCGATGTCAGCAGCCCCGATGACGTCGCCACCCAGTTCACCACCCGAACCGACGAGGCGAAGGACGGCCGCGAGGAGCAGTTGCGGATCCGGATCGGCGACCCGAATGAGACCATCGACGCGCCGACAGCGACCTACGTCCTCTCCTATGAGGTGAGCGGTGCCATGCGTTCCTTCGACGGCTACGACGAGCTCTTCTGGGACGCGACCGGTCTGGACTGGACAGCCAGCATCGACTCCGTTCGCGTGTCCGCGACAGTTCCGGGTGGTGCACAAGACGTCACCTGCACACACGGGGTAGCCCAGAGCACCACCACCTGCGCCAAAGCCAACGAGTCCGGTGGGAAGGCGACATTTGCCCAGACCGACCTGGCGCCCGGAGAAGGCGTCACCATCGGAGTCAAGATTCGATCCGGCCTGGTCAGCGACAATCGGCCGCATCTGGTGCCCGACGGGTCGAAGCTGTCGCCACAGGAGAAGCTTGTCGCCGGAAGCGCCGTCGGCCTCGGCGCGCTGTCAGTGATCGGTTCACCGATCCTGGGTGTGCTCTGGTGGCGCAAGCACGGGAGGGACCAGCGTTATGCGGGTCTCGCTCCCGGCACCGTGCCGCTGGCCGGACAGCCGACGCAGATCGTCGCCCACGACCGAGACATCACCATCCCGGTGGCATTCTCGCCACCCAAGATTCCCGTTGCCGAGGCCGGCCTGCTGATCGACGGGCAGGTCGACCCACGCGAGACCGCGGCCACCATCATCGACCTGGCCGTCAAGGGCGCGCTGACCGTGCGGAGCTCAGACAGCGACGATTTCTTGTTGACCCTGGTGGACCCCCACAAGGCGTCGGCCCCCCACGAGATGGTCCTGCTGAACAGCGTCTTCGCCGGTCAGCCGGCCGGGGCTGTCGTCGACCTCTCTCAACGCGGCAGCATGCTGGCCGCGCATCAGGCAATGGTCGCCTCCGTTCGCAACCAGGTGGCGGCTCGCGGCTGGTTCCGCAAGGTGCCCTCCGCGACGGCCACCGGCAGTTTCGGGTTCGGCGCGATCGCTGTGGTGGTCTTCGCCATCTTCGGCTTGGGTGCGGGCGCGTTGTGGGTCGCACTGCCGCTGCTGCCCATTCTCGTCACGATGGCCATCCTGCGCACGAAACTGCGGCGTGGGCAGCGGACCCCCGACGGCCGGGCCGTCTGTGACCAGGTGGAGGGATTCA
Source organism: Dermatophilaceae bacterium (assembly GCA_035689185.1). Lineage (GTDB taxonomy): Bacteria > Actinomycetota > Actinomycetes > Actinomycetales > Dermatophilaceae > DASSLY01. The sequence continues at coordinate 11,148 of DASSLY010000078.1, forward strand.
AGACCTACCTTGCGACGGCGGAGGCGGACCAGCTCAGATTCGAAGAGGGTGAGGACATCTTCTCGAAGTACCTGCCGTGGGCGATCGCTTTCGATCTTGCCGACCGATGGGCGAAGGTGTGCGCCGACCTTGTTCGGATGGGTCGGCTGCCCGATGAGGCCCCGTACTGGTACTACGGCGCCTACAACATGACAGCCTTCAACACGTCGTTCCTCACCGGCAGCCTCACCAGCGCCGCGACACCAGCGCCATCGGCCGGTAGCAGCGGGTCCGGCTTCGGTGGCGGCAGCTCCTTCAGCGGCGGCGGGTTCTCCGGTGGGGGAGGCGGCGGCGGAGGCGGCGGCAGTTGGTGACGCTCTCTGGCGCCGCGGTCAGCGTACGGCGACCAGGTCGACCACGAAGATCAGCGTCTCGCCCGGCTTGATGACCCCGCCGGCCCCGCGGTCTCCGTACCCCAGCTGCGGCGGGATGACCAGTTGACGGCGTCCGCCGACCTTCATGCCGGCAACCCCGCGGTCCCAGCCCTGGATCACGCGTCCGGCGCCGAGGGGGAAGTCCAATGGCTCTCCGCGGTTGTACGACGCGTCGAACTCCTCACCGGTGCTGTGGGCGACGCCGACATAGTGGACCAGTACCTGGCTGCCTGGCTTCGCCTCGGCCCCGTCCCCGACGGTGAGATCGGTGATCTCCAGGTCGGTGGGCGGCGGGCCCTCGGGAAAGTCGATCTCCGGTTTCTCGGTCATGCCGTCCAACCTATGACGGGTCCAAGACGTGCCGGCACGGGGTCATGGGTGCCAGCCACCGAAGTAGGGGTCGGTCGGGGGACCGCCTGATAGTGCGATGCCGGGTTCAGGTGGATCCTTATTCCATGAGCGCCGCGTATGAGCACCCGAGTCTGAGCATGCGAGTCACCCCAGAACAACGAGAGCGAGCAGAGCACTGGCTTCAAGAGGCCTATGCCGATGGACGGATCGACGAAGACGAGTTCGACCGCCGTATCGGCCAGGTTCTCTCGTCTGAGAACCGCAAAGAGCTGAACGAGGCCTTCTACGGCCTGGTTCAGGTCCCGATGTCGTCGCACGCGCTGAGCGTGCACTCGGCGTATCAGCCGTTGGCGAAGCAGGGGATGCCCAGCCAGGGGGAGCGAGCGGTGGCGGGTGTTGCCCACTTCGCGCCGTTCTTCATGCTGTGGCTGATCGCTCCCGGTGCGGTGTACGCCCTGTCCAGCACCGGGAGCTACGCTCGCCGGGAAGCCGCAAAGGCGTTCAACTTCCAGCTCATCTCGCTGATTCTGCTGGTCGTCACCGGCGCCATCGGAAGCATGATCCCTGGTGACGGGGACCCCGTCCTCGGCCTCATGTTCGTGGGCTGGCTGGTGCTGACCATCATCGGTGGCGTCAAGGCCTTGAAGGGTGAGGACTGGCGGAACCCGGTTCAGCGGGTCGTCAAGCTCAAGGTGCTGAACGAGAAGAAGTAGACGGACGCCGGGAACAAACAGCGGTGCGGCCTGGTTGCAGAGCAGGTAGAGTAGGGGGCCGCGGCTGTTCGGGGAGACCGGGGAGTCGCGGTGCACAACTCAATAGGGGGTGATCGGTTTCGACTTGGGTCGATAGTTCCAAGAGAAGCGGGCCGAGAATCTAGGGTCAACTCGTTAATGTTCCCTGGAAACCAATAAGTGCCGAATCTAAAACCAGCACTGACTTCGTTCTCGCTGCCTGAGCAGTGACCGAAGGGTCAGACCGGGCTAGCCTTCGTCCCGGCCCCTGGCCTCATCTAGAGGGCTTACCCGTTGAGAGTCGCCTTGGGGCTCAGCGGGGACACTAACCAAGGCTGGGCTTGTCTGCAACGTGCTAGCGCGAGTGCAGGAGCCGAGTAAAAACGCCTAGCTAGCTGCGCCCGGAGAAGTCTTGGTTCATCGTTCAAGGACGCGGGTTCGATTCCCGCCACCTCCACCGATCTCGTCCACGTGTTGCCGATGGTCGTCACGTTGGGTGTGCTGACAGCCCGGGCCCTGAAGGGTCCGGGCTGTCTCGCTCCTCCTGCGCTCCCGATAGCGGTCGGCCATAGCCGGCGCAACGCTGCCGACAAATGTGAGCACCTCCCGGTACCGTCCTGGATCGGTGTCCAGCCCACCTGCGTACCACCAGGCCCGGGCCCAGCCGATCAGCGCTGCCCACTCGGGAAGTACGGATACTCCATAGTCGGCCGCGGCCCGCTTGGACAGTTGGCGGCCCGTCTGCAGCGTTGCGACAGCACGACAGATGGTCAGCACGGAGTACGCCTGGCCTCCCGGGCTGGTCATGGGCGCCACCCAATCGGGCCATTGCACAAGGTGGCCGACGACCACCTGCTGCACCAGCGGAGTTTCGATCTCGGGGAGCACGTCCCGAGGCGAGCGACCCGCCAGCACACGGTCGTGCTGGAGCGCGGCGTGCCAGTTGAGCAGGTAATGACGGCTGGCCTCGATCAGGTGGATCGGCTCGCCCGGGCTGATGCGCACCATGGGGTGGATCTGCCCGCCGCCGAGCAAGACATCTCGAACCGCCGCCGGCGAGACGTACTCCACCTCGACATGGTCGCTCCACTCGGGAAAGTCGCGGACGAGGCTCTCATGGACGCCGGTGAGGGACCGCAGCGTTGCCGCGCTCGGGTCGTCGGAGAGGACCCCAAGCACGTCGAGATCGCTGCGGCCAATCAGGAAGTCCCCGACCACCCAGGAGCCATGCACGCACAGGCTGAGAAGGCTGTCACCGAGCGCGGTGCTGAGATCGACGCTCAGGCGGGTGAGCACAGTCTCCGGATCCGGCGCCACGCCCGCACGATACATCCGCACTTTCGGCTGTCGGGCCCTCGGCGGTTAGTGCAGCGCAGCGACCCAGCGGCCAACGCGCCGCGCATCCTGGCGCCGCCGTTCGTAGCGGGCTCCCAGCACTACCAGACCAAGACCAACGGAACCCAGGCTCAGCCAGCGCGGAAGCCCGACAGCGTACGGTGCCAGCTGGGACACAGCGACCACAGTCACCGCGAGCGTGCCGACGAGCACCGGCGCCTGCCAGCGGACCGCCATCCCGGTGATCAACATCCCGGCCCCGACGACCAGCACCAGGAGTGGCCTGGTGAGACCGGCGTCATCCAGGCTCACAGCTGCCGACGGCAGCAAAGCCGCGGACAAGGCGGGTCCGAAGGTGAGCCATGACGGCGAAGCCGGCTGCCGGCGCATCCGGACGTAGCCGACGAGCGCCGCGAGCCCGGCCAGTGGCAAGCTGTAGGCCTCGATGGCGTCGACCTGTCGGTCGAGCAGGAGCGCCCAGATCGAGGCTGAGCAGCTGCCGACGCCCACCACCGCGACATACCCGCGCGCCGGCAGGATCCCGTAGCCAAGAGCGGTCAAGCCGACGAATCCGAGCACGGCGGCCAGTGCCTCCGGGCCGGCGTCAGATCCGAGGCCGATCGCATACAGCGTCGTGATCACCGCGGTTGAGGCCAGCACAATCTCCTCGGTGTGGGTGCGGCGCCAGCCGGCAAGGCCGGCCATGATCATGGCCGCACAGGTCATTGCGACAGCCGCCGGTGTCGGACCCGCCGGCAACGTGGCGACCGCGGCCGCCGCCGCTCCGCAGCCGGCGCCGTATCCGACTGCGAGCGGCCGGCCGAAGGATCGCCACACGGCCGTGACGCCGGCACACACGGTAAGGGCCGTCAGCGCCGCGGTCAGCGGGGCAGCATCTGCTCCGCTACCGATGTCGGTCCGGTCTGCCAGGGTGATCACGGCACCGGCAGCAACCAGGTGTCCGATTGTCAGGACAGTCCCGAGCTGACCGGATCGAAGAGGCCGGCCCGAGGCGGCGATCGCGGTGAGGAGGCCGGTGGTGCCGAGGACTGTCGCAGCGAGCCCAGCGGGACTGGCATGTCCGGCAATCCCGACGACGGTCAGCGCGGCAGCTCCGATGGCGGCGGCGGCGAGCACCGGCCGCGTACGGGCCCCCTCCAGTCCGCGCCCGAGCCCTGCGACAGCGCCCGCACCGACCGCAGCCAGCGCTGCAACCATCGCGCAGACGAGGCCGTTTGCGGCCAGCGGATCGGTGAAGACCTCGATCAGCGCGGCGACCCAGGTGAGAGCGAGATATGCCGCCGCTGCAACCCCCAGCGAGATCCGAGTGCTCCGTGGCTGCGCCGACAAGATCCGACCGAGTGCCGCGAAGCAGACTGTCACCAGCAGAAATACCAGGGAGCTGATTTGGGCGCTGACACCGAATGAGACGTCTGCGGCGATGAGACCCGCGCTGGGTGCCACCGCGGCCGCGGCGACTGCCGCTATCTGGAAGGTGTGAACACGTCGGTCGGCCATGCTGACTGCGGCGAACGCAGCAGCGAGAACCGCGGCCAGAACGGCGGCGTAGCCAGCGCCGTTGACCGCCTGCAGCCCGGCGAGGTTCAGCTCGTAGGCGGCGGCGACGTCGACCACTGCGAGGCCGACAGTCAGGACGGCCCCCGCCTCGGCTGTGGATCTGAGCTGTCGCCGGGCGAGCCGCACGGTGACGGCGCCCGCGAGCACCGTTGCCGCGGCCATCACACCCACTTGGCCGGCCACGCCGATGAGCGACCAGGCCACCGCCAGAAAGACCGCCGCAGCGGTGATCAGCAGCAGCACACCCGCCCCCAACAGCAACTGCTGGCCACTGAACGGCGTTGCCCGCGTCGATGCCGTGATCCTGCTGGCAGGTGGCCTGACCTGCGTCGCGACCCGGGCGCTGTCCCGTAGCTGGTTCAGCAGCCGCACGCGCTCGGACTGGAGAGATGTGATCGCCTGGTCGACCTGCCACAGGCGAAACGCGAGCGGGCCGGTCAACGGCAGGCCGCAGGCCGGGCAATCCGGCGCGGGGCTGCCCAGACTCTTATTGCAGGACGGGCAGTGGATCTGATTCCGCATGGGTCGACCTCTCGCACGGTCACGCGGGCTGCGTGATGACACCACGGTGGCAGGATGCGAGGCCGAGCCTCATGGTTTTCGGCGCGTTTCGATGCAAAGATCCACCTACGGGATGAGCGGCTCAGGGCATCGCTGCTACCAGGGATGGAGTGTCGCCGTTCCCGGGCTCCGCGCCAGTCAGGAGCCGGTGCCGTCGACCGCGTACGGCTCAATGGCCTCTATCTCTTCCTGGCTCAGCGCTGGATACGACAGCGCGGCAACGTTCTGCTCGAGCTGGGCCACGCTGGACGCGCCGATGATTGCGGATGTCACCGAGTCGTGTCGTAGAACCCAGTTCAGTGCCAGCTGGGCGAGGCTCTGTCCGCGGCCGGCCGCGATCTCGTTGAGCGCACGAGCCCGCTGGAGGTAGGTGTCCTCAATCGAGCTTTCGGACAGGAACCGGCTCGTTGCCGCCCTCGAGTCCTGCGGAACGGTGCCTTCCAGGTAGCGGTCGGTCAGCAAGCCCTGAGCGAGCGGGGAGAACACGATGCACCCGGCGCCCACCTCGTCGATTGCCGGCAGCAGGCCGTCCTCCAACCCTCGGTTGAACATCGAGTAGACGGGCTGATGAATCAACAAGGGCACCTTGTGCTCGGCGAGCGCCGCAGCGGCCGCCCGCGTCTGGTCGGGGTTGTAGCTGGAGATACCGACGTATAGCGCCTTGCCCTGGTGCACCGTACTCGCCAGCGCTCCCATGGTCTCGTCGATCGGCGTGTCCGGGTCGGGACGGTGGGAGTAGAAGATGTCGAGGTAGTCCAAGCCCATTCGCTGCAGGGACTGGTCCAGCGAAGCCAGCAGGTACTTTCGGGAGCCCCACTCGCCGTAGGGGCCGGGCCACATGTCGTAGCCCGCCTTGGTGGAGATGATCATCTCGTCACGGTAGTGGCGGAAGTCCTCGGCGAAGATCCGGCCGAAGTTCGTCTCCGCGCTCCCCGGCGGCGGGCCGTAGTTGTTCGCCAGGTCCACATGGGTCACGCCCAGATCGAAACCGCGCCGGAGGATCGCGCGCTGAGTTTCCAGCGGGCGCTCATGCCCGAAGTTGTGCCACAGCCCGAGCGACAGCGCGGGCAGCTGGAGACCGCTCCGGCCCGATCGGCGGTACAGCATCTCGGAGTAGCGGGAGTCGGCGGCGACGTAGCTCATGGACCGTCATGCTAGTTGGCACCGCGGACACCTCCCTTACGGCTGGAGTTCGCCGATGCTGGCGACCGCTGCCCTACGATCACGCAGTGAGCCCGTACTTCCCACCGCTGCGGCACCCGGTGCGCCGGATAGGTCGACGGACGTTTGACTTCTCCCGGCAGATCGCCGTCATGGGCATCGTCAACCGGACACCGGACTCGTTCTTCGACCAGGGCAGCACCTTCGCTCTCGAGCGTGCCGTGGAAGCCGCCCTGGCGGCAGCGCAGGCCGGTGCCAGCTGGGTCGACATCGGTGGAGTGCCGTTCTCCCCCGACACCCCTGACGTCACCGAGGCCGAGGAGCTCGACCGGGTGCTGCCCGTCGTGGAGGCTGTTGCCGCCGCGTCGGACGTCGTGATCTCGGTCGACACTTTCCGCCCCGGCGTGGCGGAACGATGCATCTCGGCGGGTGCATCAGTTGTCAACGACACCACCGGGCTGCACGACCCGAGGACGGCGCAAGTGGTGGCCGCCTCCGACGCTACGCTAGTCATCACTCATAGCCTGGCCCGGCCACGTTCGCACTTCCCGCGGCCGGTGTATGGAGATGTCGTCGCCGAGGTCCGCGACTTTCTGGTAGCCAAGGTTGATCTGGCCAGCCGACTCGGAGTGCCCGAGAGCAGGCTGGTCATCGACCCCGGGCATGACCTGAACAAGAACACCTTGCACTCACTGGAGCTGACTCGTCGGCTGAGCGAGATCGCGGCCATCGGGCTCCCGCTGCTGGCGGCGGTCTCCAACAAGGACTTCATCGGTGAGGCGACCGGACTCGCCAAGCCCGACCGGCGATCGGCGTCCATCGCCGCGGCCACCGTCTGCATGCTGAACGGCGCCCGGATCCTCCGCATGCACGATGTCGCCGCATCGGTGGAGGCCGCCACGATCACCGAGGCGGTCCTCGGATTCCGGCAACCCAACTACCTTCGACACAACATCGACTGACCGCCCCCGATCGCGGACCCGGGATGTCAGCGGCCGCAACTACGCTGTCGGCCATGGTCGTTGAGGGACGAGATCGGACGCGCACCCAGGCGTCGGATGCGGCCGCGCAGCGGGCCGCCGCCCGGCAGGAGCGCGTCGCCGCCGGGCTCGATGACCTGGACCGCTGGCTCTCCGACCAGGTGCGCAATGGGCTCGCCGGTTGGGAGCGGGCCGGTTACGGGCCCCTCGACCAGGTTGCCTCGAGGCTGGTCGACGCGCAGGCGCCCGGAGCGGCTGGGATGGTCCGCTCGATCGCCAGCGAGATTGGCCGTGAGGACTGGCCCAGCAGGGTGCTGCTGGCGCTGGCCGGGCTGCATCTGCTGGCCAAGGCGCACGCGCGGCTCAGCGTGCTGCCGGAGGATCTGGCGGCGACGGTGCGCTCGCGGGTGGGCTATACGGTCGGCAAGGAGAGCGTCCTTGCCGGTCCGCCGGTTTCCGACCGGTGGTGTGCCGTGGGATCGGTGGACTCGGTGGAGTACTACCTGCAGACGCGGCGCGTCTGGCTATGGGGTGGTCGGACCCAACGCTGGGCGTTGTGGCTCGCCTTCGCGCCGCCCGGTCGTGCCCTGGACGGATCGGTCGCCCCTGGTCGAACCTACGTCGGCGACCTGCACTTCTATCCAGGGTCAGGTCAGTTCCGCGCACTGCCCGGGGAGATCCAGGAGATCGAGGAGGTGCAGGTGCCACCGGCGCTTGACCTCGCGGCGGCTGCATTCCGGTTCGCGGCGCTGGTGGCGGAGGACCCGTGGGCGGATCGGATGCCGGTGGTTCTGACCGGGACGCCGGTCGAACCCGGACAGACATCCGGGCCCTGGCGATTTCGGGACCGCGAAGGCTACGCCTGCGACCTGCTCGGCCTGGAGGACGATCCGTGGCCGCTCGTTGCCCACGCTGCAGCGGGGCCGGTCAATCTGCTCGGCGAGTACGGGCCGGCCGGATTGCGCCCGCTCGCGATCATGCCCGACGTTCGCGGGCGTCCTTTCACTCCACGGTTGACGCCATGAGGGATGCCTGGTCGGAGATTGTGACAACCGCCCTGCTCGGGACCGAACGCCGGAGGCCCGCAGCCGATCTTGGCGAGCCGTGGGCGGAGTCTGCCGTGTCGGCCGGAAGCCAAGCTGCCGAACGGCTGCTCGACCTGGCCGTCGCCTACCGAGCTGCGCTGCGCACGACCCCCGTTGCCAAGCCCGTACCCAAACCTCCGAGCGCTCCGCACGGTCAGCTGCCGACCGCCCCACTTCCAGCCCGAGACCTGCTGGACGGGTTGCTGCTCAGACCTGACCCGGCCTTGATCATCATCTGGTTGACCGAATGCGTTGATCATGGAATGACGATCGCGCCCCAGAGCTGGACCCCGCTAGCCGACCATCTGGTTCGCCACCGGAACTACCCGCCCCAACTCCTGCGTGCTGCGCTGGGGCCGCACGGGATGTGGTTCCTGGAAAGAAATCCACGCTGGTCCGCGGTGCATGCCCGGCTGGTCGGAGCACCGGAGGTCCGCCTAGATGATCAGGCTGGTGCTGATGATCAAGATGTAACCGGCGCCGGACGACCCAACCAGCGTGCGATGGACGCAGTGCGGCTCGGTAACCGCGACGACGGTACGCCGTTCTTGATCATCGAGCCGCCGACCGTCGACGACCAGATGCGCAGGGACGGCACCTCGCCCCGGCCACCGGCTCGGAGCCGGATCGGCGCCGGTGCATATGTGATCCGGCAACTGGTGGCCGCGGCGGACGCCGCGCTCTGGCAGGAGCGCTGGCAGCACGCTCCGGAATGGATCCTCGACCTGGCCTCGACCACCGCGCCCGGATGGGCCGATGACCTTTGCGCTGGTTGGGCTGCTGCCGCGGTCCGTGACGGGCATGTCGGCTGGGCCGTGGCGCTGACCCAGATGGGCTATCGGGGAGGCCACTCCAGCGCACTGCAGGCGTTGCTTCCCGCCCGTCAGCGACTGGCCCTGCTGCACCGCTGGCTGGAGGCGGACCGACCGGCCGAGATGATCATGGATCTGGTGCTGTCCTGTCCCGACCCCTGGCCGCGAGCCGTCTCCGTGTTTGCCCTGCACCTGCTGGGAAGCGGAGCGCTGGGACGATCCAGCGTCGAGTTCGGCGCCGCCGTCGGCGCCCGACTGCCGCTTGAAGCCGTCCACCGAGACAAGGACGAGGATGGACACCTCGTGATGACCATCGGCCAGTCGGCGGTCCCGGCGAACCAGGCCATGCGGGTCCGCGAAGCCCTTGCCGCCCTTGAGGAGACGCTGCGGCTGCGCTCGGCGATCCATCGAGCATTCCAGCCCGACTCCGCCGCCAACGACCCCAGGAGTGCACCATGAGCGACGTCACCCGGACGCCGGTGAACTCCGATGTGCTGCGGCCACACGCCGAGCAGATCTTCTCCGCCGAGCTGACCGCGCTCGAGTCCTCCGACGACCGACCCCGACCCCCACGATGGCGGATGTCGCCCTGGGCCGTTGTCACCTACCTGATGGGTGGCACGCTTCCCGACGGAACCGTGATCACGCCGAAGTACGTGGGATCCCGTCGCTTGATCGAGGTAGCCGTCGCCACCATGGCCACCGACCGTGCCCTGCTGCTCCTCGGGGTGCCTGGGACCGCCAAGTCGTGGGTGTCGGAGCATCTCACCGCCGCGATCTCGGGCAACTCAACCCTGCTGGTGCAGGGCACGTCAGGGACTCCAGAGGAGGCGATCCGGTACGGCTGGAACTATGCCCGGCTGCTGGCCGAGGGCCCCACTGAGGCTGCTCTGGTGCCCTCGCCCGTAATCGTGGCGATGCAGACCGGCGCGGTCGCCCGGATCGAGGAGCTCACCCGGATCCCAGCCGACGTGCAGGACGCGCTGATCACCGTGCTGTCGGAGAAGTCGCTGCCGATTCCTGAGCTGGGGCTGGAGGTGGCCGCCCTCAAGGGCTTCAACCTCGTGGCCACCGCCAACGACCGCGACCGCGGGGTCAACGAGCTGTCCTCAGCCCTGCGGCGACGGTTCAACACTGTCGTCCTGCCGCTGCCCAGCAACGCCGAGGACGAGGTCAGCATCGTCTCCACTCGCGTGGCGGACATGTCAGCATCGCTCGAGCTGCCGCCGGTGCCAGCCGCGATCGAGGAGATCCGGCGGGTGGTCACCGTGTTCCGGGAGCTTCGCTCGGGCGTCACCGTCGACGGCCGAACCAAGATCAAAAGTCCCTCCGGGACCCTGTCCACCGCCGAGGTCATCTCCGTGATCACCAGCGGCATGGCGCTTTCGGCCCATTTCGGGGACGGCGCGCTGCGGCCCGCTGACATCGCGTCCGGGATCGTCGGTGCGGTGGTGAAGGACCCGGTCGCCGACCACGTTGCCTGGAGCGAGTACCTGGAGGTCGTGGTTCGCGAGCGGATCGGCTGGGCGGAGTTCTACAGCGCCTGCCGGGAGATGTCCTAGTGGCCGGATCGCCGGCTGCCGAGCAGCAGGGTCCGGCCCGGGTGGAGGTGTTCGGCATTCGACACCACGGGCCTGGGTCAGCTCGGTCGCTGGTGGCCGCGCTCGCCGAGTATGAGCCAGACACCATCCTCATCGAAGGTCCCGCCGATGCCGACCCACTGATCCGCTTCGCAGTCTCCGACGGCATGAACCCGCCGGTTGCGCTCCTCGGGTACGCGGCCGACACCCCGAGCGTGGCAGCTTTCTGGCCATATGCCGAGTTCTCCCCGGAGTGGCAGGCGATCCGCTGGGCTCTCCGCCACTCCACCCCAGTTGCCTTCTGTGACCTGCCGGCGGCCGCTGTCCTGGCCGCCCACGACGAAGGTGCCCGCACGGGCCACCAGGACAGGGCCGATCCGCTGGCCATGCTGGCGGAGGCCGCCGGGTACGACGACCCTGAGCGCTGGTGGGACGACGTGGTCGAGTCGCGGATGGACGGCGCTTCCCCATTTCCGGCCCTGCTGGAGGCGATGGCTGAGGTGCGGCGCGAGGTGGGACCGGCGCGGGGCAGCGAGGCCACCCAGGAATCGCGCCGTGAGGCGTACATGCGCCAGACAATCCGCTCGGCACTGAAGGCAGGGCATCGCCGGGTCGCGGTCGTCTGCGGTGCCTGGCATGCGCCGGCGCTGACTCTCCCGCTGCCTCCAGCAGCCGGTGATGGCCGCATCCTGAAGGGCATGCCGAAGCGTCGGGTCACCGTGACGTGGGTGCCGTGGACTCACCAGCGGCTGGCGACAGCCACCGGGTACGGCGCCGGCGTCACCTCACCCGGCTGGTACCACCATCTCTGGACCGCCCCCGACCAGCCGATCGTCCGCTGGCTTACCTCGGTGGCGAGATCGTTGCGGTCCAAGGATCTGCCGGTATCCAGCGCGCACGTCATCGAGGCGGTCCGGCTGGCCGACGCCCTGGCGGCCCTGCGGGGTAGACCCTTGGCCGGTCTGTCGGAGGTCACCGAGGCCACCCGCGCCGTGCTGTGCGACGGCGACGAGACGGCGGTCCGCTTCGTCACCGACGAGCTTGTCGTCGGCCAGGCGCTCGGCAGCGTCAGCGACGACGTACCCACAGTGCCGCTGGATGCCGACCTGACCGCCGAGTGCCGCCGATTGCGGATCCGGCGCGAGCCGACACCGCGGCTGCACGACCTCGACCTCCGCACGGCTTCAGGGCAGGCCAAATCGATCTTGTTCCACCGGCTGGGGTTGCTCGGCCTGCCATGGACCAAGCCGGCAGAGAGCGGGATCCAAAGCCGCGGCACCTTCCGCGAGACCTGGGAGTCGACCTGGCGACCCGAGTATGCGGTACGTCTGGTCGAGGCCTCTGTCTGGGGCACGACCGTGGCAGCGGCGGCCGCCGCCAAGATCGAGCAGATCGCCGGGGATGGGTCGCTGGCCGAACTCACCGTTGCGGTCGGCGACTGTCTGCTCGCGGACCTGCCGGAGGCTCTGCAGCTGCTGTTGACGTCGGTGGAGCAGAAGGCGGCGCTGGATGCTGACGTGAGTCACCTGATGGATGTGTTCCCTCGGCTGGCCCTGGCCCAGCGTTACGGCGACGTCCGCCAGACCAACACCGCCACCCTTCGTCAGGTCAGCGAGGTCCTGCTGACGCGCATCTGTACGGGGCTGCCGTCGGCGTTGGGCGGTTTGGACGACGAGGCGGCGAGCGACATGCGGCGGCGGCTGGATGCAGTACATGCCGCCATCGGTCTGCTGGAACCAGACGACGCGAGCGGCGTTCCGGGTCGCCGGCGCTGGCTGCAGATGCTGGCATCGCTGCCGGACCGCCGGGATCTCAACGGGGAGCTGTCCGGCCGAATCCTCCGCATCCTGGTCGATGCCGAGCTGGTGAATGACGGTGCCGTGCGGGTGCAGCGCGCCCTCTCCCATGGCGTCGACGCAGCAGCCAAAGCGGCCTGGATCGACGGGTTCTTCTCCGACGGCGCGGTGCTGTTGATCCACGACCCGGCGCTGCTGGCCCTGCTGGACGGTTGGGTGAGTGGCCTGCGACCGGAGGAGTTCGTCGACGTCCTCCCGCTCGTACGGCGCACCTTCGGCGCCTTCGCCGAGTCGGAGCGACGCTCCATCGCCGGCAGGGTGGCCGCGGGACCCGGTACCCGAGCCGACAGTGCTGACGATCAGCTCGACCTCGAGCTGGCTGGGCCTGCACTCGCGACAGTTCGGCTGATTCTCACCGGTGCGACATGAGTGACACGACCGGGGCGTCGGAGGAACGGCTGCAACGCTGGCGGCTGCTGCTGGGAGGCGCAACTGAGCAGCTACTGGGGGTAGCTCTCGACCCGACGGCAGCAGAGATGGACCGCGCCCTGGCTGAGCTGTATGACGCTGACCCGTACGACGACGACGAGGAGGACGCCGACCCTCACCGGCGCGCCGGGGGTCTGGGGCAGTCTGCGCCCCGGGTGTCGCGTTGGCTGGGGGACATCCGCACCTACTTCCCAACCAACGTGGTCCGGGTCATGCAGCGGGATGCGATCGAGCGGCTCAACCTGACATCGATGCTACTGGAGCCCGAACTGCTGGACTCGGTGCAGCCCGATGTGCACCTGGTCTCGACCCTTGTCAGCCTGAACGCGGTGATGCCCGAGACCACCAAGGCCACCGCCCGGGTGGTGGTCGGCGCCGTGGTGGCTGAGATCGAGCGCCGGATCGCCACCCGCACTCAAGCCGCGGTGGCCGGCGCGCTGAACCGGGCCAGCCGAACCCACCGCCCACGGCTACGGGACATCGACTGGATTCGGACGATCGGGAAGAACCTGGCCACCTACCAGCCTGAGCACCACACCGTGGTTCCCGAGCGCCTCGTCGGGTACGGCCGCACGTCGCAGGCAGTCGCCAAAGACGTGCTGATCGCCATCGACCAGTCCGGCTCGATGGCGGAGTCGGTGGTGTACGGCTCGGTGTTCGCAGCCACGATGGCCTCGATCCGTGCCGTCAAGACGTCCCTGGTGGCCTTCGACACCGAGATCGTCGACCTCACCGACAGGCTCGCCGACCCCGTCGACGTGCTGTTCGGGTGCCAGCTCGGGGGCGGTACCGACATCAACCGCGCCATCGCGTACTGCCAGCGGCTGATCACCCGCCCGGCCGACTCGCTGCTGATCTTGATCTCCGACCTGTACGAGGGCGGCATCGCCGAGGAAATGCTGCGCCGCGTCGCCGCCCTGCTCCGAGACGGCGTCACCGTGGTGGTGCTGCTGGCACTGTCGGACTCCGGAACTCCGTCCTACGACCATGAGCATGCCGCGGCACTGGCCACGCTCGGCGTACCCGCGTTCGCCTGTACTCCGGACGCGTTTCCCGACCTGCTGGCTGCGGCTCTCACTGACCAGGACCTGGCCTCATGGGTTTCGGCCATGCGGTTGGAGCAACAGTCAGGTCGGTCCTGACCGCCTGGCTGCACCGTGATCGCCCGTCAGGCCGGGTCGCCGATCGATGTCAGCGAACCGTGAGAAGATCGGGCATGTGACGGCCGTCCCCTCTGTGTCCTATTCGATCACCGTCCGGCTGGAGGTCCCCGCCGGTGGGGCCGCCGTCAGCCACCTCACCACCGCAGTCGAGCAGGCGGGCGGCACAATCACCGCTCTCGACGTCACCGCCTCCGGACATGAGCGGCTACGGATCGACGTTACCTGCGCGGCCCGCGACACCGAGCACTCCGAGACTTTGGTCGAGGCGATGCGCAGCGTGCCGGGCGTCGTCATCGGCAAGGTCAGCGACCGCACCTTCTTGATGCACCTGGGCGGAAAGATCGGCATGCATTCCAAGCATCCGATCCGCAACCGCGACGATCTCTCGATGATCTACACCCCCGGTGTCGCGCGGGTCTGTCTGGCCATCGCCAAGAACAAGGAGGACGCCCGCCGGCTGACCTCGAAGCGGAACAGCATCGCGGTGATCACCGACGGGTCGGCTGTGCTGGGACTGGGAAACATCGGACCCGAGGCGGCGCTGCCGGTGATGGAGGGCAAGGCGGCTCTGTTTCGTCGGTTCGCCGACATCGACGCCTGGCCGCTGTGTCTGGACACCCAGGACGTCGACCAGATCATCACCGTGGTTCAGGCCGTCGCGCCCGGCTTCGCCGGCATCAACCTGGAGGACATCTCCGCTCCACGCTGCTTCGAGATCGAGGCGCGGCTACGGCAGCTGCTCGACATCCCGGTGTTCCACGACGACCAGCACGGCACCGCGATCGTAGTGCTCGCAGCCTTGTACAACGCGCTCAGAGTGGTGTCGAAGCAGATCGCCGACGTCAAGGTGGTGATGTCCGGCGCCGGGGCGGCCGGAACGGCGATCATCAAGCTGCTGCTGTCCGCCGGCGTGAGACATCTGGTCGTGGCCGACATCGCCGGCGTGGTGCACAAGGAGCGTCCGGGGATCAGCGGGGAGCTGGCCTGGCTGGCCGACCACACCAACAGCCTGGGGGTCACCGGAACCCTCAAGGACGCGGTCGTGGGCGCGGACGTCTTCATCGGGGTATCGGCCCCGGGCGTGCTGGATGGCGGCGACATATCCCGAATGGCCGAGAAGGCGATCGTGTTCGCGCTCGCCAACCCGGACCCGGAGGTCGATCCGGCCGAGGCCAGCAAGTACGCCGAGGTCGTGGCGACCGGCCGTTCGGACTTTCCCAACCAGATCAACAACGTGCTGGCGTTCCCCGGCGTCTTCCGTGGCCTGCTCGATGCCAGGTCGGCCGAGATCACCGTGTCCATGCTGCTCGCCGCTGCCCGGGCGCTGGCGTCGGTGGTGACCGACGACGAGCTGAACGCCTCCTACATCATGCCCAGCGTGTTCCACGCCGACGTGCACCACACGGTGGCGACCGCGGTCCGGCGTGCCGCAGGCGGTCCGGCCGAGCTTCCACTCGACACCGAACTCGCCCTGTAGGCAGATGTCGCAGATCGACGGCTCACCCGACGTGGCCGGACTCGAGCATCTCGAGCCGGTGGAGGAGCCATCATTCGCAGTCACCACTGCCTTGTGGGTGGCTGCGGGTTTAGCCGTTGCGCTGCAGCTGTTCGAGATCTATCGTCCGATTGGCCCGCCACAGGCAAAGCTTTTTCCGTCCGCCGACAAGGTCGGGCACCTGCTCGGATTCGCTGCTCCGATCACCCTGCTGCTACTGGCTCGAGCACGGCAGCTTCGCGACGCCGACCGACTGCGTCGGTTTGCGGCTGTGCTGATGGCGGTCTTCGGCGCCCATGCCGTCGTCAGCGAGGTGATCCAGGCCCAGCTCTACACGCACCGCACGGGCGACCCGATGGATGCGGTCGCAGATCTCACCGGGACAGTCCTGGGCTGGGCAGGGTTTCTGGTGTTCCAACGCCGCCAGCAGCGGCTCGGCCACCCCGTTCCGGCCCGAGCGCGGCCATGAAGCGTACCCCTGTCCCCGGAGACCTGCTGGTGGCGAGCGCCATGCTGGCGGACGGCGTGTTCAACCAGACGGTGGTGCTGGTGCTCGACTTCGATGAGGACGGGGCTCTCGGCGTCATCCTCAACGAGATCGCCCAGACGCCGCTGGACGCCGTACTGCCGGACTGGGTCGGGGCGGTCTCCGAACCGAAGCTGCTCTTCCACGGTGGGCCGGTGTCACCGAATGGCGCAATCTGCCTGGCGAGCGTCGTCGCCAAGGGGGAGGAGCCGCCGGGGTGGCGCCCGCTCTTCGACAACGTGGGCCTGCTGCACCTGGACACACCGATCGAGATCGTGGCCGGCGCCTATCAGGATCTGCGGATCTTTGCCGGCTACGCCGGTTGGGGAGCGGGCCAGCTGCAGGCGGAGCTTGCGGCTGGCATGTGGCATGTCGTCGAGGCAACCTACGAGGACGTCTTCGGCTCGCAGCCGCTCGAGCTCTGGCGAACGGTGCTCCGTCGGCAGCCGGGAGAGCTGGCGTTCTTCTCCACCTGGGTCGAGGACCCGCAGCTCAACTAGTCACCGCCGACACCGATCACGGCGGATCGCCCGGACGACTCCATCCTTGGTCGAAAGAATAGGATGGCCAGACGATCGACGGCGGGGAGCTTACGAGGGGTGAACGTGTCAGAGACGGCCAGAGGTACGAACGGGCGCGGCCGGGTGCTGGTGGTCGACGACGACGCAGCGCTTGCCGAGATGCTCTCGATCGTGCTCCGGAACGAGGGCTTCGACCCGGTGTGGTGCTCCCACGGCGACAAGGCGTACGCCGCGTTCCGCGACTCCAAGCCCGACCTCGTGCTGCTGGACCTGATGCTGCCCGGCCGCGACGGCGTGGACGTGTGCCGCGATATCCGGGCCGAGTCGGGCGTGCCGATCGTCATGCTGACCGCGAAGTCGGACACCATCGACGTGGTGGCGGGGCTGGAGGCCGGTGCTGACGACTACGTCGCGAAACCGTTCAAGGCCAAGGAGCTGGTCGCTCGGATCAAGACACGGCTGCGGCGTCAGATCGACGAGTCCGACCTGGAGACCCTGCAGATCGGCGATCTGGTGATCAACGTCGACGGCCACTCGGTGAAGCGCAACGGAACGCCGATCCAGCTCACGCCGTTGGAGTTCGACCTGCTGCTCGCGCTCGCCCGCCGACCGTGGCAGGTGTTCAGCCGCGAGCTGCTGCTCGAACAGGTCTGGGGCTACCGGCACGCCGCCGACACTCGGTTGGTGAACGTGCATGTCCAGCGGCTTCGGTCCAAGATTGAGCGCGACCCCGAGCATCCCGAGATCGTCGTCACCGTGCGCGGCATCGGCTACAAGGCCGGCGACACGCCAGGAAAGTCCTGAGCCGCAAGGCTGGGAGAGACGCGGCGCATGTCCATCCCTGAACCGGCCGCCTCGCGCTGGTGGCGGTTCCCGCTGAACTGGTGGTGGCGGTCGCTGCCGCTGCGGGTGATCGCCTCCGTCTTGGTCGCTTCAGTCCTCGTCTTGGTGCTGGGTGGTTTCGTGCTGATGAAGCAGGCGACCAACGGCGTGCTGGACGGCAAGAAGCGCTCCGTCACCAGCGAGGCGCGGGCAGTGGTGGACAACGCTCAGCAGCGTCTGAACGCCACCGACCAGTCGGTCTCGGTGAACTCCGACGAGCTGCTGACCGATTTGGCGACGAACGTGGTCAACCGCCCCGGAGGCAGCGGCGAGTACGAGGTTGTCCTGATCACCCGGGGTCAGACGATCCGCGTCGGCCGGGTCAACACCTCCAGCATCCCGGCCGCGCTGCGACAGCAGGTGGCGAGCGGAAACGACATGTACCTGACCTCCACGCTGATTCGGTACGACGATGTCCGTCCCTCCGTCCCGGGTCTGGCGGTGGGATCCTCCCTCACCCTCGCCGGCGCCGGTCGGTACGAGATCTACTTCGCCTTCCCGCTTCGCCAGGAGGCGGAGACGCTGGCAGTGCTGCGGAACTCCGTCATCAGCACCGGCGCGCTGCTGGTCGTGCTGCTCACCCTGATTGCCGCGCTGGTCAGCCGGCAGGTGGTAACACCTGTCCGCGCTGCCCGCCGGGCCGCTGAGTCGCTCGCCTCCGGCAATCTCGATGACCGCATGAAGGTACGCGGCCAGGACGACCTGGCCCGGCTGGCGACCTCGATGAACTACATGGCCTCGGAGCTGCAGAAGCAGATCAATCAGCTGGAGGAGCTGTCCCGGGTGCAGCAGCGGTTCGTCTCCGATGTGTCCCACGAGCTGCGCACGCCGCTGACCACGGTCCGGATGGCCGCCGAGGTGCTGCACGAGAGCCGGGACCAGTTCGACCCCATCTCGGCGCGTTCCGCCGAGCTGCTGCAGACCGAGCTCGACCGGTTCGAGGCGCTGCTCACCGACCTGCTGGAGATCTCCAGGTTCGACGCGGGTGCGGCGGTGCTGGCTATCGACGAGATCGACGTCTGCGCCCTTGTCGACCGGGTGGTCGAGGCTCACGCCGTATTCGCCGCCAACACCGGCACCGAGATTCATGTGCAGCAGACGGAGCCGATGAAGGCGGAGGTCGACGCGCGCCGGATCGAGCGGATCCTCCGCAACCTCCTGGTCAACGCGATCGAGCACAGCGAAGGTCGGCCGATCGACATCTTGAAGGCGATGGACGACAAGGCAGTCGCCATCGCGGTCCGCGACCACGGCGTCGGGTTCGAGGCCAGCCAGGCAAAGCAGGTGTTCCACCGCTTCTGGCGCGCCGACCCGGCCCGCGCCCGAACGATGGGCGGAACCGGACTCGGACTGTCGATCTCGATGGAGGACGCCCGGCTGCACGGCGGCTGGCTGACAGCCTGGGGCCGTCCCGGCATGGGAGCTCAGTTCCGGCTGACGCTGCCGCGGAAGGCTGGCACCATCTTGGAGCAGTCGCCGCTGCCGCTGACACCACGCGATCTCGTCGGGCCCAGTGTCACCCGTCTGGACGGAATGCAGATGGCGCAGCCGCTCGAGCCGCGAGCGCCCGAGCCTTTCCCTGAGCCGGTGGACACCCACCGGCCCGCCGACGACGCGCCGACTCACCCCGGGGGCGTCGATCACGGGCCCAGTCAGCAGGAGCCAGCCGGGGGAGCGGCAGTCGCTGGCGGCCCCGTGACCGGAGTCGGTCGATGACGGCCGCGGCACGCCGGTGCCGGGTGGCGACGATGGCGCTGCTGTGCGCACTTCTCGGGCTGCTCTCGGCCTGTGTCACCTTGCCGACCCAGGGCCCGGTCGAGAAAGCCGGCGGGGCGCCGCCGGGGTGCTCGGAGTGCGTCGACATCGACGTGGCGCCGCCTACCGCGGGCGACCAGCCGAAGCAGATCGTCGACGGCTACCTGCGCGCGATGTCGAACTATCAGCCGAACTATGCCGTGGCGCGCCAGTACCTCACGCGGAACGCCGCGGACACCTGGGTACCGGAGCAGCAGACGGCGATCTACACCGGGGCGACCACGGGCTCGGGCGCCCGGGTCGTCCTCGCCGGTCGACTGACGGCAACGCTGGACCAGAACAGGACCTACACAGCCAGAAACGACCCGCTGAAGCTCGACTTCCAACTGGTCAAGGAGAACGGTGAGTGGCGCATCAGCTCACCACCTCGGGGTCTCCTGGTGGCGCAGTACTCGTTCACGCGGTTCTACAGGCCCTTCAACGTCTTCTTCGTGGGCAACGGTCGTTCGCTGGTGCCGGATCCGATCTACCTGCCGCCACGGGTCAACGAGTCCACCGTGCTCGTCCAGCGGCTGCTCGCCGGCGCATCCACCTGGCTGAAACCGGGTGTCACCTCGGCGATACCGCCCAACACGACCCTCACGGTGTCGGTGACGGTGCGCGAGGGAGTCGCGGACGTCTCGCTCAGCGACAAGATCCTGCCACTGGATGACGTCCAGCGGCGGATGATGACGGCTCAGGTGGTCCAGACCCTCCGGCAGGTCGAAGGCGTGGAGCGGATCGTCTTCACGGTGGGGCAGCAGCCGTACCGCGTGCCCGACAGCAACCCCACTGATTTCACCGTCCCGCTCAACGCACTGCCGCCGGAGGTGAGCCCGATGCCGAGCAACGCGGCTGAGGTCTACTACGGACTGTCCCGCCAGGGAGTGCGAATCGTCGACCCGAAGTCCGACCCGGTCTTGGTCGACCCCGCCCCCGGGCCGTTGGGGACAGGGGCCTACCAGGTGAACGCGATGGCGGCGTCGGTGACGAATTCGACACTCGCCGCTGTGACCGATGGCCGGACGGTGCTGCGTCGGGCCTCCGGCGACAAGATCAGCACGCTGCTCAGCAGAGTGTCCAACCTGCTGCGGCCCCAGTTCAGCCGCTACGACGAGCTGTTCGCCATCGGCGACCAAGGCGGCGCGCAGCGGCTCTGGGTCATCACTGGGGACTCGAGGGTCCGGATCGACGTGTCAGACATCGCCGGCGGCAGGGTGACCGCGTTCAAGGTGAGCCCCGACGGGGTCCGGATCGCCCTGATCCGCACTGTCGGAGGCCGAGCGGAGCTCGGCATCGGTCGGATCAACCGAGCAGGCCCGCTGACCGTCGATGGCTGGCGCACCTTGAACCCGCCAGTGAGCGATACTGAGGCGCTGACCAGCCTGGTCGACGTGGCCTGGTCCGACCCCACCACGCTGGTGCTGCTGGGCGCCACCACCCAGGCTCGGCAGGTGGCTCCCTATCGCATCACCCAGGACGGATGGGGCTTGGCGTCGATGGGTCAGCCGAACAACTGGGATGCGATCGAGGTTGCTGTCAGCTTGAGGAACCCGATGACGACGGTGATCGTGGGTCGCACCGGCAAAACGTGGCGCGACGATGGAAGCCAGCGCTGGTCGCCGTTCGTCGACGGCATGCTGTCCATGGCCTTTCCAGACTGATTTCGCTATCCACAGATCCGCGGTCGTGCCTTCCCAGGTGGCCGTGTCCCCACCAGGCTGGACCGGTGCGTGAATCGTTGAGCGCCTGGTCGAGCGCTGCCGGGGACCTGCTGCTGGGTGCCCGGTGCGCGGGCTGCGACGTCGCCTGCTGGGGGCTGTGTGCCGGATGCCGGCAGGCGCTCGATCGCCGACAGCCCCGACTCACGCGGCCAACGCCGTGCCCGCAGGGGTTTCCGCTGACCGTCGCCGCCGGCAACTATGACGCGTTGCTGAAGCGGCTGGTGAGCGCACACAAGGAGCGACAGATCCTGTCCCTGACGCCGGCTCTGGGCCGGCAGCTGGCAGCCGCGGTACACCTCCTGATGGACTCTGCCCCGGCGTCCACGAGCCCGACCGCTGCCTGCTTGGTGCCGATGCCGTCCGCGGCCGCCGCAGTCCGGTCGCGCGGCTTCGACGCCAGCTGGGCGCTCGCCGGGCGGGCCGCCCGCGAGCTACGGACGCGGTGGGGGATCGACGCCGTACCGGCACGGCTGCTGGCGCAGCGGCACGGGGTCCATGACCAGGCGGGTCTGGATGCCCAAGCCCGGCAGGCGAACCTTGCCGGCGGTCTACGGGTGGTCCGCGGGGCGCCGTCTGGCCGCTCCATCATCCTGATCGACGACGTGGTGACCACTGGCAGCAGCCTGGCCGAAGCCGCCCGTACGCTGCGCGCCGCTGAGGTGGCCATCCGCGGGGCCGCCACCGTGGCGGCCACCGTAAGATCGCGTCCGGAGAGATCCGAGCGCAACTGGGAGGTGCCAGATGACAGCTGCTGAGCCGGGCACTACGCCGGATGTTGGCCCCACATCGCCGCTGGCGGGGTTGCGTGCCGTCGTCACCGGCGGTGCGAGCGGGATCGGTCTCAGTACGGCGAAACTACTGTCGGCGCAGGGTGCACGAGTGGCCGTCTTCGACCGGGCCCCCGCTCTCGAGGGCGGCGAGCTGCCCGAGCCGCTTCTTGGGATCGCTGTCGACGTCACCGACGACAGCGCGGTCATCGCGGGTCTCGACCGTGCGGCGGCTGAGCTCGGTGGCATTGACATCCTGGTCAACAACGCGGGAATCGGCGCCCAGGGCACCGTCGCCGACAACGACATCGAGGAATGGCAGCGGGTCTTCGACGTCAACGTGTTCGGGATCGTCCGGATCACCCGGGCAGCGCTCCCGCTGCTGCGAAGGTCGCAGGCGGCGGCCGTGGTCAACACCTGCTCGATCGCCGCCACCGCCGGCCTTCCCAACCGGGCCCTCTACTCCGCCACCAAGGGCGCCGTCTTGTCGCTAACCCTGGCGATGGCCGCCGACCACATCGGTGAGGGGATTCGGTTCAACTGCGTCAACCCCGGCACTGCCGACACACCCTGGATCGGTCGGCTGCTCCAGTCCGCCGCCGACCCGGAGGCCGAGCGGGCGGCCTTGGAGGCTCGACAGCCGCATGGCCGGCTGGTCAGTGCTGATGAGGTGGCCGCTGCGATCGCCTACCTGGCGGCGCCCACCTCCGGCTCCACGAACGGCGTCGCTCTCGCGGTCGACGGGGGCATGCAGTCGCTTCGCCTGCGGCCAGCCCAGCGATGAGCACTGCCGCCAGCCCAGCGATGAGCACGCCGCCATCCCGGCGATGAGCACTGCCGCCAGCCGGTTCGGTCCGGTGGTGCAGGGCTGTGCCGCGCTGGCCGGCCTGTACGCGCCGGTCTCCGACGACACCGCTAGAGAAGCGCTGGCCCGTTCCTGGGAGCTGGGCGTACGGGCCTTCGACACCGCACCGCACTACGGCGTCGGCCTGTCGGAGGAGCGGCTCGGTCGGTTCCTGCGACAGCGGCCACGGGGGGAGTTCGTGGTGTCCACCAAGGTGGGTCGCCTGCTGCTCGACGACCCGCAGGCACCTGAGCACGGCGAGGGGTTCGCCGGCACTCCGCGGCGACGCCGGATCAGGGACTACACCGCAGACGGCGTCCGCAGGTCGTTGGATGCCTCGATGGAGCGGCTCGGGTTGGACCGGATCGACCTGGTCCTGATCCATGATCCTGAAGACCACATGGAGGAGGCGCTGCGGCAGGCCGCACCTGCCCTGAGCCGGCTGCGGGACTCCGGTGTCATCGACGGCTACGGCGTAGGCACGAACTACTGCGAGGTGGCTCTCCGGTTCGCCACCGAAACCGACAGCGACCATGTGCTCATCGCGGGACGCTACACGCTGCTCGACCGGCGTGCCGAGCAGCTGCTGCTGCCGACCTGCGCCGAAAGGGGCGTCGCGGTGCTCGCGGCCGGCGTGCTGAACAGCGGCCTGCTCGCCGACCCGAGCCCCGGCGCACGGTTCGACTACTCCGAGGTTCCGCAGGAGCTGCTGGATGCCGCCGCGCGGATGGAGCGCACCTGCTTGAGGTCAGGAGTGTCGCTGCGGGCGGCGGCTCTGCAGTTCCCTGCCCGCCATCCGGCGGTCGTCGGGGTGGTCATCGGCGCGGAGACTGCACCGCTGGTCGAGGACTGTCTCCTTCAGCGAGAGGTGCCGATCCCGCCGGCGCTGTGGGACGAGCTGGACGCCCTGGTGCCTGACCAAGCCCTACTGAGAAGTCCGTGAGGATCGGTGGTGCACAGTGGTAATCGGGGCACCCAAGGACTAGCGTCGTTGCATGGCTTCTGCCCTGAGCTCCACCGCACGGCTGAGGTGGCTCGCCGGGTGGGAGCCGTGTCAGTTCCGTCCCGTCCGGCACTAGCGCCGACTCGATGACGAGCAGTCGTACGAACTGCCGGGCGGACCACCCCATACGTACTGGAGGTTGAGATGGATGTTGTCGTCAAGAGCCGTCACTGCAACGTGTCGGATCAGTTCCGCAGTCTGGTGGAGGAGAAGATCACTCGCCTCGAAAAGCTCGACGACCGGGTCATCCGGGTCGAGGTAGAGGTCTCCGCGGAGAGGAACAAGCGGCAACACGACCAGGCGAGCAAGGTAGAGATCACGGTACGCAGCAAGGGACCCGTCGTCCGGGCCGAAGCGGCCTCCGAGGACAAGTCGGCGGCCTTTGACATGGCGTTGGACAAGCTGATGGCTCAGCTGCGCAAGGCCGCAGATCGAAAGCGCGTGCACCGCGGCACCCGTACCCCGCGCTCCCTGCACGAGGCGGCTGCCGAGATGCCGTCGGCTACGCCTGCTGAGCCGTCGATCAACGGGTTCGAGGACGTCCACCGGATCGCCGGCATCGAAGTTCACGGAGACGGCCCGCTGGTGGTGCGGGAGAAGACCCACGAGGCAGTGCCGATGACACTCGACCAGGCGCTCGAGGCGCTGGAGTTGGTCGGGCACGACTTCTATCTCTTCATCGACGCCGAGCACCTGTCGCCCAGCGTCGTCTACCGCCGACGCGCCTACGACTACGGCGTGATCCGGTTGCAGCATGCGGAGGCACTGGTCGGCAGCGGGCGCTGAGCCAGCGTCGAACCGTCCTGACGCGGCGGCCGCGACACCTCCGGGTGCCTGCGGCCGCTGCCCGCTGCCCGGGGTGCCTGCCCGTTCGGTGTCAGTTCCGTTTCGTACGCTGCACGGGTGCGTAGTCAGTCGCTGTCTCGATCCCAGGCCCGTCGGGTGGCGCTGGCGGCTCAGGGCTTTGTCGCGGGTCGACCAGATCGCACGATCGGGATCCGGGACATTCAGGCGGTGGCCACTCGACTCGGCCAGTTCCAGATCGACTCGGTGAACGTGGTCACCCGGGCTCACTACGCTCCGCTGTACTCGCGGCTCGGTCCCTACGACACCGCCCTGCTGGAGCGTGCTGCGCACACGCCTCCGCGTCGGCTGTTCGAGTACTGGGGGCACGCCGCCAGCCTGATCGACGTGCAGTTGCAGCCGTTGCTCCGGTTCCGCATGCAACCGGGCTACCGGGATGTCTGGGCCGGTGTGGAGAGGGTGGCCCGCCAGCAGCCGCAGCTGGTCAGCTGGGTTCGCGAGCAGGTCGTGCAGCACGGGCCGCTGAGCGCGCGCCAGATCGAGCACCAGGAGGAGCGGTCCCGCGCTTCGTGGGGGTGGAACTGGTCGTCGGTGAAGACGGTGCTCGAGTGGCTCTTCTACACGGGGGAGGTGACGTCGGCGCTTCGCAACTCCTCCTTCGAGCGGGTCTACGACCTGCCCGAGCGGGTGCTGCCGCCGGCTGTGCTGCGCGCACCGACACCTACCGTGGAGCAGTCGGTACTAGGCCTGGTTCGCCGCGGCGGACAGGCTCTGGGCGTCGCCAGCGAGGCCAGTCTGCGGGACTACTTCCGCACTCGGCCGGCGCAGACCCGACAGGCGATCGCGGAGCTGGTGGAGGCAGGTGAGCTGGTGCCGGTGTCGGTCGAGGGCAGCAACAGCCGTCCGTTCTACCTGTGGCACTCGGCCAAGATGCCACGATCTGTCTCGGCTCGGGCGCTGCTGTCGCCGTTCGACTCGCTGATGTTCGACCGGTCCCGGCTGGAGCGGATCTTCGACTTCCGCTACCGGATCGAGATCTACGTGCCGGAGCCGAAGCGGATCCACGGCTACTACGTATATCCGTTCCTGCTCGGCGACAGGTTCGTTGCGCGGGTGGACCTCAAAGCCGATCGCGCCGCTGGCGTCCTTCGGGTCAACTCGGCGTGGATCGAGCGGCTCAGCGGCGTGGACAGTCGCCAGGTGGCCGAGGAGCTGCACGCCGAGCTCGTGGTGATGGCCGGCTGGCTCCGGCTGAGCGACGTCCACGTCCTCCCGCGGGGGGACCTCGGGCCACTGCTGGCGTCGGTGGCTCCGCCATGAACCCGCGACGCCACTACCATGGTCGGGGGCCGCGGGCTCCTTGGCCAAGGCGGGAACCCGCGCTAGTTTTCATCGGTTGACCCTGCCGGGTTACCGCACGAGTTGGATCGACAAGGGAGTAGAGCATCCCCGTGGCATTCATGGACAAACTGCTGCGCTTCGGCGAGGGCAAGATTCTCCGCCAGCTGAAGGGCATCGCCGACCAGGTGAACTCCATCGAGGACGACTTCGTCGCGATGAGCGACGACGAGCTGCGCGGCCAGACGGCTGACTTCAAGCAGCGGTACGCCAACGGCGAGGGCCTGGAGAGTCTGCTTCCGGAGGCTTTCGCCACGGTCCGCGAGGCCAGCCACCGGGTGCTCGGCAAGCGTCACTACGACGTCCAGATCCAGGGTGGGGCGGCGCTGCATCTGGGAAACATCGCCGAGATGAAGACTGGTGAGGGCAAGACGCTGGTTTCGACCGCGCCCGCGTACCTGAACGCCCTCACCGGCCGCGGCGTCCATATCGTGACAGTGAACGACTACCTGGCCAAGCGCGACTCCGAGTGGATGGGCCGGGTGCACCACTTCCTCGGGCTCGAGGTGGGGGCGATCTTGTCCCAGATGGAGCCGGCCGAGCGTCGTAAGGCCTACAACGCCGACATCACCTACGGAACGAACAACGAGTTCGGCTTCGACTATCTCCGTGACAACATGGCGCTGACCCTGGAGGACTGCGTCCAGCGGGACTACCACTTCGCCATCGTCGACGAGGTCGACTCCATCCTGGTGGACGAGGCACGTACGCCGCTGATCATCTCCGGGCCGGCGGAGGACTCCCACGCGTGGTATCCCGAGTTCGCGAAGATGGTCAACCGGCTCCAGCGCGACGTGCACTACGAGGTCGACGAGAAGAAGCGGACAGTCGCCATCCTCGAGCAGGGAATCGATCAGGTCGAGGATCGGCTCGGCATCGACAACCTGTACGAGTCGGCCAACACGCCGCTGATCTCGTACCTGAACAACGCGCTGAAGGCCAAGGAGCTGTTCCGGCGCGACAAGGACTATGTCGTGATGGACGGCGAGGTGCTGATCGTCGACGAGCACACCGGCCGAACGCTGGTCGGCCGTCGTTACAACGAAGGTCTGCACCAGGCGATCGAAGCCAAGGAGAAGGTGGAGATCCGCGACGAATACCAGACGCTGGCGACCATCACCTTGCAGAACTTCTTCCGCATGTACGAGAAGCTCTCCGGCATGACGGGTACGGCCATGACCGAGGCCAGCGAGTTCCAGAAGATCTACGGGCTGGGCGTGGTGCCCATCCCGACGAACCAGCCGATGATCCGCATGGACCAGCGCGACCTGATCTACCGCACCGAGGAGGCCAAGTTCGCGGCCATCGTGGCAGACGTCTCGGCCCGACACGAGGCCGGACAGCCGGTCCTGATCGGCACCGCCTCGGTCGCCAAGTCGGAGATCCTGTCCAAGCTGCTGCTGCAGGCAGGGGTTCGCCATGAGGTGCTCAACGCCAAGCAGCATGAGCGGGAAGCTGCGATCATCGCCCTGGCCGGCGCGAAGAGCGCGGTCACCGTGGCAACCAACATGGCTGGACGTGGGACCGACATCATCCTCGGCGGCAACCCGGAGTTCCTCGCCGACAAGAAGCTGCACGACGCCGGCATTGACGCCCTGGAGAACTCCGAGGAGTACGAGGCCCGCTACCCCGAGATTCTGAAGGAGTTCGAGCAGCAGGTCGGCGCCGAGCACGAGGAGGTCGTCGGCCTGGGTGGCCTGTACGTGGTCGGGTCGGAGCGGCACGAGTCCCGGCGGATCGACAACCAGCTCCGTGGACGCTCCGGTCGCCAGGGTGACCCGGGGGAGAGCCGGTTCTACCTCTCGCTCGGCGACGACCTGATGCGACTCTTCAAGTCCGACATCGTCGAGTGGGTCCTGCAGGCGCTTAAGGTTCCCGACGATCAGCCGATCGAGAACAAGCGGGTCTCCGCCTCGATCGCCAGCGCCCAGGCGCAGGTGGAGGCGCAGAACTTCGAGACCCGGAAGAACATCCTGAAGTACGACGACGTGATGAACCGCCAACGGCATGCCGTCTACGGTGACCGCCGGAAGGTGCTCGAGGGCGCCGACGTCGAGAAGCAGCTACGCAACACCGTCGACACCGTGGTCGAGCAGTACGTCCTGGGCGCCACCCAGGGGTTTGCCGAGGACTGGGACCTGGAACAGCTGTGGACCACCGTCGGCACCCTCTACCCCGTCTCCCTCGTCCGGGAGGAGTGGGAGGAGCGCGAGGACCTCGATCGCGCGGAACTGGTCGAGGCCTTCAAGCAGGACGCGCAGGCTGCCTACGACAGGCGTGAGGCCGCGCTCGGCGCGGAGGTGATGCGCGAGCTCGAGCGGCGGGTCATGCTGACGGTGCTCGACCGCAAGTGGCGCGAGCACCTGTACGAGATGGACTACCTCCGCGAAGGCATCGGGCTGCGGGCGATGGCGCAGCGCGACCCGTTGGTGGAGTACCAACGTGAGGGCGGCGCGATGTTCTCCGCGATGATGGAGGCCTTCATGGAGGAGGTCGTCGGCTACGTCTTCCACCTGGAGGTCCAGATCGAGACGACGCCCTCGGTGGGCGTGGTGGCCGGCGCCGACGGGAGAGCCGTCCAGATCGGCAACGGCACCAGGCCCAGCAGGCCGCTGGTCGAGTCCGGGCCTGACCCCGACGGCCCGGGTGTGGAGGTCCACACCGTCGGAGCGGAGCAGCCCGAGGAGGAGCTGCCAGACGAAGAACTGGCCGCTGCCCTACGGCCACAGATCTCGGCGAAGGGCTTGGCGGCCTCGGCTCGCCAAGGCGTGACCTACTCGGCCCCCGACGAGGACGGGTCGGTCAAGACCTCCGGCAAGCCAGTCCCGGCACAATCGGAGTACGCGGGCGTGGGACGGAACGCTCCGTGCCCGTGTGGCTCTGGGAAGAAGTTCAAGATGTGTCACGGACGCGCCGGGGCGAGCTGAGCTGCGAGCCGATCGGTTCCCTAGGCTCGGTGCCTGTGGACCTCACCAGAGCAATCCGGCTGGCCGCGGCAGCCTTGGTGCTCACGCTGGGCTGTGCCACCGCGGCCTGCAGCAAACCTGAGCAGCCGCCCGGTTCGGCGATCACTCCGGCTCCTGGCACGTCGCAGCCCAGTCCGAGCGAGAGTGCGAAGCCGCGTACCGACCCGCTCACCGGAGGAAGGGTGTCAGGGAATGAGGTGTTCGCGGTCAAGATCGAGAACACCGCCGCAGCGCGTCCCCAGGTCGGGCTCGGTGCGGCCGACATCGTGGTGGTCGAGGAGGTCGAGGCCCGGCTCACCCGGCTGATCGGCATCTACTCCAGCAGCTTCCCTCCCAGGGTGGGGCCGGTCCGCAGCGCGCGGAACACCGACGCACGCTTGCTACCCATGTTCGGCCGTCCGGGGCTGGTCTACTCGGGCGCGAACCGTAAGGTCCAGCG
Organism: Dermatophilaceae bacterium; assembly: GCA_035689185.1. Classification (GTDB taxonomy): domain Bacteria; phylum Actinomycetota; class Actinomycetes; order Actinomycetales; family Dermatophilaceae; genus DASSLY01. The sequence continues at coordinate 40,346 of DASSLY010000078.1, forward strand.
GAAGCTCCGCGAGTCCTCCTTGGTGCCGATCGAAAGGTCAGACCGGGACTCCCGGCGCCCGGCACCGCACAATGTGATGGTGGATCTGAGCCGGATCGCCAAGTCCGCCAGGGTCGGCACCGCGCAGGATGTCGGCTTCACCTTCGCTGCCGAGGACTCTCGGTGGCGGCGGGCAGAGGCCCTCCGCACTGTCACGGTGAGGGTCGGTGCGGACACCACAACCTTCGACTATCGGGCCGGTGGGTACGCGGTCAGCTGGAACGGGAGGCCCAACGTCGACGGCGATACCCGCAGACCGGTCAGAACCGACAACGTGCTCGTGCTCTCCGTCCGGAACCGGCGCGACCGGGACTCCACCTCCAGCATCTCCGTCGTCTCCGAGACGGTGGGCACCGGCACGGTTGCCCTGTATCGCGACGGCAAGCGGCTCACCGGAACCTGGACGCGACGGGCGGTGAACCGGCCGATGACCTTCCGGGACGGGAGCGGCACACCCATCCCGCTCAAGCCGGGAAAGAGCTGGATTCTGCTGCAGGCCTGAGCGTCCGCGGGTGGAGTGCGTGGGCCTGCGGAGTCAGTCGTCGGCACCGAGTTCGAGCGCGGTGCACAGCCACCGGGCCCCGCAGGCCTCGATTCGAAACGCCATCGCAACAGAACGGGCTTCGGTCAGCAGGTGCGCCGACACCTCCGCTGCCCGCGGTGTCGGGAACTGGATCCGGAGCGAATGCAGCACCGGCCGGTGCCGAGCACCCGCGGGCTCGCCGTCCCGGCGGCGGCGTCGCCGTACCTGCATGCTCATCGAACCCAGCACCGGCTCACTCACCCACCGGCTCAGCTGGCCCACGGGTCGATGGCCGTGCAGCACCTCCAGCAGTGCAGCGGCCAGAGACAGGCTCCATCTGGCCGGGTCCGGCAGGTTCGCCGCGGGCTGGGCGGACCATCGGTTGCGCAGCACGACGACCTTGCCGGCCTGCTGGGCAGGCGCCTCGCCGTCGGGTGCGCTGACCAGCATCGGTTGGGCGACGGCCCGCGGTGCCGGCCGCTGCCAGCTAGCGGCCGGCGGGCGGCAGTCGATCACCGGCCTGAGCCGGGGGGTGACCGCGCGCGTCGAGGTGATGATGTCCGGCATGCCGGCCCTCCTGTGGTGACACGACGTGATGGTTCGACATCGAGCTACCAGCGTGACTGAGAGTTCGGCTCGCCTCGCCAGCTGCGGCGCAGGTTGTGGACAACGCAGCGCGACACGGGCGCGCGTCAGCGGGTCAAGCGGTGGTGGTAGCTGGTGGCTCAGACCACCAGGAAGGACTGGATGGTGTAGGACGATGCGCGGTAGATGTGCCGGCCGAACTCAACGAACTGACCGGTGTCGTCGTAGGCAATGCGATCCACCGTCAGGCAGGCGGCGGGGTCATCCTCGTCCAGCAACAACGCCTCCTCGGCGGTCATCAGCCGTGCTCCGATTCGCTGGTGCGCGATCTTCAGGTTGATCCCGGATGCTCGCAGGCAGGCGTAGAGGCTTCGGCCCTCCAGATCTTCGCGGGGGATGCCGTACCTGATGGGCAGATAGTTGGTCAGCACGGCCAGCGGCGTCTCGTCGGAGAGCCGCAGCCGTCGAAGCTTGAGGAAGTCGGACTCGACGCTCTCGGTCGGGCTGATGGCGTCGCGGACATCTTCGTCGAGCGGACCGACCTCGTAGGTCAGAATCCGCGTGCCAGGCGTCTTGCCCGCCTTCTCCAGGTCGTCGTAGAGGCTGGTCAGCCGTTCCTCCCGGCTGAACTGTGAGTGCACGACCTGCGTGCCGACACCACGCTTGCGCACCAGCAGCCCCTTCTTCACCAGCTCCTGGATGGCCTGCCGAGCGGTCGGCCGGGACAGGCCCAGCCGACGGGTGAGCGACACCTCGTTCTCGAGCCGGTCGCCCGGAGCGAGAACCCCGCTGTCGATCGCCTGCTGGATGGCTTGAGCGAGCTGATAGTAGAGCGGCACCGGGGAGTTCCGATCGAGGGTGATGTCGAGTTCACGCGTCCCAGCCACATCGCTCATGACCGCATCCTATGCCCGAAAGGTGAGATATCTATAGATACTTATAGATTTATGTCTAGTCAAGAGTCCGGCCTGGGGTCTCGGTCACGGGGAGAACAGCAGCAGCAGACCGGAACAGGTATAGGAGATCATCACCACCAGCATCGGCCACTGCGCGGCTAGCGCCGCCGTCGGTCGAACCAAGGCCACCGACTTCTCGTGGGCAACGACGATGCCGATCAGATGCCCGAGCATGATCGCCCCGAGCTGAACGCACGCGATGACCGTCGGATGGTCGAAGATCGCGGTGTTGACCCCCATCTCGGCTGAGCCGAGGACGTTCCAGCCACGACCCAGCGGGTCCGACATGGTGATTGCGGTCCGCTGCCCCTCGACCAGGAGCAGGGTGGCATAGTGCGCGACGACGTACCCGATCACGATCGGGATCACCGACGCCGACATCAGTCGCGGGAAGTCGAGAACCCGTACGGCCCGATCGTTGCGGTACCTGGCCATCGACACCGATGCGGCGCAGAACGTCGAGAAGACGATGACGGTCATCGCGACCAGGCCGCTGGTGGCCCACAGCGTCGCAGACAGCTCCGAACTTTGAACCGTCGAGATCCACCAGCTGGTGTTGGAGAAGCTGTCGAAGGCGGTGGCGCCAAGCAGGACGGAGACGACCGCCGGCAGGCCAGGCGGCGGCGTCCAGCGACTGAGCCCAGCGAGTGGGTTGACAAGCCGGATCTGGTCGCCCACCCGTCGCCAGACCGAGAGCTGCGCGACCGCGGTCGCGTAGCTCTCGAACGGGTCCGCGGCACCGATCCACCGTCGGCCGAGAACCACCGCGCCCAGTACCAGCACGACCAGCCACATCAGCGCCCAGAGCCGCAGCACCACGAGCGTCGTCCGATCCGGTTGCACCAGCTCGAGGAAGGCGAACGCGAAGAGCCCTACTGCGGCCGGCCAGATCCCCAAGCTGCGTGGCAGTCGAACCAGACCTTGCTCGGGGTCGGTCCGGGCGATCCAGCACAGCGTCGAGTGGATCGTTCGCAGTGGGTTGGTGGCCCGCCAGAAGGGCCCGAGCAGCAGGGAGAGTGGCACCAGGCCCACCCACATCCAGGCGTACACGAAGCCGAAGACCGGGTTGGTCAACAGATCCTTGCCCGCCACCAGGGCCATCCCCGACCAGACGTAGACGGTCAGGACCGCCGCTCGTGCACCCCAACGGAAGCCGGGATGATCCACCACCGCCGTCAGTGCCGGCAGCTGAAATCCGCCGACGCTGTCATACCGAGGCGTCCGCCAAGCCAGGAAGAGCACGGCGAACGAGACGGCCAACGCTGCGGCAGCGCCGCCGACCACGAAGGGGAACGGCAGCGGCAGATCTCCACGGGTGCCGATGCCGTGCAGGGGTATAGGGGCCACCATCTGGAGGTCGGCGGCCTCAGTGGACGTTCACGACGAGGATGATCTTCTCGAGGTGATGGGACTCCACCTCGAAGCGGCCGCGCTGGCTGGCGACCAGACGTCCGGTCGTCGGCACGCCGGCGGGGACCTCGAACTCGAGCTCGTCGCCCGGGAGATGCGCGTGCACCTCGTCGTCGCCGTCGCTGGTGACCTCGAGGACCACCGTCTGACCGCGGGCGATGTCGATCCGCTGCCCGTTCGGGTTCACGTTGCCGTCGGCGATGGTGATCTTGATCGTGACCGCGTCGCTGCTCGTCGCCGGCGTGCTGCTGGCGCCAGAGCTGGTCGCAGGCGCTGCCTCAGGGCTCGAGTTGCCAGCGGGGGCCTCGGCAGTGCTGGTCGTCGGCGTCGGAGCGGGAGTGCATCCGGTGAGCATCACGTTGCCGACGAGAAGAACGGCGGCGGCGACTCCGCGGCTGACTTTCGCGAGCGGTGACATGGCTTCCGATCCGGGCCGCAACACCATCCTGGCTACGAACAAGCGCGTCCCCTCGTTCCTCACTGATTGATCCGCCCGGATCGGTCGATCGCCGGGGCGGTCACGGCTTCGGTAGTACCGTATACGGCGCAGCCCGGACGCCTGTACGGCCTGCCGCGACGCCGGTAGGCGGGAACTGATCGGGAGGAGGTCGGTGATGTCTGAACGTCTCACGCCGCTCGAGGTCTCCATGCTTGCCCTCGACACCGCTCATACTCCCAGCCATGTAGGCACCGTCGACATCTTCGACGCTGGGCCGGACGGCTTCGACTACGAGCGGCTGATCGGCTTGATCCGCGAGCGCATCGCCTTCGTACCGCGTTATCGCCAGCGCGTGCGGTCGGTGCCGGCGCGGTTGGCGGCACCGGTCTGGGTTGAGGACGAGGGCTTCGACCTGACCTTTCATGTACGGCGATCCGCCCTGCCGCGGCCGGGAACCATGGAGCAGCTGCGCGAGTTCGTCGGTCGGGTGATGGCCCGCCGGATGGATCGGTCGCGCCCCCTGTGGGAGATGTATCTGGTGGAGGGGCTGGAAGGCAACAGGTTCGCACTGGTCACCAAGTCCCACCTCAGCCTGGTGGACGGTATCGACACCGTCGACATCGGTCAGGTGCTGCTGGACACCGGTGTCCAGGACTACTCCGCGTCCTCCGACAGTTGGCGGCCGCTGCCGGAGCCGAGCTCGGTCGAGCTGCTGGTGAAGGCGCTGTGGGAAAGTGCCCGAGATCCGGCACGTGCTTTGGACAATGCCCGCGGAGCCCTCACCGGAGCGCTGGGCGTCGCCGTTGCCGTCGGGGAGGCTGTCGGCGGTCTCGGTGGCGCCCTCGGCGAGCTGGCGGGTAGCGCCTTGCGTGGCGGCCGGCCGCCGGCCGCCAGCCCGCTGGCCGGGCCGGTCTCCGAGCAGCGCCGGGTGGCCACGGTGTCGGCGGCACTGGCCGACTTCCGCGCCGTCCGGGCGGAACACAAGCACACAGTGAACGATGTCGTGCTGGCCGTCATCGCCGGCGCCCTGCGTGCCTGGCTGCTGACCCGCGGGGAGTCGCTGCGACCCGGCGGCTCGGTGAGGGCTCTGGTCCCGATGAGCGTCACCGAGGAGTCCGACGAGCCGACGTCGCTCGGCAGCCAGGTCGCGCCGCACCTGCAGAGCCTGCCGATCGGTGAGCCGAACGCGCTGATGCGGCTACACCAGGTGGCGTACGCGACGCAGGCGCACAAGGACACGGGGCGGGCCGTCGCTGCTCGCACGCTGGCCGATATCGCCGGGTTCGCGCCCAGCACCTTGCACGCTTTGGGCGTGCGGGTCTCCACGGAGACGGTACGCAAGCAGCATGAGGTTCTGGTCACGAACGTGCCCGGGCCCCAGGTCCCGCTGTTTGCGGCGGGGTCCCGGATGGTTGCCAGCTATCCGGTGCTGCCGCTCAGCGCTGGCCACCTGCTCGCGATCGGCGTGACCTCCTACGACGGACAGGTGTTCTTCGGTCTGACGGCCGACCGGTACGCCATCCGCGATCTCGATGTGCTGGCGCAGTGTCTGCTGGACGCGCTGGAGGAGCTGTTGGACACCACGGTACGGGCGGTGTCGACCCGGCAGCCCACACGCAAGGCATCTCCGGCTGCTCAGCGTGCGGCGGCCAAGAAGGCAGCCACTCGAGCGGAGGCGCAGCAGGCCGCAGCGCAGAAACGTGCTGCGGTACGCAAGATCGCGACCAAGGCTGCCGGGATCAGGGCGACCGGCCTTCCGCCGAAGAAGGTTGCCGAAGCCCAGCAGGAGCAGGAACGTCCCGCAGAGCAGGCGGGCTCGGGCAGGCAGCCCGCAAAGAAGTCGGCGTCGCGGGCGAGGCCTGCCCGCAAGGACCAGGCATGATGATCTTCGTCCCGTTGAGCCGGGCGGAAGCACGGTCGCTGCGCGACGGGGACATTGGTTGCTCATCGGACTGGGTTGGGCAGATGGGTACGCCTGCGCTGATGGCGGCGCACGACCTCGAAGCCGACATGACGGAGGACGCCGACTACACCGCGCTGCGCTACGCCGGCATCCGGGCTCTGATGGCAACGCACGACGCGCTCCGCCTGGTCGCCGCGATCGACGTGCCGGCGGCCGACCTGTCGATCAAGAGCAGTGACCCGTACGGTGAGGCGCGTGCCTCGCGGATCCGCTGGAGCCTGGTTACCGCGCTGTTTGCTGACGAGCCAGCGACGGCGCCCGTAGTCGCTGAGGCCCGGGCGACGTTGACTTCCGGTGCGAGCATCGCCGATGCGCTGGACAACCCGGCCGTTCTCACGCTGGCCGACGAGTACGACCTGCTGTGGTTCGCTCCCGCGGAGCTGGACAGCCTGGAGGACTGAGAGAACGCCGGCGCGCCGCCGCGCGAACGCCCACCGCAATCCGGTCCGGCGGCGAAGGTGATGGGGCAGACTAGGCACATGCCACGCTCAATCTGGAAGGGCGCCATCTCCTTCGGTCTGGTGACGATCCCGGTGAAGCTGTTCTCGGCGACCGAGGAGAAGGACATCAGCTTCCGACAGGTGCACCCCGAGGACGGCGGGCGGATCAAGTACCGGAGGGTCTGTGAGAAATGCGGCAAGGAGATCCCCTTCGGTGAGATCGCCAAGGGCTACGAGCTCGCGGACGGCCGGATGGTGATCTTGGAGAAGGAGGACTTCGACCAACTGCCGCTGGCCACCACCAAGGCGGTCGAGGTGGTGCAGTTCGTTGCGGAGGAGGATGTCGACCCGACGTACTTCGCGAAGACCTACTTCCTGCAAGCCGACGGGCCGGGTACGAAACCGTACGTACTGCTCCGGGACGCGCTGGTGAAAACCGGCCAGAGCGCGGTCGTGAAAGTAGCACTACGGTCCCGCGAGGCGCTCGCCCTGATTCGGCCGAAAGACGGTGTGCTCTTGATGCACACGATGCTCTGGCCCGACGAGCTGCGCGACGGCAGCTTCGCTGTCCCGCCGGACACCGTCACCGTGTCCGATGCGGAGGTGACCATGGCTGAGTCGTTCATCCAGGCACTGACCGGGGACTTCCAGCCCGAGGACTTCACCGACGCGTACCGGGAAGCGCTGGAGGAGCTGGTCGAGTCGAAGGTCTCCGGTGTCGAGCTCGCCGAGGAGCCTGAGGCGCCGGCCGAGGCGGAGGTCGTGGACCTGGTGGCCGCGCTACGTGCCTCCGTGGAGGCGGCCAAGAAGAAGCGCGAGGAAGCACAGCAGGCTCGTGCCATCTAGTCGCTAGGTCCGATGCGATATCTGGAGCCTAGGAAGCCTTCCGAGGGGCACTCGTTCGATGTAGGGGTTTGTCTATGACTCATGTCACTCCCGGGTGTGATCAGGCAGCCTCAACACCGACCGGCTCCCCGAATGGCTACCACCCCGATGGATCGACCCACACCAGCACCCCATCATCACCAGCAGGATCATCGCCCACCTCCGGCGCCGACGACACCGCCGACACCCCGACACCGGCACCACAATCCAAACCTGATCACGGCTGAGGCTGACAAAAACCGGCTGTGCGGCGAAACCCGCGGCACTCCCGACTGTCGACGCCGGTCCACCACCGTCGGCACGCCAGTGCGTGGATCGACGACGCGTGTGTCCCGGTGCGTGGGTCCCGGTGCGAGGGTCCCGGTGCGTGGGTCCCGGCGGTGGGGTCCCGCGGTGAGATCCCGGCGGTCGCGTCGCGCGTGGTGGGGTGCCGGCGTTGGGATCGTGGCGGTGGGTCCCGGCGGTTCGCGACGGTCCGATTCGGCCATGGGGCCAGGAGTAGCCTGTCGCGTGATGGATGCGATTACGTCTGTTCCGTCGCCGACCAACGAGGCCGTGCTCACCTACGCACCCGGCTCGGCCGAGCGTGCCGCGCTCGAGGCTCGGCTGTGCGAGCTTGCCAGCGCGGCTCCGATCGAGCTCACCGCCGCCATCGGTGGCTGCCGTCGGATGGGCCGCGGATCCAGCGTGGCCGTGACCATGCCGTCGGACCACGGGCACACGTTGGGTCGGTTCGCGACGTCTACGGCGAGCGACGCCACTGAGGCGATCGAAGCGGCGATGGCGGCCGCGCCCGACTGGGCGGCGCTGCCCTTCGACAGCAGGGCGGCCGTCTTCTTGAAAGCGGCCGAGCTGCTGGCCGTGCCGTGGCGGCAGACCCTGAACGCGGCAACCATGCTGGGGCAGGGAAAGACGGTGCAGCAGGCAGAGATCGACGCGGCGTGCGAGCTGATCGACTTCTTCCGGTTCAATGTCGCGTTCGCCCGTCAGATCTACGCCAACCAGCCGATCTCCGCACCCGGTCTCTGGAACCGGACCGACTACCGCCCGCTGGACGGCTTCGTCTATGCGATCACCCCGTTCAACTTCACCTCCATTGCCGGCAATCTGCCGACGGCACCGGCGCTGATGGGCAACACGGTGCTGTGGAAGCCCAGCCCCACCCAGCAGCTCGCCGCCCACTTCACCATGGATCTGTTGAAGGCAGCAGGTCTACCGCCTGGTGTGATCAACATGCTTCCCGGCGATGGCGTCGAGGTCTCCAGCGTCGCGCTGCAGCACCCGGATCTGGCCGGCATCCACTTCACTGGTTCGACGGCCACGTTCCAGCACCTGTGGCGATCCGTCGGGACGCAGATCCAGCACTATCACTGCTATCCACGTCTGGTGGGCGAGACCGGGGGCAAGGACTTCGTGGTGGCCCACCCGAGCGCCGATCCCGATGTGGTTCAGTCAGCTCTGATCCGCGGGGCCTTCGAGTACTCGGGCCAGAAGTGCTCGGCAGCGTCGCGGGCGTATATCGCCCGGAGCGTGTGGGACAAGCTGTCACCAAGCCTGATCGAGCAAACCGACGAGCTGGCGGTGGGGGACGTTCGTGACCTGAGCAACTTCACCTCTGCGGTGATCGACCAGCGGGCGTTCGGCAAGCATCGTGAGGCGATCGAACGCGCACGAAGCTCCGCAGACACGGTGGTGATCGCGGGCGGCCAGACCGACGACAGCACCGGGTGGTACGTGCGACCCACGCTGATCCGCTCCGACAACCCGCGGAACGACGTCTTCACCACCGAGTACTTCGGGCCGATCCTGGGGATATTCGTCTACGACGACGCCGACTTCGACTCCGTGCTGACCGAGGTGGACAGGGCCGCCCCGTACGGGTTGACCGGCGCGATCTTTGCCGACGACCGCGAAGCGCTGGATCGCGCCAGCACCGTCCTGCGCTCTGCCGCCGGCAACTTCTACCTCAACGACAAACCTACCGGCGCCGTCGTCGGGCAGCAGCCGTTTGGGGGCTCCCGGGCGTCCGGCACCAACGACAAGGCCGGTTCGATGTGGAATCTGATCCGCTGGACCAGTCCCCGTTCGATCAAGGAGACGCTGGTTCCACCGACGGGATACCGCTACCCCCACATGGACTGAGCCCGGCCTGCCGGACGGCCGGAATCAGTGATGATCGGTCAGCCAGGCGCCACCCACCCGCTGGTGGGTCCGGAAGCCGGAGGTGACCGCCGGCGCAGCCGCCTGCTCCAGCTTCCTGCCGAGCAGCGGGATGGACACCTTCAGCTCGGCCTTCATGGTCATCACCGATCCCGGGCCACCCGGTGTGATGGTCGTGGTGCCGTTCATGCTCAGCGGCTGCCCGGGCACCGTCAGCTTGAGCGCGCCGACCCGGGAGCCATCGAGGGCGGCGTCGCCCCAGGCGATCTCCTCGACCACCCGCAGCGTCGGACCGGTGAACCGCGCCGCCATCTCGGGGGCCGGCAGCGAGCGAGCGGTGACCGTGGTCGAGTCCGTCACCGTCACCTCGTACTCGGTGGCACGGGTCGCTTCGCACACCTTCTCCAGGTACTCCTTGGTCGTCATCATCGTGTAGACGGTGGTCGGGTCGGCGGCGAACTCGGCCTGTGAGGTGATGTCCATGCGACCGAGTATCGCAAATTCCGCGCACCGTGCTGCCGGCCGTACGCGTCGATGCGCCGCTGGCAACACCGCGGACGGCTAATGTCGGAGATGGCGCACGACGTGGTGTGCCGGGAAGACCGGACGGGGTGACGTGACCACATTCGAGGTCGAGCTCGAGCGGGAGAAGCTGAACAAGATCGCTCAGGTGGCGGCCCAGGCTGCCGATGCAGCATCCGAGCTGGGCCGAGAGCCCGAGGCGGCCGAAGAGTTCCTCAGCCACTACTTCCGACACGTCGATGCCGTGGACATGGAGGAACGCAGGATCGACGACCTGCTCGGCCTGGTGCGGAGCCATTACCGGCTGGCGATGCAGCGGCCAGCCGCCCGAGCCACCATCATGATCCGCACACCCACCCGAACCGACCACGGATGGCAGGCGTCGGGTGCGACCGTCGTCCAGATCGTCACCGACGACCGCCCGTTCCTGGTGGACTCGGTCACCATGGAGGTGCTACGCCAGGGCTGGAGCATACGAGAGGTCTTCCACCCGCAGTTCCTGGTGCGACGCGACGTCCGGGGTCGGCTGCTCGACATCCTGCACACCAGCGAGGCCGGCGACGATGCTGGCCTCGTCGCCGAGTCCTGGATGCATCTGGAGATCCTCCGCCCGAACCGGCCCGACGAGCCGGCCGCGCTTGCGGCGGCCCTGGAGGACGGGCTCTTGGAGGTGCTCCGGCTGGTCGAGGAAGCGGTCGAGGACTGGGCGAAGATGAGGACGCGGGCGGAGGAGACGCTCGGCTACCTCGATGGCTTGAGGGAGGCAGATTCCCGGTCGACCGAAGTCGCGTCGGCGCGTGAGCTGCTTGGCTGGCTCAGCGACAACCACTTCACCTTCCTCGGATATCGGGAGTACTCCCTCGTCGGCGGCCGTGACGACGCCAGGCTGGAGCCGGTCAGCGGCACCGGCCTCGGCATCCTGCGGGCGGACCAGGACCCGCCCGGCGCCTTCCACGCGTTGCCGCAGCCGGGCACGGCGCCGGCATTGATGATCATCACCAAGGACAACTTCAAGTCCCGCGTCCATCGGCCGGCTTACCTTGACTACATCGGCGTTCGTACCTTCGCCCCGGACGGCACGGTGGCAGGTGAGTTCCGCTTCCTCGGTCTGTTCGCCTCCTCGGCGTATTCGGAGTCGGTATCGCAGATCCCAGTGCTCCGGCAGAAAGCGATCGACATCCTGGCGCTGTCGGGCTACGACGACCAGAGCCACGGCGGCAAGGCGATCCTCGATGTGCTCAACACCTACCCTCGCGATGAGCTCTTCCAGACCTCGGTGACCGAGCTGGCGCCCGTGGTGGAGAAGGTGGCCCACCTCAAGGAGCGCCGCCAGGTCCGGATGTTCGTTCGCCGTGACCCCTACGGCCGCTACTTGTCCTGCCTCGTGTTCCTGCCACGGGACCGCTACACCACCGCGGTCCGGAAACGGATGGAAGCCCTACTGCTGTCCCGGTTCGGGGGCGCCTCGATCGACTACACCGCGCGGGTCAGCGAGTCGGTGCTCGCCCGGTTGCACTTCGTGGTGCGGATGGCGCTCGGGGTCCAGGCGAAGGACCTGGACGTACGCGAGCTGGAGAAGGAGCTGACGCTGGCCACCCGGTCCTGGGATGACCAGTTCGCAGACCAGCTGGCCTCCGTCGGAGCCCGCGACCAGCTGTCGGCGATCGTTGCGTCCCTGCCTGAGGGCTACAAGGAGATCTACACCCCGAAGCAGGCGCTTCAGGACCTGCAGGCGCTGATGGCACTCACCGACGAGCAGAGCATGTCGATGGCGCTCTACGTCCCCGACTCACAGACTGATGTGGCCGACCTCCGGCTGAAGATCTTTCGCCGGGACGGCCCGATCTCGCTGTCGAAGGTCCTGCCCCACCTGTCCTTGCTCGGCGTCGATGTGATCGACGAGCGACCCCACGAGCTGCCGATCGACGACCAGGAACGCGGCTACATCTATGACTTCGGCCTCGCCGTCCCCGGTGGCGCCGAGGCGGTGGCCCGGCGCTGGACGTCGGAAGCGCGGAAGCGGTTCATGGAAGCGTTCGCCGCCTCATATTCGGGGTCGAGCGAGCCGGACGCGTTCAACGCCCTCGTCATGAGGGCGGAGATGAGCTGGCGCCAGGTCGCCATCCTGCGTGCCGTTGGCCGCTACCTGCGGCAGGCCGGCACCACCTACAGCCAGACCTACATCGCGCAGGCACTGTGCGGCAACGTCGACATCGCCCGCTCGCTGGTCAACCTCTTCGAGGTGCGGTTCGACCCGTCTTTGAATGCCGATGTGGACGCTCGGAAAGAGCGCGGGCAAAAGGTCGTCGGCATGATCCGGTCCGCGCTGGACGACGTCGCGAGCCTTGATCATGATCGGATCGTCCGGTCCTACCTCGCCGTGATCACCGCGGTGATCCGCACCAACGCCTACCTGCAGCATGCGCAGGCGCTCACGCTGAAGCTGCTGCCACGCCAGATCCCGGACCTACCGGAACCCCGGCCGGCCTTCGAGGTCTTCGTCTATTCGCCCCGGTTCGAAGGCGTTCACCTTCGTTTTGGGCCGGTTGCCCGCGGTGGGCTGCGCTGGTCCGACCGCGCCGAGGACTTCCGTACCGAGGTGCTGGGCTTGGTCAAGGCGCAGATGGTGAAGAACACCGTGATCGTCCCGGTCGGGGCGAAGGGCGGGTTCTACTGCAAGCGGCTGCCCGACCCCACCGTGGACCGGGACGGCTGGCTCGCCGAGGGCATCGCCTGCTATCGGCTGTTCATCGGGAGCCTGCTGGAGATCACCGACAACCTCCGCGATCAGCAGGTCGTGCCGCCGGAGGGTGTGCTGCGCTACGACGACGACGACCCTTACCTGGTAGTGGCCGCCGACAAGGGCACCGCGACGTTCTCCGACATCGCCAATGAGATCTCCATCGGCGCTGGCTTCTGGCTGGGAGATGCCTTCGCGTCGGGCGGCTCCGCCGGCTACGACCACAAGGGCATGGGCATCACCGCACGCGGTGCCTGGGAGTCGGTACGGCGGCACTTCCGCGAGATGGGCGTGGACTGTCAGACCACCGACTTCACCTGTGTCGGCATCGGTGACATGAGCGGTGACGTGTTCGGCAACGGGATGCTGCTGAGCAAACACATCAAGTTGGTGGCGGCGTTCGACCACCGACACGTGTTCATCGACCCCGACCCCGACCCGGAGCTCAGCTGGCGGGAGCGCGCTCGAATGTTCGCCTTGGCCCGGTCCAGCTGGGCCGACTACGACCAGTCGCTGATCTCTGCCGGCGGCGGGGTGTTCCCGCGCACCGTGAAGTCGGTGGAGCTGACGCCGCAGATGCGTGCCTGCCTGGGGATCGCCGACGACGTCCAGCGGCTCGCTCCGACCGAGCTGATCACGGCCTGCCTGAAGGCGCCGGTCGACCTGCTTTGGAACGGGGGCATAGGCACGTACGTCAAGGGCAGCGGCGAGTCCCACGCAGATGCCGGGGACAAAGCCAACGACGTGCTGCGGGTCGACGGTTTGGACCTCCGAGCTCGGGCGGTCGGTGAGGGTGGCAACCTTGGCCTGACGCAGCTCGGCCGAATCGAGTACGCCGGGCGCGGCGGCCGGATCAACACCGACTTCATCGACAACTCCGCCGGCGTGGACACCTCCGACCACGAGGTCAACATCAAGATCTTGTTGACGACCCAGATGACGGCCGGCCGGCTGGACGGCGGCGAGCGGGACAGGCTGCTCGCGTCGATGACCGACGAGGTGGCGGCTCAGGTGCTGGAGAACAACTACGACCAGAACCTGGCCCTGGCCAACAGCGTTTCTCAAGCGGTGGGGATGGCCGGTGTCCATGAGGACTGGATGCGAAGGCTGGAGGATGACGGCACCTTGGATCGGGAGATCGAGTTCCTGCCGACAGCTGCGCAGATGAAGGCACGCCGCGCTCAGCGGCAAGGCCTCACCTCGCCTGAGCTGGCGACGCTCCTGGCGTACACCAAGATCGCGTTGAAGCGAGATGTCCTCGCCTCCGACCTGCCCGACGACCCCTATCTCGCCGATCTGCTCGTCGACTACTTTCCGGCGCCGCTGCGGCAGCGGTACGCCGACCGGATGCCTCAGCACCCGCTGAACCGGGAGATCATCACCACCGTGGCGGTCAACCGGTTCGTCAACACCTCCGGCATCACCTGCTTCTCACGGCTGTCCGCGGAGACCGGCGCGTCGGCGGCCGAGGTCATCCGGGCGCAGGTGGCGGCCCGCTCGATCTTCGACGTCGCCTCGCTGGAGAAGCAGATTCGCCGGCTGGACTACACACTCGACGCTCAGGTTCAGACGACGCTGCGGCTGGAGGTTCGCACCCTGGTGGAGCGAGCGATCCGCTGGCTGATCAACAACCGCCACCGGCCGATCGACGTCTCTGCGGCGGTCGACCAGCTCGCCGCCGGGGTGCAGCAAGTCGTCAACCAGGTGCCCGAGCTGGTACGCGGCCGTGAGGCTGAGGCCTATCGCGCCCGTCTGTCGCGCTACTCGAAGGCCGGGGCAACCGAGGAAGTGGCGAGGGCCGCGGCCGCGCTGCCGGCCGCGTACGCGGCACTCGCCATCGTGCAGACCGCAAGTCGGGCCGACCTCGACGTCCTCCGGGTGGCGCGGACCCATTTCTCACTGTCGCAGCGTCTCGGGCTCGATCGGCTGCTGCGCTGCATCGCCGAGCTGCCGCGGGACGACCGGTGGAAGACCATGGCTCGGGCGGCACTCCGAGACGATCTGCACGCGGTGCACGCGCAACTCACGGCGCAGGTCCTCAAGGCGGCTCACGACGGGGAGCCGGTAGACGAGGTGGTCAGCCGCTGGGTCGACACCAGTCCCGCGGTAGCCGCTGAGGTGCCGATGCTGGAGACCATCTGCGGCGGTCAGCCAGATCTTGCCCGAGTCTCTGTCGGGCTGCGGATCGTGCGGGGGATGCTGCCGGCCGACGACTGACCCGCGGCGATCCTCGCGCCTGCCGTGATACTTGTTGAGCATGCGTATCGACCTGCACACCCACTCCCGCGTGTCCGACGGCACGGATGCGCCGGCTGAGCTGGTCGCGAAGGCCGCGCAGGCGGGACTGGATGTGGTCGCGCTGACCGACCACGACACGTTCGACGGCCTGGCGGAGGCGACGGCCGCCGGTCGCCAGCACGGAGTCCGGGTGATTCGCGGCATCGAGGTCTCCTGCGCGCGGCAGGGTCAGAGCGTGCATCTGCTGGCCTACGGTGTCGACCCGGAGAACGCTGCCCTGGCGGTCGAGATGACACGGGTACGGGGCGGGCGTACCGGACGGCTGGCGCCGGTGCTGGAGAAACTGGTCGAGCTCGGCGTTCCGGTCAGCGAGGCCGAGGTGATGCGGTTCGTCGGAGACAGCCCGTCGGTGGGCCGGCCGCACATCGCCGACGCCCTGGTCGCTGCCGGTCATGTTCGGGACCGGACGGAGGCCTTCGACCGGTTCCTCGCCGATGGCGGCCCCGCGCACGTTCATCGGTACGCCATTGACGTGGCACGAGGCATCGACCTGGTGCACCAGGCCGGCGGTATCGCGGTGATCGCGCATCCGTGGGGACGCGGCCGGCGTTCCGTGCTCCCGCCTGAGGCACTGGAGGAGCTGGTGCACGTCAGCCGGCTGGACGGCTTCGAGGTCGATCACCAAGACCATGACGCCGACACCCGCGCCGAGCTCCGGCAGCTCGGGGGCCGGCTGGACGTCTTGATGACCGGGTCCAGCGACTACCACGGCACCGGCAAGAAGGACCACGACCTGGGGTGCAACACCACCGACCCGGAGACGTTCGCCGAGCTGGAGCGTCGGCTGCCCCTCGGCGGCGTCCTCAGCTGACCCTCCGGTCGCCTGGGAGAATGGGCTCATGGACACCACGCTGGGCACAGTCTGCGCAAGTTTCTACGCCGAGCCGGATCTCGTGCTGCCCGACCTGCCGGCCGGTGATGGAGCGGTCGACATCAGTACCAGCGAGTACGAGGTCACCTACTTCGACACGGCCAACAAGGATCTGCGGCGCCTCGGGTTGATGTTGTCACGGCAGCACAACGGTGATCTCGATCGCTGGCGGCTGGAGAGCGGCGACGATGTCACCGAGTTCGGTGACGGCACCGGAACCGACACCGTGCCCGAACAGGTGGCCGATCTGCTGCTGGGCGTGCGGTGGTGTCAGGAGCTGACGCCGGTGCTGACCGTTACCCAGACGGCCACCGTCCACAAGCTGCACCGTGCCCCCGGGATTCCCAGCCTGAAGCTGGTCGACTCGCGTCTGAACGCGGTCACGATGGGGCTGGAGTCCACCATCGCCGGCTGGCGAACTGTCGAGGTCACCGGGGATCATTCCGACGGCGACGCGGTTACCGAGGTGATTGACCGGCTCAAGGAGTCGGGTGCCACCGAGTCGACGTCGTCGCACCTGGACACGCTGCTCTCCTTGGGGGCCGTCGACGAGAAGGCACCCGATCAGTCCCAGCTGGGAGGGCTGGTGGAGGTTTATCTGGGGGAGCAGCTCGACGCCATTGCCCGCGGCGACCTTGGGCTGCGTACGGGGCAGCCGGTGATCCACCCCACCCGCGTTGCGCTGCGGCGCTTCCGTAGCACGCTGCGCGTCTTCCGGAAGCTGTTCGACGCCGACCAGTCCCGCTCGCTGGAAGAGGAGCTGCGCTGGATCGCCGGTGTACTGGGCGAGGTGCGGGACGCCGAGATCTTGAGCAGCCGGCTGGAGGAGCAGTTAGCCGACCTGCCGGCTGAGCACGTCCTGGGCCCGGTCGCCTCACACATCCGAGGCTCGCTCGCCGAGCAGCGTGCCACCGGCCTGGCGCAGCTGAGGGATGCGCTGGCCGATCCTCGCTATGCTCAGCTGCTCAGCACGCTGCACGAGTGGTCGGCCGGGCCACCGTTCACCGACCTCGCCGCCGGGCCGGCCAGTGAAGCCAGCCGGTACGTCAAGCGTGCCCGGCGCAAGTTCCGCCAGCGGCTGCACAGTGCCCTGGAGGACCCGCCGGCCACGCTGCACAGCGCTCGGAAGGCGGCCAAGCGGCTGCGCTATGCCGCCGAACTCGCCGTACCGGCACTCGGCGCGAAGGCAGAGAAGACCGCGGAGCAGGCCAAGAAGCTGCAGACCCTGCTCGGTGAGCACCAAGATGCCAGCGTGAGCGCGGACTTCCTGCGCCGAGTCGGCGCCCAGACGGCCGGGGAGTCCGGCCACAACGGCTACACGTACGGCCTGCTGGTCGCCCAGGAGTGGTCCCGGGCGGAGCGGATCCAAAGAAAGCTCGCGAAGCGCCTGGGCCGCTGACCCGTCGTCGGCTTTTCAGGTGCCTCGCTGGAACAGGCCAACCAGCGCATCCACGGTGGCTTGGGGCTGCTCGACCGCTGGTGAGTGATCGGCGTCCCAAATCACTACCGGCTCGGTCCCCAGACGCCTGGCCATATCGTTCTGTTCCTGCTGCGGCCAGGCGGCGTCGCGTTCGCCGTAGACCACGTGGACCGGAATCCCGGTCGCACGCAAGGCGTCCACGTGATCTGGTGTCTCGATCAGGATCTGTGACATCTGGGCGAGCGCCGCTGGGTTGCCGCCGACGAAGCGTTCCTCCTTGAACGCCTCCACCTCCGGCGCATCCACGACGCCACCTTCGGCCAGCTCGATCTGCCGCTTCAGCCGATGCACCTCGGCGGGGTCGAACTCGGCCAAGGCGGTGATCATGTGGCGCAGCTTCTGCCGCTCGCCATGGCCGCCCGGCCCCGAGCAGAGCAAGGTGATGGAGCTCCACAGGTGGGATCGCTGCCCGGCCCGCGCTGCCACCAGGCCACCGAAGCTGTGCCCGACCAGATGGATCGGGGTTCCGGCGCGGTGCCCCGGCAGGTGCTGGGCGAGGGCTGTCACATCGTCGGCCCATGAGTCCAGCGAGAACGGGCCCGGCGCCTTACTCTCGAACTGCCCGCTCTGGTCGTAGGCGTACGCCGAGTAGCCCGCCCGGGCGAGCAGCGGCAGCACCGGCCAGAAGTCCTCCTTGCTGCCGGTGTACCCGTGCACGAGGATCACGCTGGCCACCGGATTCCGTGCCTCCACCCGGTCGAGCGCGATGTCGACCGAGCGACCCGGGAGGGGAAACTGCGCGGACGTGATGTCGGTCGGGCGGACGACGCTGCGGGACGAAACCATGGGCTCCACTCTAGAAGCAGCACGCGGCGATCCTTGTCCGCGACGTCAGCGCTTCGGGGCAGAATGGTGCTCGATGTCTACCACCTCTGCTCTGCCGACGAGCGCCCGACAGTCCGCTAGCACAAGTACGCGTCGGCGGTCGGCCAAGGCGTACGTGATCGCCGTTGCCAACCAGAAGGGTGGCGTGGCCAAGACCACGACAGTGGCGTCGGTCGGCGCAGCGCTGGCCGAGGCGGGGCAGCGTGTGCTGCTCGTGGACCTCGACCCGCAGGCATGCCTGACGTTCTCACTTGGCTACGACCCGGAGACCGTCGAGGCGTCGATCCACCAGCTGCTGCTCGGCGAGGTGGAGATCGCCGACGTCATCATCTCCACCGACGACGGGCCTGACCTGCTGCCGGCCACCATCGAGCTGGCGATGGCCGAGCAACAGCTGGTGATGCGCACCGGCCGCGAGCAGCTGCTCAAGAAGGCGCTTGCGCCGGCGCTGAAGGCATACGACGTGGTGCTGTTGGACTGCCCGCCCTCGCTTGGCATTCTGACCACTGTGGCGTTGACGGCGGCGTCTGGGGTGTTGATCCCGCTGCAGTGCGAGACGTTGAGTCATCGAGGGGTCGGCCAGCTGCTGGATACCATCCACGACGTACGCAAGATAACGAATCGCCGGCTGGCGGTGATCGGCGTCCTGCCGACGCTGTTCGACGCCCGCACCACGCACTCGCGGCTGGTGCTTGAGCGGATCGGCGCCGACTACGGCATCGATGTGCTCGAGCCGGCTATCCCGAAGTCGGTCCGGTTCGCCGAGGCGCCGGCGGCCGGCCGCTCGATCATGGCGACGTCTGCGTCCTCCAAGGGGGCAGTTGCCTACCGTGAGGTTGCCGAACGGCTGTTGGAGCTGGCGGGCAGCCGCTGACCAGGGCGCTAGTCGTCTGAGCCGCTGCTCGCCGTGGCGGCCAGATCTGCGGACCCGGACAGCCGACGACGGCGCCGGCGCTTGCGTACTGGCTGGGCGGCCGACTCGCCGGACTGCTCAGCCACAGCGACCGGGGTGGCTGACAGCGCGCCCGGCGCCGGCTCGGAGCCGCTTGTCACCGGCACGCCGTTGTGCGTGCGGCGTCGGGTGCGCTGACGCTTCGGCCGCGGCGCGGCAGCGGTCCGCTCCCGCGGGGCTTCGGCGACGGCCGCCCCGGGTGGTGTGATCCGACCCGTCGTACCGGGCTCGATGCCGAGGTCGTGGTACAGGTGATCGGAGGTGGAGTAGGTCTCCTGTGGCTCGGGGAACGGCAGGCCCAGGGTGTTGTTGATCACCTTCCAACGCGTCTGGTCAGCCCAGTCGACGAAGGTGATCGCGATGCCGGAGGCTCCCGCGCGTCCCGTGCGGCCGATGCGGTGGACGTATGTCTTGTCGTCCTCGGGGCACTCGTAGTTGATGACGTGGGTAACGCCCTCGACGTCGATGCCGCGGGCCGCCACGTCTGTGGCCACCAGCACGTCCACCCCGCCGCCGCGGAACTTCTTGAGGGCCCGCTCCCGCAGGATCTGGGAGAGGTCACCGTGGATGGAGGCGGCCGCGAACCCGCGCTCAGCCAGGTCGTCGGCGATGCGCTGGGCGCTCCGCTTGGTCCGACAGAAGATCATCGCCCGGTTGCGGTTCTCCGCTTGGAGGATGCGGGCCACCACCTCGGGCTTGTCCAAGTCGTGAGCCTGGTAGACGAACTGCGCCGTCGCCGGCACAGTGGTGGTCTCCTGCGAGGACTCAGCCCGAATGTTCACCGGGTGCCGCAGGTGCCGGCGCGCCATGGTGACGATTGCGCTCGGCATGGTCGCCGAGAACAGCATGGTCTGTCGCAGCTCGGGGGTCTTGGCCAGGATGCGCTCGACGTCGGGCAGGAAACCCAGGTCAAGCATCTCGTCGGCCTCGTCCAGCACCAGCACCTTGATGTGGCTGAGATCCAGAGCACCGCGGTCGGCGATGTCCAGCAGCCGGCCCGGCGTGCCCACGACCACATCGACGCCTGCCTTCAGCGCGTCCAGCTGGGTGTCGTAGCCGACCCCGCCGTAGACGGTCAGCACCCTGGCCCCCCGCCGGGCGGCGGCCACCGCGATGTCCTTGCTGACCTGGCTGGCCAGCTCGCGGGTGGGCGCGACGACGAGAGCCTGCGGTGCGCCCGGATTGGCCAGCTGGTCGTAGTCTCGTTCGGTCGGCGCCACGATCCGCTGCAGCAGGGTAATCCCGAAGGCCAGGGTCTTGCCGGTGCCCGTCCGGGCCTGGCCGATCATGTCCGTGCCGACCAGCGCGATCGGGATCGCCATGGACTGGATCGGGAACGGGTGGACGATGCCGACATCAGCGAGCGCTTCGCAGATGTCGGGCAGCACGCCGAGGTCGGCGAAGGTCTGCTGGAGAACCGGCTCGGGGGTCGCCGGGTCGGCGGAGGCGGGGGAGCCGGTCGTCGACCGTGCCGTCTCGATGCTGTCGTTACTCAGGGTCTCGCCTTTGCGGTTGATGAAAGTCAAGAGTTCACCTGGCCGTCCAGCACAACGCCGGCGAGGCGGTGCCAGGACCCAGGGACGCACTCAACGCTGCGTACGCTAGGCAGTCTAGCCTGAACCGGTGACAACCACCGTAGGGTTGCTGGCATGAGCGACCTGCCATCCCCCACCGATGCGACGGCTGAGCCGCTTCCTGATGCCGCCGCGCCGACGTCGGAGCCGGCCCTCAGCAGCGACGCGCTGGCCGACGACCCGCATTACCGGGACGGAGCGATCGATCTGCTCGGGGTGCTGGCGTACGGCGAGCTAACCGCGTTCGAGCGCTTGGCGGAGGATGCCCGGCTGGCACCGACTCTGGCCGACAAGGTGCACATCGCGCAGATGTCAGCGCTGCAGATCGAACATTTCCGCCGGGTCGAGGCCCGGCTCAGCGCATTGCACGCGGACGTGATGGAGGCGATGCAGCCGTTTCACGCGCCGTTCAACGCCTTCCATGAGTACACCGCGCCGAAGACGTGGCTGGAAGGGCTGCTGAAGGCGTACGTGGGGGACGGCTTCGCCGCTGATTTCTATCGGGAGGTGGCGGCCTTCGTCGACGCGGACACCCGCGCCCTGGTGTATGAGGTGCTCTACGACGAGCACGCCGAGTTCGTGGTGGACCGGGTGCTGGCCGCCATCGCGGCTGACCCGAAAGTGGCGGGCCGGCTGGCTCTCTGGGGCCGGCGGCTGGTGGGCGAGGCCCTCAGCCAGGCGCAGCGGGTGGCGGCCGACCGAGATGCCCTCACCAGCCTGTTGACCGGCACCGTCGACCGCCCCGGCATGGACCTGGCGGCATTGTCGCGGATGTTCTCCCGGCTGATCGAGAAGCACACCAAGCGGATGGCAACGCTGGGGCTCCAGGCCTGAGCCGCCCTTCGACCCCGATCCCCGTCGCCCTGAGCCCCCGGATCACACGGAGCCGCGTCAGACGGAGCCGAAGCCGACCCTGCGGGCGTTCTCCTCGCCGATGTCGAGGTAGCCGACGGCGCGGGCCTGAACCATCACCTTTCGACCGTGCTCATCGGTCAGCGTGAACAAGCCCTCGCCGGCCAGTGCGTCCGCGAAAGCCTTCTCCACGTCCGGAGCGGACTCGGTGCTCTCGATCACAATCTCGCGGTTCACGTGCTGGATGCCGATCTTGATCTCCACTGTTCCTCCTGCTTGTTGATGTGAGGCAACCGTGCCACAGGTGCAGCGCGAACCGTGACCTTGTTCGCGGACGGCAGAGCCGGAACGCAGCTCAGCTTCGTCCAGCGGAGTGCCGGCTCAGCTGTGGGCGAACTCGTCCTCGGTCGCCCGACGGACGACCAGCCGGGTCCAGGCCCCGACGTAGATCCGGTCGTCGGGCCCTAACTCGTGCCGGTTGCCGACCGGGATCGGGTCGGTTGGCAGCGGCCCGCTCGCCGGCCCGACGAACGTGCCGTTTGCCGACTCCAGGTCCTCCACCCACCAGCGGGTGCCGTCGGTGGTCAGCTGAGCCTGCCGTCGGCTGGTGCTGGTGTCGGGTTCACAGTCGATGTCGGGTGAGATGTTGCGACTGCGGGACTTCCGTCCGATCAGCACCGACCGGCCGTGCAACGGCACGACCACCGGTAGACCAGTGGACGGCATCGCGTCGGGGCTCTCCTGCTCCTGGTACCACTCCGGGTCGATCCACACCTCGACCACCCAGTCCACGGCGTCTGATCCGGCGCCCGAACTCGTGCTCGGAGTGCTCGTCGTGCTCGCCGGGGTCGTCGCGCCCGTAGCCTCCGGTGCCTGCGCCGGCGCAGCACCTGCGCTCCGAGGCATGGTGCCGGTGGTGAAGTCGTAGCCGCACGCCTCGCAGAAGAGGGCCTCCGGCGCGTTCTGGGTGGCACAGCTGGGGCAGGCCTGGCCGAGCGGGGCACTGTCGGCGGGTGGTCCAGCGGCCGCGGCCGGCGCGGGTGCTGCGGCCTCGATCGGCATCCCGCAGACGTCGCAGTAGTCGTCGGCGGTCGAGGTGTGCCCGGCGGGGCAGGTCGCTGTCATGGTTGCTCCCGGTGACCGAATCAGCTCTTGATCCGGGTGGTCTTCGTCGATGCGGTGTCCAGGGCCATCTCGTCGGCCTTGTCCACGGCGCGTTTCAGGCGCACCGTACCGCTCTCGACGTCTTGGATGTCGACCACCTTCCGAAGCCGCGTGGTGGCCTCCTCGTTGCCGGTACGGGCGGCCAACTGGACCGCCCGCCCGAGCTTGGTGGTGGCGGTGGCCTCGTCGCCGGCCGCCTTGGCCGCCAATCCCTCCTGAATGGTCTCGGCTAGCTCGGTCTGGCCGGTGTAGTGCGCCACCTCCGGATTGATCCGAGTGGTGAGCGCGTCGTCGTTGGACCACTTGGCCTTGACCAGTCCCTGAGCAACGACCGAGTCGCCGACGGCCAGTTGGACGCGCGCGGCGAGCTGCTCCTGACCGATCGCCTTTGCGCTCAGCCGGACGCCGACGTGGTAGTCGCGGGACTCGTCCCCCCACGACCCGGTGGGGTACGCCCCGGTCAGCGGGTTGACTGGCGTGCGTCGCCCGGTCAGGTCCTCCACGGTGGGTGACACCTGCCGGACGAACATCACCTGGGCGCCCTGGGGTGACCACACCCGCAGCTGCGCATCGGCAATGCCGCGGCCCATCGACTCCTGCATCAGGTCGGCGAAGACCTGGGCCATCTGCTCGGGCTGCGGGATGATGTCCACCGTCCCGAGCAGGGCCGAGGCGATCCGTCGCACCTCCGCGACCTGCCAGTCGACGCCGACACCGCGGCAGTCGCACTGGAACTGCCCGGTCACGGCCTGGATCGCGGCGGTCAGCCGTTCCGGCGTCTCGTTGTGGTTCTCACCGTCGGTCAGCAAGATCGCGTGCCGCTGAGTGAGCATCGGCACCGACGCGAACAGTCGGCCCGCAAGCGTCAGCCAGGTACCCATCGCGGTGCCGCCGTCGGCTCGGAACCCGGCGATCGCCTGCTGCGCGGCGAACCGCGTCGCCGGGTCCATCTTCACCATGCCGGCACCGGTCCGGGTCTGCGGATAGGCGAGGTAGGCCACATGGCTGCCGGCCACGACGGAGAACCACGTGCCGTCGAGGATCTGGTCGACAGCGGCCGCGGCGGCGATCTTGGCGGCCTCCATCTTGGTTCGGCCCATCGAGCCGGAGGTGTCCACGATGATGATCTCGCCGGCCTCGCCGACCCCGCTGCGGCCCGCCTCGCCGGCGCCGCGGCAGCTGATGGTGACGATCGCGTTGACGTCGGTCCCGCCGTCGGGCAGGAACTCGTTCTGGTACACCGCTGCGGTGAACTCGGCCATGATCAGCTGCTCCTTGCCTGGGGGTCGTGCCGTGCCAGCGCCACCGAGATGTTGTCCCGGCCGCCCTGCTCGTTGGCCCACTGGACCAGGGCCTGCGCCAGGTGAAGGGGTGCCGCGCCGTCCGTGCTGAGCTGACCCATCAAGTCCTGGAGCGCGGCCGCCTCGGACGCGTAGTTCCACAGCCCGTCGCTACAGACCAGCAGCCATCCCGGCGTGGCCACCGTCACGGCACCGGTGCGTGGGGTGACGTCTGGGCTGTCCCGACCGAGCCACTTGAGGATGGCGTGAGCCTGGGGTCCGTTCTCGGCGTCCTCTCGGGCCACCCCGGCGGCAATGCGCACCTGGGCGACGGAGTCGTCCCGACTCAGCTCCGCCGGTGCCTCCGGCTGCCCGACGTCGGGGATCCAGTAGACCCGCGAGTCACCCACATTCCCGAAGACCACCAAATCGTCCTCGATCACGGCGGCCGCAAACGTGCAGGAGGCCGAGTTGTCGCTGTCGGCGGCGGTGTTGCGAATCACCGCATCGTTGGCCGCGGCCGCGGATGCCTCGATGGACCGGGCAATCGCCGCGGCGCGGCTGGCAGGTGTGCCGAGCCCGGTCGGCTGGGAGGCAACCAGGGTGTCGCGGGCAGCGCGGGCGGCCGCAAGGCTTGCCACGTCGGAGTCCTGAGAGGTGGAGACCCCGTCGCAGACGACGAGCACGGCCCGGGATCCGGGCTCGGAGTCGGCCGCCACCGAGGTGGCGTCCTCGTTGCGATGGTGGCGGATGCCGCGGTCGCAGACGGCGGCCACCCAGACCGCCGGGCTTTCGGTGTAGTGGTCCCGCTCGCTCGGCGCCTTGGTACCGCAGATCTCGCAGTAACCATCCTCCCCGACCTGACCGCCGCAGCTCAGGCATGGCCGCGCGATGGGCGCCGTGTGCTGGATCGCCGCCGGGCCGGCTCGCAGCGACCTCGACAAGGTGATGGGTGCCTCGAGCTGGTCGGCGGTGTCCTCCGCGGTCGCCCTCGGACCGAGCTCGAAGCCGCAGGCTTCGCAGAAGGTGTCGAATGCACCGACCTGGGCCCCACAGGTCGGACAGGTGGTCGTTGCCGGACCCGAGGCCGCGGGGTCTGCTGCAGGAGTCGTCATCGCAGGGTCCACCTTCGCACGGCGTTGGCTCGGTCGACCAGCGCATATCTGCTGGGCGCGTCGGGTGCGCCGGCGGCGAGCTGCCGGTACGCCGCCTCCAGGCCGTCTCGCAGGGGGCCGTCCTCGGCGGCGTGCTCGCCAATCATCAGCTGCGGCTGCGGCCCGGACGCCGAGACCAGCTGCAGGGCACGGTCCAAGATCTTCGCGGTCAGCTCCGCGCGGTCGACAGGGTCCAGCCGGACGTCCCGCAGGCTGGCCATCGCATCGGCGAGCGAGCGCAGGCCGTTCCCGGACGAGTAGAGCTGCAGAGCCCGCTGCCGCCTGGACTCGATGTAGCTGCGGCTGGTGGACGGCACCAGGTCCAACGCTGCGACGGCGGCCGGAATGTCGTTTCGGGCGGCCAGGATCCGTGCCATCCCGAAGGCCGCCGGGGCGACGTAGTTCGCGTCCGTCCGCGCGCAGGTCCGGTACAGGCTCTCGGCGATCTCACCTTCGCCGCCGCGTTCGCACGCCAGCGCCAGCGCCAGCTTCGGGGCCAGCTCACCCGGAACCTGCCCGTATACGGCGTTGAAGGATGCCTGGGCCGCCGGAAAGTCGCTGCGCTGCAGCGCAGCAAGTCCTCCGAGCCAGACCGCTCGCCACTCCCACGGATCCGCCGACAGCAGCTCCGCGGCGATCCGCTCCACCACGTCGGGCTGGTGCAGCTGCAGCGCCGCGCGCCCGCGCGCCAGCAGCACCTCCGCCGAAGCCGCCGGGGCCGATGCCAGTGCCCGAAGTCGTTCGGCCGGGTCCTCGATTCCGATGTTGCTCAGCCAGGCGTACTGCGGGTCGCTGGTGTCTGGTCGCAGGCCGGGTAGTTCGTCCCACTCCAACGCGTCGCTGGTGACGGCCGGCGCCTCGAACAGCACCGACGCCGCCGAGGTCAGTGACGTGCCCGCCCGTTGCTCGGCGACGACCTCGCGGAGGACGCCCAGCAGCTGAACCCTCAGCTCGTCGACGGAGGCGAACCGGTCAGCCGGATCGGGCGCACAGGCCTTGGTCAGCAGCCGGTACAGCGAGTCATGCTGCTGGAACACCGGGCTGTCGGCCAGCGGCGGCAGTGAGGCGACGTACTTCGTCTGGTAGCCGCGGAACTCCATGATCAACACCACCAGGGTGCGGCCGATCGTGTAGATGTCGGACGCCACGCTGGTCCCGAGGTGTGCCACCTCCGGCGCCTGGTATCCAACAGTCCCGTAGATGGCTGAGTCGTTGTCGTCGAGCCGACGTACGCCGCCGAGGTCGATCAGCTTGACCGCATCGCCAACCTGGATGAGGTTGTCCGGTTTGAAGTCGCAGTACGCCAGACCGAGATCATGCAGGTACTGGAACGCCGGCAGCACCTCGAGGATGTAGGCCAGTGCCTGGTCCACCGGCAGCGGATCGTAACGGCCGCCGTTGGCCCTCATCCGGTTCTTCAGGATCTGCTTCAGCGAGGTGCCGCCGACGTACTCCATCACGATGTACCCAGCGTCGTCGTGGGTGACGAAGTTGTAGATCTCCACGATCAGCGGATGCTCGACCTGCGCCAGGAACTGTTGCTCGATGATCGCCACCGCCAGCGCATCGGCGTCGCCTGAGTTGAGCAGACCCTTGAGCACCACCCAGCGGTCGGAGACGTTGCGGTCGCGCGCCAGGTAGATCCAGCCCAGTCCACCGTGCGCCAGACAGCCGGCGACTTCGTACTGGTTTGCCACCAGGTCCCCCGCCTTGAGCTTTGGGGTGAACGAGAACGGGTTGCGGCACTTCGGACAGAAGCCCTCGGTCCTGCCCGGCTGCCCGTCGCGGGACCGCCCGACGGGGTGGCCGCAGGACGGGCAGGTGCGCTTGTCCTCGGGGACCTGCGGGTTTGCCATCACCGCGTGCGAGGCGTCGACCTCAGGCGCCGGCGGCACCCTGGTGAGTCCTGCGCCGAGCCGGGCCGAGCGCAGCCGGGCCGACCCCGACTGCAGTCGCGTGGTGATCTTGGAACCGCTGGTCGCCGCTCGCTGGGATCCGAGGGCGGCAGAGTCCAGCCGCGCCGACCCACGGGTACGGCTGGAGCCGATCGGACTGGCCTCGACGGGATTGGCCCCGGGCGGATTGACCCCTGCGGGATTGGACTGGGATGGGCTGGCCGTCGTGCCGGCGGCGGGCACCGGTGCGAGAGGGGCGGCGGCCTCGGCTGGACTGCCGCAGATGTCGCAGTAGCCGTCCAGGATGGTGCCGGTGCATCCCGGCTGGGTGCAGGTGGTCATCGCGTCTGCCTTGGCTGAGCCGGCGGTGCGGTCGTCTGCACATACGTCTGCACATAGGTCTGGACATACGTCTGGTACAGCGTGATCAGCTGGGAGGCGATCACCATCACCGTCGGGCGGCGTTCCAGCGTCTCCACGGCGAGCTCGTACACCCGGCGCAGGTCCGCCTCCTCGGCGATGCCCGTTGCGGCGGCCTTGGCATGATAGGCGTCCAGACGGCTGACCAGCTCCTCGCGCTCCTGCAGGGCCGCCCCGTACGCCTGCTGGGCGTGGGTCATCGCCCGGGACACCTGCTGCAGCCGGCCCAGGTAGCTGTCCAACGTGGCCGGTGTGTTCGGAACCGGTCCAATCGCGTCCACGTCCGGGACTGCGTACTTCGGCGCGGGCGAGACGGTGCCGACACAGCTGTCGACCAGGACTTGCAGCGCGGCTTCTCGGACCACCAGGTCGGCGCGCAGCGCCCGTGCTCGGTCTACCTTCGCGCGGGCCTCCCGCCGGGTGGCCGCGCCGACGATCAGGTCACGCTCGAACACCGTCGCGTCGATCTCCAACGGACCGAGCAGTCCACCCACGTCGCCGCCCCGCGCCGCGCGCTCCGCCACCTCCTTGAGACGGCGTCCCAGCTGGGCCTGCTTGGCGGCGGCCTGCTGCTGAGGCGGCCCCGCCGGTTCCGAGCCGACCTGGTCCCGGATCCGCTCGAGCTGCGCCCGGAGCTGCCGCAGCCGGTCGGCCACCTCCAGCCCCGACGGGTCCAAGGCCAGCCGAACCCGCAGCTGCGCCACCAGGGCGTCGGACAGCCGACACGCCTCCGGGAGCGACACGCTGAGGTTGGAGCCAGCCGCGGCGGGACGGCTGGAGAGCGCCGACACGTCCAGGGTCGAATCCATCCGGCCCCAGATCAGCGACGACATCCGCTCCCGTTCGACGGTCCCTACCCGGCCGGAGTCCCAGACGGCCAGCAGCAGCCCGTAGCGGTCCGACACCGACTTCCACAGCGCCATCGCCAGTGAGATGTCGTGCGTCAGCGCCGCCGAGTCGGGCGAGTGCAGCGCCGCCTGGTCCAGCTGGTTCAGCTCGGTCTCCCGTTGGGCGCACCAGTCGCCGAGGAGGTCCAGGTAACTCCGGGCGGCAGCCGGGTCGATCGCCTCTCCCAGCCGACCCGGAGCTGTCGGCGCAACCGCACCGGGTAACCGAGGTGCCGCCTCGGGAATCATCGCGACCTGCCGTAGACCGCCCGAGGCGGTGTCGGTGCCGTACCGAGCGGCTCAGCCAGCCAGCGGTTGTAGATCCGCGTCCACTCCCCATCGGACCGGAGCTTCTGCAGGGTCGCGTTCACGAACCGGACGAGATCGGTGTCGGCTGCATTCATGCCGAGCCCGTACGGCTCCGCGGTGAACGGTTTCTGCACCGGCACCACGGCGTACGGGTCCTGCGCGGCCAGCCCGGCGAGCACTGTGTCATCACCGGTGATGGCAGCCACCTCACCCTGCTGGAAGAGCACCAGACAGCCGGTGTGGCTGTCGGAGCCGACAGGCTCGGCCTTCGGCGCCAGCCTCACCAGGTTCGTCATGCTCGAAGTGCCGATCGGCGCGCACACGTTCTGTCCGCTGAGATCGGCGAGCCGGGTGGCCCGAGAGCCCTTGCGCACAAGGATCTTCTGCCCGGACCGGTAATACTCGGAGGAGAACGCGATCTGGGTCCACCGGTCGCAGGTGATGGTCATGTTGCGGGCAACAAGATCGACGGTCCGGTTCTGCAGGGACGGGATGCGTTGCGCGGCGGTGATGACCTTCAACTCGTAGGCGTTCTCGTCGCCGAAGATCGCCCGCGCGACGCTCTTGACCAGGTCGATGTCGAATCCTTCCACCCGGCCGGTCAGCGGGTTCCGGGATCCGAGGAGGTAGGTGTCAGCCGAGACTCCGGCGATCAGCCGCCCGCGGTCGGCGATCTTACGCATGGTCGAGCCGCTGGGCATCTTCCCCGGAGTCGGCTGGGGGCCGGTCGGCTGGTATGAGGCCAGCGGGTTGGCGCAGGTGGCAGGCGCGGCAGTCGAGCCCGCCGAGCTCGGCTGGCTGCTCGGCGCCGGCTGGGGGAGCGGTGTCGGCTGGTAGCTGAACGTCGAGCAACCAGCAGCCACGGCAGCCACCAGGGCGGCGAGCAGCCCGCGGACAATCTGCCGACTCGACCTCATCGGTATTCCCGGAGACGTTCGGCAAGGCCGCGCCGAGCCAGCACGGCCGCGGCCAGACCGGCAATCAGCGTCAACGCGGCGGCGGTGACCAGTCCGGGCTGCGCCGCCGCAAGCTCGGAGGCGACGGTGCCGCCGGCGGATTCCAGCTCGGCGGCGGCTGCGGAGTCGAAGGCGCCGAAGGTGGCATTGGAGGAGCCAGCGCCAGTGCCGGTGGCCGTCGCGACCGCCTTCTCCCAGGCGCCGCCGTCATCCAGTGCGCGGATCTGCTTGTGTACGGTGCTGTAGCCGCTCCACAGCCGGTCGAGGTCGGAGTCGCGTACCTCGCTGACGCTGCGCTGGACGCGGGCCGACGACTCCACCCAGGCCTTCTCGAAGCTGGCCCCGGACCCCCGCGCGATCAGCGTGAGGCTCTCGTTGGACTTCGCGTTGTTCGCCTGAATGCGGGCGTTCGCGGCCGCCGTCAGCGAGCTGAAGGAGCTCTGCCGG
The DNA here is from genome assembly GCA_035689185.1 of Dermatophilaceae bacterium. Lineage (GTDB taxonomy): Bacteria > Actinomycetota > Actinomycetes > Actinomycetales > Dermatophilaceae > DASSLY01. The sequence continues at coordinate 70,372 of DASSLY010000078.1, forward strand.
AGGTCGGACAGCCGCTGGCTGAGCTGGATCATGCCGACAACCGAACCCAGCAGAGCAGCCGCCACGACCAGCGCGGCGACCAGCACGCCGACATTGATACGTCGCCGGAACCGCCGGGCCAGCCAGACCATCGTCGCGATCAGTGACGTCAGAACGACCAGTCCCAGCGGGATCAGCAGCCAGCCGGCGCCAAGATCCATCTCGTCGGCGGCCCGACCGGTGTTGGCGACGTTGAGGTTGTCGAGTACGGGCAGCGCCTCGCCCCGCAGCTGCGCGCTCGCCCCGCGCAGGTACTGCGCGCCGACGGGCAGACCTTGCCGATTGTTCGCCCGTGCCTGCTCGATGGTGGCGGCGTAGGCGAGCACCGACCGGTTGAGGGCCGCCAGCGCATCGGCATCGGCTCGTTGCGCGTCCGCAGCCTGGGCCACCAGCGTGGACGTCGCCTGGATCGCCTGGTCGTACCGCAGCCGCTGGGCATCCGGCTCCAGACCCCCCACCAGGAACGCATTGGTGGCGGTGGCGTCGGCAGTCAGCAGGTTGGACTGGATCTGTTGCACCCGGACCAGCTGGGCGGTGTTCTGCTCGGCCCGGTCCATGCCGTACGCCAGCCGAACGAACACCAGACAGCCGACCAGACCGAACAGGATGCCCGCGGTCACCAGCGCAAGTGTGAGCAGCTGAAGCCGGCGCGGCGTGTCGCTGACCCGAGTCGGTGCGTCGGACTCGCCGGGCCGGACCAGCGCGCCAGTCGTCGTCGGCGGTCGGCCTGCGGCGGTTCCCGGCTGTGGGGTGGAAGCAGGGATCTGGCTCGACCGCTGAATCGGGAGGATCATGTCGCCGCCTGCTCCGCCGCGGAGCCTCCCAGGTCCTCGGCATGGAGATCGCGCAACTGCGAGACGGTGGGCGCGGCGATGTCGCGGAGCCGCCAGGCGTGCCGGCCGATCGCTGCCTCGAGCTGGTTGCGTGCGAACCGCCCGTTGCCGAACGACGGGCCGCGCGGGGTGCTGGCCAGGATGGACCGGAACCGGGTCAGACAGTCGGGCGTGATGTCGTAGTCGGTGCGGGCCGCCAGCCCGGTGAAGATGTCGGCCAGCTCATCGTCGCTGTAGTCAGCGAACTCGATGGTGGTGCGGAAGCGACTGGCGAGGCCCGGGTTCTGCGCCACGAATTCGACCATCGGCGCCGGGTAGCCGGCCACGATCATCACGAGATCCTCTCGGCGGTCCTCCATCTCCTTGACCAGCGTGTCCACTGACTCCTGACCGTACTGGTCGCCGGCCAGGCTGTAGGCCTCGTCGATGAACAGCACACCACCGACAGCGGAGGAGACCACCTCCGCCGTCTTGATCGCCGTCTGTCCGAGATAGCCGGCGACCAGCTCGGACCTGTCAACCTCGACTAGCTGCCCCTTCGACAGCAGACCGAGGGCTCGGTAGATACCGCCGACGAGCCGGGCGACGGTGGTCTTGCCGGTGCCCGGGTTTCCGACGAACACCAGGTGTCGGGTGATGGTGGCCGACCGCAGCCCGGCCTGACTTCGCAGCGCCTCGACGCGAAGCACCGCAACCTGCCGGTGGATCTCCGCCTTGACCTCCGCAAGCCCGGTCAGGGCGTCCAGCTCGGCCAGCAGCTCGGTCAAGGTCGGGGGGGCTGCCTCTGCCGAGACCTCCGGCTCGGTCCGCCCATCGCCGGCCGGTTCCGTGCCCGCTGGCCCCATGCCTGTCGACGGGGCCTGCGGTTGGGAGGTCTGCGGCGCTGCTCCGGTCGGCCCGATGCCGGGAAATGCGCCGGGGAGGCCGAAGTCCGCGTCGCTCAGCTCGAGGTGGACGGCGGACTGCTGCGCTCGGGTACCGATGAGCTGCCGAGCAGGGGATCCGGCCAGCTGGTCCCGGATGAGCTCGAGAACACCGAGCATGGCAGAGGTACCGAAGTCGTCGGTGGCGCCGGGGCCGGCGGCGCTCTCCGATCCACTGCTGCGGACGGCGGCCAGCTGTGCGGACGCGGCCAGCGAAGCGTTGCCGACCACGCGGGCGCTGGACTCGCCCAGGCGGCAGGCGGCGGCGCTGACCGCTGCCAGTGCCTGGGCGTACGGGCCGGCATGCGGCGAGCCGGCAGCGGCGAGCTGGGCCAGCAGCGTGGTCGGCGAGGATCGCCACCGTCTCCCACGCGAGGCGGCATCGAAGAACGGCTCCATGCCACTGCGGCCGGTCTGCTTGGACCAGTCCGCTGGGGCGCCCTTCGCGGACTCCGCCAACGCGGCGGCCAGGGCCTCGCCCTCGGCTCGGACGGCAGCCGGATCGAGCCGCGCGGCCGAGCCGATCCGGTCAAGGTCCGACAGCGCCTGCGCCAGCGAGGGCACCGGCCCCACCGGCGGTACCACGGACGTCATGGCAGGTCCAACGTCGAGCCTGGTGCCGGTCCGGAGCTGTCAGACGGAGCCCGCAGGCTCGCTCCGCTGGAGGCAGTGCCGAACTTCTCCTGCAGGAACCGGCCGTGCGCGACCAAGGCGTCGGCGTCCACCCGGACCACCGCGTCGAAGATCTTGTCCATGGTGGAGCTCAGCAGGTCGAGCTGGTCGACCAGCAGCAGCAGGGACGTCTTGCCGTTCTCCACCGGCCGGGAGTCGGCCCACTGTCGGGGCAGTCGCAGGTACCCACCGAGCGCCTCGGGCAGGTAGTCAGTTGCCGTCGCCATCACCGAGTATGCCTGCGGACTGCCTGCGCCGAGGTTCTGCAGGCGTGGCAATGTCTGCCGAACGATGTTCGTCACGCGTTTGACGCGGGAGGTCACCGGCTGTGGAACCACCCCGCCGGACACCATCGCCTCGGCTCGGTCCAACGCGCCGAGGATGTCAGCCTCGGTCGGCGCGGCGGGAACACTCGACACCGGCTCCGGCTCCGGTCGGCTGCCCAGCTTGGCGACCCAGTCCAGGAAGCCCATCGGTCCTACCCTCGCCGTCTGCGTCGTCCGAACGCCTGTACTCAGCGTAGGGTGCCCGCAGCGGGGCCCTCGAGGTCGAGACTGCCGGCCGCGACTCGCTGGTCCTGGTTCGCGACCCGGTCCAGGTACTCGCGGGACTTCACGACCTCGCTCTCCAGCGTGCCGATGGTGGCCGACATGGTGTCCAGCGCTTGCGCCTTGAAGGAGTCGATCGAGTCCATCGTGGCGTAGATGTTCGCGAAGGCTGCCTGCAGTTGCGGCAGACCGATGGTGGCGGACGCCGCCTGCTGCTGAATCTGCGCTGAGTTGTCCCGCATCATCTCCGAAGTGCGCTGGATCAGATCGGAGGTGGTCGTGTTCAGCGCAGTGATCTGATCCAGGACCAGCTTCTGGTTGCCCAGCGCCTGGGCAACGATGACCGCCGTGCGCAGTGCCCCGACGGTGGTCGTGGATGCCCGGTCGACACCCTTGATCAGCTCGATGTTGTTCTTGATGATGATGTCGATCGCCAGGTAGCTCTGGATCGAGACGGCGAGCTGCGTCAACAAATCCTGGTGCTTTTGCCGCACGTAGAACAACACGTCCTGGCTGAGCGCCTTCGCCCTCTCGGGGTCGGTGATCTCCAGCCCGGCGATCATCGCCGACAACCGGGCATCGAGCCGTTCGGCCACGTAGACGTACTGGTTCAGTCGTCCCATCGCCGCCCACAGGTGCTGCTTCTCCATGTTGAGGGCGACGTTGTCCTTGGTGAGCTCGTCTTGACCGTTGCGGAGGCTGTGCAGGATGCCGTTGAGGTGGCTCTGCGCCGCCTGGTACTTGCGGAAGTAGTCCACGACCTTGTCACCGAAGGGAATGATGCCGAGGAACCGGCGGGTGCCGGTGGCCTGGCTGGGGTCGAGGGCCTCGACGGTCCGTCGGAGCTCCAGCAGCGTGTTGCCCACCTTGGAGCCCTCCGCGATGCCGCCCTCCTGGAGTGCCTTGACCGGCGTCTGCAGCAGTCGGTTCGAGGACTCCGCGGCCTTGCGGATGTCCGCGTCGCCCATACTGCGTACGTTCGCTGCCTGCGACGCGAACTCGGGCGAGCGGGGCTGCGCGGCGGTCAACGCAGCCAAGAAGCCGTCCACCTTCTGGTCGAGCCCCGGGATGGCCGACGGCGCCACCTGGGGCGCCATCGCTGGTGCTGCGGTCGCGGCCACGGGCTGTGGTGGCGGCGGCGCGGTCAGCGTCAGAGTGCCGTCCGGCGGGGCCAAGGGCGCCGGTGCCGCGGCCGCTCCCGACGTCGCAGTGTGGGCGGAGGGCTCGGTCATGGGCGGCGTTCCTTCCTGGCCGTGCGCCAAGCGTGGCTTGTGGGAACTCGGGCGGACCCGGTTCCGGCCAATCTACTCGGTAGCAGAAGGCTCGGCTGGAGAACCGGTCGCGGCAGAGGGTGCTGGGCGCTCGTGTTCGGTTCGGGGAAATCCTCGGATTCCGCGCCAAGCCAGGCTGCTGACCAGCTGGGTAGCCTCCTCCACCTCGAGTCGTCGGCTGCCGCTGGACACCCAGTAGCGGGCACTGACCTGCGCGATGCCGACCAGGGAGATGGCCAGCAGCTTGGACTGCTGCGGCGGCAGTGCGGTGTCCTCGGCGATCACGTCGGCGATGGCATCCGCGATCTCGTCGTTGACCCGCCACAGCCGCGACTGCACCTGGCCGTCGCCAGTCAGGTCGGATTCGAAGACGAACCGGAACTGGCCGCTGGGGGAGGACACGAACTCGTAGAAAGCGCTCATGGTGGCGACCACTCGGTCGGCGTTGTCCTCGGTGGAGCACAAGGCCTGCTCGACCACGTCGACCAGCCGGTCGCAGCTGATGTCCAGCAGGGCCAGGTAGAGATCCAGCTTGGAAGGAAAGTGCTGGTAGAGCACCGGCTTGGACACGCCAGCGGCATCGGCGATGTCATCCATTGCGGCTGCGTGGTAGCCCTTCGTGGTGAAGACGTCACCGGCTGCGTCCAGCAGCTGCGCCCGTCGCTGGTCGCGAGGCATCCGGGAGACTCGGGTGTTGGCCACCAGGGCATGCTACGGCTTACTAGGGTGGCTCGGTGGCCGTCGTGATCCCGCAGCGATTCCTTCAGTTCGCCGCGATCAGCGAGTCGTGGGCGCGATACCTCGACCGCCTCCCTGGGCTGATCGCAGATGTCATGCAGGAGTGGCAGCTGCGTCTTGACGGTCCCGTTGCCAGCGGGCAGGCGGCGCTGGTGGTGCCGGTGCTGACCACGCAGGGACGGGCGGCGGTGGTCAAGTTCGGGTGGCCGCACCCGGAGGCGCAGCATGAGCATCTGGCGCTGCGGGCCTGGGCGGGCCACGGGGCGGTGCAGTTGCTGCGGGCCGACCCACGCCGTTGCGTGCTGCTGCTCGAACGGGCGCTCGCGAACAAGGACCTCACCACGATCGACGTGCGAGACGCGTGCGAGGTCGTCGGCGGGCTCTATGCAGCCCTGCACCGGCCGTCGATCCCGCAGCTTGATCGGCTCTCAGAGCACGCGGCCCGTTGGGCCGATGAGCTGACCGCCCTGCGGGCGGACAACCTCGTCCCGCGCCGCTATCTGGATCAGGCAGCCGCGCTGGCTCGAGGCTTCGCGACCGACCCGGACACTGACGGCCGCCTGCTGCACACCGACCTGCACTACTTCAACGTGCTGGCGTCGCAGCGTGCGCCTTGGTTGGCGATCGACCCGAAGCCGCTGTCGGGCGATCCGGCGTACGAGGTGGCGCCGCTGCTGTGGAACCGGTGGGACGAGGCGGCAGCCAGCGGCAACCTGCGCGCGGCAGTGCTGGATCGGCTGTACGCGGTGGTGGACGCGGCGGGACTGGACGAGGACCGGGTGCGCGACTGGGTCGTCGTACGAGAGATGGTGAACGTGAAGTGGGAGCTGGAGTCGGTGGGACCCGGTCGACCGCTGAACCGTGACTGGGTGACGATCGCCACCACCATCACCAAGGCGGTGCAGCGGTGACCGCTTGCTCCCGGAGTCCAGGTGCGTCTTGGATGCCGGATACGCGTCTTGGATCCCGGAATAGCCGTCACGGCGGAGGCGTTGCACGACAAGATCGAGAATCGTGCCGGGTGAACCCGGTGCGGCGTGCATGCCCGAGGAGCGCACGTCACCACGAGCAGGAGGAATTGTGGCTTTACCGCCGCTTGTTGAGCCGGCCGCTGAGCTGACACCCGAGGAGGTACGGCGTTACAGCCGTCACCTGATCATCCCCGATGTCGGCATGGACGGTCAGAAACGACTGAAGAACGCCCGCGTGCTGGTGATCGGTGCCGGTGGGCTCGGTAGCCCGGCGCTGCTCTACCTCGCTGCCGCCGGCGTCGGCACCCTGGGCATCGTCGAGTTCGACACCGTCGACGAGTCCAACCTGCAGCGACAGGTCATCCATGGCCAGTCCGACATCGGCAAGTCCAAGGCAGTGTCGGCGAAGGAAAGCATCGCCGAGGTCAACCCGCTGGTGAACGTGGTCCTGCACGACACGCGGCTGGACAACGACAACGTGATGGAGATCTTCGCACAGTACGACCTCATCCTCGACGGCACCGACAACTTCGCCACCCGGTATCTGGTCAACGACGCGGCGGTGCTCGCGCACAAGCCGTACGTCTGGGGCTCGATCTTCCGGTTCGAGGGTCAGGTCAGCGTCTTCTGGGCCGACCACGGACCGCAGTACCGCGACCTCTACCCGGTCCCGCCGCCACCGGGGATGGTGCCGTCGTGCGCCGAGGGCGGCGTGCTCGGTGTGCTGTGCGCCTCGATCGGCTCGATCATGGTGACTGAGGCGATCAAGCTGCTCACTGGCATCGGTGAGCCGCTGATCGGCCGGCTGATGGTCTACGACGCACTCGAGATGAGCTACAAGACGCTCAAGTTGCGCAAGGACCCCGAGGGCGAGCCGATCACCCAGCTGATCGACTACGACTCCTTCTGCGGCGAGATCACCGACGAGGCCGCGCACGCCGTCGCCGGCCACACCATCTCGGTGCAGCAGCTGGAGGAATGGCTGGCTGCGCGTGAGAGCGGCAAGAAGGACTTCGTGCTGATCGACGTCCGGGAGAAGGTCGAGCGCGACATCAACGAGATCCCGGGCTCGGTGCTCATTCCCAAGGGTGACTTCCAGACCGGCGAGGCGCTGGCCAAGCTGCCGCACGACAAGCAGGTGGTGCTCTACTGCAAGGCGGGAACCAGGTCAGCCGAGTGCCTGGCACTGGTCCACGGTGCCGGACTGGCCGACGCCGTTCACGTTGGTGGTGGCGTCAGCTCCTGGGTCAACCAGATCGACCCCAGCCAGCCAGCCTACTGACCGGGCGAGCCTTGCCCGCCTGGAAGTTGAACCGGGCGGGCCACCGTTTCCCGTGGGCCGGATGCACGACAAAGACCCCCGGGGCGTTTGCACCCGGGGGTCTTTCGCGTCGTTGCAAAACTCAGATCGCGTGGACCTGGTCGGCCTGCGGACCCTTCGGGCCCTGCGTGGTTTCGAACTCGACACGCTGGCCCTCGTCGAGGGTACGGAAACCCTGCGACTCAATCGCGCTGTAGTGGACGAATACGTCCGGACCGCCGCCGTCCACGGCAATGAAGCCGTAGCCCTTTTCGGCATTGAACCACTTAACGGTTCCCTGCGCCATGAAGATCTCCTAGCATCTGGCATTCGAAACCGCACCTCACGGCTCCGAAAGCTGTTGGACGCCAGATGAAGTACCGACGCCCACGCAAAGTTCTGGGGGCGTAGCACTTACCACGACACAGATCACTTGCAACAGCGCGCTAAGCCTTGCACACATTCACCGCAGTTGTGAACCCTGACTCGCTTTCGACCGAAGATCGGCGACGCCGAAGGCGTACCTGGCGTGCCGCAGGTCTACCCGGTCGTTGCGGATCGGTGCCGACTCCGCTAGCAACCTGGTCAAAGCCTCGTTCTCCAGACCCCGCGCGGGCCGGCCATCACTGCGCACCACCCGCCACCAGGGGACGGGTGCCCCATGACGGGCCATCACCTGCCCGACCTGCCGCGGCCCGCCACGGCCGACGACTTCGGCTATGTCGCCGTAGGTGGCAACCTGTCCCGGCGGGATCTGCTCCACGGCGTCCAGCACGGCCTCGACGTACTCCTCGCGGCTGCCTGCCGGCTCGCGGCTGCTGCCGGCAACCGGGCCCTCACCAGCCATTGCTTCCCGGAATGCCCTTGAACGGGCCGCTCACCGTGGCGGTGATCCAGCCCCCGTAGAAGCCGCCCGGCTGCGCCCGTACCCGCTCGCCATCGACCCGACACTCGTCCATGGCCTCCGGATACACCGCGACATGGTCGGCCAGCGCGGCAAACGCCGCTGTCGGCGTCGGATAGAACCAGGCCGCACGAGGTGCGACGCGGTCGCCGCCACGCACGTCCAGGTAGCGTGCCGAGCCCTTCCATTCGCACACCGACGCCCCGTCGCCAGGTGCCAGGGCACCGTCGAGAAACGCCTGCCGGGGCAGGTAGTAGCTCGGCGGGTGAGAGGTCTCCAGCACCTGCCAGCTGTGAGAGGTCTCACAGATCACCACACCACCCAGGATGATCCAGATGCGCGCGGCCGACTCCCGTAGGACCGGCGGACGCGGGTAGTCCCACACCGACTCCTGGCCGGGGCCGGGGAAATCCGGACGTGGACGTCTCGCCATGGCGCCAGAGTAGACGGACATACTGACCAATGTGACTGCACCGATCATCCAGATCCGCCGGGCAGCCGACCGCTTCCGTACCCCGACCGCGTGGGGCCAGTCACTGCACACGTTCTCGTTCGGCTCCCACTACGACCCGGACAACGTCTCCCACGGCGCACTGATGGCCAACAACGAGGAGCTGGTCGGGTCTGGAGCAGGCTTCGACCCGCATCCACACGCGGACGCGGAGATCATCACCTGGGTGCTGTCCGGGTCCTTGCTGCACACCGACTCCTTCGACCACGCCGGCATCGTCTATCCCGGGCTCGCGCAGCGGATGAGCGCCGGCTCCGGCATCGTGCACTCCGAGCGCAACGACGCCTACCGGGTGGACGCCAGCCAACCCCGGGTTCCGGTGCACTTCGTGCAGATGTGGGTACGGCCTGATGAGCCCGGCCTGCCGCCGTCCTACCAGCAGCGTGAGCTCGACCTCTCCGACCTGGACGGCGGCTGGGTGCCGGTGGCCTCGGGGAGTCGACCGGACGCCGCGGTGAGGCTGAACTCGGCCGGGTCCACGCTGTGGGCCGCTCGGCTGGAGCCCGGTGTCAGTCGGCTGCTGCCGCTGGCCCGGTTGAGCCACCTGTACCTGACCCGCGGGCAGCTGACGTGCGAGTCGGTGGGGCTGTTGACGGCCGGGGACTCGCTGCGGATCACCGGAGAGGCCGAGCTTCGACTGACCGGCGGCGGCGAGCCGGCCGAGGTGCTGGTGTGGGAGCTGAGGCCATGACCGACCCGCTGACAACCTCCAACCCCGACAGCCCGCTGCTTATCCGCGTGTCCGGCGCCGACCGTCCCTGGCTGACCCGGGACCTGCTGACGCTGCTGGGCGCTGCCGGTGCCGTGCTGGAGGACATGGAGCAGTTGGTGGTCAGGGAGCGACTGACCCTCGATGTGCTGGTCCGCCTCGGCGGTGCCGCCGACGGCGTCATCCGCGACATCTTGTACTGGGGCTTCACCCATGATCTGAAAGTCGACTTCGAGCGGGTGGAGCCGCGGTCGAAGCGGGCCCAGCTCCGCCGACACGCCGTCACCGTGCTAGGTCCGAAGCTATCCCCCAGCACCCTCGCCGCCGTTGCCGACGCCATCGCTTCGACCGGCGGCAACATCGATCGTATCGTCCGGCTCGCCACCGAGCCGGTGACCGCATATGACCTGGTGGTGATCTCCGACGATGTGGCCGGGATGCGGCTGGCACTGGTCGAGGTCTCCCGCGCACACGGCATCGACATCGCCGTCCAGGTCAACGGACTGGAACGACGCGCCAAGCGGCTGGTGGTGATGGACGTCGACTCGACGCTGATCCAAGACGAGGTTATCGAGCTGCTGGCGGACGAGGCGGACTGCGCCGCCGCGGTGGAGGCGATCACGGCCCGGGCGATGGCCGGTGAGCTGGACTTCGAGGCGTCGTTGCGGGAGCGGGTACGGCTGCTCAAGGGTCTCGACTCGAGCGCCATCGACCGGGTGCAGGCCCGGATTCGGCTCACGCCGGGCGCGCGTACCTTCGTCCGTACGCTGCGTCGGCTGGGATTTACGGTGGCCATCATCAGCGGCGGGTTCACGCCGTTCACCGACGCGCTGAAGTCCCAGCTGACACTGGACCATGCGTACGCCAACACCTTGGAGATCGTCGACGGCACGCTGACCGGCGAGGTCGTGGGGCCGGTGATCGACCGCGCCCGCAAAGCGGCGCTGCTCGCTGAGATCGCGGCGGCCGAGGGCGTCCCGCTGTCGCAGACGGTCGCGATCGGCGACGGCGCCAACGACTTGGACATGCTGGCGGCCGCTGGGCTCGGGATCGCGTTCAACGCCAAGCCGGTGGTTCGGCAGCAGGCGCACACCACGGTGTCGGTGCCGTACCTGGACGCCATCTTGTTCATGCTCGGCATCCGCGGTGCCGACGTCGATCGGGCCGAGCCGGCCCCGAGCGGAGACTCGGCCGCAGCACGCTCCTGACCCGGTCCGGACACGCTGACTGCGCGTCCCCACAATGGGAGCGATGAGGCTCTCACCGTTTGGAGGATCGGAATGCGCATCGCGCTCGCGCAGATCATCAGCACCCCGGACCCTGACCGTAACCTCGACCAGGTCGCCGAGCAGGTCGCCCGCGCGGCCCAGGAGGGGGTAGAGCTGGTGATCTTCCCGGAGGCGACCATGCGGTGCTTCGGGCGGTCGCTGATGGAGATCGCCGAAGCCGTCGACGGGCCGTGGGCCACCCGGGTTCGTCAGATCGCCGAGCGGCACGAGGTCGCGGTGATAGCTGGCATGTTCACCCCGGCAGGCGACGGCCGAGTCCGCAACACGCTGCTGGTGGCGGGTACCGAGGTCGAGGCGCACTACGACAAGATCCATTTGTTCGACGCCTACGGCTTCCGCGAGTCCGACACCGTGGCGCCGGGGGTGGATCCGGTGGTGGTCAGGGTGGGAGACGTCTCGGTCGGCCTGACCACCTGTTATGACGTACGGTTCCCCGGCCTGTTCACGCGGCTGGCCGCCGACGGAGCGCAGCTGACCTGCGTCTGCGCGTCGTGGGGAGCCGGACCGGGCAAGGTGGAGCAGTGGAAGCTGCTCTGTCGTGCCCGAGCGCTCGACGCCACCACGTTCGTCGCCGCCTGCGGCCAGGCGGACCCGGCCGCCAACGGTGTTGCTTTCTCCAGCGGGTCGCCGACCGGCGTCGGATACAGCGCGGTGATCTCCCCTGAGGGCGAGGTTCTGGCAGGGCTGGGCCCCGACCCGGGCCAACTGATCGTCGACGTTGACCTGTCGGCTCTCGACCGGGTGCGACGAACCCTCCCGGTGCTTGCCAACCGGAGGTTCTGACTCCGACGACGATGAGAAGATGGCCGGACCGGCCCGATCCGTCGCGGATGAGCGCGGTCTGTCAGTGGGCTCTGGTCCAATAGTCGCCAGTCCGCGGCACAGCCGACCTCGCGTTCAGGAAGTTCCCGCATGTACCAGCTCGTGATGACCCCGCAGGCGCTCGTGGAGGCGCCTGTGCTGGATGTGTTCCAGCAAGCCGTCGTGGACCATGCGTCCGGGCCGTTGCTGGTGCTGGCCGGCCCGGGAACCGGCAAGACGACCACCCTGGTGGAGTGCGTTGTCGACCGAATCGAGAGACGCGGCGCACGCCCGGAGTCGATCCTGGTGCTGACCTTCTCCCGTAAGGCCGCGGCCGATCTCCGGAAGCGGATCACCGCCCGGCTCGGACGTTCGGTGGTGACGCCGATGGCGATGACCTTCCATGCGTTCTGCTACGCGATGGTACGGCGGTTCTCCGACCTCGAGCCGTATGCTGCGCCGATCCGGCTGCTGACCGCGCCCGAACAGGAGTTTCGGGTGCGAGAGACGTTGGAGGGCAGCCGGGAGACCGGTCTGGCTGACTGGCCGGCCTCGCTCGATCGAGCGTTCCCCACCCGCGCGTTCGCCTCGGAGGTGCGGGCCGTCCTGGCCAAGGCCCGCCAGCTCGGAATGGATCCTGAGGATCTGGTTGAGGCCGGCGAGGCATCGGGCCGGCCGGAGTGGGTCAGCGTGGGTCAGTTCTTCGACGAGTACCTCGACATCTTGGACGCGGAGCAGGTGATGGACTACGCCGAGCTGGTGCATCGGTGCCGGATCTTGCTGACTGACCCTGAGATCCGGAACACTCTGCGACGCGAGATCGGATCGGTTCTCGTCGATGAGTACCAAGACACCGACCCCTCGCAGGTTCGTCTGCTGCTGGCGATCGCGGGCGACGGGCGCGATGTGGTGGCCGTCGGTGACCCCGACCAGTCCATCTACGGCTTCCGCGGTGCCGAGGCTCGGGGGATTCTCGACTTTCCCGATGTGTTCCGCACCGCGGGCGGTGCCCGCGCGCCGGTGGTCGCGTTGGGACTGACCCGTCGCTTCGGTTCGAACCTGCTGACCGCCAGCCGAAGCGTTGCCAGCCGGCTCGCCGTACCCCGCGCCTTGCCCGCGGACGTGTTCGGTCGATTCCGACGACCGGACGTGGCCCCGGGAGTCCCGAAGGGAAAGGTGGAGGCATTCACCTGCGCGAGTGAGGGAGCCGAGGCCGAGCACATCGCCGAAATCCTTCGCTGCGCCCACCTGCGCGACGGGCTGGCCTGGTCCGAGATGGCGGTGCTGGTCAGATCCGGTCGGCGCACCATTCCCGCTCTGAGCCGGGCCCTGACCAGCGCCGGCGTGCCGGTCGAGGTTGCGGGCGACGAGATCCCGCTGTCCAGCGAGCTGGCGGTCCGGCCGCTGCTACTGGGACTGCAGGTTGCCTCGCGGAGCCGGATGCTCAGCCCCGACGAGTGCTCAGCGCTGCTGATGTCGCCGCTCGGCGGGCTCGACAGCATGGCCGTTCGCCGCCTCGGTCGGGCCCTGCGCGAAGCCGAACGAGCCGAGCTCGCCGGTGTGGGTCTGCCCCGGCTGTCGGCTGAGCTGATCGCCGAAGCTGTGGGTCATCCGGAGCGGCTGGAGGAGTGTCCGCAGACAGCCGAGATAGCCGCAGCCCGCGATCTGGCGGACCTGCTCGCTCGTGCCGAGGAGGCCATCGCCGGTGGGGCGACGGCGGAGGAGGTCCTCTGGCTGCTGTGGTCGGGAACGAACTGGCCTCAGCGGCTGCAGCATGAGGCAGGCTCCAGCGGCGAAGCTGCCCGCAGGGCGAACCGTGACCTTGACGCCGTCTGCGCCCTGTTCGACATCGCCGCCCGCTCAGAGGAGGTCTCCGGTCTGCGCGGAGTGACCGGTTTCCTGGCCGAGGTGGAGGCACAGCAGATCCCGGCGGACACCCTCCGAGAGGCAGACCTGCGAGGTTCAGCGGTACGTGTGCTGACAGCGCACCGCGCGAAAGGCCTGGAATGGGAGCTTGTGGTGGTGGCCGGGGTGCAGGAGGGCAGCTGGCCCGATGTTCGCCGGCGCGGCTCGCTGCTGGAGCCGGATCGGCTGAGTCGTCGCGGGCTGGCCGAGCTGACGCCGACAGCGAGCCGGATTGCGGAGGAGCGGCGGCTGTTCTATGTGGCCTGCACCCGGGCGCGGTCTCGCTTGGTGGTGACCGCTGTCTCGGGTACGGAGGGCGAGGGTGACCAGCCGTCGCGGTTCCTGGCCGAGCTGCGAGTCCCGATCCGGCCGCTGACCGGTCGTCCGCGCCGGCCACTGTCGCTGGCGGCGCTGGTGGGGGAGCTGCGCAGCGTCAGCACGGATCCGGAGATGCCTCCGAGCGTCCGGGAGCAGGCCGCGATCCGGTTGGCTCGGCTCGCCGACGCGATCGATGACGAGGGCCGCCCGCTGGTAGCGGCGGCCGACCCCGACCGCTGGTGGGGAATGCGCCACCTGAGCGCTGCTCCCGGGCCAGTCGTTGCACCGGAGATACCCGTTCCGCTGTCCGGCAGCCAGTTGGCGAACGTGCTGGCCTGTCCGCGACAGTGGTTCCTGGCGCGCAAGGCCCAGGGTGAGTCCGCTCGTAACGCCGCCGCCAGCTTCGGATCAGTCGTGCACGTGCTGGCCGAGCACGGCGCCCGGGACGACGCCGACCTGGACCGGCTCTCCGACCACCTGGAGGCGGTGTGGGACCAGCTCGACTTCGACGCGAAGTGGCTCTCGGCGGTGGAGCGGATCGAGGCAGAGTCAGCCCTGGAGCGGTTCGTCACCTGGCAGGAGGCGCGGGCCGATCGGACCCTGCTGGGTACTGAGGTGCCGTTCGAGACCGACATCGACCTGGGCAGCGAGCGGGTGCATCTGACCGGGACGGCAGACCGGGTGGAGCGCGATCGCGAGGGCAGGGTGACCATCGTTGACTTCAAGACCTCCCGGGCGGCACCGGCGAGCACGGACGTCGCGGTCCAAGATCAGCTTGGGGTCTATCAGCTGGCCGTCCAAGCCGGCGCGTTCGCGGCCGTCGCCGGTCAGGACGCTCGCCCGGGCGGTGCGGAGCTGGTCTACCTCAGGCTGCCGGACGGACCGGGGAGCTTTCCGCGGGTCTTCTACCAACCGTCGCTCGACGACGTGCCCTTCCCCGTCCTGGACACCGCGCCGGCGTCCGGCGACACGCGGCTGCAGCCCACGTGGGTGCACCGGCGGCTTGCCCAGGCGGCCGACGTGATCCGGCGTGAGGACTTCTCGGCGAGGGTGGGAACTCAGTGCCGGTACTGCGCCTTCCGTACCAGCTGCCCGGCCCAGGCTTCAGGTCGGCAGGTGGTCGAGTGACCGTCCACACCCTGAATCCGCCGTCGCCCACCCGGCGGCTCCGGGACGCCGACGACCTCATCGACGCATTGGGCGTCCCGTTCTCCGATCAGCAATTGGCGGCGATCACCGCACCGCTGGAACCGGGCGTGATCATCGCCGGCGCCGGCTCAGGCAAGACGACAGTGATGGCCGCCCGGGTGGTCTGGCTGGTGGGCATCGGCGCCGCACGGCCCGAGGAGGTGCTGGGACTCACGTTCACCAGGAAGGCCGCGGCGGAGCTGTCACAGCGCGTCCGGGCAGCGCTGCTGAGGGCCGGGGTGATCAGCGACCGGGGCGTGGATGAAGCCGGTGAGCAGCTGATCATGACATACGACGCGTTCGCCGCCAGGCTGGTGTCCGAGCACGGGCTGCGGCTCGGTTTCGAGGCAGACCCGACCATGATCAGCGGCGCGACCCGCTATCGCCTGGCGTCGCGGGTGGTCAGGTCCGCGGCCGGGCCGTTTGAGTTTCTCTCCCGCCTGCGGCCCGGGACGGTGACCGAGCGGGTGCTCAAGCTGGACTCCGACCTCCAGCAGCATCTGGTGGATCCCGGTGATCTGGACAGTCATGCCCGCGACTTCCTGACCAGCCTGCATTCCGCCCCGCTCAACAACCGGGGCAACGTCTACGCCGATGTGAAGAGGGCCATCGCCGTCACCCAGGAGCGGCTCGAGCTTGCCAGCCTGGTAGTTGACTATCAGCGGCTGAAGCAGCGACTCGGCCTGGTGGAGTTCGCCGACCAGATGGCGATTGCCGCCCGACTGGCCGTCGAGGTGCCTGAGGTGTCGACGGTCCTCCGGTCAGCCTTCCGGGTGGTGCTGCTGGACGAGTACCAGGACACCTCCGCCGCGCAGGCCATTCTGCTGCGCGGGCTTTTCTCCGGCCACACTCCGAGCCAAGGCCTGGGACACCCCGTCACCGCGGTGGGCGACCCGTTCCAGGCTATCTACGGCTGGCGCGGCGCTGCCGCAAGCAACATCTTGCAGTTCGCCGACGACTTCCGAGCCGCCGACGGCAGGACCAGCCGTCGCTTTCCTCTGACCATCAACCGCCGCAGCGGGCAAACCATCCTCGACGTGGCCAACGTCCTCAGCCGGCCGCTCCGGACCGGTCAAGCCGCGCTGCTGCCTGGCGACAGCGCGGACGGACTTGGGCTGCTGCAGGCACCTGCCAGCGCGGGCCCGGCAAGGGTCTGGTCGGCGACATTCGAGACCTGGGACGACGAGGTGCGCTGGATCTGTGATCAGATCCTGTCCATCCGCAGCGATGGGGCTGTCACTCGTTGGGCCGACATCGCTGTGCTCAGCCGACGCAACGCCGACATCGGGTCGCTCTACGCCGAACTCACCGCGCGTGACATACCGGTCGAGATCGTCGGCCTCGGCGGGCTGCTCACACTGCCCGAGGTGATGGACGTGACCTCGACCCTTCGACTGATCGACGATGTGACGGCCAACCCGGACCTGGTCCGGCTGCTGGCCGGACCGCGGTGGCGGGTCGGGCCTCGTGACCTGGCACTGCTGGGCCGACGTGCCCGGGAGTTGGCACACCACCACGATCCCGATCCCGGCGACGCCTCCGCCGACCGGTTGCTCACTGCGCTGGAAGGGGCGGTGGCCGATGTCGACCCCACGGAGGTGGTGTGCCTGCTGGACGCGTTGGAGAGTCCCGGTGCGGCCCCCTACTCGGAGGAGGGGTTGGACCGCTTCGCCATGCTCGCCGGGGAGCTCGGCTATCTACGGCGGCACTGCGAGGAGCCTCTGCTGGACCTGACCCGGCGGGTGATCGGCACCCTAGGGCTGGATGTCGAGCTGATGGCCACGCCCGAGTTCCTGCGAACCGCCCGTCGAGACCAGCTCGGCACCTTCGTCGACGCGGTCGCCGAATACGTCGATGTCGACGGTGACGCCTCGCTGACGGGACTGCTGGCCTACCTGCAAGCCGAGATCGACCAGGGCAACGGACTGGATCAGGCCGTGCCGTCGGACCGTGAGGCGGTCAAGCTGCTCACTGTGCACAAGGCCAAGGGCCTTGAGTGGGAGGCGGTGTTCTTGCCGGCGCTGATGAAGGGCATCTTCCCGAGCGATCGGGTGACTGACAACTGGGTCACCAACGCTGCCGTGCTGCCCGCCGACCTGCGTGGGGACGCCGAGTCGGTGCCCCAGCTGGCCGACGCGACGAGCGCGGCGATGGCTGACTTCAAGCGGCAGCTGAGCGGACAGCAGCTGTTGGCGGAGGACCGCCTGGCCTATGTCGCCGCCACCCGAGCCCGGCAGCTGCTCGTCGGCACCGGCCACTGGTGGCGTTCAGAGCTGGTGAACCCGCGGACGCCGTCCAGCTACCTCACCGCGATCGAGTCCGAGGCACAGCGACAGGGAAGGGTGTTGGCGGCTGCACCGCCACCCGCAGGGGTCAACCCGCTGATTGTCGACAGTGCGCCACGGGCGTGGCCACAACCGCTCGACCCCGATGCGTCGGCACGGAGGCAGCATGCCGCCCGGTCCGTCAGCGTGGCGCGTCGCCGATACCGCACGACCGGGAGCCACGAGCCGCCGAGCGGTGAGAGCGAGCAGCTGCTGCTCGACGGGGAGGAGCTGGTGGCCTCCTGGGACGCCGACATCGAGCGGCTGCTGGCGGAGTCGCGGGAGTCGCGGCGGGTACACCTACTTGTGCCTCTACCCGACAGCCTGTCCGCGTCTGACATGTTGCGGCTCAACCGAGATGCCGCCGCCTTCGCCACCGGACTCGCTCGCCCCATGCCACAGCCACCTGCGCCCGCAGCGCGCTTCGGTACCCGGTTTCACTCGTGGGTGGAGCGGCACTTCTCGGCGGGTCTGTCCAACGGTGGCATTGGTCAGCAGCCGCTGATCGATCCCGACGACCTGCCCGACCGCGCCGACGCCGGCAGCCGGGATGAGGCCGAGCTTCGGCAGCTGTGCGAGCGGTTCGCCGCCGGACGGTTGGGCAGCACCGTGCCCTACGCCTTGGAAGCGCCGGTCAGCCTGCTGGTGGCCGGCCGTCTGATCCGCGGCCGAATCGACGCGGTTTACGACGTGCGTGGCAGGCGGGGCTCCGACGATGGAGACTACGACTATCGGGTCGTGGACTGGAAGACGACCCACGGCCAAGCCGACTCCTTGCAGCTGTCGATCTACCGGCTGGCATGGGCCGAGGTGTGCGGCATCGACGTGAGCCGAGTGGATGCCGGCTTCTACTACGTGCGTACGGACCGGCTGGTACGTCCCGATGACCTGCTGGACCGCCCGGCGATCGAGGCGATGCTGCAGCTCCGTCCGGGTGAATGACCTGGTGGAGCGCGCTGCTCCGAGTTCGCCAGCGCATGCGCGGACCGGCACCCGCCAGCAGGCGCACTAGGCTGATCGGGTGATCAATTGGGCGATGGCCAGCGACCTGGACCGCGTCGACCAGCACCGCAAGTCCAGCGAGTGGGTTGCCGGCCTGTGGCGGGCCGAGGACGCGAAACTACTCAAGCTCGACGCGAACTCCCGCTTCACCACCAACACCGGTGGCAGCAAGCTGCGGATGACGAAGCCGTTCGTCGAGTACGACAACCAGCGGCACCTCCTCCTTGGTCTGCTGAACGGCTCACCGATCTTCGCAGTTGAGGCGTTGACCGACGGCGAGGTGCACGATCTCCGCGAGATCGGTCACCAGCTCACCGATAATGAGCGCGATATCGCCGCGGCGGCGACGGCGCTGCGGAACTGGCATCGGGAGTCGCAATGCTGCTCCCGATGCGGGACCAGAACCGTTGTGATCAACGGTGGATTCGCTCGCCACTGCCCAAACTGCGACCGTGAGCTGTTTCCCCGAACAGATCCGGCCGTGATTGTTGCCGTAGTGGACACCCGCGACAAGCTTCTGCTCGGGCGACAAGGACACTGGCCCGGAAACCGGGTTTCGGTACTGGCGGGCTTCGTCGAGGCGGGAGAGTCGCTCGAGCAGAGTATTCACCGCGAGATCGCCGAGGAGGTCGACGTCACGCTGTCCTCGGTGCGCTACTTCGGCAGCCAGCCGTGGCCGTTCCCGCGGTCGCTCATGGTGGGGTTTGCGGCCCGGGCGGCATCCACCGACATCTGCGTTGACGGCGATGAGATCGAGTTCGCGGACTGGTTCACCCGCGACCAGGTGCGGGCCCAGGTGGCGTCGGGAGAGCTCGGGCTACCCGGCCTGAGCTCGATAGCGTCTCGCCTGATAGCCGCCTGGCTGGATGGACGCCTCGAAATCTGAGCACCGAAATCTGAGCCGGGGCGCACCGCGAAACGGCCTGTCAACCCCTGTCAGTCCCCATCACGGCTTCTTTGTGATCATCTTCCCGTCGGGCCCAACCACGTACCAGACACCGCCAACCGCTTGACCGGTGACGTCGCCCGGCGCCTTGTCCTTCTGCCACAGGTACAGCGGGAGTCCGTTGATGGTGACCTGCCTGGAGCCGTCATCCAAGGTGATGGTCCCCACCTTGCCGGTGACTCCTTCCACCGTGGGGGTGTCCTGGGTGGTGGTGATCGGCGGCCAGGCCGTCAGGCAGTCGCCCTTGCAGGCGCTCTTGCCCGAGTTGGCGGTGTCCTTGGTGAAGATGTAGGCGGTCATCTGCTCACCGGTCACCACGATTTTGCCGAGGCTGCTGTCTGCCACCATCAGGTCGACCGGCGCCGGCGTACTGGCGGCTGCGGATGACGCGGCTGAGCTGGGTGCTGGGGCGGGCTCCGCCTCCGGTGCGGCGGTGTCGCCACATGCCGACAGTGAGACAAGTGAGAATGACAAGGCGGTGAGAACGAGGAACCGGGCTTTCATGCGACTCTCCCATGCTGGTGGCGTCGCGTCGAGGTCGACGCAACTGCGAACTCTTCGCGTCGTGCAGGACGACGCAAAGGCTCAGCCGGTTCAACGAGGTGCGGGATAATCCGAATTGAACTCGAACGGGTGCCGTCTCGTCCTGTAGAGGGCACAGTTGTTCGGACCGAGCGGGCATCGCGGAAGTTGATGTCGCAGGTGAGTAGAGGTGTGCGACCGAGAGGTACCGGTGTGGCAGGCGATCAGAAGGAAGTGGCGTGGCAGAGCCTGCACGACCGGCATGCCGCGGAGCTTCGTCGTTTCGCGCTGCATCTGACACATGATCGGGAATGGGCTGAGGACGTCGTGCAGGAGGTAATGCTGAGGGCATGGAAGGACCCGCACCTGATGGATCGCGCCGACGGGCTCATCCGGGCGTGGCTGTTCACCGTCGCCCGACACCTCGTCGTCGACAAGTGGCGCAGTGCCAGTGCCCGGCACGAGTTCACCACCAGCGCCGAATTCGACCAGCCGACCTCGGATGAGTCCAGCGTCGTGCTGGACCGCTGGCTGATCGCCGAGGCGCTCAGCAGCCTCTCCGTCGAGCATCACGCGGTGATTGTCGCCGCCTACTACGAGGGCCGGCCGGTGTCGGATATCGCCGACCGACTGCACATTCCTGAAGGCACCGTGAAGTCGAGACTGCATTACGGCCTTCGCAGCCTGCGGCTCCTGCTCCAGGAGAAGGGGGTAACGCGCTCATGAGCGTGCCACGGGACCCCTATGCAGAGTGGGACGCCGCATACGTTCTCGGCGCGCTGTCCCCGATGGAGCGGCTGGACTTCGAGGAGCACCTTTCCGGTTGCCCCGACTGCCAGGCGGCCATCGGTGATCTTGCCGGGATGCCGGGGCTACTGGCCCAGGTGCCCGGGGCAGACGTGCTGCGAGACCACGACCCTGCCGACCTGCCACCGCTGGCTCCGGTGCCGGCTGCTGAGGACCTGACCCGGCCACCGCCGCAGCGTCGCTGGCGGGTCGCCGTCGCCGGGATTGCCGCCGGCCTGGTTCTCGGCACGCTCGGCGGTTTCCTTGCCGATGACCTCATTGGTGGTGATCAGCCGGTCGCCACGACGTCCGGCCCGGTCCGTGTGGCGTTCAGCCCGGTGGTGCCTACCTCGATCACCGCTGTTCTGGACATCGTGCCCGCCGGCGCGGCCACCGAACTGAAGGTGGAGTGCCAGTACGGCGGAGCGGCTGCCAAGCCCGATGAGCCGCCGCGAAACTACTCGATCTACGTGGTCGGCCGCGACGGCCGTGCAACCGAGGTGAAGACGTGGGCCGTGCATCCGAACAAGGTGATGCGACCCAGCGCAACCTCAGACCTGCCGGTCTCAGACATCGCGGCGGTCGAGATCCGGGCGACGATGTCGGGTCGTACGCTGCTGCGTGCCCAGGTGCACTGAGCACAAGCCGAACGGTGGTCAGCATGGTGGCACCCACGGCGTCGAGGTCGCACCCCCTTCTTCGTCGCCGCGTGAGCACGGGATCCGGATCGATACCAGCCGGTGTCTCGAGCGCGGTACCCCGACCGCTACCGGGGACCGCTACCTGCGACCCTGGACGGCTACAGGCGACCGCGGAGACCGCTGGCTCGGTTGGCTGAGCGCATGATCGCGCGACGGATCGCCTCCTCACTGCCGAAGACCTGAACCTGCTCGGTTGCTCGGGTAAGTCCGGTGTACAACAGCTCACGGGTGAGCAGCGCCGAATCCGGCGGCGGGACGATGAATGAGACGGATCTGAACTGGCTTCCCTGAGCGCGGTGCACCGTCATGGCGTGCACGGTTTGAACCGCATCCAACCGCGCGGGCGACAGCAGTACTGGTTCCCCTCCTCGCGCGAAGGCTGCCCGGATGCCGCGATCGGTCTCGACCACGACGCCGGTGTCACCGTTGTACAGCCCGAGCTCGTAGTCGTTGGCTGTGACCAGCAAGGGGCGGCCGGCGTACCACTCGCCGTCCTCCCCATAGCCCGGGATCGCCGCAGCCAGCCACCGTTCGATCTCCAGCGTCCACCGGGCCACGCCGTATGGCCCGCGCCGGTGCGCACAGAGCAGCCGATGCTCATCCAGCGCACTGAGCGCTCCCCCTACGTCACCGGCTCGTCCCGCGTCAAGGAGCCGCCGGGCTGCGCTGGTGGTCTGGAGGCTTAGGTTGTCCAAGCCCCCCGGCATGGCTGACTCCACATCAATCTCGCTGAAAGTGAGGTCGCTGGCCCCCGATCGAAGAATGTCGATCGCGGCGTCGGCGTCACTCGCGCGGACCGCGCGGGCCAGCTCACCGATGGCGCCAGCGAATCGCCAGGTATGGGTCAGCTGCACGACGCCGTTGGTCGGCACCTCCTCGCCGTCCAACGGGGCGTCACTGATGCCGGCGGCGGCAGGGTGAACCGGCTCGGAGGCACCTGTGTGAACCAGCTCAGAAGCGGCTGTCGCGGCCGCGATGTCGGCCAGCACCGCACCCGCCTCCACCGACGACAGCTGATCGGGGTCGCCCACGAGCACCAGCCGGGCCGTCGGCCGGACAGCCTCCAACAAGCGCGCCATCATCGTCAACGACACCATCGACATCTCGTCCACCACGACGACGTCGTAGGGAAGGTGATTGCGCGCGTTGTGCTTGAATCGGCCGCGACGCCCGGGCTGCCAGCCCAGCAGCCGGTGCAGGGTTGCCGAAGTCAGCGATCCCAGCCGTTCCTGATCCTGCGTGCCCAGATGCAGGCTTGCGGACCGGACCGCCTCCTCCAAGCGGGCGGCGGCCTTGCCGGTCGGGGCGGCGAGAGCGATCCGCACCGGCTCGCCTGGCTGGTCCCGGAGCAAAGCAAGCAACCGGGCGACCGTGGTCGTCTTACCGGTGCCCGGGCCGCCGGCCAGCACACTCACCCGGCCGAGAGCACCAACGGCTGCGGCCAACCGCTGACGGTCGGGCTCGCCCTCTTCCAGGCCCTTCCGGTCGAACAAGCGATCCAGCGCCGCCGCGAGCCGAGGACGGTCGACTAGCGGCGGGGGCGAGGCGCGCCGATCGGTCAGCTGGACGCGGACCAGCTCCTCCTGCCGCCAGTAGCGTTCCAGGTACAGCAAGCCGTGAGCGTGCCGGAGTGGCCGGCCCGGCGGGCCGTTGGGGCCGATGGACACCAACGGGCTGCGGTCGCAGGCCTCTTGCCATTCTTCCGCGGCCGGCCACGGCAGGGCAGATGCGTCGATCGCCGCCTCCCACTCCTCGAAGACCGTCGTGTGCACGGTCTTGAGGTCGATGCAGACGGAGCCCGCCCGCAGGGCTCGGACTGTCAGCGCCAGCGCCAGCTGCACCAGCTCGTTGGGTTCCCGACCGATCCGACACACGCTCATCGCGGTATGAACGTCGGCGAGGCCCAGCACGCCCGCCTCGGAAAACACCCGCAGGAGTCCTGTCGCGCTCTGCGGGAGCAAGGTCGGCGCCTGCCATCCGTTCATCGGGGCACCAGCCGCAACGGTCACGGCCGTACCCCGTCGAGCAGATCGGACAGCTCCACGATCAACTGCGCCGGCGGCAACCAGCTGAACACGCCACAGGGCACGTCGTCGACCACCGGTGTACTGGCGCCGGCCATGCCACGCACGAACAGGTACAGAACGCCGCCGAGGTGCTGCGTCGGGTCGTAGCCAGGTTGTCGCCAGCGGAGCATTCGGTGCACGGCGACCGCGTACAAAAGCGCCTGCAAGGGATAGTGCGCGTGGATCATCGCCTCCACCAGCCGTGGTGGGGAATAGCGACCGACCGTCAGCACCTCGCCGCCGAAATCCGCCAGCCAGTTCGTCTTGTAGTCGACCACCAGGTAACGGGGGTTGCCGTCGCCGTCAGGCACCCGAAGCACGGCGTCGATGCTGCCAGTCAGATAACCGCGGAGCGATTGCTCCGCCAGGGCAGGATGCCGCAGCTGATCCGCGTACGGAGACAGCGGGGCATCCGCAGCGATGTGCTGGCGCAGCAACGGACGGAGATCACCGAGAGTGATCTCAGCGCCGGGCTGGTCACCGCCGGCGAGTGGTAGCTCGAAGCTCAGCTCCGGCAGCCGGTCCTGGCTGCCGATGTCGCACAGCCGCCGCTGACCGGCCAGCGGACCGAGCGGTGTGAGGTACGCCGGATGGAGTCCGGCTGCCAGCGCCTCAGCCGTCATTGCCCCTGGCTCGGAGCGGCTGAGCACATCGGCCGCGGCGGACCTCAACGCGCCCAGCAGGTCCGGGCTCTGAGGGTCCACGGCCTCGAAGATGGCATGCACCGCCGTGCCGAAGGTGGTGCCACTGGGAAGGTCGGCCATCGGCGAGACCTGGTCCATTCCGGCGGTGGCGGCCGGTTCGGTCTCCGAACCGGCCGGCACCGCGGATGCGACATGCGACTCGTCGTCCTCCTTCGCCGGCTCGGCCTCGCTACCCACTGCGGTCTCGGACAGGTCAAGTCCGTGCACGGCCGCGGTCAGGGCCGAGTAGGAGGTTCGCCGCCAGGCAAGGTCGAGGGTCCGGTCAAAGATCTCAGCGCGCAGCCGGGGGCTGGTGTTTCTGCGCTCCTGCCACCGCTGCGGGGCTCGTCCACCCATGGTCTCGAGCGAGAAGCCTTGGTTCAGGTGCGTGCACGAGAACGGGTCGTCCCGAACCGGATAGCGAAGATCGGGTTGCGCACCGGCACTGTGCGGACCCTGGAGGAACCGGTGCAACGCAGAAGACTCGGTATTGCGGGACGGAGCCCACCAGGTGACCAGCTGGCACTGCGCACGCGTCAGCGCGACATACATCAGCCGGAGTTCCTCGCCCGCTTCCTCGCGTCGACAGGCTGCCAGCCGCTCGGCCCGGCCCTGTCCGGTCACCCCGCCGACGTCGAGCACCCGGGTGGAGATCCCGCCGGTCTCCTCCGGTAGGCTGTGCAGCCGGAGAGTGCCGCCTTCATCGGAGCTGGCGGGTCGGTCCCATGCCTCCGGCAGGTAGACGATCGGGAACTCCAAGCCCTTGCTGCGGTGCACGGTGAGAATCTGGACAGAGGCCGCATCGGTTTCCAGGCGTCGGGTGCTGTCGGTCATTGCGTTACGGCGTGCTTCGCCCATCCGGTCCCGCAGCCACTCGATCAGGGCATTTGCGCCCAGGCGTTCCGACACCATGGCTGCGTGCAGGCTTTGGCCGATGTGCCGCAGGTCGGTCAGACGGCGCTCGCCGTCGGACTCGCTCAGCAGCCGCTCGGCGAGCGCTGTGTCGGCGGTGATCGCCTCGAGCAGGGGGGCCACCCCCTTGCCAGCCAGCACGCGGCTCCACCAGCGCACCCGCTGAGACAGTTGGGACAGATCCTCCTCGTCGGCCGCCGCCAGGCGGCCGAAAGACCAGCCGAGGAAGTTGGTCAAGGCGGCCTGCCGCACCGCCGACTGCCTCGGCTGCTCAAGCGCGGTCAGCAAGGTCAGCCACTGGCGAGCCATGTCGGAGGCGAACACGCTCGAAGCGCCGATCAGCACCGCAGGCACACCGGCTGCTGCCAGCGCGTCTCGGATCGCCTCGCCGCGTTCGTTCCGCCGTACCAGCACCGCGATGTCCGACGGGACGATGCGGCGTAGCTTTCCGGCCAGCTCAAGCTGCAGACCGCAGTTCAGCACCGTCGTGATATCGGCGACCAGATCCTCGACGATCGCCGGACGCAGCGCCGAAACGAACGGAAGCCGCTCCAGCTCAGGGTCGTATCGCTCCACCCGCAGCCGAAACGGTGTCGTCAAGCTGTTCACAGATGGCCGTCCACCAGCGGCGCTGCTCCCCTCCTGCGAACCGGCATTGCCCGGCCCGAGCAGCCGCCGTTGACAGTGATGGGCCGTCACCGGCCGGACGGCGATGCGGGGATCACCCAGCGCCGCACTGCCGACAAGCGCCTCGACCGCCTCGATGAGAGCCTGGTCACTGCGCCAGTTCGTCGACAGGGTAAAGACGTTGTCGGCGTCCTCCACGGCATCCAGATAGCTCAGCACGTCAGCGCCTCGGAACGCATAGATCGCCTGCTTGGGATCCCCGATCAGGATGAGGGTGGCATGCCCGTGGAACGCCCTCCTCAGAATCTCCCACTGCACCGGGTCGGTGTCTTGGAACTCATCGACCAGCACGATCCGGTAGCGGGCGCGGAGCCGCTCGGCCGCCGCATCGCCATAGACGGGGTCAGCCAGCGAGTCACGCAGCCGCGTCAGCATGTCGTCATAGGTGAACAGCCGACCGAGGACCTTGCGCCGCCGTACCTCGTCTCGGATCTCCTGAGCGAGCCCGATGCGTTCAGCAGATGAATCTCTGACGGTGTCCGGGGCCGGCTGGGGGACCAGCGGTGCATGGTCTGCGACGACGACGTCCTCGGCGAGCCGTAGCGCATCGTCGTAACTCATCGGCGGGGGTCGGTCCCCGTTGGCGTAGCGGCGCAGGTAGACGTCGCTGGCCACCTCGCGGGTCAGCTCGGTGAGGTGCTCAACGAACACCGCGTGGGGTTCCTTGTTGCCTAGCACCCCCAGGCCGTCAAGCATGTGCAGGCAGAACTCGTGGGTCGTCGCGATGGTTGCCGCATCGAAGTCGCTGAGGGCACGCAGAATTCTGCGGTGGCGGAGGGTGAGGATGTCGATGTCGCCCGTGCACAGCAGTTGCTGAACCTCGTCGCCGGTCGGTGCGGGGTCATGGTGCCTCGGCTCATGGTGGTTGGCGTCGTGCTGCTCGGGCGAGCAGCGCTGGGCCAACGCCCGCTCGAGGTTGACCAGCCGCTCGCGGACTCTGGTGCGAAGCTCGTTGGTGGCCATCCGGCCGAAGGTGACCAGCATCAGCTGGTCCAAGGTTGCACCGCCCTCGGCGATGTAGCGGGCAGCGAGCGCCGCAATGGTGAACGTCTTCCCGGTGCCCGCGCTCGCCTCGAGCACGGTCGTGCCGGTCGGCAGGTCGGCGGACAGCCTGAAAGCGTCCCGATGGCCAAGACTCGAGACGGTATCGGTCATGTCAGTTCTTCCGACAGCAGCAATGGATGCCAGACCCGGCGCGCGATAGTACCGAAGCGGCTTGGTTCGGCGAGCTGTCCGCGTTCTTCTGCGGGGATCGACCGCGCAATCAAGAGCTGCTTGAAGGTCACGCCGGGGCCAAAGAATGACTCGTAGACGTGGTCGCGTTCGTCCTGCCAGACTCTGGCGATCTTCTCGGTCAAGGTCTGCACCGATTTTCCGTCGGCGCAGATCCGGGCGTATTCGGCGGACGTCTTCGGGCCGAAGGGCAGCGGCTCGCTCATCCCGGTCCAGTACAGCTGCGCCAGGTCCTCGAGCACCGCACCGGCGAAAGTGGCCGGCACCGGTCCGAGCAACGAGCGACCGGCCTTCCCGATCGTGATGGCTCGCCATGGCCGTCCTTCGGTCACGGTCAGGGCGAGCAGCCGGATCCACGACTGCAGTCGGTGCTTGGCGCTGAGTCGGGAGTAGTGCACCGACACCAGGCAGTCGCCGTGAACCTCCGGGCAGGTCCCGGTCACTGTCAGGCTGGGAAGCCGGGCCAAGATGTCTCGAGTTACCGGAGTTCCCCGCCACGGCCGGGCCCCGTCGGCCACCTCGGCGATCGTGCTCAGAATCGGCTGAAGCGCCTGGCTGCCGAAGACCCGCGGCGGCAGACCTCCTCGGCGCCACTCCGCGGCGGCTAGCCGGTCCAGCTGCAGACCGTCCAAGTGCTGTTCCAGCAGACGGTCCCCGATGGACCAGCGTTGCAAGGGATCGAGCGTGATGGGTATCTCATCGGCGGCTTGCTCCTCCTCGTCGGCGCGGTACAGCCCGGCCCGGGTCCGCAGCAGCGCTTTGGCCGGGTGGTTGAAGAAGCGAACCAGATCGTCCAGTGCGACGGTGGTGTCGCTCGGCATCGGCGGCAGCTTGTCACACGTGTAGGGGGACTGAGGCTCCTTCCGGGGGCTTGCTGCCACCCGGGAGCCGCGGAGTGCGGCTCGGTCGAAGCTGAAGACGCCCCCGTCCCATGCTGCCAGCCCAGCATTCTCCTCGAAGTTGGCCTGGTCGAATGGCTGGAGGGTGTGCTGCACCACGATGTGGTCTCGGAGACTGCCGCCGTCGGGGCCGCATGCTGTCAACTCCAGGGCATCGAGCAGCTCCCCAATCGGTACGGCCGGTGGTGTGCTTGCTCCGGTACGTGGGTTTGCGCCGGCGTAGATCACCAGAAGTTGCTCTCTGGCCGCCATCACGGCGTCCAGGAGCAGCTGGCGGTCCTCACTGCGGGGGTCCCGGTCGCCGACCCAGGGGTCCGTAGCCAGGATGTCGTCTCCGTCGACGCCGCCGCCGCGGGGAAAGACTCCGTCGTCGAGGCCGAGCAGGCAGACGACTCGGTGCGGAACCGACCGCATCGGCATCATCGTGCACATGGTTAACGTGCCGGTCCGGAAGTTCGCGCGGGTCGGTCGTCCTCGGAAGGTCTCGGCGAGCAGAGCTTGGACCTCGGGAAGGGACAGGTCCACCTCGCCCTCACTAGACTCGGCCAGCCGTCCAAGTTCGCCGTAGGCATGCGAGGTCTGCCAGCTGTCGGACTCGACAACCGCCGTCAGTTCCTGAATCACTGCCATGCAGGCGTCAACCCACTGACTCAGCGGCCGCGGACGGACCAGGTCGTCGGTGAGGCGACGGATCCGATCGACGGCTTCGGCGAGGCGTCCCAGGACCTCGACGTCGGATGAGTCGACGTCGTCCAGTGGCAGCGCCGTTCCGATGAAGTGCTGGCCGTCCTCGTCCATGGTGACGCCCAGCAACAGCCGGTCCAGACCGGCGGTCCAGGTGTTCTGGCCGAAGTCAGCCATGCCGAATCGTCGGCGGTGCTCCGCATCAAGTCCCCACCGGACTCCGGAGCGGCCTACCAGGTCGTGCACCTTGATCAGGTCGTCCTCACTGAGCCCGAACCTGCGGGCCACGGGTGCGGATGCGATCAGGTCAAGCAGCGCCGATGCCTTCATCCGCGAGTCGACCAGGGACAGGATCCGACCGAGCACCGCGAGCAGCGGGTTCAGCTGCCTGAGCGCCCGGTCGGCGAGCCTGACCCGAAGCCGGTGACCTGGGTGCTCTTCGGTGTTGTCGCCATCCTGAAGCCCGAAGGACGCGGATATCAACGGCGCGAAGGTCTCGATGTCGGGGCACATGACGACGATGTCGCGCGGCTCGAGCGTGTGGTCCGCGGCCAGCATGCCGACCAGGAGCTCGCGCAGGACTTCCACTTGGCGGTCCGGGCCGTGCGAGGCGTGGAACTGAACACTGCGGTCGGAGCGGGCCACGGAAGGACGCTCAGCAGGCTGCCGGGCCGGCCGGTCGGTGATGATGTCGGTCTGAACCAGGGCCAGCAAGCTGTCGGGGACGGGCGCGGCGGCCGCCGGATGATGATGGTCGTGCTGAGCGACTGGGGTGGTGGCGAACCTGACCTGAAGCTCCCGGCAGTCGCGGCCGAGGTAACCCAGAAGTCTGTTGGCAGCCAACTCGACCGTCGGGTCCGCCGACCGTGACATCGGAGCGGGAAGTCGGCTCCCCAGCTCGGTAGTCATCTTTCGCCACAGCGCCGGCGACGGATGCGTGAGCCAGAGATGAACCTCACGATGCGCCGCGACTGCGGCCAGCACGGACAGCTCTTCCGCGGAAAGCCGGGTGGCGCCGAAGACGGAAATGCGTTCGGGCAGGGCGGTCAGCGTTGGATCCCGGGTCAGTGCCGTGCATGCGGCGGTCAGCCGTTCGACCGGGCCGGGTGTGCCCAGATGAGATCGCAGCCGGCGCCAAAGCTCAGCCTGCCACGCTCGGTCGGAGCTGAGCGGGCGACCTTGCCCGTCCAGGTCGTGGCCTGCGGTCCAGTGTCGGATCATCTCCGGACGGTTCGCCGCGTAGGACGTGAACAGGTCGGCCAGTCGGCGAGCGGTCGGCCATCGGCGGCTGTCGCCACGGTTGTCGTCGGAGGAGGATGTGTCCGCCCGTGACCTGAGGTAGGACCAGAGCACTGCGCACCATTGCTGTTCGCGGGCATCGTCGATCACGCGGAGCAGGGGCCAGACGACGTTCCCCGGTCGCCAAGGATCAGTGGGGGCGTCAAGCCCGATCGCATCGGCGACCGTCGTGCCCACCAGTCGACGCACCGACGGAAACGTCACCCCCGCACAAACACCGTCACGACCCCCTGAGGACGTGCCCAGACGGTGGGACAGCACCTGCGAGAGCCATCTCTCGATCCCTGCGGTCGGCACGCCGACGACCTCGGCTGCGAAGGGGTCGGCAAGCGGGACCAGGAGGACGTCGGCCAGCGCGCCCGCCAGACTGTCGGCGCGCTCGGACCGATGGATGTGCAAGCTCATGATTCGGCAACCCTAAGACGGCCCACTGACAGTTCACTGCAAACGTCAGCGGGCGGCACGGATCAGTAGGTCATCCGCGGTCAGCCCGCGAGGTCGTCTCGTGGCCCGGCACGATCGACCTCGACCGTTGTGTTGGCCCGGGCAGGGTCAGGCCGCTCGATCCAGCTTGGCGCTGACCTGCCCGACCGAAGGGTTCGTCAGCGCGGTCCCATCCCGGAACACGACTGTCGGTACCGTGGCGTTGCCTTGGTTGATCGACGTGACGATGTCCGCGGCCTCCGGCTGCGACTCGATGTCCACCTCATCGAAGGCGATGCCTTCGCGAGTCAGTCCGGACTTGAGCCGGCGGCAGTATCCGCACCAGGTCGTGGTGTAGATGGTCAATGCGCTCATGTTGGAGTGGAACCGTCGCAAGCCCCCGCGTTATTCCGCCGAGTGTGCCGACCCGGGCTCGATCGGAGGACTTCGCCATGCGTTGGCTGTCAGTGGCCGAAGTTAGGGTGACCGGGTGCTCGCTTATTCCGACCCCGACGACCTGCTCAGCGCGCTCGACCCGGAGCAACGGGCTGTCGCGACCACGCTGACCGGCCCAGTTGCGGTGATTGCCGGCGCGGGGACCGGGAAGACCCGGGCCATCACGCACCGGATCGCGTACGGGGTGGCCACCGGCGCCTTCAACCCTGCCGCCGTGCTCGCGGTCACCTTCACCCAGCGAGCGGCCGGCGAGATGCGCGGACGGTTGCATCAGCTCGGGGTCACAGGTGTGCAGGCGCGTACCTTTCACTCAGCCGCACTTCGCCAGGCGCAGTATTTCTGGCCGCGGGTTTACGGCGGTGAGCTGCCGCCGGTTCTGGACAACCGAATGTCGCTGGTCGCCGAAGCGGCGGGTCGCCTGAAGGTCGCTACCGACACTGCTCGCCTTCGGGACCTGGTCGGCGAAATCGCCTGGGCCAAGGTGAGCAACGTCACTGCCGAGGACTATCCCCGGTTGGCTGCGCACTCCCACCGGGAGGTCGCCGCCTTCGACCCCGAGACGATCGCCCGGGTGTTCGCGGGTTACGAGCAGGCCAAACGAGACCGCGGACGGATCGACTTCGAGGACATCCTGCTGTGCGCTGCAGCCCTGATCGCGGACAATCCGGACGTCGCCGACGTGGTGCGCCGTACCTACCGGCACCTCGTGGTCGATGAGTACCAAGACGTCAGCCCGCTGCAGGAGGCGCTGCTGAACCTGTGGCGCGGCGACCGCAGGGAGGTCTGCGTGGTCGGCGACCCGGCGCAGACAATCCACTCCTTCGCCGGTGCTCAGGCTGATTTTCTCACCGGCTTCGCTCGGAGACACCCGGCGGCGACCGTGATCCGACTGGTTCGCGACTACCGTTCCACCCCGCAGGTGGTTGCGGTGGCGAACTCCATCATGGCGGCTGTAGGTGACCAGCCAGGACTGGGATCGGTGACGCTGCAAGCTCAGCAGCCCCCCGGGCCGTCGGTGGAGTTTGTGGAGTCGGCTGACGAGTTGTCCGAGGCAGCCGCAGTTGCAGACTGGCTGAGGCGCCAACAGGAGGCGGGGGTGAGCTTCCGCGAGATGGCTGTGCTGTTCCGGATCAACGCTCAGTCTCCGCCCCTCGAGCAGGCGATGGCCGATCGCCAGATCCCCTATCTGGTACGCGGGGGCGAGCGGTTCTACGAACGGCCAGAGGTTCGGCAGGCGCTCTTGGTGCTGCGCACCGAGGCTCGGGTGTCCGCTGACCCGGGCGGCGACGGCGTGATCGACCACATCAAGGCGGTGTTCGGCACGCTCGGATGGACCGCGCAGCCACCCGAGGGCGGCGGAGCCCTGCGCGAGCGTTGGGAGTCGCTGGCGGCGCTGCTAAGCGTCGCCGAGGACATGGTGGCAGCCGGACGCGACGAGCCGGGTCAGACTGCCGTGGATCTGGCGGCCGTCTCCGCCGAGCTGGAACGGCGTGCCGAAGTCCAGCACGTCCCCACCGCGCAAGGTGTCACCGTCTCCACGCTGCATTCGGCGAAAGGTCTCGAATGGGAGGCTGTCGCACTGCTGGGGATACACGAGGGTGCACTGCCGTTCGTGCTGGCCAACACCCCGGAGCAGGTGGCCGAGGAACGGCGGCTGCTCTATGTGGGAGTTACGCGTGCCCGCCGTAATTTGCGGGTGTCGTGGTCTCGGACCCGCAACAGTGGTGGTCCAAGCCGAAGCGTTTCACGGTTCCTTGTACCGGTCCTGCCGGGAGGTCATCCGGCCGCCGGTCCGGGAGCCGGTGGGCGACCACGACGGGCCAAGGGATCGGTGCTGTCTGCTCACTGTCGCAGCTGTGGCCATCCATTGGGCGACGCAGCGGAACGCAAGCTCGGTCGTCATGCGGGTTGCCCGGCATCCTACGACGAGGCGAGCATGCGGAGCCTCCGGGAATGGCGCGCGCAGGCAGCGGTGGCCGCCAGCTTGCCGGCCTACTGCATCTTCACTGACGCGACTCTGGTCGCGCTGGCTGAGGCACGGCCTGCCACGCCGCAGGACCTGCTGCGCGTTCATGGCGTGGGACAGGCGAAGGTGCAGAGGTACGGCCAGGCCGTGCTCGACATCCTTGCCGCCAGTCCGGCGCGCGTTTCCGATTCGGAATCGATCGGAGGATCTGTTCATAAATAGATTGCGGGAGTTCTGCAAGGTCCCTACTCTGGTCGAGGAGTACCAGATCTGAGCTTCCAATCGGAGCTGGCCATTAATACCTCGAGAGCAACCGGAGTCGGAAGGAGGGCAGTGCGATGAAGAACGTCATTCACAGTCGCGGCGTGGCATGGCCCGCCTCGATGACGGCTGCCCAGACCCTCCCGACGCTGCTCAAGCCGCGGGGGAGAACTGCGCAAGGCGTAGCCATGCCCAGCATGTGCTGCGCACCCGTTTCCGTGCAGCTTCGCGGCGGATCTGGGATGAAGTACGTCGTCGACTGCTGCTCCGGCCTGCTCAGCGGAGAGCAGATTCGCACTACCAAGGTCGCCGCTTCGGTCGATCACCGTGGCTTCTACGCCACCAATGGCACGTTTTCTAACTGTGTGGGATTGAGATCCTGTAGTCCGCCGGTGTAACCACACCGACAGCCTCCAGGCCGTGATCCCAGACAACCGGGACTCACGGCCTTCGTGTTTCCCGGCCAAGGCAAGAGAGCCGCAGACCAGGCGGCTCATGAGCAGACAAGTTGGCCGAAATGATCAACGCAGGAGGCGACAACGTGGCTACCGCAGTCATGGAGTCAAGAGGTCGAGCTGAGCGGCCAGTTCAGCTGCCATGTCGACGAGTCGACCCGGAGGTGTTCTTCGCCGAGTCTCCGGCAGATGTGGAGAACGCCAAGGCACTGTGCCGCGACTGCCCAGTGCAGGACGAATGCCTGGCTGGCGCTCTGGAGCGCCGGGAGCCGTGGGGCGTCTGGGGCGGCGAGCTGTTCGTCCAGGGCGTTGTGGTGGCGCGCAAGCGCCCTCGGGGACGTCCGCGGAAGTACCCGGTTGCGCCAGCAGCGCGCGAGGACGTTGGCGCGGAGGCGGCGGCATGATTGATCCTGAAGCGGGTCCCAGCCGGGGCGGCCGGGTGTTTCACGCCATTCGGCTCTGGCTCAGCAGGGCACTCTCATGACGACGGCAGACTTCCGCTTGATGTCGACCTGGGCTCGTGGCCAGATCGAGTCGGATCTCCAGACGTTCGCGCCGCGCCGTCTGCCGTACCCGGTGCCCTGTGCCGCCACCACGGTGCACGACCTGCCGTCCCGTCTTCTCAATTGGGCTGAGGTCGGCATCGTGCTCGGTGGTGACGGCACAGGGCCCGCGCAGTAACCCCGGGTCCGGGTCGCGCGTACGTTCGGTGCGGTCAAGCCGTCAGACCGCTCGGTCCCCACCCAGCGCGACCCCTGAGCCGCGATGCCGGGTCACCACCAGTCCGGCTCGAGTCTGGCCTCGATGCTGCGCGCATGCTTGCGGGCGCACCGAGGGCAGAGCCAGCTCCGCTCACCGCCGGAGTTGTCGACACTCCACGTCCAGGGGGGTTCACCCGGCTCGGCCAGCTCACCCGGATCCGGGATCGCCTGGCACTCGTCGCAGGTCACCGGACCTGGTCCTGCCATCACGCCGCGCCCACGTAGCCGGGCAGATACTCCTCCAGTACGCCGCCGAAGGGCGCCTTGGCGTTGAGCTGGGAGAGCACCGCGACTCCGCCCAGCCAGACACGGTGGATCAGCAGGTAGCTCGCCGGCAGACTGAGCTTCAACCCGACGCCACCTGAGGCATGCGGATCTCGTACCCGAATGAACTGCTCGCGCATCCACTCCCGGGTGAAGTGGAACTCGGGCACAGCTGCCGGCTCTACAAACGGACCCAGGTACTCCAGAAGGTCCTCCGCATCCACCTCCGAGGCGACGAACCCCTCCCGGCGAAGACCCTCACGTACCTCCTCGGCGTTCCCGGCCCGGGCGACCCGCAAGATGCGACCCATGGCGGTCGGCAGGCCATCGGGCAGCCGCGCCACCAGCCCGAAGTCGATCACGCCCAAACGGCCGTCGGGGAGGATCTTGAAGTTGCCGGGGTGGGGGTCCGCATGCAGCAGCCCGACGGTCGACGGCCCAGCAAACAGAAAACGGACGTACCGCAGCGCGATGGCGTTTCGTTGGTCGGCAGGCAGCGTGGCTGCGGTCGAGAGCGGGATGCCGTCCATCCACTCGCTGACGATGACCTTCGGCGTGTGGGTCAACACCTCGGGGACCCAGAACTCGCTGCTGCCGGCGAAGCCGAGTGCGGCCTGCTGCTGCGAGCGCGCCTCGATGGTGTAGTCCAGCTCCTCGTTGATCCGCGCGCTGAGCTCGTCGACAAGCGTCCGCACGTCCATTCCCGCTGCCAGTGGCGCGAAGACCCTGCTCAGCCGGGCGATCTGGCGAAGGTCGGACCGCAGGGCCTCGTCCGCTCCGGGGTACTGCACCTTGACGGCGACCCGGCGGCCATCGGACCAGGTAGCCCGGTGCACCTGTCCGATCGACGCCGCCGCCGCCGGCAGCGGCTCGAAATCGGTGAACAACGCTCTCCAGTGCGGGCCGAGCTCACGCGCCAAGACAGCGTTCACCCGTGAGGTGGGCATCGGTGGCGCGGAGTCCTGGAGACGGGCGAGCTGTTCGCGATACGGTGCGGCCACGTCCTCGGGGAGCACCGACTCGAAGATGCTCAACGCCTGCCCGAACTTCATTGCGCCGCCCTTGAGCTCGCCCAGGACATGGAACAACTGTTCGGCCGCGCGTTGCTGCATCTGCGCGGAAACCGCCTCGGCCGGGGCTCCGCCGATCCGCTTGCCGAGACCCAGCGTCGCCCGGCCGGCGAAGCCCAATGGCAGCGAGGCCAGCTTCGCGCCGCGCCGGAGTGCAGTTCGCGCCAGAGAGCTGTCCTCTCCCGCTGAGGAGACCTGGCCCGTCGGTGCCGACACCGGGCGGGCGTACTGGACGTGCTCGCCGTGGCCGCTGGTCATGCGCCCTATTCTGCCGTCAGGTTCCAACACCCGCAGTCGCCATGGGCCGGCCAGGATCGCCAGCGGAGCTGGTAGTCGGGCGTGCCCAGCTCAAGCGTCCGGCCGTACGACTCCGGCAGCGCGCCGTCCACGAAGGCGAGGGCGTGCGCGACAGTGGTCGCCGCGGCCCAGGCGAGAATGGCCGGGCCCGGTGTGCAATGCAGCCGGGACAGCTGGCGAAGCAGTGTGGGCCACGCCGCGTCGGCGGATGCGCGAGTAAGGTCGGTGCAACGGATGCAGGCAGTGTGTCCGGGGACCACCAGCGGCCCCACCACCCCGGAGGCTCCCTGGGGTCGGACGAAGAGGTGCGGTTGATCGGCCCGTACGAGGCCATCCGCAACCACCCGGTCGGGCTCCCAGGTGGAACTGGTCACCACGGTGAGGTCGGGCACCGCAGCGTCGGGCTTCGACCAGTGGTTGACCACACTGACTCGAGATCGCGGTCCGTGTTTCTCGGACTCCTTCACGGCCAGCTCGGATGCCAGGGCCTCACCGTTTGTCGGCAGTGCACCGGCGGTCGGATGGACCGTCGGGTCCACCGGGCTGTGGTCAGCGATGAAGAGGGATCCGACGCCGGCAGCGACCAGCAACCGCGCTACTGCCGTGCCCAAGGCGCCGGCCCCGACCAGCCGGATGCAGCTGCTGTGTGGCGGGCCGGCGGCCGGCAGCCCCAGACGACCACCTTCGAGCAGCAGTCCGGCCGACTCCAACGCGTGGAGAAGGCGGGAAACGGCGGTGGGATCGACATCGCGTACGGCGGCAGACCGGGACAGAGCCCGTACGTGGTGGCATCCGTCCAGCATGGAGAAGAGCCAGTCGAACTCGCTACCGACTCCCGTGACGATCACGGCGTCGGGTGCGTCGACCCCGATCTGGACCTCGTCAGGTCCGCGGCGAAGGACCGGGAGCGCGGGGCGCAGCCGCGGATAGGTACGTTCGAGCGGCCACGGGGATGTCGGAGAAGCCGCCATCGCTTCAGTCTGGGCCCGAACAGGCGCTTCTGGCGTCCTTATCCACAGCCCGCTGGCCCAGTCCGCCGGGTGCAGTCATCTGCGGGCGGCCATCATCCGCACCCGCGGGAGACGGTCGTGGTGGAGCGCTGGCCTCCGGCTGCGTGCAGCGCGCTGTGGTGGATCAGGCCTTGCCGAGGATCCGGTTGAGGTTGGTTCCGCACTCCGGGCACTTCGCCTTCGCCATCCGGGTGCCCTTCTCGTTGACGTGCACGTCACCGGATGCCTCGCGCTTCGCCTTGCACTTCACACAGTAGAACTCACCGCTGTACGTGTCAGCCATCTGATTCTCCTTGCTCGTTGTTCGCTTGTGACTGGTCACCTCACGGAACAGCGTTGCACAGCTGAAGCGCGTGGTCGCCGGTTACTTTACGGGAGACGTCGCCTCACGGAGGTGGCGGCCACACCGCGAAGAAGACGAAACCCCCAGGAACATCGGTTTCGCCTGCCTTCCCCTGCGAGCGAGCCGACCGTCTGGAGGTTTCGTGGACGCGACGCTAACTGCCCGTTACCGCTGAGTCAATCGTCGCCGAAGGGCTTCCGCATAGTGCAGATATCCACCGTTGTGGACCGGGCTGTGGACAGTTTGTGTACCGGCACCGGCGCGTTGTGGAACACAGTCGACACCCGTTCGACAGCAAGCGGTTGCCCTGTGGAAACCCGTTGTCACCATGGTCTGCCTCCCATCGCGGGCAACTGCTCAAAATGGCTTCGGGGAATCTCGATCCTCGGACGATGTCGGCGACGCGGAGTAGTTTGTCCCCATCGGCAGCACGAACAGGAGCGGTATGGGTGAATCGACGTCTGCCGCGGACCCGTCCGCGGCGGTTCGAGGGCCGTCCTCGACTGCCAATCCCATGGGCGCGGGCCGACCCGCGGCAACGGCGCCTCGGGTCGAGGTGCGCCGCAGTTCTCGACGCAAGCGTACGGTGACCGCGTTCCGCGACCGGGACACGATAGTGGTACTGATCCCGCAACGCATGTCCAAGCGCGAGGAAGCCACGTTCGTCCAAGACATGGTGGACAAGGTGCTGGCGCGTGAAGCGCGCACATCCGCACCTCCGGGCGACCGGGGTCTGGCCGAGCGTGCAGCCGAGCTGTCTCGTCGCTACCTGGCGCCGCCGCTCGGTTACGCGCCAGAGCCGCTGGACGTGCGCTGGGTGGGCAACCAGTTGCGGCGGTGGGGGTCCTGCACGCCCAGCACCCGGGTCATCCGGTTGTCCGATCGGCTCCAGCGAATGCCGGTCTGGGTGGTGGACTACGTCCTGCTGCACGAGCTGGCGCATCTTGTTGAGCCGTCGCATTCCGCCGCTTTCTGGCGGCTGGTGGATCGATACCCCTCTGCGGAGAGGGCGAAGGGCTTCCTGGAGGGGTTCCAACTGGGCCAGGGGCAGCCTCGGGTCGGCGGAGTCGGTGTCTCGCCCGATCAGTCCGGTGACGAGCCCGACGATGTCTGCTGAGACCCGTCGGCTGGCGGTCGTCCTCGCCCAGCATGCCGCCGTCCCGCCGCCCGGCATCGATGCGTCGGCATATGCCCGCGCGTGCCTGACCGACAGCTACGAGGTTCTAGCCGGCCTCGAGCGGGTTCAGGCGGGGATCGTCGGGGAGCCAGGAGTGTGGCAGGACCTCCTCTGGCCGCATGATCGCGGCCTCCCTTGGCCGGGAAGCATCCGCGCGCTCGCTGCGGAGCTGACCGGCACCGCGGACGAGCTGGTGGTGATTCCGGCTGACGTCCCCGACCTGCC
This sequence comes from Dermatophilaceae bacterium, assembly GCA_035689185.1. GTDB lineage: Bacteria > Actinomycetota > Actinomycetes > Actinomycetales > Dermatophilaceae > DASSLY01. Next base: position 108,744 of record DASSLY010000078.1, read on the forward strand.
CGGCCTCGTGGTCGCGAAGGTGTTCAGGGCGCTCGGATCCGCCGATGTGTGCTGTGCGCCGGCGCGGGGCCCGAAACCGGGCTGCGTAGCCATCGGTGTCCGGCTTCCCTGGCCTGCATGGCTGACCTGCGACATCGACTTGAACCGTGCGACGCTTGACGTGTTGACACCGCTGGCCCCGCGCCGACGTCTTGTCGCGGCGGGACCTGACTGGCATCGCATGTGGTCGGCGGTCGAGGTGAGCCGGTTGGATCCGGGCCTGGAAGGCTGGGAAATGACCCGCGCGCTGCTCTCCGGCCGCGCGCTGGTGGAGTAGGTCGAGCTCGCCGGCAAGCGGGTCACCACCCCAGCCGCTCACCGGCCGCCCGCACGAGCGCTCGAACGGAGTCGTCCACCTCGGGCAACGCATCCACGCCGAACCACCTGAGGTCAGCCGACTCGGCACTGATGATGGGTGGTCCCGGCACGGGGACTACGACGAGATACTGGACATCCAGGTGATAGGTCGGCCGCACCGGCCCGCAGGGCACCGCATGGCGCGACAACCACAGCGGGTTGCTGTCCAGCACGCCGTTCAAGCCGCTCTCCTCCTCAGCCTCACGAAGGGCTGCGCTCTCCATGCTCAGGTCATCGGGTTCGATGTGGCCTCCGGTCTGCAGCCAGCGGCCGATCCGGCCATGCAGGGTGAGCAGGACCACCCGCTCGGATGGCGCGCAGATGAGGGAGCTGGCCGTGAGATGAGACCCCAGGCAGGCCCGGGACCAGCCGTTCGACGCAGATCTGAGAAGCGCTAGGTACTCCAGGCGTAGCCGCTCCTGGTCATGGCTTGGTGCCTGCCAGTGGTCCAGAGCTTCTCGGCAGCGCAGGGTCAGGGCGCGGGCCGTGACCGCCGCATCCGTCACGCCTGCGGACGACCGGCTTGCCCGGGGTCATCGTCGTCGAAACGCTTGTCCTCCGGGTCGCCGTCACCTCCCGTCCCGGAGCCGCCACGCTGCGTACCACCGCCGCTCTCGGCGTCCAGCAGCTTGGCGAGCGCGGCGTCGAAGGCGTCCTCCTGCGTGGACCTGGTCTCGCCGGAGATGAATCGCAGCGGATCATCGAGATCGGCAGACGACGGGATCAGGTCCGGGTGCGTCCAGACGGCATCGCGGCCCTCAGTCCCACGGGCGTCCCGCAGGGCGGCCCACAGGGTGGCGGCGTCCCGCATCCGCCGAGGTCTAAGCTCCAGGCCGACCAGCGTTGCGAAGGTCGCCTCGGCCGGTCCGCCGGTTGCTCGGTTGCGGCGAACCGTCTCCGCCAAGGCCGCCGCGGCCGGCATCCATGGTCCGGTGGCCTGGGTGACCACCTCGTCGACCCAGCCCTCGACCAAGGCCAGCATGGTCTCCAGCCGCTCCAGGGTGGCGATCTGCTCCGGCGTCTTCTGCGGCTCGAACAGACCGCCCTGGAGCGACTCGCTCAGCTCCTCGAGGTTGCTGGGGTCGATCTGGCTGACTGCCTGCTCGAGCGCGGAGGTGTCGATGGTGATTCCGCGGGCGTACTGCTCGACCAGCGTCAGCATCTGGGACCGTAGCCAGCCGGCGGCGGCGAACAGCCGCTGCCGCGCGCACTCACGAAGCGCGAGATACAGGGTCACGTCGGTACCGCTCTGCTCCAGACCTTCTCCGAAGGACTTGATGTTGGCCGGCAGCAGGGCGACATGGCCGGGCTCACTCAACGGCAGGCCGATGTCGGTCGCACCGACCACCTCGGTAGCCAGCTGCCCCAGCCCCTGGCCCAGTTGAAGACCGAACATGCTGGCGCCCGAGCTGCGCAGCATCGGTCGCAACATCTGCTCCATTCCGGCGAGCCCGGGGATGGCGGCCGCCTCGCCTGAAGGATCGCCGCCGAACTTCAGCGCGCCTTCCATCGCGTCGGCGATGGAGGCTGCCACCGGCTCGACCAGGCGCCGCCACACGGGCATGGTCTGCTCCACCCAGTCGGCCCGGCTCCATGCGGTGACGGTGGTGCTCACCCGAGGGAAGGAGGTGGCGGCATCCAGCCAAACCTCCGCGATCGATGCGGCTTCGGTGACCGACCGCTGCTCGGCTGAGTTCGGCGTCGGGTCGGGCCCCAGCGAGGCCACCATCTTGCGGGCAGTGTCCTTGGTGACATCCCAGTTCACCCCGGACTCCGACGTACCCGCACCGGCGGTGAACATCGACCCGCCGAGCATGGCGAAGGCACTCTGCAGCTGCTCCATCAGTCCGCTCAGGTCGCTGCCACCGGGTTGACCGAGCCCCATCTGGGAGAACAGGGCTTCGAGCGGGTTGGCCGGTTGGTTGCCGCCGGACTTCTCGTCTCCGCCAGATGCGGGTCCACCCGACCCCGGCTCCGGCTGCGCCCGCTCCTCATCGGACCCGTCTTCTGGTCCCGGCTGCCGATCCTCGGCCATGACAACTCCTGAACTCGCCGGCCCGACGACAGACCGATGGATGGATGCTTTCCGACTATTCAACCGTACGACTCTAGTTCCTGAGGTGGCGTTGGGCGGCTGGGTTAGGGTCGTCGCATGTCATCGCCGGTACGTCACGCACAGGTCGTCGACGCGCCGCTGAGCGTCGACCGCATCCTGGCATTTGTCGGCGACAGCTCCGTCGGTGGAATCGGGCTCTTTCTCGGCGTGGTTCGTGACACCGACGACGGCCAGGGGGTCCAATCGCTGGACTACACGGCGCACCCGACCGCCGAGGACCAGCTTCGTGCGTGCGCGGAGCGGGTCGCCGACGGCCACGATGTGGTGACCATTGCGGTTGAGCACCGGGTCGGCCACCTCCTGGTCGGCGACCTGGCCGTAGTGGTCGCTGTCGGGGCGGTCCACCGGGCGGCGGCCCTGGAGGCCTGCCGTGAGCTGATTGACGACCTGAAGGCCACCGTCCCGATCTGGAAGCAGCAGGTCTTCACCTCCGGAGACACCGAGTGGGTCGGGCTGGCGTGACCCGACAGACCTGGACGGCGTCGGTCGCCTCGGTGGTCTTCGTGACCTTGGCCGCGCTGTTGGTGGTGATGCCCGTGCCCTTCGTGGCCTGGAGCCCCGGCCGCGTCCATGACACCCTTGGCTCCCTGAACAGCCAGCCGATGATCAGGGTGGAAGGCACCCGCTCGTTCCCAACTACCGGTGAGCTGGACATCACGACGCTCTCGGTCACCCGGGCGGACTCGCGGCTGACGCTGCCCGAGGCGGTCCTGGCCTACTGGCTGCCGAATCGCGACGCGCTGCCGCGGGATGTGGTCTATCCACCCGGCAAATCTGCCGCCGAGGTGGAGAGCGAAGAGGCCGACATGATGGCGACCGCTCAGGACGACGCGGTGGTCGCTGCGCTTCGTGCCGCCGGACAGCCGGTTACCGAGCACCCGGCCATCGCATCCGTGACCGTCCGGGGTCCGTCCCACCGGCGGCTGATGCCGGGTGATCTGGTGCTCGCCGTAGACAATGTCAGCGTCCGCACCGGCGACCAGGTGGGTGAGCTCATCCGCCGCCACCCGGTCGGCGACGTCGTCTCCTTCCGCGTCCTCCGCGACGATCGGCAAACCACGGTTGGGGTGCGTACCGCGGCCAGTCCTGATGCACAACGCCGGCCCGCGGTGGGCATCACCGTCGGCCCGGGATACGACTACGTGCCTGACATTTCCTTCGACCTGGGGCATCGCATCGGCGGACCGAGCGCCGGCCTGATCTTCGCCACCGCCATCTACGACAAGATCACCGAGGGGCCGCTGCTCTCCGGAGCCCACATTGCCGGCACTGGCTCGATCACGCCCGCCGGCGTCGTCGGTCCGATCGGCGGCATCCAGCAGAAGATCGCCGCCGCGGACAAGGCGGGCGCTTCCGCCTTCTTGGTGCCGTCGGGAAACTGCGCCCGGGCCGCCGACGTTCACACCGACATGACGTTGATCAAGATATCCACGCTGCAAGAAGGGATCGATGCGCTCAACCAGCTCCGTCAGCCCGACGGAGCTTCCCGGGTGCCACGCTGCTGATGACCGCCACACCGAAAACCGATGACAGATACGACGCACTCATCGCCGCACTGGTCGAGCTCGAGCGGCACGTCTCGGAGTCCGGCTGGGACCAGCGGCCTCGGCTGTTTGCCCTGGTGCACACCGATGACATGATCGCCGCCGAACCGCAGCTCGCCGCTGATCTGGGGCTACGCAGCTCTGCAGACGGCGCTCCGGTCGACGCGCTCACGGCCATCGAGCAGGAGCACTTCAGCAGCGGGCAACGGGTACTGGAGGAGCTCGGCGCGGTCGTCTGGCCAGACGCTGTCTTCGGCTGCGCCCTTGCTGTGGAGCGCACCTTCCTGCCGGCAGGAATCGACGCGCAGCTTCCCGACGAACCGGCGGCGGCCGCCGAGTTCGTCACCCGGCATCCGCAGCGCGAGGAGGTCCGGGTCGTAGTCGGAGTCGACCGGGAGGGTCGTACGCATGGAGTGGCTCGACTGGTGTCACAACCGGATGAACTTCTCGGCGCCGCAAACCTCGTGCCGGGGCTCGCAGAAGCGCTAGCGCATACGCTGGCTGCAGAGTAGGCACGATCGAATGATCACCCCAATACCACCGAGACCGACCAAGCATGCAGTTGAAGGAGAAAGTCAGTGAGTAGCCTCGTGGGGGCGGCCCGGCGACGAAGCGCCATTCTGCCGACCTTGATCATCGTGGCGGTGCTCGTGGTGATCTTTGCCATCTTCACCAACATCTGGACCGACCGCCTGTGGTACGTCTCTTTTGGCTTCGGGTCGGTCTTCTCGACCATGCTCCTCAACCGAATCGGGCTGTTCATCTCGTTCGGGCTGCTGATGGCTGCCACCGTGATCGCGAACGCCACTGTCGCGTACCGCTTGCGGCCGCGGATCCGCATCGGCAGCCCGACCAGCCCGCTGCTCGAGCGCTACCGGGAACTCCTGGAGTCCAAGTTCAGCTGGGTGATGATCGCGCTCGGCGTCGTCGTCGGCCTGTTCGCCGGCGGCGCGGGTGCGGGTCAGGTCTCCACGTACCTGGCCTGGCAGCACCGGACAGACTTCAATGAGACCGACCCCAAGTTCGGCCTCGACATCGGGTTCTTCGTCTTCGACTACCCGTGGTGGCGGTTCGTGATGTCGTTCGCGTTCGCTGCGTTGCTGTTCAGCGCGGCGGCTGCCGCCGTGATCCACTACGTCATGGGTGGGCTGCGACTGAGCCCTCCCCGGCGCGGCGGCTCCCCGGCAGCGCAGGCCCACCTATCGGTCCTGGTCGGCCTGGCCGTTCTGGTCAAGGCGGTGAGCTACTGGTTCGACCAGTACGGGCTGGAGATCGCCAGCACGCCGATCTTCACCGGGATCAACTACACCGCCGACAACGCTACGGTGAACGCCAAGAAGATCCTGGCGGTCATCGCAGCACTCTGCGCGGTCATGTTCTTCGCCAACGCCGTGCTTCGGCGATGGGTGGTCCCGACGATCGGCCTGACCCTGATGCTGCTGTCGGCCATCGTCTTGGGCGTGGTCTACCCCGGGGCGGTGCAGTACTTCAGCGTCAAGCCCGACGAGCCGGACAAGGAACGGCCGTTCATCGAGAAGAACATCAAGGCGACCCGAACCGCGTACGGGATCAACGACACCGAGATCACCGACTACTCGGCGAAGACCACTGCCACCGCAGGGCAGCTTCGGGCCGACGCCGAGGCGCTGCCCGGCATCCGTCTGATCGATCCGGCGGTGGTCGCGCCGGCGTACGAGCAGCTCCAGCAGGTACGGGGCTACTACACCTTCCCGCTGGTGCTGGACGTCGACCGCTACACCATCGACGGCACCGATACCGATGCGGTGGTGGCCGTCCGGGAGATGGATCTTGATGGCATCGAGGGCCAGAACTGGAACAACCTCAAGACCGTCTATACCCACGGCTACGGACTGGTGGCCGCCTACGGAAATCGCCGCCAGGCCGGCGGGGAGCCGGAATGGATCGCCCGCGACATCCCGCCCACCGGCAAGATCTCCGAGCACGAGCCACGAATCTACTTCGGCGAGAAGCAGACCGACTACTCCGTCGTGGGAGCCCCAGCAGGGGCCGCGCCGATCGAGCTGGACACGCCCGGCGGCGGCAGCGGCGGCAATCCGACCACGTACACCTACACCGGCAAGGGAGGCGTACCGATCGGCAACCTGTGGCGCCGGCTGCTCTACGCCGCCAAGTTCGGGGATGTCAACATCTTGCTCTCCGACCGGGTGAACGAGGCGTCCAAGATCATCTACGACCGGAGCCCGCGCGAGCGGGTGATGAAGGCTGCACCGTGGCTGAAGGTGGACGGTGACGTCTACCCGGCCGTGGTCGATGGCCGGATCGTGTGGATCGTCGACGGCTACACCACGTCGAACTCCTACCCCTACAGCCAGCGCGTCTCTCTCGAACGGGCCACTGCCGACACCCAGACCCGGCAGGGCGTGGTCGCGGCCCAGCCGGACACCATGATCAACTACATGCGAAACTCGGTGAAGGCCGTTGTCGATGCCTACGACGGCTCCGTCCGGCTCTACACCTGGGATGATCAGGATCCGGTGCTGAAGACGTGGAAGGCGGCGTTCCCCAATTCGGTGGCGGAGAGGTCCGAGATATCGCCGGACCTCCTGGACCACCTGCGCTACCCCGAAGACCTGTTCAAGGTTCAGCGGGAAGTGCTGGCGCGCTACCACATGACCGATCCGCGCAACTGGTACCAGCGATCGGACCTGTGGCAGATCCCCAATGACCCACTGCCGACCGCGCCGAGCGGCTCGAAGGAGTCGCCGTACTTCCTGTCGATCAAGTGGCCCGGTGACCAGCAGGCCAACTTCTCGCTGACGACAGTGTTCACGCCCAACGGACGCCAGAACCTGGCGGCCTACATGGCAGTCAATGCCGACGCCAGCAGCCCCGACTACGGCAAGCTGCGGATCCTCCGGATGTCCGACACCACGCAGATCGACGGGCCCGGCCAAACGGCCAACGCCATGGTCACCAACGAGACGGTCGCGGACCGGCTACGACCCTTCCTCAACCAGGGGGCGGCGAACGCCCAGTTCGGCAATCTGCTGACCCTTCCCGTGGGTGGCGGACTGCTGTACGTGCAGCCGGTGTACACCCAGCGGCAGGGCAGCAACGGCTCCTACCCGGCGTTGCGGTTCGTGATGGTCCGTTTCGGGCAGGCGGTGGGTATCGGTGACACCCTGCAGCAGGCGCTGGACCAGGTGTTCAAGGGCAACGCCGGCGTGGACACCGGCGAACAGGAGGCTCCGAAGCCCAATCTGGGGCAGGGCGGCGGGCAGCCCAACAATCCGGCAGCGGCGGCCGCGCTGGACGAGGCCGAGCAGGCCTTCGCCGATGCCGACAAGGCGCTGTCGTCGGGGGATCTGGCGGGCTACCAGACCAAGATCGAGCAGGCTCAGGCTGCGGTGAAGCGGGCCATGACGGCGCTCGGTCGGTGACCCAGCGGGGCTGCCAGGAGGGAGCCCCGCTACCCGTTGAGGGGGCCGAGCTCTATCGACCGCAGGTTCTCACAGTGCCTCGACGTTGAGGTCATCGAAGCCAGCGCGGCGGATCGGGTCTGCCACCCGGTCGGCGTCGCCGACCACCACCAACGTGAGCTCGTCAGGCCTGACCACCGACAGGTACGCCTGAGTGGCGGACTCCGGCGTGACTGCCCGTAGAGCGGCCAGGCTCTCAGTCACATAGCGTGGTCCGAGCCGGGCCAGGATTTGGGTCGCCGCTTGGTCCGCTACGCCATCTGCCGTCGCATACCGCAGCGGGGAGACGCCGGTGAAGTACGCAACCGCGTCGGACACCTCCTGCTCGGTGATCGGTGCGTCCTTGACGGACAGCAGCGACTGCGCTCTGGCCAGCGCATCGCCGACGACCTCCGTACGGAAGGAACCCTGGACGGCGAAGGTGCCGCGCGATGTCATGGGTGAGAAGGTCAGCCGTACGCCGTAGGTGTAGCCGAGCTCCTCCCGAAGCACGGCATTGAGCCGCGACAGGAACGCGCCACCGACGGCGTAGCCGGCGACGGTGATGTCTGCCCAGCGTGGGTCCAGCCGGTCGATCCCCAGCCCACCCAGCCGGATGTCGGCCTGAACGGCGCCTGGGCGGTCGACCACCAGGCTGCGCCGGGCCGACGGCTCAGCCACCTGAAGAGGCTGGCTGTGCTGACGGGGATTCTGCCACCCGCCGAAGGCCTGCTCGGCGAGCTCCGCCGGGTCGTCGCGGAAGTCGCCGGCCATGATCAGCTTGGCTCCAGTGGGACCGAAATGATCAGCATGGAAGGCCCGTACTGCCTCCGGTGTCACCTGAGCGACCGTCTCGGGCTCACCGGCGTTCATCCGGCTTGCTCGCGAGCTGGCGTCAAAGACCGACCGCCGGAAGGCGATCGTGGCTGCCTGGGCGGGATTGGCCCGGGTCTGCTCGATCTGCGCCAGTCGCAGCTGGACGTGCCGGTTGACGTCCTCGTCGGCCAGTGCCGGCGAGATCGCCGCCTCGGCGAACAGCTCGAGCGCACGGTTCAGTCGGGTGACGGGCACGTCCAGCACGGTTTGGATACCGGCGAGCGACACATCGATGCCCAGGCCGGCACCCTCGGTCTCGAGCAGCTCGGCGAACTCGTCGCCGCCGTGGGCCACGGTGCCCTCGTCCAGCGTTCTGGCGCAGATGGTCGCCACGCCCTCCAGGGAACGGTCTTCGGCGTTCAGCGGGATGTCGAGGACGAGGTGCGCGGCGATGACATGCTGGCCCGGCAGCTGATAGGTGATCACCTCCAGCCCGTTGTTGAGTCGGCTGGTGGTCGGCTGTGGGAACTTCCAGTGGGCAGCCGGTGCGAGATCCGGCTGAGGGGGAAGAGTCGTGGTCATGGCTTCTCCTGCCGGTAGATCAATGTGGCGCGCTGGTCGGCGCGGAACCAGTCCCGGACTGCGGCCGCGACCACGGCGCCGTCGATCGAATCAATGGCGGCGATCCGCTGGTTGACGAGTCCGGGATCGCGCTCCAAAGTGGCGTACTCGCCGAATGCGTCGGCGCGCGAGTCCACCCGGGCCAGCTCGTGCAGCCAGTGGCGCTCGAACTGCGCCTTGGCTCGCCGCAGCTCGATGTCGGTGGGGCCACCGTGGACGAACGCCTCAATCTCGGTGACCAACGCGTTCTGCAGCTCTTCGGGACTGACTCCATGCCGAGCGCGGGCATACATGTAGCCGAACGAGTTGCCCCCGATCAAGCCCATGGTGGCGGCCCCAGCGGCCTCGGCAACCTCCAGGTGGCGGACCAGGCTCTTGTGCAGGCGGGAGGTCTGGCCATGGCCCAGGATGGAGAAGGCCAGGTCGGTAGCGTCGAAGCTCGTCTGGTCGCGTGCCGGCAGCCGCCAGCTGAGGTACACCGCATCCGCGGGGACGTCGGCGGAGGTCTCCATCTGCGGCAGCCCGCTCAGGGCCGGCAGCGGCTTGGTCTGCAGCCGTGGAGGTAGCGGTCCGGCCGGAAGGTGACCGAAGAACCTGTCAGCCCTGGCGAAGGCGTCCTCGATCGACACGTCGCCGACGATGGAGAGGACAGCGTTGTTGGGCAGGTAGTGGGTAGCGAAGAACGCGCCGACATCGGCCAAGGTTGCTGCATTGAGGTCGTCCATCGACCCGATGGTGGTGTGGCCGTAGGGATGGTCGTGCGGGAACGTGAGGCCGATCAGCCGTTCCATCACGTCACCGTAGGGCACGTTGTCGAAGCGCTGGCGCTTCTCCTCCTTGACGACCTCGCGCTGGTTGTCCAGGTTCTCCTGGGTCAGCGCGTCCAACAGGCTGCCGAGCCGGTCGGCCTCCAACCAGAGGGCCAGGTCGAGGCCGCCGGTGGGAAGCGCCTCGAAGTAGTTGGTCCGATCGAACCAGGTGGTCGCGTTGACGGAGGCGCCCGCGGCTTCGAGCAGCGCGATGTGCTGGCCAGACGGTACGTGTGCCGAGCCCTGGAACATGACGTGCTCGAACAGGTGCGCGAACCCCGTCCGACCTGGCTGCTCGTGCCGCGAACCCACGTTGTACCAGAGGTTCACCGCGACCGAGGGCGCGCCGTGGTCCGGGCTGGCGATCACTCGCAGACCGTTGTCCAACGTGTGTTCAGCGATCGGATACGACAAGGTGGACGCGGCGGAGCTAGAACTCATGGGGGCCATCACAGCACACGGGCATCTACGCCAGGGGTCCGACCCGCAGCCGGCGTGGACGTTAGCACGCCCGCAGCGAGGGCTGGTTCGGCATAGACCGCGGCCAGGCTGGAGATCGTCTCGTGCGCGTTCAGGCCGCTCGGGTTGGGCACTACCCACAGCTGCGCGCCGACAAGGTCGGTCGGCTGCCGCCCGACGCTCGCCGTCCGCTGTCGGAAGGCCGTCCGATAGGCGCCGATTCCGGCGATCGCCACTACCAGCGGGCGGTACCGTCGTACGGTCTGCTCCAGCCGGTCTCGTCCGCTGTGCAGCTCGGCGGGGGAGAGCTCGTCAGCGCGCGCGGTGGCGCGGTTGACGAGGTTGGTGTTGCCGAGCCCGCGGCTGAGGAGATAGCAGCGGTCCTCTTTCGTCATCCCTTCCGTCCGGTTGATGTCCCGGTCGATGATCCCCGCGAGGCGCAGCGCCGGGTAGAACCGGTTCCCGGGATGCGCGAAGTGGGTTTGCGTGGCGGCAGTCCACAGCCCTGGGTTGATGCCGGCGAACAGCAGCCGTACATCTTCGCGGATGAGGTCTGCTACGCAGGCATCCCGGTACGACTGCAGCTCCGCCTGACTGAATCCCACCGAAAGAACCTACCTGGCGCCCCGCAGCGGCGGCAGTGCCTCCGGTTGGTTCGGAGGCGGCTTCCGTCGCGGGGGTCAGGAGGCGGCCTCCGCGGGGTTGTCCACGGCCCGCATGCGACGCGGGCGGGTTTGAGGAGCCGGCAACCCGTTGCTGATCTGGGTCAGTGACCGCTGGATGAGCTCTGGCAGCGCCTGGGGCTCGGCGCCCGACTCCACCCAGAGCTGCATCGCTGCGCGTACGGCTGAGACCGCAGCCGCGGCGACCAGCCAGGGATACAGATCATGCTGTACGTCGGTGCCGGTACGGCCGGCGATCGTGTCCCGCAGAGCCGCCTCCAACTGGTCGTACTGCGCGGTCTGGAACGGCCGCAACGACGGATGCTGTGCGCTGAGGGCGACTTTCTGGGCGCTGAGCCGCAGCTGCTCCGTCGTGCGCGACCGCGCGAACTCCGCCAGCAGCTCTGAGAGCGACTCCAGTGGTGGTTCGTCGAGCGGCCGCTCGGCAAGGTCCTCGATGATGGTGAAGGAGTCCTGGATGCCGGCGGCGACGACGGCCTCCTCCTTGCACGAGAAGTAGTTCGACACCGTCCGTGGCGAGATGAAGGCCAGCTGCGCTATCTCATCGATGGTGACATGCTCCAAGCCCTTTTCGAGAGTGAGCTTCAAGGCAGCGTCCGCGATCGACTCGCGGGTCATCTGCTTCTTCAGTTCTCTCAGGCCAATCCCCGAAGTGGTCATGGAGTCACCCTAACGCATGATGCGCCTCCTGATAAGTTTCGCTTTCCGCAAATAACCGGCCGAGCCGCAGCCAGGCGGCATCCCTGGTGGTGCTGCAGGTCGAGTTTCCGCGATGGAGATTCATTGATGCAGAAATCGGGATTGCGACCATCTATGAGCCGCATCACATGACGGCGAGTTGCGCAACGCGCAAAGTTCTGCCAGATTAGTGCTCGACAGCAATTCAGCAAGGAGTTGCTGCATCGGATCCGATTCGGGGCGGAGCCACACGAGCCCCCAGGAGATCCTCATGAACGGCGCATTCGCGTACCTCTACACCGTCCTCGGCTACGTCCAGGACCGCTTCGAAGGTCGTAAGGACCGCGGAGCCACTGCAGTCGAGTACGGCCTGCTCGTCGGCCTGATCGCTGTCGTCATCATCGTCGCGGTCACCGCTCTGGGAACCCGCCTCGACACTCTGTTCGACAGCATCGTGACCAGCCTCGGTGGGAACCCGAACGGCTAGACCGCTAGCTCCCCAGCCAGCCCGCGAGTCGGTTCCCGGTCGTCAGCCGGGAGCCGACGCTTCGCCGTAGGTCGTGGAGGTGCTGTACGTCGTGGAGGTAGTGGTGCTCAGGAGAACGGCTGAGCGGGGAGCGGCAGCGGTCGAGTTCGCCCTCGTGCTGCCGGTCCTGCTGGTGCTCGTTCTGGGGATCGCCGAGTTCGGCCGCGTGTTCAACGTCCAGACAATGCTGTCTCAGGCCGCCCGGGAGGGCGCCCGGTCGATGGCACTGTCCAACAGCACGACCAGCGCCCGCAGTGCCGTCAAGAATGCCGCACCGACGCTGAACCTGACTGACAGCCAGATCATGGTGGCACCCGCCGCGTGTCCGATCAGCAGCACGACCGCCGTCACGAACGCGAGCGTCACCGTGACCTACCACGTCGGCTTCCTCACCACGCTCTTCGGCAGCGGGCTCAACGTGACCGGCAAGGGGGTGATGAGATGCAACGGCTGACCGATGAGCGCGGGGCGGTCGGGGTCATGATCGCCATGCTGCTGGTCCCGCTGCTCGGGTTCGCCGCCGTCGCGATCGACGTTGCCGCGATGTACAGCGAACGGCAGCAGCTGCAGACCGGCGCTGACGCGGGCGCGCTTGCCATCGCCCAGGACTGCAACCGCGGGGCGTGCGGCACCCCGGCGCAGACGGCCCAGACGTTCGCCGCCGCCAACCTCACCGGCAGCCAGCCGACGGCGACGGTCCCTACCCTCACTGCCAGTCGGGTGAGCGTCGAGAACTCGGCAGTTCGTGCGCACTGGTTCGCCCCGGTGCTCGGTGTGAACTCGACTGTCCTGCATGCCAGGTCAACGGTGAGCTGGGGATCCCCGATTGCTGGGACCGCCGTGCTCCCGCTGGCGTTCTCCTGGTGTGAATGGAATGCCCAGACCGGCGGCGGGCTGCCGTCGGGTACGACGCCGCGGACCATCTACTTCCCGAAGAGCTCCGACCTGCCTTGTACCGGTCCGTCCAACCTCCCGGTACCGGGAGGCTTCGGATGGCTGATCACCGATGCAGGCACCTGCCGAACCACCAGCTCGATTGCCGGGATCATCGCCTCCGACCCCGGCAACTCGGTCCCTTCCTCCTGCTCCGCGACGGACCTCACCAATGCGCGCGGCCGTACGGTGCTGTTGCCCATCTACGACCAGGTGACAGGGACGGGCAGCGGTGCCCGCTACCGGGTCTACGGCTACGCCGCCTTCACCTTCACCGGATACCACTTCGGCGGGCAGAACTCCTGGAACGCGCCCTGCAGCGGGGACAACCGCTGTATCCGAGGCTATTTCGCGCGATTCGTGGATTCCTCAGACTCCTTCCACTACGGCACCGGATCCCCACAGCTGGGCGCAACCATCCTCACCCTTACGCAGTAAAAGGACATCGAAATGAAACGCCGCATCGTCGCTGCTGTCGTCGCCGTCATCCTGGCGGGTCTGGGAGCAGTGGTCCTGCTCGCATATGTTGCGGCCGCTGATCGTCGCGCAATGGCTGGGATGGAGACAGTCAGCGTCCTCGTTGTCACCAAGCCGATCGCCGGAGGAACCTCAGCTCAAGATGCCGCGATCATGGTTGCCCCGAAGCTGCTCCCCAAGATGGCCGCCGCGCAGGGCGCTGTCACCAAGCTGGACGAGCTTGAGGGCAAGGTGGCCGCCACCAGACTCCAGCCAGGTGAGCAGGTACTGGCGAGCCGATTCGTCGATCCCGCATCGCTGGAGAAGCCGGGTGCTGTTGCCATCCCTGCTGGGATGCAGCAGATAGCGATCCAGTTGGAGCCACAGCGGGTGATCGGCGGCAGTCTCCAAGCCGGCAACACCGTAGGCGTCTTCGTCACGATGAAATCCGAGAACGAGCCGGCCACGACCCAGCTCGTCTTGCACAAGGTCCTGGTCAGCAAGGTCCAGGGCGGCATCGTGGAACCGGCTGCAGCAGAGGGCGGCGAATCGTCTGAGACTGCGGCCGCTCCCGGCGGAAACGTCATGGTCACCCTCGCCACGACCGCCGCCAACGCGCAGAAGATCATTTTCGCCGCTGAGAACGCCAAGATCTGGTTGTCCCTGGAGCCCAGCAACGCCGTCCCCGGCGCCAGCCGCCCTGTCACAGAAAAGAACCTGTACTCATGAGCATGATCGTGATGGCGACTGCATCGACCGATCTCAAGGACCGCATGCTCCAGGCGACCAGTGGAGACGTCTTCGTCCTTCCGCTCGGCCCGTTGCCGCTGGACCCGGCGCATCTGTTCGCGCAGATCTTGGACCCGACTCCGCCCAAGGTCGTCATCCTCGACGCAGCCTTGGACCTCCAGGCTGCGTTGCAGCTCGCGATGCAGTTTGATCAGCAATGCCCCGCAGTCAGTGTCATCCTCGTCAGCGAGGACGGGCAGCAGATCGGGTTGGATGCGATGCGCGCCGGCGTACGCGACATCATCGAGCCAGCCGATGACATCGCCGACATCCGCGACGTGCTCGATCGTGCCCTGCAGGCGGCGAGGGACCGGTCGCTGGTTGCGGAAATGGTCAACCACAGCGTGGATTCGGACGACTCCAGCGGAAGCGGCCGGGTCATCAGCGTCGTCTCACCCAAGGGCGGCGTCGGCAAGACCACGATTGCGACGAACATCGCCGTCGGGCTGGCCAGGGCGCTTCCGAGCTCGACTGTGCTGTTGGACCTCGATGTCCAGTTCGGGGACGTGGCGTCAGCCTTGGACCTCGAGCCGGAGTACACCTTGAGCGACACGGTGCATGGACCGGCCAGCCGAGACGCGATGGTGCTCAAGACTTTTCTTACCCAGCACCAAACCGGCCTGTACGTCATCTGCGGACCCAGGTCGCCTGCGGATGCGGACAACATCTCCGGTCGCGACATCAGCCAGTTGATCAAGATGCTGACCTCAGAGTTCCAGTACGTCGTTATCGACACCGCTCCCGGACTCTCCGAACCCACGTTGGCCGCACTCGACAACGCCACGGACATGGTCCTGCTGACCAGCATGGATGTGCCAGGAATCCGTGGACTCCGCAAGGAGATCGACACGCTCTCAGACCTGGGGCTGTCCAGCGAGACCCGACATGTCGTCCTCAACTTCGTCGACAATCGTGGTGGGCTGTCGCTGGCAGATGTCGAGGCCACCATCGGGACGGCCGTGGACCTCACCCTGCCTCGCTCCAAGGCCGCCACGCCATCGGTCAACCAAGGGATTCCCCTGCTGCAAAGCGGTGTCCGCGACCCACTGACCAAACAGCTTGGCCGACTCCTCAGCCGGTTCCTGCCAAGCCCCGCCCCCGCGAGCACGTCGGTCCTTCGTTTCGGTCATCGAACCCGAACGGAGTCATCGTCGCCGCCCAAGCCACGACGGGCCAAGCCCGGCTGGTACCCCGGTGTGCAGGCAGGGGCCTGACATGAATCTCTCCGAACGCCTCAAGGCGGCCCGCGGCGAGGATGTCGTACCGACGGTCCCAGACGCCAAGCCGACGTCACCCGCCAACGGGAGCACAGTACACGTCGGGGCCGTAGAACCTGCGGCTCGGGTGACCCTCCGCAAGCCGGTGGTCGCCTCGGCAACGGGACCGTCAGGTGCCAAGACGCCAGCCGCGTCCCAGGCCCCAGCGAGCGACTCCCTGACCAGGCTGAAGGACCGGGCGGCCACGTCCCTGTTCGAGCGCATGGGCGCCCGTCTCAATGACCCCTCCTTGAGCGAGGACCAGCTGCACGCACTGGTTCGCACCGAGCTCAACGGTGTGGTCGAGGCCGAGAAGGTGCCGCTGAGCAGTGAGCAGCGGCAGCGGCTGATCCGCGACGTCGAGGATGACGTGCTCGGTCACGGACCGCTGGAGCGGCTTCTCAACGACCCCAGCGTGACTGAGATCATGGTCAACGGGCCGGACATGGTCTACGTCGAGCAGCACGGCAAGCTGACCCGCTCCCCAGTCCGTTTCAACTCAGAGGACCATCTGCGTCGCGTCATCGAGCGGATCGTCACCCGAGTCGGGCGCCGGAT
Organism: Dermatophilaceae bacterium; assembly: GCA_035689185.1. Lineage (GTDB taxonomy): Bacteria > Actinomycetota > Actinomycetes > Actinomycetales > Dermatophilaceae > DASSLY01. Next base: position 124,824 of record DASSLY010000078.1, read on the forward strand.
CGACGAGTCGTCCCCGCTGGTTGACGCCCGCCTTGCCGACGGTTCCCGCGTCAACGCGGTCATTCCGCCGCTGGCCTTCAGCGGGTCCACGCTCACGATTCGCAAGTTCTCCAAGGATCCGTTCAAGGTGAACGACCTCATCTCCTTCGGGACGCTGACGCCCGAGATGGCCGAACTGCTGCGCGCCTGCGTCGAGGCCCGGCTCAACATCATCGTGTCCGGCGGTACCGGCACCGGCAAGACGACGCTGCTCAACGTGCTGTCCTCCTTCATCCCGGAGGGGGAGCGGATCATCACGATCGAGGACGCCGTCGAGCTGCAGTTGCAGCAGGAGCACCTCGTCCGGCTCGAGAGCCGGCCGCCGAACGTCGAGGGCAAGGGCGAGATCGGCATCCGTGAACTGGTGCGCAACTCGCTGCGGATGCGCCCGGACCGCATCGTCGTGGGGGAGGTCCGTGGCGGAGAGAGCCTCGACATGCTGCAGGCGATGAACACGGGCCACGACGGCTCCTTGACCACCGTCCACGCCAACAGCGCCAGCCAGGCCCTGGCCCGCATCGAGACGATGGTGCTCACCGCCGGCGTGGGCCTCCCCGTGCGGGTGGTCCGGGAGCAGATGGCCTCGGCCTTCCGGCTGCTCGTCCACCTGACGCGGTTCCGCGACGGCACCCGCCGGGTCACGGCCATCACCGAGGTGGTGGGCATGGAACACGACGCCGTCGTCCTCCAGGTCCTGTTCGACTTCGACTGGGCGGCCGGCGCCGGGGCCGACGGCCGCCACCTGGGCACGCTGCGCCCGACGGGCATCCCGCCGACGCGCTGATCGGGCGGGCTCTCAGCGCCCGGCCGTCTCCAGGGCGTCCGCCATGCGGTCGACGTGGTCCGAGAACACGCCGTCGACCCCCATCCGCAGGGTCTCGAGCAGGATCGGGGGGTGCTGGCAGTCCCACGCCAGGGCGAGGACGCCGAAGCGGTGGAAGAGGGTCACGAAGCCCGTGGTCCAGTCGCTGTGGTGCAGGTTCACGGCGTCGACGCCGGCCTCGGCGAGGGTGGCCGCCCGGCGCTCGACGCCCTCCTTCATGAGCCGGCGCCGGGTGGAGTCCACCAGCCGGGCGCCGGGCGCCACCTCCCGCCACGCCGCCACCGTCTCCCACTCCGGGTGGCACAGCCACAGCCGGTTCTCGGCCCCCGCCCGGCGGGCGGCGTCCGCTACCGCCGGCGCCGCATCCGGGTCCTTCAGGTCGAGGCACAGGTCGAAGTCGGCGCCACAGGCGTCGTACAGCTCGTCCAGGCTGGGGACGTGGTCGGGCAGCCCTGACCGGGGCACCGCCGAGAAGGGTCGCTTCCGGAGGCCCGTCCGCACCACGCCGTCGTGGTCGAGCACGGCGACGCCGTCGGACGTGAGCCACACGTCGCTCTCCAGCCCGGTGGCGCCCAGCCGGAGCGCCAGTCGGAAGGCGTCGATCGTGTTCTCGGGGGCGTGGGCCCGCGCGCCGCGGTGGGCGAACCCGATCGGGGGGCGCAGGAGCGGCTCCACCCCGGCAGCCTGGCACGCCGGCGGCAGTGAGCGAGCGCCAGGACGGCGCGGGCGAACCGGTTACGAGACGCTGATCGTCTGGGAGCTCGAGCAGGGGAGCGAGAACACGAACCGGCTGCCGACGCCGAGGCGGCTCTCGCACCAGATGCGGCCGCCCATGGCCTCCACGATCCGCCGGCACACGTACAGCCCGATGCCGACCCCACCGTGGGACCGGGTCGACGAGCCGTCGATCTGGTGGAAGCGCTCGAAGAGGTGGGGGAGGTCGCCGCTGAAGATCCCCGGGCCGGCGTCGACGACGGCGACCTCGGCCGCCCCGTCCCGCTCGGCCAGCTCCAGGCGGACCTCGCCCTGGGAATGCTGGAGGGCGTTGTCGAGCAGGTGGCGGACCACCTGGGCCACGCGGTCGGCGTCCACGTCGACCTCCACCGGCCGGTCCGGCATGCGCAGCACGACCCGGCCCCCGGCCTGGGGCTCGAGGAGGCCCCTGAGGTCGACCGGGCGCAGGTCGAGCGTCGCCGAGCGCTCCTCGATGGCGGAGATGAACAGCAGGTCCTCGATGAGCCGCTCGAGCCGGCCGACGCTGGCGTCCACCGCCTGGAGGGCCTGGAGGCGCCGGTCCTCCGAAAGGGTGTCGCCCCGCCGGATGAGGGTCTTGAGAAAGCCCTTCATCACCGTGATCGGGGTGCGCAGCTCGTGGCCGATCACCGCCACGAAGTCGGCCTTGAGGGCGTCGGTGCGGCGGGCGGCGGTCACGTCGTCGAGCACGAGGACCCTGCCGCTGATGCGGCCGTCGGCGGCCCGCACCGGGCGCACCATGGCGCGGTACACGCGGGGCTCGGAGACGCCCACCACGACCTCGGCGGAGCCGTCCCGGCCGGCGCTCAGCATGCGCTCCAGCTCGGGGTGCCCGAGGCGCCCGACCACCGGCCGGCCACGGTCGAAGCCGCCGGAGAGACCGAACACCGTGGCGGCGGCGCCGTTGACCTCGATGAGGCGACCGGCCTCGTCCACCAGCACGAGGGGCTGGGCGACGGCGTGGGCCACGGAGGCGACGCGCTGCTGCTGGTCGAGCACGGTCTTGTGCAGCTGGGAGGCGAGGAGGCACACGGCGGCCTGGCTGGCGAAGCGCTCCAGCACGGTGCGCCCGGCGACCGGCGGCACGTCGGGCAGCAGGATGACCACGCGGCCGAGCGAGCGACCCCCGGCCCGCAGCGGCAGGCCGACGGCGACCTGGCCGACCAGCCCCATGGCCGCCACCACCGGGTTGTCGGTGCGGTCCACCCTCACGTCGTCGCCCGTGACGAGGGTGCGGAAGCCCGGCAGCCGCGAGGCGGCGGCCAGCCGCTCGGGGTCGATGCCCCGGTAGTGGGCGACCCGCACCACCCCGTCGGCCGACAGGGCGCACAGGCTGGCGTCGATGCCGAACAGGTCGCGGGCGGCGTCGAGGATGCGCGCCGCCATGGTGGACGGGTCGAGGTCGCGGGCGATCCCGGCGAGCGACGAGAGCAGCTCGGGGAGGGCCTCCGGCGTCGTCGCCGCCCGCCGCTGGAGCACGGCGACGGCGGCCGAGGCGAAGAGGGCGATCGTCTCGTTCTCGGTGCCCTCGATGGAGCTGGTGACGACCAGGGCACCCCGCCCGCCGCCGCCCAGCAGCAGGGGCTCGGCGACGACGCCGGTCCGGCCGTCCGCGTCGCGGCGCCGGGCGGTCCGGCACGTCTCGATGGCCGCCCGCACGGCGGCCCGCTCCAGGTCGCCGGGCGACCCGCCGGCGAGGGTGACCAGCTCGCCGCCGGCTACCACCACGACGGCGCCGCTTCGGCCGGCGGCGGCGGCCACGGCCCCGGCGACGGCGTCGGCGAGCAGCCGGTCCGGGTCGGTGCCGGCCGCCAACCCGCCCAGCACCGAATGCAGTAGCGAGAGCGACCGTTCCACCGGTTCCGGTATCGACCCGGGCCGTCCGGCGCTTGAGCGCGGGGGCGGTCGCGCCGATGACTAGGGGAAGCCCGGGACGGGGATGACACCGATGGAATCCTCAATGTGGCCGGGGAGCACGCCGATGACAACGGGAGTCCGATGAGACGACGACGGGGTCGGGAGGAAACCATGGCGATCATCCGGGCGAGCTGTCCCACATGCGGCGACGTAGAGCTCACCACCAAGGACGTTCGCGTCCTCCTGTGCTCGACCACCTACGAGAGTTCGTACGCCTTCCAGTGCCCGCGCTGCCGGGTCGCCGTGGCCAAGCCGGCCGAGGCCAGGGTCGTGGACGTCCTGCTGGCGTCGGGCATCCCCCTCTCGGTGTGGCACATGCCCGCCGAACTGGACGAACCGCGCAACGGCCCGCCGATCAACTACGACGACCTCCTGGAGTTCCACTTCCGCCTGGGTAGCGGCGCCGACCTCGACGCGCTCCTGGCCGGCGGGCCGCGGCGGCGGCTGGAGGGTGCGCAGTCCCCGGACCTACCCTGAGACCGATGGCCTTCGCCCTCGTGCCCCTGCTGGTCGTCGTCGCCATGGTGATCCTGGTGGGCCGCGCCGTCTCGCGGGTGGCCGACGAGGCCGACCAGCTGCGCATGGCGCTCGTGCGGGTCAACGACCTCCGGCCCGACCTGGCCGAGGTCGCGGCCGGCGTCCGGCGCCTCCGCGACCAGCTCGACCGCTTCGGCGGGTAGCGGCTGCCGCGGCTAGGCCCCAGCCCCGCTCTACACTCGTTCCGTGGGCAGCATCGGTCCCGCCGAGATCCTGGTCGTCCTCGTGGTGGCCTTGGTCGTCCTCGGCCCCAACCGCCTTCCCGATGCCGCCCGCCAGGTCGGCAAGGCGCTGGCCGAGCTGCGCAAGATGACAGCCGGCGTCCAGGCCGAGGTGCGCAGCGCGTTCAACGAGCAGCCGCCGACCTACCCCGACGCGCCCGCCGAGCCCGCCGGCGGCCCGCCCCCGACCCCAGCGCCCGAGCAGTCCGAGCCGCCGGCGCCGGTCTGAGCCGGCTGCGACAGCGGGGGAGTCAGCCATCGCCATCCGGGTCATGAAGCGCCGCCGAGGCGAGTTGGCGACGCCCGACCGCATGACGCTGGTCGAGCACCTCACGGAGCTTCGCCGGCGGCTCATCATCTCGGCGGTGGCGATCGCGGCGGGGGCCATCGTCGCCTTCGTCGCCTACAACGCCATCCTGCACTTCCTGATCCAGCCGTACTGCGACACCCTGCCGGCGGGCCAGAAGTGCTCGCTGTACATCACCGACCCGCTGGAGGGCTTCGTCACCCGGCTCAAGGTGGCCACCTGGGTGGGTTTCCTGCTGGCCTCGCCGGTCGTGCTCTACCAGCTGTGGCGCTTCATCACCCCGGGCCTCAACCCCAACGAGAAGCGCTACGCCATCCCCTTCGTCCTGTCGTCGGTCGCCCTGTTCGTCTTCGGCGCGGTGGTGGCCTACCTCACCTTCCCCAAGGCCCTCCAGTTCCTCCTCTCCATCGGCGGCACCAATCTCACGCCGATCCTCAGCCCGTCGCGGTACCTCCGGCTGGTCATCCTCATGGACCTCGCCTTCGGCGTCGCGTTCCTGTTCCCGGTGGTGCTGGTGTTCCTGGAATTGGCGGGGGTCATCAGCAGCCGCCAGCTGACGAAGTGGTGGCGACCGGCCGTCGTGGTCATCTTCGTGATCGCCGCCGTCATCACGCCCAGCCAGGACCCCTACTCGCTGTTCTTCATGGCCATCCCGATGTGTGTCTTCTACGCAGGGGCGATCGTCATCGGGAAGTTGCTCCATAAGTAGCCCGCCGGTGAGCGAGCCGGAGGTGAGCGAACCAATGAGCGCCGTGCGCGACGCCTTCCTCGCCGGGCTCGGCTTCGAGGCGGACCCCTTCCAGCTGCGGTCCATCGACGCCCTCGACGCCGGCCGCTCGGTGGTGGTGGCCGCGCCCACCGGCTCCGGCAAGACAGTGGTGGCCGAGTACGCGGTGGCCAAGGCCCTGGCGGCCGGGGGCAAGGCCTTCTACACGACGCCGCTGAAGGCGCTGTCGAACCAGAAGTACGGCGACCTGGTGCGGGCCCACGGGGCCGGCCGGGTCGGCCTCCTCACCGGCGACAACTCGATCAACGGCGAGGCGCCGGTGGTGGTGATGACCACCGAGGTCCTGCGCAACATGATCTACGCCGGCTCGCCCACCCTGGCCGGCCTGCGCTACGTCGTCCTCGACGAGGTCCACTACCTCCAGAACCCCTACCGGGGGGCGGTGTGGGAGGAGGTGATCGTCCACACCCCGCCCGAGGTCGACCTGGTGTGCCTGTCGGCCACCGTCTCGAACGCCGAGGAGTTCGCCGGCTGGGTGCAGGCGGTGCGGGGCGCCACCGCGGTGGTGATCGAGGACCGCCGGCCGGTGGAGCTGGAGCACCTGTACCTGGTGGGCGACCGGTCGGCCGAGCGCCTGCACCTGCTCCCCACGTTCGTGGACGGGCGCCCCAACCCCGAGGCGGCCGCCCTCGACAGCCGGGCCGCCGGCCCGCCCGTCCACCGGGGACGGCCCCGCCGGAGCCGCCTCTACACGCCCCGGCGGGCGGAGACGGTCGAGCGCCTGGTGGACGAGGAGATGGTGCCCGCCATCTACTTCATCTTCAGCCGGGCCGCCTGCGACGACGCCGTCCAGCAGTGCATGGACTACGGGCTGCGCCTCACCACCTCGGAGGAGCGAGCCCAGATCCGCGCCATCGCCGAGGCCCGGGTCGAGCTGCTCTCCGACGCCGACCTCGACGTGCTCGGGTACGGGCCCTGGCTGGACGGGCTCGAGCACGGCTTCGCCGCCCACCACGCCGGCCTGGTCCCAGCCTTCAAGGAGGTCGTGGAAGCCTGCTTCTCGGCCGCCCTCGTGAAGGTCGTGTTCGCCACCGAGACGCTCTCGCTGGGCATCAACATGCCGGCCCGTTCGGTGGTCATCGAGAAGCTCACCAAGTTCGGCGGCGAGCGCCACGAGCCGCTCACGCCGGGTGAGTACACCCAGCTCACCGGCCGGGCCGGGCGGCGGGGCATCGACGACCTGGGCTACGCGGTGGTGCTGTGGTCGCCGTTCGTGCCCTTCGACCAGGTGGCCGGCCTGGCGTCCACCCGCACCTACGCCCTCACCTCCTCCTTTCGGCCCACGTACAACATGGCCGCCAACCTGGTGCGCCGGTACCCGGCCGACGTGGCCCACCACCTGCTGAACCTCAGCTTCGCCCAGTACAACTCCGACGCCGAGGTGGTCCGCCTCGAGTCGCAGCTGGAGCGCAACCGCCAGTCGCTGGCCGAGGCCGAGGAGAAGGCCCGCTGCCACCTGGGCGACGTGGAGGAGTTCCGCCGCCTGCGCCGCAACCCGCCGCCGCCGTCCGAATCGGCAGTGGCCGAGGCCCTGGCCAAGGTGCGCCCCGGCGACGTGCTGGTCGTGCCGGGCGGCAAGTCGGGCGGGCGGGTCGCCGTGCTCGCCACCTCGCAGCGCCGGGGCGGCGACGTGCGGGTCACCGCCCTCACGCCCGAGCGCCGGCGCGTCACCCTGTCGCCCCGCGACTTCCGCGTGCCGCCCCGGCCCCGCGGCCGGGTCGAGCTGCCCGTGCCCTACGCCCCGGCCAGCACCTCGTTCCAGCGGGCGGTCGCCCAGTCGCTGGCCCGGGCCCGGCTGAGCGGCGGCGAGGAGCACGGCCGCCGGCACCGCCCGGCCGAGGTCGTGGAGCACCCGGTGGCCGCCTGCCCGGACGCCACCCGCCACGTGCGGGCCGCCGAGCGGGCGGAGCGCCTGCGGCGGGAGGCCGAGTGGCTGGAGGGGCGCATCCGGGGCCACGCCGGCAGCCTGGCCCGCCAGTTCGACCGGGTGCTGCGGGTCCTGCGGGCCTGGGGCTACGTGGACGGGTGGTCGCTCACCGAGGCCGGCGAGCGCCTGGCCCGCACGTACCACGAGTGCGACCTGCTGGTTGCCGAGGCGGTGGGGAGCGGCCTGTTCGACGGCCTGGACGTGCCGGCGGTGGCCGGCCTGGCCTCGGTGTTCACCTACGAGCAGCGCCGGCCGGGGGCGGCGTCCCCGAAGATCCACCGGGCCGAGCTGCGCCGCCGCTGGGAGGAGGTCGAGCGGCTCGCCGGCGAGCTGCACGCGGTGGAGGAGGAGGCCGGCCTGCCCCTCACCCGCCCGCCCGACCCGGGCTTCGCCACCGCCGCCGCCCGGTGGGCGGCCGGCCGCCCCCTCGACGACGTCCTCGCCGGCCAGGAGATGTCGGGCGGGGACTTCGTGCGCAACGTCAAGCAGCTCATCGACCTGGTCCGCCAGATCGGCGACGCCGCCGCCGACCCGAACACGGCCGCCGCCGCCCGCTCGGCCGCCGACCGCCTCTTCCGGGGCGTCGTCGCCGCCTCGTCCGTCGTCTCCCCGTGACCATCGAGAAGGGCAAGCCCTGGGGGGCACCCGGGGCGCTCCCCGAGGGCGGGGTGGTGGTGCGCTCCGACGCCGAGGCCCGTGAGGTACTGGAGGACGCCCGGCGGGAGGGCCGGCCGTTCCCGGCCCTCGGGCTTCTCGCCGGCGACCTGTGCCACACGCTCGGTGGCCCGGGGGACGAGGGCCGGCTGCGGTCGGAGGACGCCGTCACCTTCCCGGTCGACCTGGGGGAGGCGCTGATCGACGGGCGGCTCCACCTGTTCGTGGCCCACCTGGTGGCCCGCGACCGCCTCTGGCGGCATTCCTTCGTGGCCATGAACGCCCAGTGGCTGGGGGAGTGGAACCTGGGCCCCCGTGCCCACCCCGGCGACGCCAGGCTGGACACCTACCGGGCCGACCTCACGCTGGCCGACCTCCCCAAGGTGCGGGCCCGCCTGGCCCACGGCGCCCACCTGCCCCACCCCCGCATCGTCGAGCGCCGGGCGGCGGCCGTCCAGGTCGAGCTACCGCGGCCCCTCCCGGTGGCCCTCGACGGCACCCGGGTGGGGGAGGGGCGGGTCGTCTCGGTCCGGGTGGAACCGGACGCCCTCACGGTGGTCGTCTGACCGCGGTGGGCGGTCCCCCGGGGGAGGGGCGGCGGGCCGTACCCTGGCACTCCGCATGTCGCTGCGCATGAACTACGCCCCGGAGACGTTCACCGAGGAGGAGCAGGCGGTCCTGCGCCGCTACTGCACCAACCTCGACCGGCCGGTGTTCGCCCTGGTGAACCTCCCGGAGGTGGTGAAGGGCGCCCTCTTCGCCCGCTACTCCCGTTCGCCCAAGAGCCTCCGCCGGCTGTTCCTCGACGAGTTCGTGGTCGACCTCGACATGGCCGGCGACCTCACCGTCGACGCCACCATGGGCGTGGCCCGGGCGGAGCAGCTCTACGACCGCGTGTTCCTGGAGTACGGCGACGACTCCGTCGCCCAGCTGGGCGGCGTCCACCTGGCCTGCGAGCAGGCCTCGAACCTGCTCACCAAGGTCCTGGAGCGGGGCCGGCTGATGGCCTACCTCGAGCAGTCGACCCGCTACGTGGCCTACGACGCCCGCCTGGCCAACGGCCGCTACCGGTACTACCGGGACCCCACGGTGGCGGCGTCGCCCCTCAGCGCCCGCTACGTGGGCGACATGGACCGCCTCTTCGACACCTACGCCGAGCTGGTGCCGGCGATGAAGGACTGGTTCGCCGCCCGCCACCCGAAGGAGGCGGGCGACTCCGACTTCGTGTACGTCCAGTCGATCAAGGCCAAGGCCTTCGACGCCGTGCGGGGCATCCTTCCGGCCGCCGCCCTGTCGAACGTGGGCATCTACGGCACCGGGCAGGCCTACGAGCAGCTGCTGCTGCGCATGCGGGCGTCGGCCCTGCCCGAGGCCCGCTCCTACGCGGCGATGATGCTCGAGGAGCTGCGCAAGGTCATCCCCTCGTTCCTGAAGCGGGTCGACCTGCCGGACCGGGGGGTGGCGTGGTCCGCCTACCTGGAGGCCAACGACGCCGCCATGCACGAGGTGGCCGCCCGCCTGCTGGGCGACGAGGCGCCCGAACCCCGGCCGGCGGTGGTGCTCACCGACTTCGACCCCGACGGCGAGGACAAGATGGTGGCGGCGATGCTGTACGCGTACAGCGACCTGCCCGAGGACCAGCTGCTCGCCCGGGTCCGCGCCATGGGCGCCGAGGACAAGCGGGCGGTGGTGCGGGCCTACGCCGGCGACCGCACCAACCGCCGGCACCGGCCCGGCCGGGCCCTCGAGCGCACCGGCTACCGCTTCGACGTGGTGTCCGACTACGGGGCCTTCCGCGACCTCCAGCGCCACCGGATGCTCACCATCGAGTGGCAGGGCCTCACGCCAGAGCACGGCTACGTGCGGCCCGAGGCGGTCGACGAGGCGGGCCAGCAGGCCGCCTTCGACGAGGCCATGGAGCGCTCGGCCGACCTGTACGGCCACCTGGCCGCCCCGTTCCCGGCCCAGGCCGCCTACGGCGTGGCCCTGGCCTACCGCATCCGCTACGCCATGCAGCTCAACGCCAGGGCGGCCATGCACATGCTGGAGCTGCGCACCGGGCCGCAGGGCCACCCGGAGTACCGGCGGGTGTGCCAGGAGATGCACCGGCTCATCGCCCAGGAGGCGGGCCACCGGGTGGTGGCCGAGCTGATGAGCTTCGTCGACCACGGCACCTACGACCTCGAGCGCCTGGAGGCCGAGCGGCGGGCCGAGGCCCGGCGGTCGACGGGCGGTTAGCCCGCTCGGTGAAGCCGCTCAGCCGTCGACGTACACGCGAGGCACCCGGCCGGCGATGCCGCAGAGGACCTCGTAGGGGATGGTGTCGAGGCGGGCCGCCCACTCCTCGGCGGTAACGGCCTCGTGGCCCTGGCGGCCCAGCAGCACCACCTCGGTGCCGGGGGCGACGACGGCGTCTGGGCCGCAGTCCACCATCAGCTGGTCCATGGTGACGGTACCGGCGATGGGGCGCCGGCACCCGCCCACCAGGACCTCGCCGCCGGCCGCCGACAGCCGGCGGGGGACCCCGTCGGCGTAGCCGAGCGGGACGGTGGCCACCACCGAGTCGGTGGCCAGCTCGTAGCGCAGCCCGTAGGAGATGCGCTCGCCCGCCTGGCCGACGCGGGCGAAGCTCACCCGTGACTTGAGCGACAGGGCGGGGCGGAGGCGGAGCGGAGGGCCGGCGACCGGCCCGGGGGCGTAGCCGTAGACGGCCAGGCCGCAGCGCACCAGGTCGTACTGGGCGCCCGGCCGGCGGAGGGCGGCGGCCGAGTTGGCGGCGTGCACCAGTTCGGGCTCGATGCCGGCGGCGGCGAGGGCGGCGCGCACGCCCTCGAAGCGTCGCAGCTGCTCGTCGGTGTAGGCGTCCTGCCCGGGGTCGTCGGCCGCCGCCAGGTGGGTCCACAGGCCGCCCAGGCGCAGCCGCCGCTCGGCCGCCACCACGGCCGCCAGCCCCGGTGCGGCGTCGGGGTGGGCCCCCAGCCGGTGCATCCCCGTGTCGACCTTGAGGTGCACCGGTACGGGGTCGGCACCCGGCGGCACGGCGGCGGCCACCGCCGCCACGCCGGCCGCCGTGTACACGGTGGGGGTGAGGCGGGCGCCGACCACGGCGGCCATGGCGGCGGTGGGGGGCTCCGAGAGCACGAGGACGGGCGCCTCGATGCCGGCCTGGCGCAGGGCGACGCCCTCCTCGACCAGGGCCACCGCCAGCCAGGAGGCGCCGGCCTCGAGGGCGGCGGCCGCCACCGCCGCCGCGCCGTGGCCGTACCCGTCGGCCTTCACCACCGCGCACACCGACGCCGGCGCGCAGCGCTGGGCCAGGAGGCCGACGTTGTGGCGGACGGCGGCGAGGTCGACCTCGGCCCAGGACAGGCGCCACGGACCGTCGCCGGCTGGCGATTCGGGTGCCGACGCTTCCACCACGGACGACGGGGTGCCCCTGATGGGCGAAGAGCGTAGTCCAGCCGCCCTGTTGAGAGTGTTGAATATGGGGTTGATGTTGACGATGAGGTAGGAGTAACGTAATCCCCCCGTGGGCGGAGGAGGCAGGGTGCGCCGACTGCAGGCGGTCGCTGGGCTGGTGGCGTTGGCGCTGGCGGGGTCGGCCCACGTCGGTGCCGGGTCGCTGCCGCCGGGCGGCTACCGCGTCAAAGCCGGCGACACGCTCGCCCGGATCGCCAAGAAGTCGGGGGTGGCGGTCGACACCCTGGCCAAGGCCAACGGGATCGCCAACCCCAACCACATCCGGGCCGGCCAGGTCATCACCGTCCCGAAGGCGGCCGAGCCGGCAGCTGCCGGCAAGGCCCCGCCGGTGACGCTGCCTCCGCTTCCCTCGCCCTACGTCCTCATCGACAGCAGCTCCCAGGTCCACACGGTGGCGGCGGGGGAGACGCTGGCCCGCATCGCCGCCCACTACGGCACCACGGTGGCCGAGCTGTCCCAGGCCAACGGGTTGAAGAACGCCAACATGATCCGCATCGGCGCCGACCTCAAGATCCCCGGGCCGGCGTGGCTGTGCCCGGTGAACGGGCCCCACCAGTTCACCGACAGCTGGGGCCAGCCCCGCGACGGCGGCCGGCGCCACGAAGGGGTCGACATCTTCGCCTTCCGCGGCACGCCGGTGGTCGCGCCGGTGCCCGGCACGGTGACGCACAGCCAGGGCGCCGTCGCCGGCAACGCCTTCTACCTGAAGGGCGACGACGGGAACACCTACTACGGCGCCCACCTCGACACGCTCGGCGCCGAGGGCCGGGCCGAGCGCGGCGCAGTGCTCGGCACCGTCGGCGACACCGGCAACGCCAGGGGCGGCACCCCCCATCTGCACTTCGAGCTGAAGCCCGGAGGGGGTGCGCCGGTGGACCCGTTCCCCACCCTCCAGAAGTGGTGCTGACCCAACTCCGCCCCCTGGCCGCGCTGGCCGGCGTGGTGGCGGTCGTGCTGGCCGGCCAGGCGGCGGCCGCTCCCGCCAAGCCGGCCGCTCCGCCGGGCACCTACGTGGTGACCAAGGGCGAGACGCTCTCGTCGGTGGCCAAGGCGGTCGGCGTCACGGTGTCCGACCTGGCGGCGGCGAACGGCATCGTCGACGTCCACCGCATCCAGGCCGGCGCCCGCCTGGTGGTGCCGGGCGCGCCGCCGGCCAAGGTCGACCCCGCCACCCTCCCCGTGATGCTGCCCGACGGCCTGAAGGCTCGGCCCGATCGCCTGGCGCTGATCCCGAGCTTCGACGCCGCGGCGAAGGAGTTCGGCGTGCCGGCCAACCTGGTGAAGGCCATGACGTGGCAGGAGTCCGGCTGGCAGAACGAGAAGGTGTCGTCGACCAAGGCGGTCGGGATCGGCCAGCTCATGCCGGACACCGTCGTCTTCGTGAACGACGTTTTGCTCCGGGCCCGGCTCGACCCCAAGCGCCCCGACCACAACATCCGCATGTCGGCCCGCTTCCTGGCCTACCTGCTGCGCCAGTCGAAGGGCGACGTGACCCTGGCCCTGTCGTCGTACTACCAGGGCCTGGCGTCGGTCCGCCGCGCCGGCCCGCTGCCCGAGACGAAGCGCTACGTGGCCAACGTGCTCGCCCTTCAAAATCGATTTTGAACAGGAAGATCTGGCGCAGAAATTTTCTTTTCGGCGGAGGCAACCTTCCTGACCTGCGACGACGCGCGAACCCGCAGGTCACGGCGCTCTTGACGCTGCCTGCCGGCGTGCAAGACTGAGCGCCGTCCCTAGACGCCCCAGACGCCAGGTCGTGGGCCTCCAGCTTCCCCCGGGAAGGTGGAGGGGGTGGTCATCGGGCATGCGGGGGTCACCAGGAAGCCAAGTAGAGAACGTCCCAATAACCCACCCCGCCAACACGGCGCGGTCGGGCCACCGGACGGCACCAACGGCTTCCTGGGGCCTCCAGCGTGCGGGCGCCGGGTGTATGGTTCCGCCGCTCGAACCGCCGCCCAAGGGAAATTCATGGTTGACGAAAACGGTGACGAGGAGCTCCTCGAGGATGAAATCGGGGAACCCGAGGACCTCGAGGATGCAGACCTCGAGGACATGCCGGAAGACGACGAACTGCTCGACGACGACGACGACGATCTCGACGTCGAGGTGGTCGACGACGACCTCGACGTCGACGTGGAGGAGCCACGTCCGGCGCCGGCCACGACCGACGACGAGGACGAGGACGAGGACGACGAGGAGGCCGACGAGGACGACGTGGAGGCCAGCCTCGACGTCATCCTCAAGGAGAAGCTGGTCGTCGCCGACGACGACGACGTCGACGAGGCGCCCGACCAGGACGAGCGGGCCGAGAGCTCGGTCAAGGTCCTCCCGAAGCAGCCCGACGAGTTCGTCTGCCAGTCGTGCTTCCTCGTGAAGCACCCGAGCCAGCTGGCCGACCGCGACCGGATGTACTGCCGGGACTGCGTGTGAGTTTCGCCTCGCGAGCTGGTCGGCCGTGACGGACACCGGCGACCGGTCGCCCCTGGAGCGGGCCGTCGACCTGTTCTTCTACGCGCCGCTCGGCGTGATGATCACCGCCCGCGACGAGATCCCGAAGCTGGTGGCCAAGGGCCGGGACGAGGCGGTGGCCGCCCGGTTCATCGGCAAGATGGCGGTCGACATCGGGAAGACCAAGGCCGACGTGGTGGTGCGCCAGGCCACCGAGTGGCTGGCCGACCGGGGCCTCGTCCCGGACCCTCGTCGTACCCAGGCCGAGCCGGCCGCGCCCCCGACGCCCGCCGAGCCGCCCCCGCCCCCCGCCGAGCCGCCGGTCCCGGAGGCCGACGGGCCGTCGTCGGCGTCGCTCGCCATCCCCGGCTACGACGCGCTGTCCGCCCCCCAGGTGGTCCAGCGCCTCGACGGCCTGTCGCCCGACGAGCTGGAGTCGGTGCGGGCCTACGAGGCGGCCACCAGGAACCGCAAGACGATCCTCAGCCGGATCGCCCAGCTGCAGACCGGCTGACGGGTGGAGGGCGCCCGCCCGGCCACCAGCGCCGACGTGCCCCGCCTGGGGGAGCTGTGCCGGATGGCCCTCGCCGAACTGGACGCCTACGAGCGCGGCGGGCCGCTCTACGTGGTCCGGGACGGGCGGCCCGACCCGGCCGAGGACGGCCTCCGGGCGGAGATCGACGACCCGGACGCGGTGGTCGTGGCCGGTACCTTCGACGAGCACGTGTTCGGGTTCGCCACCGGCCGGGTCCAGGAGCTGCGGGACGGCCGGCGCCTCGGCGTGATCGGCGAGCTGTTCGTGGAGCCCGAGGCCCGGGCGGTGGGCGTCGGGGAGGCGATGATGGACGAGCTGCTGGTGTGGTTCCGCGGCCGCGGGTGCCTCGGCGTCGACGCCGTGGCCCTGCCGGGCGCCCGCCAGACGAAGAACTTCTTCGAGGAGTCGGGGTTCACCGCCCGGCTGCTCGTCATGCACCACCGGCTCGAGGAGTAAGGAGGCGGCGGCGTGTCCCCTGAGCTGTGCGTCGGCGCGGTGGCGGTGGACGGCGACCGCATCCTGCTCGTGCGGCGGGGGCACGGGCCGGCGGCCGGCCGCTGGTCGGTGCCTGGCGGCAGGGTGGAATGGGGCGAGACGCTGGCCGAGGCGGCGCTGCGGGAGCTGGCCGAGGAGACGGGCCTGGTGGGCGTCTGCGACGGCCTGCTCGGGTGGGTGGAGCGCATCGACGCCGACCACCACTTCGTCATCTTCGACTTCCGCGTGACCATCCTCGAACCCGACGAGCCGACGGCGGGAAGCGACGCCGCCGAGGCCGCCTGGCTGCCCCTCGTCGACATCGCCGAGCTGCGGCTGGTGGACGGTCTGGCGGAGTTCCTGCACGAGCACGGCATCCTCGACCTGATCACCTGAGGCTCCGCCCGTCGTCACAAAGGGGCGGGCGCGGGGGTACGGTCGAGGTAGTGCAATCGTCGGCGAACGCGGGGAGCGGGCGCCTGCAGTGCCCGTTCTGCAACGCCTACGACGTCACGCGCCTGTACGTGGCGTCGCTCGGGCTCGACTCCTGCCGCTGCGCGGCGTGCGGCGCGGGGTGGGACGAGGACCGCACCAGCGGGCGCTACCGGGGCGGCTCGGACCGGGCGTCGATCCTCGTCCGCCGGTCCTGACAGCTGCTGTCAGTCGCCGGTCTGGTCGGCGGGCTCGGCCGGCTCCGGCGCGGCGGCGGCCAGGGCCGCCTCGGTGCCGTCGCCGCCGGTTTCCCCGTCGGTCGGGGGGACGACCTGGCCGGCCACCCGCTCGGGCTCGGCGCTGCCCGTGGCGGGCTCGGGCGCCTGCTCGCCGATGACGGCCGCCATCGAGGGGGCGTCGGCGGCCGGCGCCTCGGTGGGCACGGCGTCGGCGTCCGCCGGGGTGCCACCATCGGCCGGCGCTGCCGCCTCGGGAGCGTCTTCCGTCGCCTGTGCCGCGGCGGTGGGCGCCGGCCGGGGAGGGGGAGGGCCACCGGGACCGCGGCCGGCGGGCCGGGGCCGGGGTGCGCCCGGTCGGGCGGGGCGGGGCGGCCCGGGCGGGGGCGGCATCGTGATGCCGAGGAGGGGAGCCAGACCCGGGACGCGCCCGGCGGCCTTCCGGGCCGCCTGGAGCAGGTCCTCGCCCGGCTCGGCGGGCAGGGCGACCGGCTTGACGGTGCGGCGCACCGGCGACTCCGCCACCGCGTCGAGGAGGGTGGCCCACCGCTCGGAGGTGGTCTCGGCGTTCATGGCGGCGCCGGCGGCGTCGCTCAGGCGCACCGCCAGCTCGGCGGGGAAGCGGCCGGTGGGGTCGGGCGGGTGGGCGGCGAGGCGCAGCGCCCGCACGAGGCGGCCCTCGTCGAGCGAGGAGGTCATGTCGGCGAGCCACTTGTCCCGCTGCTCGGTGACCCGCCGCTCCAGCGTCTGGCGCAGGGTGCCGGCCAGCAGCCGGCCCTCGTCGTCGCGGGCCAGGTCGGCGCCGGCGACCACCGAGCGCAGGTCGCGGAGCGAGACGTCGTCGAGCATCTTGGCCGCCGCCTCCGCCCGGTCCCGCCACTCCGCCGCCTTCAGCACCGGGAGCAGCTGCTCGGCGATGGCGACGAGTGGCCCGGCGTGGACCTCGGGCTGGCCTTCCTCGCGCAGGCGGGCGTTCTGGGCGTCGATGGCCTGGCGGACGGCGGGCAGCCCGCCCCGCAGCACCTGCTCGGCGATGGGCTGCTGCTCGGGGGGCAGGGCGGCGACGGCGGCCGCCCGGTGGACGTTGGCGGGGGCCAGCCGCTTGGGCTTGGGTGCCGGCTCGGGAGCGGGTGCGGGACGGGGCCGCTCGCCGCGGGGACGCTCCTGGCGCGGCGGGCGCTCGCCGTCGGCCGCCGCCGGGCGCCGGGCGCCGTCGGGCCGGGGTCGCCCCTCGGGCCGGGCCCGCCCGGCACCGCGCTGGCCTCGGCCGGCGTCGTCGCGGCGGGGCGGGCGGTCGCCGCGGCGGTCGAAGCCGCCTTCCCCCCGCTCGCCGTCCCGGCCACGAGGCGACCGCGGCCGCTCGGACTTCGGCACCAGCGACGACGTGACGCCCTGGTGCTCGCCGCGGGGCGGGCCGATGATCTCGAGGCGGTCGGGCTCGGTCTTCTTCTTCTGGGGAGGCAGGACGGCGGTGACGACGATGCCGTCGAGGTCGAAGTCGGCCTCGGCACGCACCACGTCGCCCACCTTGGCGCCCTCGTAGAGCAGCTTGGCGTCGAGCACGCCCTTGGGCTGCTTGGCCCCGGCGGCGCGCCAGGTCCACGTGCCGTCGTCCTTCGCGCTCGTGAGCTCCACCTCGATGCGGCGACCCATGCCGCCCTCAACCTACCAATGCCGCGACCCTGTGGCGCGGGGAGTGCCCCAGGCCTCCTCCCGGCGCTCCACGGCCCTCCCTGCATAATCACGCTTTAGCAGGGAATGCTGTCGGTTTTGTGTCCATCGTGTGTCGTTTGCCCCCCATCCTCAAGAAGTGCCGTTTCTGTGCCGAAATCCGCACACATGCCGTCTCTGTCTGCACTGTCGAACTTGACGAAGTCGTCACCTTCCTCCACAATCCCCACTGAGTTCCGGGGACAGCGGTCGAGTCAAGGCCACCACGAGAAGGCAACGGAGCTTGCGGCTCGACCACAAGGGGGCAACACAATGGGGGGGACACGGAGCAGGCGGCCGCTGGCGGCCGTGGCCGTGGTTCTCGCGCTGGTCGCCGGCCTGGCCGGCCGCGCCGCGCCGGCCACCGCCAAGACGGCCCGCACCGCCGTCGTCGTCCGGTCCACGGGGGGCAGCCAGGCGGCCGCCGCCGCCGTGCGCCAGGCCGGCGGGGCCGTGACCCGGTCGCTCGGCCTGGTCGGCGGCGTCGCCGCCACCGTGCCGGCCGGCGCGCTGGCGCGCCTGGCCGCCGTGCCGGGCGTCGAGGTTGCGCCCGACGAGCGGCTGCGGGTGCAGGAGTCGACGCCGGCCTCCGCCGGTACCTCCGTCTACCGCGACGTGGTCGGCGCCAGCGACCTGGCGGCCGGCGGCAACCGGGGCGACGGTGTCACGGTGGCACTGGTCGACACGGGTGTCGCCCCCGTCGCCGACCTGGCCGGCCGGGTGGTGCCGGTGGTGGACGACGTGAAGCGGACCACGTCGCCCTGCCTGGACCTGAGCGGCGAGGGGGACTGCGTCGACCGCTACGGTCACGGCACGTTCACCGCCGGCATCATCGCCGGGGACGGCACGGCCTCGGCCGGCAGGTACACGGGCGTCGCCCCCGGCGCCCGGCTGGTGTCGGTGAAGGTCGCCGGCCGCGACGGCTCGTGCGACGTGTCCACCGTGCTGGCCGCCATCCAGTGGGTCGTCTCGTTCAAGGACCGCTACGGCATCCGCGTCCTGAACCTGTCCCTCGGGACGGACTCCACCCAGTCGTACCGCTCCGACCCGCTCGACTACGCGGTGGAGCGGGCGTGGGCCGCCGGCATCGCCGTGGTGGTGGCCGCCTCCAACCGCGGCCCCGAGCAGCGCACGATCTCCAAGCCGGGCGACGACCCCTTCGTCATCACCGTCGGGGCCGTCGACGACCACGGGACCGTGCCGCGCGACGACGACCGCCTCCCCGACTTCAGCTCGCGGGGACCCACCGCGGCCGACGGCCTGGGCAAGCCGGACGTGGCGGCACCGGGCGCGCATCTCGTCTCGACCTCCTCGCCGGGGAGCGACATCGCCACCAACTTCCCGAGCAGCGCGCCGGCCGGCTACCAGATCGGCAGCGGCACGTCGATGGCCACCGCCGTCGTGTCGGGCGTGGCCGCCCTGCTGGTGAAGGCCGATCCCACCGTGACCCCCGACCGCCTGAAGTACGCCCTCATGTCGACCGCCCGCCCCGGCCCGGTGAACGACCCGCTCGCCGTCGGCAGCGGCGTGGTCGACGCCCGCGCCGCCCTGGCCGCCGGCCCCGGCCTGGCCAACCGCAACGTGGCCCGGTCCAACGGCATGGGCTCCCTCGACCTCAGCAGGGGCAACCTCCGGGTGCAGACCCTCGACCCGGCCGGCATGGTGGTGTCGGGCACCCAGACCGCCCAGCTGGTGGCGTGGGACCCGACGGGGATGCTCGGGGTCTGGAGCCCGACCACGTGGTACACGTCGCTGCCCTACCTCTACGGGTGGCGGGCGGTGACGTGGTCGGGCTCGAAGTGGCAGGGCTCCAAATGGCAGGGCTCCAAGTGGCAGGGCGGCGCCGACCCGACCTCGACCTACGGCAGCAAATGGCAGGGCTCCGACTGGTACGGGGCGTGGCAGTAGGCGAGGCGTCCCTCCCGGCGAGCACCTCCACGCCGTCGGGCGTGGGGGTGCTCTCCGTCTTCCTCGCCACGGCGGCCGCCGTCATGGCCGCCGCCTCCGCCCACCTCCGCCACGTCGACTCCGGCCTCACGCCGGCCGCCGTCCCCGCCCTGCTGATCGCCCTCGTCGCCGCTGCATGCCTCCAGCTTCGCTTCAGCTACCAGGACCACTTCGAGGCCATCGACCTCTTCGACGCCGTGCTGGCCCCGGCGATCTACTTCCTCGGCGGCCCCATCGTGGTGGCGGTGGCGGCGATGGCCATGGCCCTTTCCGAGGCGATCCTGCGCACGGCGCCGGTCAAGGCCGCCTTCAACGTCTGCCAGTGGGCGGCGGCGGCGGCGGCCGGGAGCCTGTGGTTCTCGGCCTTCGCCAGCGGCGACCGGGCGTCCACCCGCAACCTGGTGGCGCTGGCCGCCGCCATGGCCGTGGTGGCGGTGGTGAACCACGGCGCCATGGTGAGCGTGTTCGCCCTCGTCTCGCGCCACGACGCGTCGTTCTGCTCGGTGCACCGGCTGCTGTCCGACACGTACTGGATCGTGGGCGGCGCCGTGAACCTGGCGCTCGGGCTCCTCCTGGTCGCCGCCATCAACACCGGCGCCTGGGCCATGGCCCTGTTCGCCGTCCCCCTCGCCATGCTCCACCGGGCCAACCGCGGCTTCGCCGAGGGGCGGGCCGACCGGGCCCGGCTGGCGGGCCTCCAGCGGGCCACCCACGCCCTCGTCGGTCCCATCGACCCGAGGGACGCCATCTGGAACTTCCTCGCCGAGGTGCGGGACTGCTTCGACGCCGAGGTGGTCGAGGTGGTGCTGGTGGAGTCGGGCGAGTACCGGGTCCAGCGCCTGACCGGACAGGACGTGGCCGACTGCCAGACGTTCCTCCTGGACACCGGAAACGCCACCCTCGCCCTCGCCCTCCTGGAGGGCGGCACGGCCGCCCGGGTGCA
Source organism: Dermatophilaceae bacterium (assembly GCA_035689185.1). GTDB lineage: Bacteria > Actinomycetota > Actinomycetes > Actinomycetales > Dermatophilaceae > DASSLY01. The sequence goes on from DASSLY010000078.1 coordinate 144,994, forward strand.
GGGCAGGGACGGCGATCCCGCCCTGGCCCGCCTGCTGCGCCAGGGAGGGTGGCGGGACTGCCTGGCCGCTCCCCTGGTCACCAAGGGCTCCGTGCGGGGCCTGCTCTGCGCCTACAACCGGGCCGGACTGGCCAGCTTCCAGGCCGGCGAGCTGCCGGTGCTCGAGGCGCTGGCCACCGAGCTGGCCGGCGCCTTCGAGAAGGCCGAGCTGGTCGACGAGGTGCTCCACCAGGCCCTGCACGACGCCCTCACCGGCCTGCCCAACCGTGCGCTGTTCCAGCAGCGCCTCGAGCGGGCCATCGCCGCCGGGGAGCGGATGGCCGTGCTGCTCCTCGACCTCAACCGCTTCAAGGAGGTCAACGACACCCTGGGGCACCACCACGGCGACCTGCTCCTCACCGACTTCAGCCGCCGCATCGAGGCCTGCATCGGTCCCGACGACACCGTCGCCCGCCTGGGCGGCGACGAGTTCGGCATCGCCCTGCCCGGCGTGGCCGGCGAGAAGGACGTCCTCGTCGCGCTCGCCCGCCTCCTCGAGGCCCTGAACGAGCCGTTCGCCCTCCAGGACCTCCGCCTCGACGTCGACGTCGCCGTCGGCATCGCCCTGCACCCGGAGCACGGCACCGACCCCGTCACCCTCCTGCAGCGGGCCGACGTGGCCATGTACGAGGCCAAGGGGGCGCAGCGGCGGTTCGAGGTCTACGCCCCCGAACGGGACCCGAACACCCCGCGGCGGCTGGCCGTCGTCGCCGAGCTCCGCAACGCCGTGGGCCGGGGCGAGCTGGTCGTGCACTACCAGCCGAAATCCGAGATCCGCACCGCCCGCGTCATCGGGGTCGAGGCCCTCGTGCGCTGGCGCCACCCCGTCCACGGCTTCGTGCCGCCCGACGAGTTCATCCCCCTCGCCGAGCAGACCGGGGCCATCCACTCCGTCACCACCTTCGTGCTGCGGGAGACCCTGTCGCAGTGCGCCGCCTGGCGCCGGAACGGGGTCGACCTCGGCGTGGCGGTGAACCTGTCGGTGCGCAGCCTCCTCGACCCCGACCTCCCCGGCCAGGTGGCGGCCCTGCTGGCCGAGTTCGAGGTCTCCTCCGAGAGCCTCACGCTGGAGCTCACCGAGACCTCCACGCTGGCCGACCCCGCCCGGACGGGCGAGGTCCTGTCCCGGCTCCACGGCCTGGGCCTGCACCTGTCGATCGACGACTACGGCACCGGCTACTCGTCGCTGGCCCACCTGCGGCAGCTGCCGGTCGACGAGATGAAGATCGACCGGTCGTTCGTGAAGGCGATGCACGACGACGCCGACGCCGACGTCATCGTCCGCTCCACCGTCGACCTGGGCCACAACCTCGGCCTGTGGGTGGTGGCCGAGGGGGTGGAGACGGAGCGCAGCTGGGACCGCCTCCACGGCCTCGGGTGCGACGCCGCCCAGGGCTGGTACATCGGCCGGCCGGTCCCCGCCGCCGAGATCGAGCGCCTCGTGGCGCCGGCCGTGCCGCGGATCCCCTGAGGCCCGTGGGTACAGTGCCGGCGTGGCCAGCCGCGTCGCCGAGCACATCGTCCGCCGCCGGCCGTTCGGGCGCGCGCAGCGGCTGCGCGTCGACCTCCACGGCGTGTCGGTGTTCGGGCCGGGGGACCAGCACCAGGTGATCCGCTGGGAGTGGATCGAGGCGATCGACGTCGACGGCGGCGTGGTGGTCCGCGGCCACGACACGGCGATCGTCCTGCCCCCCGGCGCCTTCGGGCTGGCTCCCGGCGACCTGGCCGCCTGCCTCCGCGACGCCGGCTCCATCGACACCCGAACCGAGATCATCGGCCGCCTCGGGCGGGGCGGCTGACCATCCCCCGCACCCGTCCCCCGGCGCGCCACGCTGGCGCGGTGACCCCCTCCCCCACTGTCCCCTACGCGGCGACGGTGGAGCGCTTCCTCCAGCGGCTGAGCAACGAGGGACGATCGGCGCGCACGCTGGCGGCCTACCGCTACGACCTCGACGACACCATGCTCGACGTCGCCGTCGCCGCCCGCCTGCTGCCGGCCCGGCCGGCCCTCGACGCCATGGCCGCCGGCGAGCGGGAGGCAGCCGTCCTGGCCGCCTACGAGCGCCTCGACGTCGCCGCCCTCGGCCTCGACGACCTCGACCAGGCCCTGGCCGAGTTCCGCACCCGGCCCGACCCGCGCTTCGCCCGCCATCCGGAGCGGGCGCCCCAGGAGCGCTCCCCCGCCACCGTGGCCCGGCGCACGGCCGCCCTCCGGTCCTTCTTCGCCTGGTGCTACCGCACCGAGCGCATCGCCGCCGACCCCGCCGCCCTCCTGCGACCGCCGAAGAAGCGCAAGCGCATGCCCCGCGCCATCGACGGCGCCACCGCCGGTCGGGCCCTGGCCGAGGCAGGCGAGGCCTCCACGTGGCCGGAGCGCGACCTGGTGATCATGGCCCTCGCCCTGGCCTGTGGGCTGCGCCTCGACGAGATCGCCCGCCTGCGGGTGGCCGACCTGGAGGGCCAGCCGCCGGTCGGCCTGGTCGTGCGGGGCAAGGGCGACAAGGAGCGCCGCCTCGGGGTGCCGCCCGTCGTGCAGGAGGCGCTGGCCGCCTACCTCCCCACCCGCCAGGCCCGCCTCCACGACCTCGGCCTGGAGGCCGCCACCGTCGTGGTCTCCAGCCGCCCGCGGCCGGTGCGGGACCGGCGGGGCCGGGTGGTGGGCACCACGGTGGAGGCCAGCCGGGACAGCGTCATCTACGTGGTCGACCGGGTCCTGCGCCAGCTGGGCGCCCGCCGGGCGGGCGTCCGGGTGCACGCCCTGCGCCACACCTTCGCCACCCTCGGCCTGCGGGAGGGCGCCTTCAGCCTGCGCCAGCTCCAGGTGGCCCTGGGCCACGCCAGCCTGGCCACCACCCAGATCTACACCGAGGTGGCCGACGAGGAGATCGCCGCCGCCATGCGCCTCCACCCGCTCGGCGGCGCCACCCGCCGGCCGGCGGGGGGGCGCTAGCCCTTCGCCGCTGCGCCAGCTCCCGCGTTCCCAGCCGGGACCTGTTCGGCCCCGGCCCCGCTACAGCGCCTGGTCGGCGCTGGACGTGAAGTCCTTGTCCCGCCCTTCGATCTGGACGTGGGCAGTGACCTTCAGGAACTGGGCGTCGGCCGGGACGGGCTCCGCCAGGCTGCACGTGAAGCTCACCGACTGCGACTCGTTCCACGCGATGTCGTACGGCGCTTCCGGTGTGAAGGTGCACACCGGGTCGGGTAGGTCGCTGTACCGGCCGGCCTTCGACGTCCTGTACTGGAGCGTGATCGCCTGGCTGGCCACGGTGACGTCGACGCCACGGTCGCTCTGGTTGGCGACCACGAACGACCCGGACACCGCGTCGCGGCCCTCCGACACGGTGAACGTGACGTCGCTCAGCGAGACACCCCCCGTGCTGTAGGGGGGCGGCTCCTTGGCCGATCTGGCCGGCACGGCGCCTTGCGGCCCGGGGGCGGCGGCCTTGACGCGTTCATCGGAACTGGACGCCGGCAGGACGACGGCGGTCAACGTGACGCCGGCCGCCACGACGGTGGCCGCCCCGGCCGCCAACGCGAGCCGGAGCCTCCGGCTGGAATTCCGCCCGCTGTGCTCGTTCGCCATCGATGCCGCCTTCCCCGCAGGACGCGCAACACTTGGCGCGCCGTCGGTAGCGCGCCGTTCGCGTCCTCCAGCACCGGTGACACTAGTTCGACACTATTGACAATTGCAATGGTGGGGCAGGCTTCTGTCGACCAGGTGACGACTTCAGCTGCTCGCCGTCCCACGGCCGACCAGGTCGGTGTCGAGCGCGATCTGGTCAGGGGGTCGAGGCCCGTTCCAATGCCAGCCGGCGGGTAGATCCACCCTCAGGCGCAGCATGTCGCCGGCGTGGGCCGCACGCGCATCCAGTGCAGTGCGTAGACGAGCGACCCGTCTCGGGCCCGTGCGTCCCACCGGCGCTCGGACAGCGCGCCGGCCACCTCGCTGTCGGCCGTCCACGCCAATGGCCCATCCCCCACCGCCGACGCCAGGGCGACCCACTGCGACGCCGGCGCGCCGACGAGGCGCCGTACCACGACCTCGGCGAGAGCGGCGAGGAAGTCCGGCGGAGCGCTAGCCGCTCCGGAACCGCTGGTTGAGGAAGGCGCCGGCAACGGCCAGGTTGATCGCGACCGACACGGCCAGAAGGACCACGATCCACAGCGGTGTCGACTCGACCTTCTTCACCTCAGGTGGCAGGGCCACCGGGGCGGCGGAGGCGGGCGGCAGCGTGATGGTCGTAGTCGTCGTGGTGGTGGGGCTCGTCGTCGTGGTGGTGGCGACGGGAGCGGTGGTGGCGCCGGTACGGCGGGTCACCGTCGTCGTCCTGGCCGGGGCGCTCGTGGTGGGCGGCGCCGTCGGGAACACCGGCGGCGGCGGGGGCGGCGGTGTGTCCTGGGCCCGGGCACCGGCTCCGAGGGCGAACACGGCCGCGAGCGTCATGGCCGCCAGTCCCATGCCTTGCCCCACGCGCCTCATGCGTCGCCCGCCCTTCTCACCGTGCCGGTCTACCGCTTCGGGCGCCCATGCGGTGGGGCCGTGGCTCAATCCCGCTCGCGCTGGAGGGATTCGGTCCCCTTCGACGGCGGCACGGTGACGGGCACCTTGCCGTTGGTGGAGTGCGCCGGCGACGAGTCGCTCGGGCGCGCCGTGCCGGCCAGGCGGGGAAGGGACGGGTCCTTGCGGTAGTAGTAGCGCCCGTAGCCGTACGCCCCGACCCGCTTCACGCCGTTGAGGACGATGCCGACGAGGGGGGCGTTCACCCGTCGCAGGGCGGCCAGCGACCGGCGGACGCTCTTGCCGCTGGTGCGCCCGGGCCGGACGACCAGGATCGTGGCGTCGGCGATGACGGCCAGCACGGCTGCGTCGGAGACGGGCAGCACCGGCGGCGAGTCGATCACCACGAACTCAGCCCGCTCCTTCAGCATGTCCAAGACGTCGGCGAAGCGGCGGCCGGCCAGCAGCTCGGACGGGTTGGGGGGAAGGGGCCCGGAGGCGAGGATCTCGAGCGGCAGGTCCTCACCCGGGACCCGCTGCAGCGCCGCCTCGAGCGGCACGTCGCCCACCAGCACCGAGGTGAGCCCGACCTCGTTGGACAGGCCGAAGAAGTCGTGGACGCGGGGCCGGCGGAGGTCGCAGCACATGACGACGACCCGGCGCCCGGCCCGGGCCATGGCGACGGCCAGGTTGGCGGTGGTGGTGGACTTGCCCTCCGACACCGCCGGGCTGGTGATCTGCACCACTCGCATCGGGCTGTCAATGGCGAGGAACTGCATGGCGGTGCGCAGCCCCCGGTAGCCCTCGGCGGCCGACGACGCGGGGTCGGCGAGCGAGACGAGCTGGGCGGTGCTCTCCCGCCGCCAGCCCCGCACGACAGGGACGGAGCCGAGCAGGGGGAGGCCGAACTGGGCCCGCTCGAAATCCTCCTCCCCCCGGATCGAGTCGTCGAGGAAGTCGAGGGCGAAGGCGAGGACCACGCCCAGCATGAGCCCGGCGACCAGCGCCAGGAGCATCGTCTGGAGCTTCTTCGGGAAGAACGGCTCGCCCGGCCGCTGGGCCGGCGTGAGCATGTCGGCGCCGCCGCCGCTCAGGCCTGCGCTCACCTGGAGCTGGTCGACCTGGGAGCGGAACAGGCTCTGCTGGTTGGCCAGGCCCGATCGCTCGTAGGCCTTGGCCTGCGCCACCGCCGGCCGGTCGGCCGGGGCGGCGGCCGCCACCTCGGCGTCGATGGCGTCGATCGCCCGCTGCTTCTCGTCGATCTTGCTCTGGATCTCGGTCTGGGCGTCGAGCAGATCCTTCAGATCCGTGGCCCGACGGTACTGGATGTACGTGGTCACATAGGTGTTGGCGACGTCGGCCGCCCGCTTCGGGTCGGTCGACTCGGCTGTCACCGTGATGACGTTGTCGACGCCCGAGGCCTCCGTGTGGACATCGGCCCGGTAGCCCAGCTTCCTGGCGACGGCGGTGCTCACCGCCCGGCTCCGCAACCGCTTGGCCTCGGTGGCGATCGCCCGCGTGGGCTCGTTGCCGCCGACGCTTCCGGCGCCCTGGCCATAGAGCGTCTCCGACCGCTTGAGCTCGAGCACCATCTCGGCCGACGCCCGGTAGGTGGGCGTGCGGGTGCCGACCCAGAACCAGGCCAGCGCCACCACCGTGACGGTGGCGAGGGCGATCAGCCAGACGTGGTGCCAGAGGACCTGGAGGAAATTGCGGAGGTCGAACGCGGCAGGCGCGTCGGTGGAATCACGCACGCCGGGCAACCTACCGGCTCACCGCGAGCGGCGCCGCCCCGGCGAGCTCTTCGGCCACGATCGCCCGGAGGCGGGCGATGAACCGCTGCTCGCTGAAACGGTCGGCGTGGCGGATGAGCACGTCGGGCGACCAGTGGTGCCCGGCCAGCCGCCGGACGGCTGCTGCGATGGCCTCGGGATCGGGCTCGTCGAAGAAGACGCCGGTCGTGCCGTCGACGACCGAGTCGACGAACCCGCCCCAGCGGAGGGCGGCCGACGGCTTTCCGAAGCCGGCCGCCTCGATCGGGATCAGGCCCTGGTCCTCGTGGGCGGCGGCCACCACGGCGGTGCAGTTGCCGTACAGCCACCTGATCTGGGCGTCGCTGCCCACTGCCCCGAGGAACGTCACGTTCGGGCCGGCGGCGGCTCGCAGCGCCGCCTCCTCGGGTCCGGTTCCGACGACCACGAGACGCAGGTCGGGCAGGCGGCGGAACGCCTCGACGACGGCGGCGACGTTCTTGTAGGGCAGCAGGCGCGCGACCACGAGGTGGTAGCCGGGCTCGACGCCGGGAACCGGCTCGCGCGTTCCCGACGGGTCGATACCCGGCGGGGACGGGAGGATCTCGGCGTCACGGCCGTAGGTGGCGGCGATGCGCCCGAGCACCTCGGTGGAGCCGGTGAGGTAGCGGTCGGCGCTGCCGGCGGCGCGCCGGTCCCAGCGCCGCAAGGGACCGCCGAGGACGGCAAGGGCGACCCGGCCGGCCGACAGGCCCCGGCGCAGGTAGAGCGTCTGGTGGTACAGCCAGCGGGCCGGCGTGTGGCAGTAGACGACCTTGCGCCCGGTCGTCCGCACGCCGTGCGACCAGCCGCTGGAGTCGCACAGGGCCACGGCGGCGTCGACCTTCAGCCGGGAGAAGGCCGGCGCGAGGAACGGGAATGCCAGGCGGTGATGGCGGCGGAGGACCCCGACCCGGTTCAGCGGGAGCGTCCGCACGTCGGCCCCGTGGAACTCGGGGAAGGTGGTCTCCGGCTGGTACAGCGAGGTGTAGATCACCGCTGTCGGGAAGGCCTTCAGCATGGCGAGGACGACCCGTTCGGCGCCGCCTCGCTGCGTGAGGTAGTCGTGGACGATGGCGACCTTCGGTGTGGCCGGGACGGTGCGATCGGGGCAGGTGATCATCGGCTCAGTAGGCGCCTTTGCCGCCGAGGACGGCGCGCACGGTGCGGCAGAGGATGGCGAGATCGCCGGCACCGGTCCTCGTGTCCACATACCGCAGGTCGAGGTCGATCCCCTCGACCCAGGCGAGGTCGGCCCGCCCGCTCACCTGCCAGAGGCCGGTGAGCCCGGGCTTCACCAGGAGGCGCCGGCTGACGATGGGGTCGTACAGCGCGACCTCGTCCGGCAGCGGCGGGCGGGGTCCCACCAGCCGCATGTCCCCGCGCACCACGTTCCACAGCTGCGGCAGCTCGTCGATCGAATAGCGGCGCAACAGCCGCCCGATCGGGGTGATGCGCGGGTCGCGCCGGACCTTGAAGACGAGGCCGTCGTGCTCGTTGAGATGGAGGATGCCGGCTCGTTCGGCCTCGGCGTCGACGCCCATCGTGCGCAGCTTCCAGATGGTGAAGGGGCGCCCGCCCTGGCCGAGGCGCACCTGGGAGAACAGGGCGCCTCCCCGGCTCGTGCACCGGATGACCAGCGCCGCCCCGACCAGCAGGGGCAGGACGGCGAGCAGCAGCAGCCCGGCGAGCACGCGCTCTGCCCACGCCATGGCCGGCGCCCACGGGCCGGACCGGTCGTCGCCGGTCGCCCGGACGAGGGGGACGCCGCCGAGGAGCGACGGCGACAGCCTGCGAACGCCGAGGTCGGCGGTCGGCGGGGCGAGCAGCACGTCGACGCCGGTGCCTTTCAGCACATCGCGGAGGCACGTGGCGCCGTTGGCGTCGTGGTCGGCGACGACGACGCTGTCGAGCGTGCTGAGCCGGCGGGGGTCGAGCGCGTCGGCCGCGTCGAGTACGGGGACGGGGTGGAAGTCGACCACGAGCGACGTCCCGGGCCTGCGACCGGTCACGCACGCGCCCACGACGCGGATGCCGGTCCCATGGCGCTGGAGGCTGCGCACCAGGTCGACCACCCGCTCCTCGCTTCCCACGAGCAGGACGCGGTGGAAGGCCGCACCGAGCAGGGCGGCCGCCAGCTCGTGAACCGCCAGCGTGAAGACCGTGGCGACCACGACGGTGGTGCTCGCCACCCCCGGGTTCACGGACAGGCCCAGCCCGACCGCGACGACACAGACGGCAGCGGTGAAGCGCGCCGCACCCGTGACGACACGGATCCGGTCGCCGGCGCCGGGGCGGCGCGCATAGGCCCCGCTGGCGGCGATCGACACGACCCAGGCCGCCGCCAGGATCGACGCGACCGCCAACCGGTGCCCGCCGGCGTCGCCCGCCAGCGCGTTCCCGGCCAGGACGGCGGCGGCCATGCCGGCGCCGTCGGCGGCGACCACCGCTGCGAGGTACCGCCCTCGCCTCGGACCTGCCTCCGTCGTCTCCTCGGGAGGGTCGGCAAGGCGAGGGGCCCACAGCGCGTCGATCGAGTCGGTGACCTCAGTGCTGGCCAAGACCCCCCGGTCTTTCGCGCGCGCCCGCCCGAGTCATGCGACCCTCGCTTCCTGTTGTCGCCGTCACGGCGGCCAGGCCCCAGCCCTGACCGCCCTCAACCTAAGAACGTCGAAGCCCGATCCCAACCCCGACTTTTGCGGTCGGGGCGGCGGTCGGGCGGCTCTGCGGCCTTAGTGCCGCACATAGTAGGGTCACGCCGCGTGACCGGCTCCAGCGCGGCGGCACCCGGGGGCCGTGGCTCGCATCGGGCGTGACCGGCGGCGAGGCAGGCGCATCGTGACGGCGGCCGTCCTCGCCGTCCTCGGTGCGACCATGCCGGTCGCGGTGTCCGTCGCCTCCGGCGCGCGGGGCCTCGCCGACGGTTTGAACCTGCTCCGGCGCGGCGTCGACGAGGCGGAGGCGGGCCAGGTCGACTGCGCCGCCGCGGTGCTCTCGGTCGCCGCGGGCCGTCTGGAGATCGCCGCCCGCCGGCTGGGGGCGCTCGACACACGGGCATCGGGCGCCGTGCCCGTCGTGGGGCCGCGCGCCCGGGCCCTGGCGGACCTCGCCCGGGAGGCGTCGGCAGCGGCCGCTGCGGGCGCCGAGTCGGGGCGCCTGGTGGAGGCCGGCGACGACGGACCGCCGGGCGCCGTCGACCTCGGCGCGCTGGACCGCTTGGGTGCGGCCCTTGAACGCGGGAGCGACGCGCTGGCCGCCGCCCGCCGAACCCTCGGCGTCCTGCGCCCGCCCGCCGGCGTCGGTGCCCGACGGCTCGATCGCGGGGCGGCGCAGGTCGACCAGGCGGCGGCCCGGGCCTCCGGCGCGGTGGAGGCGGTGCGGACGGCGGCCGCCATGCTCGGTGCGGCCGACGCCCGCCGGTACTTCGTCGCCGTCCTCAACCCGTCGGAGCAGCGGGCGAGCGGCGGCATCATCGGCGACTACGCCGAGTTGGAGGTGGCCGGCGGCCGGCTGTCGCTCGGCAAGGTCGGGACGAACGACGACTTCGTGGGAATGCCCGCCGCCCTCCGTCCGGCCGGCCCGCCGGAGTACCAGGCCCGGTACCGCGGCATCGGACCGGAGCGGTTCTTCCTCAACGCCACCCTGTCGCCCGACTTCCCCACCGTGGCGGGCGTCATCGAGACGCTGTACCCGCAGCTCGGCGGCCGGCCCGTCGACGGGGTGATCGCGGTGGACCCGCTGGCGCTGGCCGGCCTCCTCGGGCTCACCGGTCCCCTGCCCGTCCCCGGCTGGCCCGAGGCGCTGACCGCCGCCAACTCGCCCGCCGTGCTCCTGCACGAGCAGTACGTGCGCCTCGCCGGCGAGGAGCGCGAGCGCTTCCTTCTCGAAGTCCTCCAGGCGGTCTTCGCCCGGCTCGGCTCGATGCGCCCTCCGGCTCTGTCCGGCGCCGTGGCGGCCCTCGTGCCCGCCGTCGAGGGGAGGCACCTCATGGTGCACAGCGTCCGGCCGGAGGAGCAGCGGGTCCTCGAGCGCGTGGGCGTGGCGGGCGCCATCGCCCCGAGCAGTGGCGACTTCCTCCAGGTGGTCACCCAGAACGGCGGTCAGAACAAGATCGACTGGTTCCAGCGACGGTCGGTGTCCTACCGGGCGGCCTACGACCCCGACACCGGCGTCGTGCGGTCGGTGGCCCGGATCCGCATCGAGAACCGGGCACCGGCGGGTGGGCTACCGGCCTACGTCCTCGGCGGGCCGGGGTTCCCGGTCGGGACCGGCCAGGCACGCGACTGGGTCTCCGTGTACTCGCCGCTGGGGCTCGACGGTGCCACCCTCGACGGCCGGCCGATCGCTCCGAGCGAGGAGCGGGAGCTCGGCCGGCACGTCTACAGCGTCTTCGTCGATCTGGCCGCCGGCTCCTCCGGCACCCTCGAGCTGCATCTGAGTGGTCGACTGCATCCCGGACCGGCCTACCGCCTCGACGTCGGCCGCCAGCCCACCATCGCGCCCGACCGCCTGGACGTGGCGGTCGCCGTGCCGCCCGACCGGTGGGTCCGGTCGGCGGGCGGCCTGGCGGCCGTCGGCCACGGGGGGAGGGCAGGACTCGACCAGTCGACCCCCCTGACCTTCACGCTCCGGACCGGCACCCACCCCGGGCACCGCCCGCCGCCGGTCGCCTCCCGGCCTTCGCCGCAGACGGCGGCAGGATGCACCGCGGCGTAGCGGTCGTTCTCGCCCTGACGGTGTCGGGCGTCGCCCCGGCGGCGGCCCAGACCGGCACCTACGGTCCCGGGCCGACGACGTCGGCGCCCGCCTACGGCCCGTCGTACGGGCCGCGGGGCACCACGCCGCCGCCAAGCGGATGCGGGCGAGGCGCCGCCGAACTGGCCGCTCCCGCCGTCCCGGCCGGCGGGAGGCTCGTCGTCTCCACCCCGCCCGGCAGCCTGGGGTCCGAAGGCGTGCGCGTGACCCTCGCCCTGGTGAGGAGCCCGGTCGAGGTCCTCCTCGGCTCGCCCCCGCTGGCGGCCGACCGGTCGCTCCGCGCCGACCTGGCCGTACCGGCCACCGTGGGCGCCGGCGTCTACGTGCTCGCCGTCCAGGGCGTCGACCCGGCCGGCCGGCCCAAGGCCCTCCTGGCGCCGGTCGCCGTCACCGGGCGGAGCGGCGCCGGCAGGGCGGCGTCGAGCCGGCCGCCGGGGCTCACCGCCTGCTCGGCGTCCGTGCACGCGACGTTCGCCGCCGACCGGGACGCGGCGGTGGTGCGCGACGTGGCGAGCGGCCACGCCTCGCTGGTGCTCGACGGCGACGTCCTGCGGGTCGTCGGCAGGCACCGCGCCGGCCGCCGGCTCCAGCCCTGGGCGGCACTCGGGGCGGCCGCCTGCGTCGCCGGCCTGCTGGTCCTGTACCGCCGCCGCCGGCGGGCCTGAGAAGTCGCCCTTCTGTTCGGGCGCCGCGGTTCCCATAGTGATGGGGGACGCGAGCGATGACGTGGGTGCGGTGCCCCTCGGCCCCTGGGGGCCGCAAGGGCGGAGGGCGCCGCCGGCACACGAGAGGAGTCGGCACATGGGGGCACGGAGGATCGGCATGGTGTCGGGCGCCGCCTTGGCGCTGGCTGCGGCGGCGCTGCCGCTCGTCGCCACGCCGGTCATGGCCGTCGTCCCGCCGACCGGCACCATCAGCGAGTACGGCCTGCCGACGCAGAACGACGACCCCCCCGGTATCGGGGCCGGGCCGGACGGCAACGTGTGGTTCACCGAGCAGGCCGCCAACCACGGCCGCATCGGGCGCATCACCCCGGGCGGTGCCATCACCGAGTTCCCCGTGCCCACCGCCAACGGGACGCCGTCGGACGTGACCGCCGGGCCCGACGGCAACGTGTGGTTCACCGAGTTCGACGGGAGCAAGGTCGGCCGGATCACGCCGGCCGGCGCCATCACGGAGTTCCCGCTGCCGGTCGACGGGCTCTACTACGACATCTTCACCAGGAAGCTCACCTCCAGCCACGGGCCCCGCCACATCGTCGCCGGCCCCGACGGCGCCCTCTGGTTCGCCGAGTTCACCGCCAGCAGGATCGGCCGCATCACCACCGGCGGGGTGGTGACCGAGTATTCGACCCCGACGCCCGACAGTCGCCCGGTCGACATCGACCGCGGCCCCGACGGTGCACTGTGGTTCTCCGAGCCCCCGGCCAACCGGGTCGGCCGCATCACCACGGCGGGGGTGTTCACCGAGTTCCTGGTGCCCACCGGCAGCCCCGGCGAGGCGACCAGCAGCTTCCCGGTCGGGATCACGAGCGCCCCGGACGGCAACCTCTGGTTCACCGAACACGTCGGCAACAAGGTCGGCCGCATCACCACGGCCGGCGCCATCGCCGAGTACGCCGTCCCGACCCCAGGCTCCGAGCCGACGTTCATCGACGCCGGCTCCGACGGGAACGTGTGGTTCTCCGAGTACACCGGCAACAAGATCGCCCGGGTGACCGCCACCGGCCGCATCACCGAGTTCCCGATTCCCACCGCCGCCGCCGGCGCCCACGGCCTGGCCGCGGGGCCCGACGGCAACGTGTGGTTCACCGAGGTGGACGCCAACGCCGTCGGCAAGGTCCAGGTGAACAGCTAGTCGCGGGCGTCCCAGGTGGGGATCAGGTGGCGGGCGGCCCGGGCCTCGTCGACCCGCCCGACCGGCGTGGTGCGGGGGGCGGCGTGGGCCCCCTCGGGGTCGGCGGCGATGCGCTCCAGGGCCTGGGCCAGGGCCTCCATGGTCTGGGGGCTCTCGGTCTCGGTGGGCTCGATCATGAGCGCCTCCTCGACGATGAGCGGGAAGTACACGGTGGGGGCGTGGAAGCCCTCCTCCAGGAGGCGCTTGGCCACGTCGAGGGCCCGCAGCCCGCTGCGGCGCTTGAGCGACGCCGCCGAGGCCACGAACTCGTGCATCCCGGGGCGGTCGTAGGGGAGGTCGTAGGTACCCCGCAGCCGGTGCCGCAGCCAGTTGGCGTTGAGCACGGCGCACTCGGCCACCTTCCGCAGGCCGTCGCCGCCGTTGGCCAGGACGTAGGAGTAGGCGCGGGCCAGGGCCAGGGCGTTGCCGTGCCAGGAGTGGACCCGGCCGATCGACTTCGCCGGCGTCTCCCAGTCCCAGCCGCTCTCCGTCCGCACCGGCACCGGCCCCGGCAGGTACGGCGCCAGCGCCTCGGTGACGGCCACCGGGCCGGCTCCCGGCCCGCCGCCGCCGTGGGGCACGGCGAAGGTCTTGTGCAGGTTCATGTGCACGATGTCGAAGCCCATGTCGCCGGGCCGGGTGACGCCGAGGATGGCGTTGAGGTTGGCCCCGTCGTAGTAGACGAGCCCGCCCACCTCGTGGACGGCGGCGGCGATCCCGGCGATGTCCTCCTCGAACAGGCCGAGGGTGTTGGGGTTGGTGAGCATGATGCCGGCCACGTCGTCGTCGAGGCGGGCCCGGAGGGCGTCGACGTCGACGCAGCCCCGGTCGTCGGACGGCACGGTGACCGTGGTGTAGCCGCCGAGGGTGACCGACGCCGGGTTGGTGCCGTGGGCCGAGTCGGGAATCACCACCTTGGTGCGCTGGCGCCCCTGGTCGCGGTGCCAGGCCCGCATGAGCAGCAGGCCGGTGAGCTCGCCGGCCGCCCCCGCCGGCGGCTGGAGGGTGACGGCGTGCATGCCGGTGACGGCGCACAGGCGCCGGCCCAGGTCGTCGAGCAGCTCCAGCCAGCCCTGCACCAGGCGGGCGGGGGCCGACGGGTGGGCGCCGGCCAGGCCGGCCAGGCCGGCGGCGTCGTCGCAGAGCTTCGGGTTGTACTTCATGGTGCAGGAGCCGAGCGGGTAGGCGCCGAGGTCGACGGAGTACTGGCGGGCGCTCAGCCGGGTGATGTGGGCCACCAGGTCGCGCTCGGAGACCTCGGCCAGCGGCAGCGGCTCCGGCGCCAGGTGCCCGGCCGGCACCAGCTCCTCGGCCGTCCATTCCGGCACCCCGGTGGTGCGGAACGAGGCCGACCGCCGGCCCGGCGACGACAGCTCGAAGACGGTGGGCTCCTCGCCCCGGCCCATGATGGGCGCCGACAGGGCCCGGCCTCCGGCGCTCATCGGACGACCTTCTCGAGGGCCTCGGCGAACCGGTCGATCTCCGCCTTCGTCCGCCGCTCGGTGACGGCGACGAGCAGGCCGTCGCCGTAGTCGTCGCCGAGGGGGATGCCGGCGAGGAAACCCTCGTCGGCCATGCGCTCGACCACCGTGGCGGCGGGAAGCGGCGTGCGCACGGCGAACTCGCGCAGCACCGGGGCGGCCGCCAGCGGCTCCACGCCGTCGACGGCGAGCAGGGCCTCCCGCGCGTAGCGGGTGCCGCGGGCGCAGCGCAGGGCCAGCTCCCGAAGCCCGGCGGTTCCGAGCCACGCCAGCTGGATGGCACAGCCCACGGCAATGAGCGTCTGGTTGGTGCACACGTTGGACGACGCCTTCTCCCGGCGGATGTCCTGCTCGCGCGTGCGCAGGGTGGTGACGTAGGCCCGCCGGCCCTCGACGTCGACCGTCTCGCCCACCAGGCGGCCGGGCAGCCGGCGCACGTGGGCCAGCCGGCAGGCGAACAGGCCGAGGGCAGGGCCCCCGAAGGACAACGGCGTGCCGAAGGGCTGGCCCTCCCCCACCACCACGTCGGCGCCCTGCGAGCCTGGCGTGCGCAGGACGCCGGCGGCCACCGGATCGGCCGCCACGACCAGCAGGGCGCCGGCCCGGTCGGCGGCCGCCCGGGCGGCGGCCACGTCTTCGAGGCAGCCCAGGTAGTTGGGGTACTGGACCACGATTGCCCCGGCTTCGCCGGCGTCGGGCCAGGCGGTGACGCCGTCCGACAGCGGCACGTCGACCAGCTCGTGGCCGGTGCCGCCGGCGAAGGTGGCGAGCACCGCCCGCCAGGTGGGGTTCACGCCCCGGCTCACCAGCACCCGGTGCCGGCCGGTGGCCGCCACCGCCAGGTTGACGCCCTCCACCAGCGCCGTGGCACCGTCGTAGAGCGAGGCGTTGGCCACCTCCACGCCGGCCAGGCGGGCGACCATGGTCTGGTACTCGAAGAGGAGCTGGAGCACCCCCTGGGCCACCTCCGCCTGGTAGGGCGTGTAGGCGGTGACGAACTCGGAGCGGAACTGGAGCGACCGCACGGCGGAGGGGACCTCGTGGTCGTAGATGCCGCCGCCGGCGAAGCAGACCAGCTCGGGGAGCACGGCGTTGGCACCCGCCAGCCGGGCCATCTCGGCGGCCACGTCGGGCTCCGACAGGCCGGGCGGCATGGCGAGGCCGCCGGCCAGGCGCAAGGCTGCGGGCACGGCGGCGAACAGCTCGTCGGCCGACGACAGGCCCATGAAGGCCAGCATCTCGGCCACCTCGGCGTCGGTGTGGGGGACGAAGTGGCCCACGCTCAGCCCTTCCTGCCGCCACCGGCGAAGGGCGGCTTCACCACGGCGGCGGGGACGGCGGCGCCGCGGATCTCGACGGCCACCTCGGCGCCGGGTTCCACGGCCGGCGGCAGGAAGGCGAGGGCGATGCCCCGCTCCAGCACCGGCGAGAAGTTGCCGCTGGTGACCTCGCCGGCCGGCTTGCCGTCGACCAGCACCGGATGGCCCTGGCGCGGTGGCTGGCGGCCCTCCAGCACCAGCCCCCGCAGCCGGCGGGCGACGCCGCGGGCCCGCTCCGCCTCGAGGGCGGCCTTGCCGGCGAAGCGGGGCTTGTCCCAGGCCACGACCCAGCCGAGCCCCGCCTGGAGGGGCGTGATCCCCGGCCCCAGCTCGTGGCCGTGGAGGGGCAGACCCGCCTCCAGCCGCAGCGTGTCGCGGGCGCCCAAGCCGGCCGGCGCCACGCCGGCGCCGGTGACGGCCGACCAGAAGGCGCCGGCCGCCTCGGCCGGGACGGCGCACTCCACGCCGTCCTCGCCCGTGTAGCCGGTGCCGGCCGCCACGCACTCGACGCCCTCCCAGGTGAACGGGGCGACCGAGAACCGGGGCACGGCGGCGGCGTCGGGGGCGGTGTGGGCCAGCCGCTCCCGGGCCATCGGCCCCTGCACGGCGACGATCGCCCGGCCGGCGGTGACGTCCTCGCCGCCCACCGCCTCCAGGACGCGGGCGGTGTTGGAGGCGTTGGGCATCACGTCGAACACGCCGTCGGGCCGCCACCACACGATGATGTCGTCGAGCACCGACCCGTCGGCGTCGTCGAGGAGGTGGGTGTACTGGGCCCGGCCGGGGCCGATGCGGCCGAGGTCGTTGGTGAGCACGGCGTTCAGCCGGTCGAAGGCGCCGTCGCCGGTGACCCGCACCGTGCCCAGGTGGCTGACGTCGAAGGCCACCGCCGCCTCCCGGCAGGCCCGGTGCTCGGCCAGCGTGCCGCCCGGGTACGAGAGCGGCATGTCCCACCCGCCGAAGCCCACCATGCGGGCTCCGAGGGCGCGGTGGGCGGCGTCGAGCGGCGACCGGCGGAGGGGGGCGTCCACCCCGCCAATCTAGGAGGGACGGTGCCGTTCGACGACCAGGGTCACGTGGGCGCGGCCAGGGGCCAGACCGGCGCTGGCGCCCGGCTCGCCGAGCGCCGCTGCAGCCAGTGCCGCCGATGCCGCCACCGCGCCGGCGAAGGCCAGCGCCCGCCGGCGTGGTGTGGCCGGTACCCACTCCTCGGCCGTCGCCCGCCGGCACACGAACGCGAGGGTCATGGTGCCGGCGAAGCCGACGACCAGGACGAAGGCGGGCCCCACCAGGCGCGCGGACGCGACGACACCGACCACCGTGACCGCGGCCCAGAGCAGGCTGGCGGCAAGGAACAGCGGGCGGCGCACGGTCCCCTGCGCGCGGGGCGGCCGGTCGGCGGCAACCACCACGCCGGCGAACAGCCCGCGCCACGCCACGCCGGCGACGCTGCCCGTACCAGGCCGGACGGCGGGGCCCCGGCCCGGACGGGCAGAGCGGCGGGCATAAGGGCGGCCATCACGAGGCCGAAGAAGACCCAGAAGCCATCGTCGATCCGTGGCGGGGCCGTGAGGGCCAACCGGCGCCAGTCGGTCCCCCGCTCCGAGCGCTTCCCCGTCGCCCCGTTCCCCACGGGAACGAGGACGACACGCCACCGGCCGGCCTGCACCGGACCGCCCCTCGTCAGGAGGCCTGGTCGCCTACGCCGAAGTCGAGAGGCTGGGGCTCGACCTCGTCGAGGCCGGCGTCCACCAGCTGCGACGGCTCCTCGAGGCCGTACTTGACCAGCAGGTTCAGGTAGTCGCGCTGGTAGAAGATCTTGACGTGCACGTCGGGGTACTGCTCGCGCAGGCGCCTGATCTTGGCGTTCTTCTTGGTGACCAGCTTCTGGTTGAGCGTGGTGATCTCGATGAACAGGTCGTAGGCGGGGAGGTAGAAGTCGGGCCGGAAGGCCTGGACGGGCTTACCGGCCCGGTCGAAGGCGAGCGTGAACTCCCGGGGCTCGTACTCCCACGTGATGCCGTAGAAGTCGAGCAGCTTGGCGAACTGCCGCTCCGAGTTGTGGGCGAAGCGGATCAGCTCGTGCGGGAGCCGCTCCTCAACCAGGGCCCTTACCCCCCGCTACTGGCCCGCGGGAGGCCCTCGTCGCCGGGCTCGTCGGGCTGGTCGGCCGGCGGTGCCAGCTCGGTGATGGCGGCGTCGAGCTCGCGCACCACGCCGGCCATGGGAACGATGTTGAGCACGCCCTGGCCGCCCTTGAGCAGGTCGATGATCTCCTCGCCCGACGTGGCCAGGACCGACTGCGACCCGTTCAGCACCAGGTTGGCGGTGGCCACCTCGTTGCCGCTGCTGCGCAGGACCTCCAGGGCGCGCCGGGCCGACTGGAGCGAGACGCCGGCGTCGAGCAGGCGCTTGATGACCTTCAGCTCCAGCAGGTCGTGGTACGAGTACCGCCGCTGCGTGCCGCTGCCGCGCGCCTCGCTGATGGACGGCCGCAGCAGGTCGGTGCGGGCCCAGTAGTCGAGCTGGCGGTAGGTGATTCCGACGATCTTGCAGACCTGGGGCCCGCGGAACCCTTCTTCGGCCATGGGGGAAGTGCCTCCAGTGCCGGCCGCTGCCGGCTGACCCACCGCGACCCAGTGTCACAGTGGCGGAATTACACGAGTGAAACATGAGGCTACGCCGATTGTTTCGCGCTCGCAAGCAGAGCTTGCTCGGCGAGTTTGACGTGCCAGGGCCGCGAGCGGCGCAGCCAGCAGGGCTAGGAGCTGAAGTCCTCGGGGCTGATGCCCTCGATGAACTGGCGGAACTGGGAGACCAGCTCGTCGGGAGCGGTCTCGTCCTCGTCGTCCTCGTCGGCGTCGAGCACCACGCCGGCCTCGTCGAGAAGGTCGTCCTCGGCGTAGATCGGCGTGCCCAGCCGGGCGGCGAGGGCGATGGCGTCGGAGGGCCGGCTCGAGACCACGCGGGGCTCGCCGCCCTGGCGGAGGTGCAGCTCGGCGAAGTAGGTGCCGCTGCGCCCGTCCTCGCCCATGCGCAGCTCGGTGACCACGACCCGCTCGAGGGTGGCGCCCAGGGCGATGATGACGTCCCGCATGAGGTCGTGGGTCATGGGCCGGGGGGGCACCACGCCCTGGAGGGCGAAGGCGATGGCGGTGGCCTCCGGCGCCCCGATGAAGATCGGCAGCGTGCGCCGCGCCCCCTCGACCTCCTGGAGCAGCACGACAGGGTTGTTGGTGGGCAGCTCCACCCGTACGGCGGCGAGGTGCATCTCCACCATGGAGGCACCTTACCGTCTGAAGAACTGCTCCACGTGCGCGTCTGGGTCAGACCGCAGCGCGCCCAGGTCGCCGGCGGCCACCAGGTCGAGATTCCGGTAGCGCTCGGCGAAGTCCATGCCGTACCCGACCACGAAGTCGTCGCCCACGGTGAAGCCGGCGAACCGGACCGGCGTGGGCACGATCCGCCGGGTGGCCTTGTCCAGCAGGGCGCACACGTCGAGCGATCGCGGCTGGCGGCGGGACAGCTCGCCCAGCAGGTAGGTGAGGGTGAGGCCGGTGTCGACGATGTCCTCGACCAGCACGACCTGGCGGTCGGTGATGTCGATGTCGAGGTCCTTGAGCAGGCGCACGCGCCCGGAGTCGGGGGCGTAGTGGGAGATGGCCAGGAAGTCGACCTCGGGGGCGATCGTCAGGGACCGCAGCAGGTCGGCGAGGAAGAGGACACTCCCCTTGAGGACCGCCACCAGCACCAGGCCGTCGTCGTAGGCGGCCGAGATCTCGGCGCCCAGCCGGGCGACGCCGGCCCGGAGCTCCTCGGGGGAGATGAGGACCCGGGCTCCGCTCACCCCCCGGTGAGCCGGCGCAGGGCCTGGCGGAGCATGGCGGCCCGCAGGCCCTGGCCGAGGTGGGCCAGTTCGTCGAGGGAGGTCACCGCCTGGCGGCGGGCCTCCGGGTTGCGCTGCTTGAACAGCGGCGTGACGATCTGCTCGAACAGCCCCGCCTCGCGGTCGGCGGCGTTCTTGTAGGTCCGCAGGTGGCGGCCCTCGATGCCGAAGCGGGCGAACCCGGCGGCCAGGTTGGCCACCACCAGCGCCTCCTCGTCGTAGTACACGGTGCCCGCCACCGGGCGCCCGGCGAGGAACCCGAAGCGCTCCAGCTCGCGGAGCTGCTCGTAGGCCAGGCCGCTGGCCGCCGACAGCTCCTCGATGGTGAGGCTCACGCCCGAGATCCCGGCCGAGAGGGCGCTCTGGGGCGGGGGCGGGGGGACGGCCCCGGTGGCCACCGGTCCGAGGCGGGGTTCGTCGACCGCCACGGGGCGGGCGGCCGGCGCCGGCCGGATGGGCACCGGCTCGGGCTCGGGCTCCGGCACCGGCTCGGCGGCCACCGGGCCGGGCCCCGGCGACGGCACCTCCGGGGCCGCGCCGGCGTCGTCGGGGTCGGCGACGCCGAGCCGGCCCTTGATCACCTTCAGCGGCAGGAAGTGCTCGCGCTGCTGGCGGAGGATCCACCGCAGCCGCTCGACGTCGGGTTCGTAGAACTTCCGGTAGCCCGACGCCGTGCGCTCCGGGTCGAGCAGCCCCTGGCTCTCGAGGAAGCGGATCTTCGAGATGGTGACGTCGGGGAACTCCTCCTTGAGGAGCGAGAGCACCTCCCCGATCGAGAGATAGACCCTGTCCCCCACCGGCGCTCAGCCCTCGCCGGCGGCGAGGAAGACGAGCTTGAACTTGCCGATCTGCACCTCGTCGCCGTGGGTCAGCGGGGCCTCCTCCAGGCGCTCGCGATTCAGGTAGGTGCCGTTCAACGAGCCCACGTCGCGCACCACGTACCTGCTGCCCTGGCGGACGAACTCGGCGTGGCGGCGGGAGACGGTGATGTCGTCGAGGAAGATCTCGCTGTCGGGGTGGCGCCCGGCCCTGGTGACGTCGCCCTCCAGGACGAAGCGGGAGCCGGCGTTGGGGCCCCGCTTCACCATGAGCATCCCCATGCCCTCGGGGATGCCCTCGAGGCTGACGCTGAGGTCCTCGTCGAGGGACTCCCCGGTGGCCTCGTTGGCGAAGACGATGGTGGTCTCCTCCCCGGAGGGCGTGAGCACGCCGCCGCAGGACGAGCAGAAGTTCGACCCGGCGGGATTGCGGTGGCCGCACCGGTTGCAGAACACGCCGTCCACGCTATTCCGCCTGGGCGTCGCCAGAGATCAGTTCCCGGTAGGCATCGGCGTCGAGAAGGGCGTCGAAGGCGGCGGCGTCGGCGGGGGCGAGCACGCAGATCCACCCCTCGCCGTAGGGATCCTCGTTGACCTTCTGGGGGGCGTCGAGGAGGGCGGAGTTCACCTCGGCCACCTCGCCGGCCAGCGGGGCGTAGATGTCCGACACCGACTTGGTGGACTCCACCTCGCTGAAGCTGGCGCCGGCGTCGACGGTAGCGCCCTGCTCGGGCAGCTGGACGAACACCACGTCGCCGAGGGCGTCCTGGGCGAAGTCGGTGATGCCGATGCGCACCTTGCCGTCCTCCAGCCGAGCCCACTCGTGGTCGGCGGTGTAGCGGAGCTCGGGGGGGACGTTCATCGGCGGGTGACCTCCGGCGGCGGGCAGCCTGTCAGGGGCCGGACCCTACCGGACGCGGAGCCCCTACAGGGCTTTGAGCAGGTTGCCGGCGGTGTCCTTGGGGGTGACCTTGTACCAGGCCTCGGCCACCATGCCGTCGCCGTCGACCAGGAAGGCGGAACGGACCACGCCCATGTACTTCCTGGCGTACATGCTCTTCTCGCCCCACGCCCCCCACGCGTCGGCCACGGCGTGGTCGGGGTCCGACAGCAGCGGGAAGCCCAGCCCGTACTTGGTGTCGAACTTGGCCTGGGCCGCCGGCTTGTCGGGGCTGATGCCGAGCACCACGGTGTCGCCGATCTCGCCCAACACGTCGCGCAGCCCGCACGCCTGGGCGGTGCACCCCGAGGTGTCGGCCTTCGGGTAGAAGTAGACGAGTACCCGCCGGCCCCGGAGGGCCGAGAGGGTCACCGGCTCCCCGTTCTGGTCCGGCAGCGTGAAGTCGGGGGCCTTGTCACCTGGCTCGAGCGGCATCTCCCGAGGCTAGACGGGGAGCATCCCAGATCCGACTGCGTGCTCTGCGACATCCTTGCAAGGTGCTCCGGAGGTCGGCGTTCAAACCGTTCCGGGCCTTCGCGCCCATGTTCGCCTCGGGGCCCGGCGGCAAGGACGGGCCGGGTTGGTACCTCGCGCTCCTGAACTGGTCCTATGACGGTGCCGCGGCGGTCGGCGTCGTGCGGACGTGTCTCGACCGCTCCCGCGACCGTCCGGGCGACACCGCGAACCTGCTGCTCATGGACGACTGGCGCCCGCAGCTCGTCGGCTGTGTCGCGCTCCTGATCGCCGACCCCGCCGACCGAGCGGTGGGCGAGCTCCTCCAAGCCATCCGCCGTGGCTCCTGGATCGCACCGCAGCTGCTCGCCACCGCCGCGCTCGCATGCCCGGCCGGTTGGGAGGCTGACGTCGCCGCCGACGTCCTCGAGCGAGGCGATTCCAAGGCTGCGGCCGCCTTCGTCGCCGTCTCGTCCTCGGTCCCCCCCGAGCTGCAGGCCCTCGCCGCCGCCGACGATGAGGGCGGCGCCGAGATCGTCCGGCAGTGGCACACTTGCCTGGCCTCGGCGCTCGACGAGGCCGGGATCGGCCGGGCGTGGCCGGCCCCGCAGGATCGAGAGCCATGGCAGATGGGTCCGGATGACGATCCGCATCTGCGCGAGTTGTAGGCGGTCATGTCCGACGCCGGAACCCTCCTCTCCCCGTCACGCCGGAACTCGGCCCCCTGGTGTGGTGCGGCCGTGCACCGGGCACGAAGGGGGGTACAGCGAGAGGAGAGCTCATGCGAGCTGTCGCCTGGCACGGCGTCGAGGACGTCCGTGTCGACACCGTCCCCGATCCGGTCCTGCGCGAGCCCACCGACGCCATCGTCCGACTGACGTCGACGGCCATCTGCGGGTCCGACCTCCACCTCTACCGGCTGCTCCCGATGTTCATGGAGGAGGGCGACATCCTGGGCCACGAGCCCATGGGCATCGTCGAGGAGGTCGGCGCCGACGTGCACCACATCGCCCCCGGCGACCGGGTCGTGATCCCGTTCAACATCAGCTGCGGCGACTGCTACATGTGCGACCTCCAGCTGTACGCCCAGTGCGAGACGACCCAGTCCCACGAGTTCGACAAGGGCGGCGCCCTGTTCGGCTACACCAAGCTCTACGGCCACGTGCCCGGCGCCCAGGCCGAGCTGCTGCGGGTGCCACAGGCCCACTTCGGGCCCGTCAAGGTGCCGCACGGCCCGCCCGACGAGCGCTTCCTGTTCCTGTCGGACGTGCTGCCGACGGCCTGGCAGGCGGTGGCCTTCGCCGACGTACCGAAGGGCGGCTCGGTCGCCGTGCTCGGCCTGGGCCCGATCGGGCAGATGTGCGTCCGCATCGCCCGCCAGCAGGACGTGGTCCAGGTCGTCGGCGTCGACCTGGTGCCCGAACGGCTGGACATGGCGCGCCGCCACGGGATCGAGGTCGTCGACTGGACCGACGGCGGCGATCCCGAGGCGGTGGCCGCCGACATCCGGGCGCGCGCGGGAAGGCGCGGCCCCGACGCCGTCATCGACGCCGTCGGGCTCGAGGCGCACGGCTCGCCGGTCGCGGCCGCCGCCCAGGCGCTGGCCGGGAAGCTGCCCAAGCGGGTGGCGGCACCGTTCGCCGAGAAGGCGGGCATCGACCGGCTGGCGGCCCTTCGCACCGCCATCTCGGCGGTGCGCCGCGGCGGCACGGTGTCGATCGTCGGCGTGTACGGCGGCGGCGCCGACCCGCTGCCGATGACGCAGCTGTTCGACAAGGGCGTGCAGATCCGCATGGGCCAGGCCCACGTGAAGCGGTGGATCGACGAACTGCTGCCCTGCGTCCTCGACGACGCCGACCCGCTGGCGACCGCCGACCTCACCACCCACACGCTGCCCCTCGAGGACGCGCCCCGCGGCTACGAGCTGTTCCAGAAGAAGCAGCAGGGGGCGATCAAGGTGGTCCTGAAGCCGTGAAGGTCGTCGTCACCGGCGCCTCCGGGAACGTTGGGACGAGCGTGGTCTCCGCCCTCGCCGCCGACCCGGACGTCACCGAGATCGTGGGCATCGCCCGCCGACCGTGGGCGTGGCGCGCGCCGAAGCTGCGCAGCCTCGCCCTCGACGTGAGTCGTGACGACCTCGCCGGCGCGTTCGCGGGCGCCGACGCCGTCGTCCACCTCGCCTGGCTGTTCCAGCCGGCGCGGGATCCGCTGACGACGTGGCGGAACAACGTGCTCGGCAGCCTCCGGGTGTTCGACGCCGCCGCTTCGGCGAACGTCGAGGCGCTCGTCCACGCGTCCTCGGTCGGGACCTACTCGCCGGGGCCGCCGGACGGACGGCCCGTCGACGAGTCGTGGCCCACCCACTCGATGCCGACGGCCGCCTACGGCCGGGAGAAGGCGTACCTGGAGCGGGCCCTCGACGCCTTCGAACTGGCCCATCCGGCGATGCGCGTCGTGCGCCTCCGACCGTGCTTCATCTTCAAGGCCGAGTCGGCGGCCTCGCAGCGCCGCCTGTTCGCCGGGCCGTTGCTGCCGGCCCGGCTGGTGGGGGGCAAGCGGGTGCCGGTCGTGCCCGACGTGCCCGGCCTGGCGTTCCAGGCGATCCACTCGGCCGACGCTGCCGAGGGGTACCGGCTCGCGGTCAAGCAGCCGGTTCGGGGCCCGTTCAACCTGGCTGCCGACCCGGTGCTCACGCCCAAGGAGCTGGGCCGGGTGTTCGGGGCGCCGACGGTGCGGGTGCCGGCGCGCCTGATGCTGGCCGGCCTCAGGCTCGCCTTCGCCGCCCGGCTGGTGCCGGCCCCGCCCTCCCTCCTCCGCCTGTTCCTCGAGCTTCCCCTGCTGGACGCGTCGAGGGCCCGCACCGAGCTGGGCTGGACGCCGGCCCGTTCCGGCGTCGAGGCCATGGAGGCCGTGCTCGAGGGATGGCGGGAACGGGTCGACGCGCCCACACCGCCCCTCGCGCTGCACGCCGGCGGGCCCCTTCGAGCCGAGGAGATCGCCACCGGCGTCGGCGCGCGCGACGCCGCCGCCGGGTAGACAGGCCACCATGAGGGCGTGCAGGCGTTGCGGGTGCGCGTGCTGGGCGCGCTGGAGGTCGACGGCATCGAGCCGTCGGCGGTCGGCCGGCGCCAGGTGCGCACGCTCCTCCGCATCCTGGCCGTCGAGGCGCCCCACCCCGTCGCCACCGACACGCTGATCGACCGGATCTGGGGCGACGACCCGCCCGGGCGGGCCGCCGAGCAGGTCGCCGTGCTGGCCAGCCGGCTGCGGGCGGTGGTCGGCGCCGATCGGGTCGAGCGCACCGACGCCGGCTACGCCCTGCACGCCGACTGGACCGACCTCGCCGCACTCGAGGAGTACGCCGCCGAGGCGACCCGCCGTCTGGAGGACGGCGCGCCCGGCGCCGCCCGGGCGGCGGCGGCGGCGGGGCTGGCCCTCCTCCGCGGACCGCTGCTGGCGGACGAGCCCGACCCCTGGTGGGCGCAGCCCCACCGGGCGCGGGTCGAGGCCACCGTGGCCCGGCTGGCCCGCACCGGGGCGGCGGCGGCCATGGCGGCCGGCGACTGGCGAGGGGCGGCCGACGCCGCCCACCTGGCCCGGCTGCGGCTGCCCCACGACGAGGACCTCCTGCGCACCGAGATGGAGGCCCTGGCCCGCGCCGGAAGTCCCGCCGCCGCCCTGAGCACCTACGCCGCCGCCCGGGCCGTCCTCGCCGAGGACCTCGGCGTCAGCCCCGACGCCGCCACCGAGGCGCTGCACACCGCCATCCTCCAGGGGCACGTCCCCGGCGGTCCGGCGGCCGGCGCACCGGCGGCGCCACCGGGGCGCGGGCCGGTCCTCGACACCCTGGACCGCCTCCTCGCCGACGCCGGCCGCGGCCGGGGCGGGCTGTGCGTGGTCGAGGGCGAGGCGGGAATCGGCAAGTCGACC
The DNA here is from genome assembly GCA_035689185.1 of Dermatophilaceae bacterium. Taxonomy (GTDB): domain Bacteria; phylum Actinomycetota; class Actinomycetes; order Actinomycetales; family Dermatophilaceae; genus DASSLY01. The sequence goes on from DASSLY010000078.1 coordinate 170,799, forward strand.
GTGCTGGCGGCCTGGCGGGAACGGGCCCGGGCCGGCGGTGCCGCCGCCGTCGACGTCGCCGCCACCGAGCTCGGGCGGGCGCTGCCGCTGCAGCCGCTTCTCGACCTCCTCGAGGCCCTGGTGCGCGACGCCGGGTCGCCCGACGCCGCCCTGGGCGACGACGCCCGGGTCCTGCGCCCGTTGCTCGGGACCTCCCACCGCCAGGCGCCGCAGGCCGACCTGGGCACCCTCGCCGACAGCGGCGCCGGCCAGGCCGTGCTCTTCGCCGCCATCCTCGCCGTACTCCGGCGGCGGGCCGAGAGCACCGCCCTCGCCGTCACCGTCGACGATCTCCACTTCGCCGACGCCTCCACGATGGCGTGGCTCGGCTATGCGGCCCGGCGGCTGGACGGGTCCGGTGTCGCCATCGTCGCCGCGCGCCGGGTCGAGGAGGGGACGGCCCTGCCCGGCGTCCCCGTCGTGGATCTCGGGCCCCTCGACCTGGACGCCACGACGGAGGTCGTCGGCGCCGGCCTGGCCGTCGCCCTCCACCGGCGGAGCGGGGGGCACCCCCTCTTCCTGGTGGAGCTGGCCTCCGCCGACCCGACCGGCGTCCTGCCGGGCACCATCCGCGACGCCGTCCGGGAGCGCTGCGCCCGGGCCGGGCCCGCCGGCCCGACCCTCCAGGCGGCCGCCGTCATCGGGCCCACGGTCGACCTCGACCTGCTGGCCGCTGTGACCGGCACCGGTCCACGCGACCTGCTCGACCACCTCGAGGAGGGCGTGCGGCGCCGGCTCCTGGTGGAGGACGGGCCGGTGTTCGCCTTCCGCCACCTGCTCCTGCGCGACGCCCTGGCGGCGACGATGAGCGGGTCGCGCGCCGCGTTCCTGCACCGGGAGGCGGCCCGGGCGCTGGCGGCGCGCGACGGTGCCGACCCGGTCACCGTGGCCCATCACGCCAGAGAGGGAGGCGACCCCGAGCTGGCTTCCCGGATGCTGGTGCGGGCGTCGCGCACGGCGACGGCCCGCTTCGACCACCAGGAGGCCCTGCGCCTCCTCGACGACGCCGTCGCCCTCGACGACACGGCCGCCGCCCGGCTCGAGCGGGCGCGGGTCCTCCTCATGGCCGGCGACTACGGGGCAGGCGACGCCGACGTGGACGCCGCCGCCCGGCTGGGCGCCGGCGGCCAGGCCCTCGAGGTCGCCGCCTGGTCGGCGCACCTCCAGCGCCGCTTCGCCGACGCCCTCCGCCTGGCCGACGAGGGAGCGGCCACGGCTGGCGACCCGGACGTGCAGGCCGGCTGCTCCGCCCTCGGCGGGTGGGTGTCGCTGGTCACCGGCGATCTCGACGGGGCGGCCCGGCGGCTCGAAGCGGCGGGCCCCGGTGGCAGCGCTCCCCTCGCCGGCGTGTGGCGCGGGTGGCTCCTCGTCAACCGGGGCGACCCCGAGCGGGCGCTGCGCCACCTCGACCAGGCGGGCGGCGCGCCGGGCGCCGGCGACCGCTATCCCCATGCCTACGCGCTCATGGCCCGCGCCCTCGCCGCCGGCATGGCCGGCCGGCCCGACGTCGCCCTCGCCGCCGTCGACGCCCTGGAGCTGGAGATCGGCCGTACGGGCGCCCACCGCTGGCGACCCCGGCCCCTCAACCTGCGGGGGTGGGTGCTGCGCAACCTCGGCGCCGGCGAGGAGGGCGACGAGCTGACCCGGGCCGCCGTCGAGGCCGCCCGGGCCGCCGGCCTGGCCGAACCGCTGGCCAACGGCCTCCTCGACCTGGCCACGAGCCGCCTGCTCGGTGGGGACCCGGCGGCGGCGGCCGCCCTCGTCGACGAGGCCGCCGGCCTGGGCGACGCCGAGCAGGCCTTCGGCTGGCGCCACCGCCTCCGCGGGCGCCTCCTGCGGGCCCGGGCCGACCTGGCCGCCGGCGCTCCTGCGGCGGCCGCCGCCGGCGCTGCCGCCCTCGCCGCCGACGCCGCCGCGGTCGGTGCCGCCCGCTACGAGGTCCAGGCCCGCCTGGTGGCGGCGACGGCGTGTGCCGGGCTGGGCGATCCCGTGGATCTCGACCAGGTCGAGGCGCGGCTGGACGCCCTCGACCGCGTGGCCGGCCTCGAGGGCTGGTGGATCACCGCCGAGGTGGCCGCCGCCCTGAAGGTGGACCGCTGGGCGGACCGGGCCCGGCTGCGCGTCGGAACCCTGCTGCCCCTCGCCGGCCCCTACCGCGACCACCTCGCCGCCTTTGCGAACCGCCGCCTTTCCTGACTGCTCCTTGCCACGTCGTGGCAAGCGGACGGCAACCGGGGTCGTCCATCCTCCCTGCATCGCCACCGGGTGGTCCGGGCAGGAGCGAGAGGAGACGACGATGAGCGCAGCGGAGCAGAAGACCTTCGGCGAGCCGGACGAGACCAGGACCTTCCCCAACGGCCGCGTCGACCTGATCAAGATCGGCAATGCGGAGATCGGCCAGCTGACCCTGGAGCCCGGGTGGAAGTGGTCGCAGGACGTGAAGCCCATCGCCGGCACGCACCTGTGCGAGGCGCCCCACTTCCAGTACCACCTCAAGGGCACGCTGCACATCCTGATGGGCGACGGCACCGAGTTCGACGCCGTGCCCGGCGACGTCACCGCCCTTCCCCAGGGCCACGACGCGTGGGTGGTGGGTGACGAGCCCGTCGTCGTCGTCGACTGGTGGGGCGCCTCGAACTACGCCCGCTAGGTTTCGCCTCGCAAGCGGAGCGTGCTCGGCGAGTTTGACGTGCCGCCCTCCGGCTGGCTGGTCTCGCCTGCGGCTCGCTCGCCGGTTCGTCGGCGCTCAGGCCGCCGTGGGCGCCTGCGGCGCCGTGCACGGCCGCCGGCGAAATGCGGCTATCGGGTGCGCCGGCCTCCGGCCACCGCCGCCGGCGGAGCCGGCTCCGGCACGGACTCGGCGGGGTCCCAGGCGGCCAGGTCGGCCAGCCGCTTGTCGTTGGAGAACACCTCGACGAGCGGCTGGCGGACCCCGATGCGCTTCTGCAGGCGCTCGACCTCGAGCTCCTGATCCCAGAGCACGAGGGTGGCCACCACGCCCTCCTCGCCGGCCCGGGCGGTGCGCCCGGAGCGGTGGAGGTAGGCCTTGTGGTCCTCGGGCGGGTCGTAGTGGACGACCACGTCGATCCCCTCGACGTGGATGCCGCGGGCCGCCACGTCGGTGGCCACCAGCACCGGCAGCTTGCCGTCGGTGAAGTCCTGGAGCGCCCGCTCCCGCTGCTGCTGGCGCAGGTCGCCGTGCAGGACGCCGACCTTCAGTCCCTCGCGCTGGAGTTGAAGGGCCAGCCGGTCGGCGCCCCGCTTGGTGCGGGCGAACACCAGCGTGCGCTGCTGGCCGCGGGCGATGGCCGCCGCGACCTTGGGCTTGTCCATCTGGTGGACCTTGAGGAAGCGGTGCTCCATCTCCTCCACCGTCGTCTGCTCCGACGCCACCTCGTGGCGCACCGGGTCGCGAAGGTAGGTGCGCACGACGTGGTCGACGTCGCCGTCGAGCGTGGCCGAGAACAGCAGGGTCTGGTGGTCCGCCTGGATGCGGCGCAGGAACCACTCGACCTGCGGGAGGAAGCCCATGTCGGCCATGCGGTCGGCCTCGTCGAGCACCACGTGGCGCACGTTGGCCACGTTCACCGTGCCCCTCTCCCCCAGGTCGATGAGCCGGCCGGGGGTGGCGATGACGATGTCGGCCCCCTTCGACACCTGCTTCACCTGGCGGTCCATGCTGGCGCCGCCGTAGACGGCGACGACCCGCCGGCCCCGCACCGCGGCCAGCGGGGCCAGGACGCCGGCGACCTGCACCGCCAGTTCCCGTGTGGGCACGAGGACGAGGGAGTCGGGCTCGCCTGGGGGCGACGGGCGGCTGCGCTCCAGGAGGGCGAGGCCGAAGGCCAGGGTCTTGCCCGAGCCGGTCTTGGCCTTCCCGCACACGTCGCGGCCGGCCAGGGCGTCGGCGAGGGTGAGGGCCTGGATGGGGAAGGGCTCCACGATGCCCTGCTCGGCGAGGGCGGCCACCAGGTCAGGGGCCACGCCGAGCGCGGCGAACGTCGTCTGCAAGCGGGAACAGCTCCTCTGTGTCGGGTCGGGCCGTGCCTCGACGCCCGGCTGCCGCAGGGAGCTGGAAGAGGGTGAGCCCGCGGACTGCGCACCCTGCGCTGCCCGCGCCACCCAGGATACTCGCACTCCGGCGGTACCGGGGTGGACAGGGCGGTACGCACCTGCGCGGGACCTGACCACCTTCTTGCGAACTAGACACCCGTCCGGGACCTTCGTCACCTCCGTGTGAACTTCAGGCGAGTTGCTTCAATACGCCGAGTTCGGTGCCGACGAAGAACGGGAAGGTGAGACGCCGACTCGCCTCAGAAAGGCCCGGACCCATGCGGATGTCGCCATTCTCCGGAAACCGCCCCCCTCAGAAGAACAAGGGCAAGGCCCCGCTCTGGCTGCAGATTGCCAGCCTGGGGGTGCTGTTCGTCCTCGTCCTCCTGCTCCTCTTCAACCTGCCGGGCGGGTCGAGCACCGACAAGAAGAAGATGGTCGAGGTGTCGCTGTCCGGCGCCGTCGAGGCCATGAAGGAGGGCAAGGTCGCCCTCATCCACCTGAACGACGGGAACCGCCGGGCCGTGCTCGTCCTGGCCGACGGCACCCAGGTGCAGACCGCCTACCCCGAGGGTTCCGGTCCTGAGCTCACCAACACCGCCATCGCCAACAACGTCAAGGTGACGGCCGCGCCGATCAAGGGCGGGTCGTTCTGGCCCAGCCTGCTGCTGAGCCTGCTCCCGGTGGCGCTGCTGATCGGGTTCTTCGTCTTCTTCATGGGACCCCGGATGGGCATGAACATCGGGAAGATGAACAAGAACCGGCGTGCGCCTGCCGATGTCCCCGAAACCCGCTTCTCCGACGTGGCCGGCGCCGACGAGGCCGTCGCCGAGCTCGAGGAGGTCGTCGAGTTCCTCACCCGGCCGGAGCGCTTCGCCAACACCGGCGCCCGCATGCCCCGCGGCGTGCTGCTGGTGGGCCCCCCGGGCACCGGCAAGACCCTCATCGCCCGGGCCGTGGCCGGCGAGGCCGGGGTGCCCTTCTTCGCCCTGTCGGGCTCCGACTTCGTCGAGACCTACGTCGGTGTCGGCGCCAGCCGGGTCCGCCAGGTCTTCAGCGCCGCCCGCAAGCTGGGCTCCGCCATCATCTTCATCGACGAGATCGACGCCGTCGGCAAGGCGCGCAACGCCCACGCCAGCGGGAGCGGCAACGAGGAGCGGGAGAACACCCTCAACCAGCTGCTGGTCGAGATGGACGGCTTCAGCGAGTCCGGTGTCATCGTCCTGGCCGCCACCAACCGCTCGGACATCCTCGACTCCGCCCTCACCCGCCCCGGCCGGTTCGACCGCCGGGTCACCGTCCCCGCCCCCGACCGGGTGGGCCGCACCAAGATCCTCGAGCTGTACGCGCGGGGCCGGCGCTTCGCCTCCGACGTCGACTTCGTCTCCCTGGCCCGCCGCACCCCCGGTCTCACCGGTGCCGACCTGTCGCTGCTCATGAACGAGGCCGCCCTGGAGGCCGCCCGCCAGGGCTCCGACGTCATCACCAACCTGCACCTCCAGAACGCCCTGTCCACGTCGGTGATGGGCCGGGCCCGCACGTCCGCCGTCGTCACCGACCGGGACCGCCGGATCACCGCCTGGCACGAGGCCGGTCACGCCGTCGCCGCCATGGTGCTGCCCCACGCCGACGACCCCGTGTCGGTCACCATCGTCCCCCGCGGCCAGGCCGGCGGCGTGACGTGGATGGGCGGCAACGACAACTCGTTCCTCACCCGTTCTGAGGCCGAGGCCCGCCTGGTGGTCGCCATGGGCGGCAGGGCGGCCGAGGAGCACTACCTCGACGGGGACTTCACCCAGGGCGCCTCCAACGACTTCGCCTCCGCCACCGCCCTGGCCACCTCGATGGTCACCGAGTTCGGCATGAGCCCCCTCGGCCCCACCACCCGCGCCGCCCACACCCAGCTCGGCCAGCTCGGCGCTCAGGCCGACCGCGTGGGCGAGGCGGTCGACGCCCTCCTGGAGGGTGCGCTGGCCACCGCCCGCAAGCTCGTGGCCGACAACCTGGTCCTCCTCGAGCAGCTGGTCCGGGACCTGCTGGCCGACGAAACGGTCAACAGCGCCCAGCTCCACAGCCTGATGGAGCGCTACGGCTCCCGCCCGGCCTACGCGGCGACCGAGGTCTACCGGGACATCTAGTCCTTCCCCTGGCGGAGGGACCTTCGGTCCCTCCGCAAAGGGACGATCGGCCCGATGGCCGGGCACCCGGCTGCGTCACGATCCGAGCGGGAGGTGCATGGGCTTGCCGCTCCTCGATCCTGACCACGCCGGGGCCCGGCTGCGGGCCTTGGCCCGTCTCACCTGCGTTGCTGTCGCGGCGGCGGGCGTGGTGCTCTTCGCCGCCTGGCCGCTCGGCTGGGACCGGCTCCGCAGCGTCAACCCCGGCTGGGTGCCGGTCAAGCCCGTCACCGCTCTGACCCTGGCCGTCCTGGCCGTCGCCATCGGGCTTCTGGCCCGGGACCGCCGGCGCCGGCCCCGCCAGTGGGCCGAGCCGGTCTCCACCGGCCTGGCGCTCGCCGTGGCCCTGACCGGGCTGGTCAGCGCCTTCGAACACCTCCTCGGCGTGCCGGTCGGCTTCGAGCGGCTGCTCGACCCGGGCGAGGCCAGCGGGCCCCGTATGGCCGCCGGCACCGCCGTCAGCCTCCTGCTGGCCGGCGTCGGCGTCGCCCTCCTCGTGCGCCGCCCCCGCGGTGCCCAGGTCCTCCTCGTCGCCGCCGCCGTGCCCCCGTATGTGGCGGTCATCGGCTACGCCGCCCGCAGCGAGGACTTCTACCGCGTGGGGTCGTCGTTCGGCATGGCCGCCGAGACCGCGGTCTGCCTGGTGGTGCTCATGCTCGCCGCCCTGGCCGTCGCCCCCGACGGGACGCTGTCACGGGTGAACGCCGGGCGGGACGGGTCGGCGCTGGTGCTCAGGGTCGCCATCCCGGCCACCGTGGGCCTCCCGCCCGTCGTGGCGGCGGTGGTCACCGTGCTCGCCGACGAGGGGCTGCTGGCCGACCAGGCCCGCCTCGCCGTCACCGTCGCCGTCGTCGTCGCGACCAACTTCGCCCTCGTCCTGCACCTGGCTGCCCGCCTGCGCGTCATCGAGCGCGACCGCGACGCCTCGTGGGCCCTCGCCGAGCGCGACCCGGGCACGGGCATCGCCAACCGGCGGGCCCTCGAGCGGGCGGTCCGCGACTGGCGGCGCCAGCCGGCGTCGGCGGCCGCCGTGCTCGCCGTCGACCTCGACCACTTCAAGGAGGTCAACGACGGCTGGGGCCACCCGGCCGGCGACCGTGTCCTGGAAGCCTTCGCCCGGGCCCTGCGCGACGCCATGCGCGAGGGCGACGTGGTCGCCCGCCTCGGGGGCGACGAGTTCGTGGTGTTCCTGCCCGGAGCGGCCGCCGACCTGGCCTGGTCGGCCGGGAAGCGGGTGGTGGCGGTGGCCGCCTCCGTCGCCGGGGCATTCCCGGAGGCCCGCCGACTGGGGGCGTCGGTGGGTCTGGCCCTCGTCGGCGGCGACGAGCCGCTGGGCGAGGTGCTGGCCAGGGCCGACGCTGCGCTCTACCGGGCCAAGGCCGACGGCGGCCGCCGCGTCGTCATGTGGTCGACCCCGAACCCGGCACCGGCCGGCGCCGACCCGCCCGGCATCGCCGCGCGCTAGTCGAGGGCGGCGCGGAAGGCGGCGACGGCGTCGCCCACCTCCTCGGGGGACGCCCCGTCGAGCACCATGCGCATGAGGGCCGAGGCCACGATCACCCCATCGGCCTCGGCGCACGCCTCCACCGCGTGGGCCGGCGTGGACACGCCGAAACCCAGCAGCACCGGCTTGTCGGTGTGGGCCTTGAGCCGCTTGGCCAGCACGCCGGCCGACTGGGCCAGCTGCCGGCGCTCGCCGGTGGTGCCCATCACGCTGACGCCGTACACGAAGCCGTGCGACCGCTCGCAGATGCGCGCCAGGCGGTCGTCGGGGGTGACGGGCGACGCCAGCAGCACCGTCTCCACGTCCTCCGACGCGGCCGCCGCCGCCCACGGGTCCAGCTCCTCGAGGGGCACGTCGGGGATGATGGCGCCGGCCACCCCGTTGGCGTGCAGGGCGTGGGCGAAGCGCCGGTGCCCGGCCCGGTAGACGATGTTGTAGTAGGTCATCGCCACCAGCGGGACGGTGACACCCGCCGCCGGCAGGGCGTCGAGGACGCCGGTGGGGGTGGCCCCGCCGCCGAGCGCCGCCTGCGACGCCTGCTGGATGGTGGGGCCGTCCATGACCGGGTCCGAGAAGGGAATGCCGATCTCGACGGCGTCGGCGCCGGCCGCCACCATGGCGGCCAGGACCTCGGTCCAGCGGGGCCCCAGGCCACCGGTGACGTAGGGCACCAGCAGCTTGGCGCCGGCGTTTCTGCGGGCCCTGAGGTGGGCCTCCAGCCGCCCCGTCACAGGGCGTTTCCGAGGAGGCGCATGACGTGCTCGGCGTCCTTGTCGCCCCGGCCCGACATGGTGACGAGCACGGTGGAGCCGGCCGGCAGCTCGGGGGTGCCGGCGGCCCGGGCCACCCAGGCCACGGCGTGGGCCGGCTCGAGGGCCGGGATGATGCCCTCGGTGGTGGCCAGCAGCCGCAGGGCGTCCAGCACCTCCTCGTCGGTGGCCGGCACGTACCGGGCCCGGCCGACGTCGGCCAGGTGGGCGTGCTCGGGGCCGACGCCGGGGTAGTCGAGGCCGGCGGACACCGAGTGGGCCTCCAGCACCTGGCCGTGCTCGTCCTGGAGCAGCTCGGACAGGGAGCCGTGCACGACCCCCGGGATGCCCCGGCCGATGGCGGCGCCGCCGGCCGGCTCGACCCCCACCAGCTTGGCGGCGGTGTCGACGAAGCCGGCGAAGGTGCCCGCCGCGTTGGACCCGCCGCCCACGCAGGCCACCACGTAGTCCGGGTCGCCGCCGCCGAGGACGGCCCGGCACTGGCCGCGCGCCTCCTCGCCGATGACCCGCTGCAGCTCCCGGATCATCCACGGGTAGGGGTGGGGGCCGGTGACGGACCCGAGGCAGTAGTGGGTGGACTCCACAGACGCGACCCAGTCCCGCAGGGCCTCGTTGATCGCGTCTTTCAGCGTGCGGCTCCCCGAGCCCACCGGCCGGACCTCGGCTCCCAGCAGCTTCATGCGGAACACGTTGAGGGCCTGGCGCTCGACGTCGACCTCGCCCATGTACACCACGCACTCGAAGCCGAACATGGCGGCCGCCGTGGCGGTGGCCACGCCGTGCTGGCCGGCCCCCGTCTCGGCGATGACGCGGGTCTTGCCCATGCGGCGGGTGAGCAGGGCCTGGCCCACCACGTTGTTGAACTTGTGCGAACCGGTGTGGTTCAGGTCCTCCCGCTTGAGCAGGAGGCGCACGCCGAGCCGCTCGGAGAGCCGCCGGCACTCGGTGACGGGGGTGGGCCGGCCGTTGGCCCGGAGGATGCCGAGGTACTCGTCGTGGAAGGCCGGATCGGCCCAGGCGCCCCGGAAGGCGCCCTCCAGCTCCTCGCAGGCCGGCACCAGCGCCTCCGGCAGGAACCGCCCGCCGAAGCGGCCGAAGCGGCCGCCGGCGTCCGGCTCGCGCATCAGGGCTGTCATTCGGCCTCCCAGTCGAAGGGGCCGTCGCCGGCGCTGTGGTACTCGCGGGGTGCAGCCTTCCGGGCGGCGGCCACGAACGCCCGCAGCTTCACCGGGTCCTTGTGGCCCGGCGACGACTCGACGCCGGTGCACACGTCGACCCCCCACGGGTGGGCCTGGGCGACGGCCTCGCCCACGTTGGCGGGGGTGAGGCCGCCGGCCAGCAGCAGCCGCGACCCCGGCGGCACGCCGTCGACCAGCCGCCAGTCGAAGACCTGGCCGGATCCCGGCGACGGGGCGTCCAGCATGAGGATCTGGGCGCCGTACTCGCCGGCGCGGGCGATGGCGCCGCTGCCGGCGGGGAAGGCGTTGATCACGGTGGGGACCCGCTCGACCACCCACCGGACCTGCTCGGGCGTCTCGTGCCCGTGCAGCTGGGCGACCTTCAGGCCGATGCCGTTGACCGTCTTCACCACCTGCTCGGGCGCCGCATCACGGAAGACCCCCACGGTGACGACCTCGGGGGGCAGGCGGTGGACCACGTTGCGCACGAGGGCGGCCGACACCTGCCGGGGGGACGGGGCGAAGATGAAGCCCACGGCGTCGGCCCCCATGGCCACCGCCAGCAGGGCGTCCTCCTCGCTCGTGGTGCCGCACACCTTCACGAACACGCGGCCACCGATCGCAGGACCCGGACCGCCTCGCCGGGGTCGGGGCTGGTGACGAGCGACTCCCCCACCAGCACGGCGTGGTAGCCGGCGCCGGCCAGGCGGGCGGCGTCGGCCGGGCCGGAGACGCCCGACTCCGCCACGCGGACCATCCCTGCGGGCATGGCCCGGGCCACCCGCACGGCCCGTTCGGTGTCGACGCGGAACGTGACGAGGTCCCGCTGGTTGACCCCGACGAGGGTGGCGCCGGCCGCCAGGGCCCGCTCCAGCTCGCCCTCGTCGTGCACCTCCACCAGGGCGTCGAGCCCGATCTCGCCGGCCAGCGAGTGGAAGGCCCGCAGCTCGGCGTCGTCGAGGGCGGCGACGATCAGGAGGACGGCGTCGGCGCCCATGATGCGGGCGTCGCACACGTCGGCCTCGCACACGGTGAAGTCCTTGCGCAGCAACGGAATCTTGACCGCCGCCCGTGCCGCCGCCAGGTCGGCCGCCGACCCGCCGAAGAAGCGCTCGTCGGTGAGCACCGACAGGCAGGCGGCCCCGCCGGCGGCGTAGGCGCCGGCCAGTGTGGCGGGGTCGAGGTGGGGCGCCAGGTCGCCCTTGGACGGGGAGCGCCGCTTGACCTCGGCGATCACCGACAGGCCCTCGCCGGCGAGGGCGGAGGCGAAGGACCGGGCCGGGCCGGCGTCGCGCGCCTGCTCCACCAGCCGGTCGACGGGCCGGCTGTCGGCGCGGGCGGCCGAGCGGTGGGCGTCGAGGATCGTGTCGAGGTAGGTGGCCACGGCGGCGTCAGCGTACCGGCGCCCGCCCCGGCCCCTGTCGGAATCACACATCCCTCACAACCAGGTGCCACGCTTCCACCGTGCAGGCCGACCAGGGCACCATCGTGGTCGTCGAGGACGACCCCAACATCGCCGACCTCGTCGACCTCTACCTGCGCCGGGAGGGGTTCCGGGTCCTCCAGGCGGGCGACGGCGAGCGGGGCCTCGAGCTCGTCGGGCGGGAGCGCCCGCGCCTGGTGGTCCTCGACGTGGGCCTGCCGGGCGCCGTCGACGGCCTCGAGGTGTGCCGGCGGCTGCGCGGCGCCCCGGGCCAGGCGGTCCCCGTGGTGATGCTCACCGCCCGCGACGGCGAGGTCGACCGCATCGTCGGCCTGGAGCTGGGCGCCGACGACTACATCACCAAGCCGTTCTCCCCTCGCGAGCTGGTGGCGAGGGTGAAGGCGGTGCTGCGGCGCACCGACGGCCCCCGCCCGGCCCCCCAGGTGCTGGTGGCCGGCGGGGTGGCCATCGACACGGGCCGGCGGGAGGCGACGGTGGACGGCACCGTGGTCCCGCTGGCCACCCGCGAGTTCGACCTCCTGCGGTACCTGGCCGAGCACCGGGGCCTGGCCCTCAGCCGCCGCCAGCTGCTCGACGGCGTGTGGGGCCAGGACTACTTCGGCGACGACCGCACGGTCGACGTCCACGTCCGCCAGCTGCGCAAGAAGCTGGGCGACGCCCTCCCCCTCGCCACCGTCTGGGGCGTCGGCTACCGGCTGGGTTGATGCGCCGGCGCCTCACGCTCACCATCGTCGGCCTGGTGGCGGCCGCCCTGGTCGTCACCGGCCTCGGCACCCTGGCCCTGGCCCACGCCGCCGCCCGGCGGGCGACCGTGAACGACCTGCAGGAGCAGGCGGTCACCCTGTCGACGGCGGTGGAGGGCCTCCAGCAGAAGGCGGTGCTGGCCGCCATGGTGCGGGCGCTGCGGCTGGAGGGCGCCGGCATCGTCGCCGTGCCGACCGATACCACCACGCTGGCCGGGCGCCTGGCCGCCCGGCGGGCCGCCCTGGCCGCCACCGGCCCGGTGGGCGGGGTGACGCTCAGCCCCTCGGAGCTCGACGCCCTGCGGACCGGGACCCCCGTCGTGTCCGGCTGGCGCGGCGGCGTCGCCTACGCCGCCGCGCCGGTGGCGCGGGCGGGGACACCCGTCAGCCTCGCTGTCGTCCTCACCCGCCGGCAGGCGTCGGGATTCGGCGTCGCCCTCCCCTGGTTCCTGGTCTCGGCCGGCGCCGCCCTGGCCGTGGCCGCGGCGGCGGCCGACCGGCTCTCCCGCCGCTTCGCCCGGCCGGTGTCCGACGCGGCGGATGCCGCCCGGCGCATCGCCGGCGGGGACCTGGCCGTGCGAGTGACGGCGCCGGCTGCCGAGGAGGAGCTGGCCCGGCTGGCGTCGTCGATCAACACCATGGCGGCCGAGCTGGAGCGGGCCCGCGGCCTCCAGCGCCAGTTCCTGCTGTCGGTGTCGCACGAGCTGCGCACGCCGCTCACGTCGGTGCGCGGCTTCGCCGAGGCCATCGCCGACGGGGCCGCCCCGGACACCCGGCGGGCGGCCGAGGTCATCGGGGCCGAGGCCCGCCGCCTGGAGCGGCTGGTGGGCGACCTGCTCGACCTGGCCAAGCTCGACGCCCGGGCCTTCTCGCTGCACCTCGAGGCGGTCGACGTGGGCGAGGTGGTCACCCGGACGACCGAGGGCTTCCGCCCGGCGGCCGCGTCCGCCGGCCTGTCGCTGGAGGTGGACGGCGCCGGCGGCCTCGTGGCGTCGGCCGACCCGGAGCGGCTGGCCCAGATCGTGGCCAACCTGGTGGAGAACGCCCTGAAGTTCGCCACCGCCACCATCACCGTGTCGGCCACCGCCGGCGAGGGCGGCGTGGTCGTCGCCGTCACCGACGACGGGCCGGGCATGGACGCCGAGGACCTCCCCCACGTGTTCGACCGCCTCTACCAGACCCGCCGGCCGGTGGCCCGCCAGGCCGGCTCCGGGCTCGGCCTCGCCATCGTGGCCGAGCTGGCGGCGGCCATGGGCGCCCGGGTGGAGGCCCGCTCCCGGCCGGGGGCGACCCGGATGGAGGTCCGCCTACCCGCCGGCTGACTCCCTTCCCCCGCACGCGGGAGGCGTCACTGTGCCGCGCAGTTCCGTCTCGTCGGGTCGTCGACATTGATGACTTGCCGCTCTGCGCTCGCCCCACCCCGCTTGGCTGAGCGCCTCCGTGACACGTGGCGAGGTCGGGGCTCGAGCGGCGAGGTCATGGAGGTGGTCGGTCAGCGCTTCGGCCGCTTCGGTGGCCCTTCCGGCGGCGGCGGTCCAGGCGTCATTCATCGCAGTGGCGACAGGCACCCACTGGTCGATGATGCGGGCGCTTGCACCTGCCCCGTTCGAGCCGGTCGACGAGATCGACATCGTCCACGTGGAACTCGTGCCGTTCGCCGCTAGGGGCGGGCTCTGGCGGGAAGGAAGAGGATCTGCCGCCGGGGAACGGCGGGCGCGAGGGCGAGGGCAAAAGCGATGAGCAGGACGCTGCTCACGAAGTCGGCCGCCGTCTCGCGAAGGGCGATCGGCGTCACCAGACCGAGCAGCAGGACCGAACGGAACAGCCACAGCTGGCGCTCGCCCAGCGGTCCCTGCCACCGCGCCCAACGGCGGGCCATCGACGGTGGGACGCCGTCCACGCGCAGCCACCAGGGCCGCCGGCCGCCCTCCCGCTCCACGGCTCCAGGGTACCGAGACGCGGGGCTCAGGGCTTCTTGGTCGTCGGCGGACCACCCGGGCGGGTGGTGGTCGTGGTGGTGAAGACGGTGGGCCGGGTGGTGGTCGTCGTGATGCCGGGCCTGGTGGTCGTCGTCGTCGCTCCCGGCTTGGTGGTGGTGGTGGTGGTGGTCGGCACGCCCGGGACCGTGGGCGCCGGCGCCAGCGTCGTGGTGGTGGTGGGCGGCGGGAGGCACCCGGGGAGCGAGAGCTGGAACGGCTCGACGGCGTTCACCACCAGCCGCAGGGGCTGCTGGCCGGCACCCCGGCACACGACGTCCCACTTGGCCCGGCCGGTGCTGTCGGTGAGGGTGGGGTTGAGCCCGCCGACCCCCCACCCGGTGCCGCCCTGGAGCTCGACCGCCGCGCCCACCAGCGGCGGGCCCTGGATCGTGCCGTCGGCGTTCACCGTACGGGAGGTGACCTGCACCACGACGCTGGCCAGGACGCCGGCGACCGGCGGGTTGGGCGCCACCGCGATCTGGGGGGTGGTGCCGTAGACCCGCGCCATCTGGAGGGGCACGGCCAACGTGTCGGCGGCGCCGAGGAAGATGTTGGCCGCCTGGAGCGTGGCCAGGTCGGGCGGCCGCCAGGCCCGGACCCGGTAGGCGCCACCCAGGATGCCGGCGGCCGACCAGGTGCCGTCGTCGGCGGTGGGGACGTCGACGTGGGCGGTGGCCTTGCCGACCATGCGCTCAACCCGCACCGTGGTTCCTCCTGCCGGCGCGCCGTCGGGCCCGGTCACAGTCCCGTTCAGGGTCGCGGCGCCGGGCCCCATGGCCAGCGTGGTGGACGTGGTGCGGCCGGCGGGGGCCACGGGAAGGGCGACACCCGTGTAGTCCGGCGGGGCGCTGGTCGAGGGATGGGGAGCGGTGGACGGCGGCGGCGGCAGCGAGCTGATGGACGCCGACGCCGTGCACCCCGCCACCAGGAAGCCGGCGGCCAGGCCGGCGACCGCCCGGGCCCAACCGCGCACTACTGCACCAGCGGCAGGAGGGCGACGCGGGCGGGTGCCGCGCCACCGTCCCAGCGCACCTCGGCGTCGGCCGGCGGCTCGACGTCGCGACCCACGTAGGCCAGGGCCACGGCGCCGTCGCCTTCGCCTGCGGCGGCGACCGACGTGAGCCTTCCCACCTCCTTGCCGCCCACGACGACGGTGGCGCCGGCCGGCACCCGGGCCCCGTGCACGACGACGCCGCGGAGGTGCCGGGGCACGTTGCCGCCCCGAGAGTCGATGCGGGCCACCAGTTCCTGGCCGGTGTAGCAGCCCTTGGTGAAGCTCACCGTGCGGGCGACCACGCCCGCCTCGGCGGGGATGGTGCGCTCGGTGAGCTCGGCGCCCATCAGGGGGACGCCGGCCTCGATCCGCACCGTTTGCCACGCCTCCAGCCCGCACCGCCGCACGCCCTCGCCGACGGCGGGTTCCTCGCCCACCACGTCGACGCCGGGCAGGCCCGGCCAGTCGGCCGGGAGCAGGCGTCCCTCGGCTCCCTCGGCCGCCTGGACGGCCTTCGGGCCCCGCAGGGCCAGGCACCGCCAGGCCAGCGGCTCGATGTCGGCCTTGACGCGGATCTTGAAGCGCCGCAGCCGTTCCAGCACCGCTTCGCCGAACCCCCCGTCCACGTCGACGACCAGTTCGTCGGCACCGATGCGGGTGACCCGCAGGAGGGCGTCGACCTTGCCCTGGGGTTGCAGGAGCAGCGAGTCGGCCGAGGCGCCGCCGGGCAGAGCGGCGACGTCCTGGCTCAGCTGGCCCTGGAGCCATTTCACGGCGTCGGGGCCGGCGACCCGCAGGAAGTCCCGCGGCAGCTCGACGACGCCGGCGTCGTCGCGCAGGGCCCGGTAGTCGGCGGCGTGCTCCACCCCGGCATTGTCGCACCCGTCGCAGGAGAGGGCGGAGCGCGGGACAATGGGGCATGGCCAGCGCGTCGTTCACCGGACGGCTGCTGGTGGCCACCCCGATCCTGGGCGACCCCAACTTCGACCGCACCGTCGTCGTCCTCCTGGAGCACAGCGCCGAGGGGGCGGTGGGGCTCGTGCTCAACCGGCCGAGCGACACGGAGGTGGCCGAGCCGCTCCCCGAGTGGGACGGCGTTGCGGTGACGCCGTCGGTGATCTTCGTCGGCGGGCCGGTGGCCCAGACGGCGGTCATCGGCCTCGGCCGCTGCGGCGGGGCCGACGGCTGGCAGCCGCTGGTGGGCGGGGTCGGCATCGTCGACCTGGGCCACGGCCCCGCGCCCGACGGCCCGCCGGTGGAGGCGCTGCGGCTCTTCGCCGGCTACGCCGGCTGGGGCGCCGGCCAGTTGGAGGCGGAGATCGACGCCGGCGCCTGGTGGGTGGTCGACGCCGCCCCCGGCGACGTGCTCTCCCCCGACCCCGAGGGCCTGTGGTCGGCGGTCCTGCGCCGCCAGCGCGGCCGCCTGGCCATGCACGCCTGGTACCCCGACGACCCCTCCGCCAACTGACGGCCACTCCCGAGTACATAGGGTGCGGAAACCGCACCCTATGTACTCGGGATGCCGGCTGCAGCCCGGCGGGCGGCGGTCATGCGGCGGGCGGCGGGGACGGCGGCGAGGAGGGCGGCCGCCTTGTTGCGGCACTCCAGGTCCTCGTGGGCGGGGTCGGAGTCGGCGACGATGCCGGCGCCGGCCTGGACGCTGGCCCGGCCGTCGGGGCGCACGAGCATGGTGCGGATGGCGATGGCCGTGTCGAGGTTGCCGCTGAAGTCGACGTAGCCCACCACGCCGGCGTAGGGACCCCGCTTGGTGGGCTCCAGCTCGTCGATGATCTCCATGGCCCGCACCTTGGGGGCGCCCGACACGGTGCCGGCCGGCAGCGTGGCCCGCAGGACGTCGACCGGGCCGAGCCCGTCGACCAGCCGGCCCGAGACCTGCGAGGTGAGGTGCATCACGTGGCTGTAGCGCTCGAGGGTCAGCAGCTCGTCGACCTGCTCGGTGCCGAAGCGCACCACCCGCCCGACATCGTTGCGGGCCAGGTCGACCAGCATCACGTGCTCGGCCCGTTCCTTGGGGTGCTCCCGCAGCTCGGCGGCCAGGCGCCGGTCCTCCTCGTCGGTGCGGCCCCGGCGCCGGGTGCCGGCGATGGGCCGGGACACCACCCGGTCGCCCAGCAGCTGCACCATCGGCTCGGGGGACGAGCCCACCACGGTGATCTCCGGGTGGCGCAGGAAGTACATGTACGGCGAGGGGTTGACCTGGCGGAGGGCCCGGTAGACGTCGAACGGCTCGGCGCCCAGGTCGAGGTCGAACCGCATCGACAGGACCACCTGGAAGATGTCGCCGTCGAGGATGCGCTCCTTGGCGGCGGCCACCGCCCTGGCGTACTCCTCGGCGCTGACCGTGCGCGTCACGTCGGCCGGCGGCTCGTCGCGCTCAGGCGGCTCCACCACCGGCTCGTCGAGGGGCCGGGCGCCGTCGGCCGCCAGCTGGTCCAGCCGGGCCAGGGCGCCGTCGTAGCAGGCGTCGACCTCGGCGTCGCCGGCGCCCGGCGGGACGAAGGCGTTGGCCACCAGGGTGACCCGCTGGCGCCAGTGGTCGTAGGCGGCGATCTCCCCCACCACCGACAGGACGGCGTCGGGCAGCCCGTGGTCGTCGGGCGGGACGTCGGGCAGCCGCTCGACCTCCCGCACCACGTCGTAGCCGAGGTAGCCCACCACCCCCCCGTGCAGCGGCGGCAGGTCGGGGACGGCGGGCGAGCGGTAGGCGGCCAGCAGGCCGTCCACCGCGGCCAGCACGCCCCGGTCGAGCGGCACGCCGTCGGGGACGCCCCGGTCCGCCTCGATGCGCCCGTCGCGGGCCACCAGCGTGGTGGACGGGTTGCGCCCCACGAACGACCACCGGCTCCACCGCTCGCCGTGCTCCACCGACTCGAACAGGAAGCCGGCGCCGTCGCCCACGACCCGCTGGAAGCCGGCCACGGGCGTGGTGAGGTCGCCCAGGATCTCCCGCCACACCGGCACCACCGGGGCGGAGCGGGCCAGGGCCCGGAAGTCGTCCCTACTCGGGTGGGGCACCGAAGCGGCGGTAGAAGCAGCTGAACTCGCCGGTGTGGCAGGCGCCCTTGCCCTGCTGGTCGACCACGAACAGCAGGGCGTCGGCGTCGCAGTCGTAGGACGCCTCCACCACCAGCTGGACGTCGCCCGACGTGTCGCCCTTGGCCCACCGCTCGTGGCGGGATCGGCTCCAGTAGACCATCCGCCCCGTC
>DASSLY010000079.1:0-14814 GCA_035689185.1 Dermatophilaceae bacterium
CGGAGGCCCGACTGAGGTTCTCGGCCGCCGTGCCCGCAGGTGGGCACCGGGCGATGACACCGGCCAGGGGCAGGTGTGTGAGCGTCGCGGTCCCGACCAGCTGCGCTGCGCGCGCTCGCGCAGCGGCCGCTGCGCACTGCGAGGCCCGCAGCGCTGGCCTGCCCGCGACGGCACGCACGTGGTTGGTCTCCTGGACGATCTGTGCGGCGTAGGCCGCCGCACCACCGACCGATGCGGCGCCCACCGGTGACCCCCGGGTGGGGTCCGCGCACCCGGCGAACACGAGCAGGCCCGCGCCCAGTGCGGCAGCCGTGACGCCGCTGCCACGGGTCACCGGTGCGCGTCGAGACGCATCGGTGGCCGATGCCGAGACCAGCGCACGAAGGAGCGGGTCCCGGGTTAGGCGCGCACCGCTCCCGCGTGGCGACGGCGGCCGAGCAGGACCGCGCCGGCGCCGGCAAGGACGAGCGCGCCGCCGCCCACGAGGAACGGCTGGACCTCGAACCCGGTCCGGCCGAGAAGGGGGCCACCTGCGCCGGCAGCAGCAGCTACCACCTGCTGTCGGGCGATGACCGCTCCCGCCGCGTTGGTGCCGACAAGGGTGTAGCTCCCTGCCGCGGAAAGGGTCACCCGGTAGGTCGCCGTGGCATTGGCGTTGGCGGTCTTGGTGAGCGACTTCGTGCCGGCGATCTCGATGGCGTTGCTGCTGATCGACGCCGAGTTGCTCGTGACCGTCAAGGTCAGCCGCTCACGCGCTACAACGCCGGTGAGAACGACCTCGAACGGCACGCCAACGACCGGTGTCGGGTCGGTGACGGTGAAGGTGTAGCCGGGTGCCCGGTATGCCATCGCAGCCGCGGGGGCAAGGATCAGGATGGCGGCCACGATGGCCACCCGAATGGCGCGTCCTAGCATGGCACGGTCCTCCGCGAGGTCGAAGATGGTCTCAGGAGCCTAGGGCAAACGGGCGCACATGGAACTATCTACCTCAACGCTACCCAACGCCACCGGAGTTACTCGCAGCACCGGCGTGTCGGGTTGGTCGTGGCCGGTCACGATGTCGTAGTCGATGGCGACGCTGGCCGCCGGCTTGAGCTGGACGGTCTTGCCGACGACCGCGAGGCCGTCATGGGTCTGGGACAAGACGCCTTCGGACGCGCCGCGCACCGTGACGCGCTCCACTTGTCCGGCCGCCGGGGCGTAGAGCAACACGTTCGTCCGCACCTGGCCCTTGGGGACCAGGATGCCGGAGGAGATGTAGGGCGGAAGTGAGGCAACGTCCGCGGGCCTCAGCGTGTTCGTCAAGGTCACCGTGACGTGGACCGTCTGGGAGCCGTCGGGGCGACAGCCGGTGGGCCGGGCGACCACGTCCGTGCGCAGGTAGTAGCCGATCTTGGCCGCCGTGCCGTCGTTGAGGAAGACGCCGACCACGGGCGCGTGGCCGTGGACCCCGACCAGCTCACCACTGAGCATGGTCCCCGACAGCAGCGCCTGCTCGTCCTGGTGCGCCGACCACACCATGAGCCGGCCCTCGCGGGCCGACTTGCCGAGCGCTGCGATTAGCTCGGACGGATTGCCTCGGCCATCTGACAGCGCGCTGAACACGGTGACCGCCGTTGCAGCGAAGAACCGGTCCTGCTCCGCCGGGTCGAGGAGCTTCAGATAGACGGCGTTCATCAGCATCCCGGCAGCGTTGCCTGCGGTCAGGACCCCACCGGTCGTCAGCTTGACCGGACCGGTCACCGCCAGCAGGTTGGCGAGCCCACCTGGGTCGATGGACAGGACGCCGTCGAGGTCGGTCCCCGCCCGCTGGCGCCAGATGGCCCGAGCGAGCTTCGCCGAACGGGGGAAGTCGGGGGTCGAGGTGACATTGCCCAGGTAGGTCCCCAGGCCCTCGCCGAACAGCGACTGCTCGGCCGGGGTCAGGGGCAGGATCGGCCTGGGCAGGTGGGCCAGGCGCCCTGTCGCGGAGCGTGTCTCGGCGATCTCGACCTGCCCGGCCACGACCCGGAGCCGGACCAGTGTGGGCACCCCGCCGGTCGCGCGCTGCTCGGCGTTGTTCTGCACCAGGACCAGGTAGCTGCGGGGTCCGTCCGCGCCCAGCATCGGCGGGAGCAGCCGCACCGCGCGAGCAGCCGTCGCCGTCGTCAACGCGAGGCTGTCCAGCTGCGAGCGCAGGACGCTCAGCGGCGAGGACACCGCGGGGAGCAGGCCGTCGCGGTCCACGGAGTCCACGCGTCGAACCGCGTCCTGCACCTGGACATCCGCCGCGATCACCGCTGGGCCGCCTTCGCGCAGCGGCGCGAGGTCCACCCGCCCGTTCCGCGGGACGAGGGCAGCCGGGTCCACGTGGGCCGCGGTGCCCACCAGGGCGGGCAGGGCACCCGTAGCCAGGCCGTCGGCGACCTCACTGACGGTCTGCACCGCTCGCACACTGCGGCCCAGCCATGGCAGGGCGGCGACGGCGGACCAGCGCGGGCCGTGCGTCAGGTCGAACGCGGCGGCCGCGTGGTGCTTCAGGGCCGTCAACGTCGGCGCGGCCCGCTGCAGGTCACCCCGCTGCACCTGGTCGCGCAGCGCGTCGATCTGCACCGCGGCGGACCGGAGCTCGTCGCGCGCCCGCACCGCGTCCGCCCCGACCCAGGCCACCGTGGCCAGGCCGGCCAGCAACAGCAGCGCCGCGCCGAAGAGCAACCGCCGACTGGCGCGGCGGCGCCTGCTTCTCGCCGGTGCCGGTCCCTGGCTCGACCGGCCGGCGGCATCGGGGCCGCTGTCGCCTGCTGAACCGGCCGGCAAGCGGCTTCCCCGTCGAACGCGCGTCACCCGGGTGCTCCCCGGTCCCGCTCGGTTGCCAGGCGGGGCCAGATCATGTCGGACATTCTGTGCCACCCGGATAAGACCGGGACCGGAAGACCCGCCGCACGCCGACCCGGAGGCGAGCCTCACGCGGCGCCGACCATGGCTGCCGCGTTGCGCAGGGCGCGCCCGGGGTCGCCCTCGTGGTAGGGGCGTTCGCTGGGCTCGATGTTGTCCAGGAACTTCTGGTAGACGACCGCGCCGTAGATCGGGCCCAGCGGTCGTACCAGCTCGGCCGCACGGCGGGCGTCGCAGCCGGGCACCATACGCGACCACTCGCCGGCCCAGATGTCGACCGACTCGACCTGGTCCTCGGGGGTGAAGTACTCGAACGAGGGCCGCAGGTCGAGCATCGGGTTGCCGATCCCGCAGTCACCCCAGTCCAGGATCCGGTAGCTGCCGGAGGTGCCGCGCACGTTGCCCGGGTGGAAGTCGCCGTGCACCAACGTGTCCGGTATGCCGCACGCCTCCAACTCAGCGAACCGCTGCGGCAGTCCCTCGACCAGATCGTCGAGACCCCGCTGTGCCTGGTGGTCCAGCTCGTGCCGGTTGCGGTCGACGACGGAATGGATGCGCGGCAGCGCCGCGGCGGCACGCTGGTCGAGCACGCCCAGGGTCTCCAGCTCCGGCACCCGGTCGACCCAGGTCGCCTGCAGGCCGATGAGCATCCGCGCCATGGACCGCAGCTCGTGGCCCCGGGCGTCGTACTGGTCCCGGCCGGGGACGTCGGCCAGCAGCACCCGGCTCGTCGTGGCGCCCAGGACGGTCGGAACGACGCGGGGGTCCAGCAGCGGCAGCACGGCTGCCTCCGACGCGCAGAACGGGGGAGTCACCTTCAGCCAGACCGGGCCAGCGCTGGTCGGCAGCCGCCAGATGCTGGACAGGTTCCACGTCCGCACCTGTGCCGGCGGCGCGGAGACCGTGATCCCCTGGGCGGCGAGCGTGGCCGCCGCCCAGTCGAGATCCCGCTGATGACCTCCCGGTTCGGCGTAGGGCAGCCGGTTCGGGTGCCGGACCAGCGGGTCGTCCCGCCAGACGCGCAGCGCCACATGCGCCGGAGCCCCGTCGACCTCGGCCAGGTATGCAGTGCGCCCACCACCGTTGGTTGCGGAGCCGCCGGGCTGGGCAGGATCCGTAGCACTCGCACGCCGACACCCAGGATCGCCGTGGCGGTGCTGACCACTTCCTCGACGTCGCGGGCCCAGGCTGTGGTCACCGGAAACGGGTCGGTGGCGCCGAGCAGGTCGCCGCCCGGCGTGCACAGCACCAGGGTGACCTCGCGAGCAGCCATCCGCTCGACGGTACGGGCAGCTCTGCCGGGCCGGCCATCCCTTTTTCCGCCGCGGCGGCCGGGGGCTACCGGGACAGGACGTCATCGAGGTCGTATGACGCGGCGCGGTCGACCTGGTCCAGGGTGCACGACCGCGGCTCCCGGTCCGGGCGCCAGCGCAGGAAGGTCACGGCGTGCCGGAACCGTAGCCCCTCCATCTGGTCGAAACTCACCTCGACCACGAGCTCGGGCCGTAGCCGGACGTAGCTGACGTCCTTCGAGCCGCTGAACCGGGACCGGTCGGACTCGCCTTTCACCGCGGCGCCGGTGGCGTCGGTGACGACCAGCGGGGCCAGCTCCTCGACCAGCGACAGCCGGCGGGCGTTGGAGAACGCGGCGATCCCGCCGACCGGGTGGAGCACGCCGTCGGCGCCGTAGAGGCCAAGCAGCAGCGATCCGACACCCTGACCCGACTTGTGGACCCGGTACCCGTACACCACAGCCTCCGCCGTGCGGGAGTGCTTGATCTTGAACATGGTCCGCTTTCCCGGCTGGTAGCTGGCATGGAGCGGCTTCGCGACGACGCCGTCCAGGCCGGCGCCCTCGAACCGGTCGAACCAGTCCAGCGCCACCGCTCGGTCCAGCGTCGCCTGGGTCAGGTGCACCGGCGCCGACCGTCGCAGCGTGGACAGGGCCTCGACCAGCCGATCGCGCCGGGCCGATAACGGCAGCGGCATCAGGTCCTGCGACCCCAGCGCCAGCACGTCGAAGCAGATCAGCTCGGCCGGGGTCTGCTTGGCCAGCTTGCTGATCCGCGACGCCGCCGGGTGGATCCGCTGCGACAGCCGTTCCCAGTCCAGCCGCTGCGCCCCAGGCTCGCCGGCCCGGACCACGACCTCGGCGTCGATCGCGCAGCGGTTCGGCAGGTGGCTGCGGACGGCCGCCACGACCTCCGGGAAGTACGGCGTCAGCGGTCGGGCGCCCCTGCTGGCAAGCTCTACCTCCTCGCCGTCGCGCAGCACGATGCACCGGAACCCGTCCCATTTCGGCTCGTAGGACATCCCCGGTGGCACGGTGTCCACCGCCTTGGCCAGCATCGGCGACACGGGCAGCGCGATCGGCAGGTCCATCCGCGCATTGTGCCGGTCGCGGCACTCGTAGCCGACAATGACCGGGTGCAGCTGCCCGTGATGCCCCCGGTCGCGCCGATGCTGGCGAAGCCGGTGCCGGGCATGGCCGCGTTGCCCGCGGTGCCGATGAGCTTCGAGCCCAAGTGGGACGGGTTCCGCTCCGTGGTCTTCAGGGACGGCAACGACATCGAGATCGGCAGTCGCAACGAGCGGCCGATGACCCGGTTCTTTCCCGAGCTGGTGCGGGCCTTCCGCGACAGCCTGCCGGCGCGCTGCGTCGTCGACGGGGAGATCGTCCTGGTCGCCCCCGGGACGCAGCGGCTGGACTTCGAGCTGCTCCAGCTGCGCCTGCACCCGGCCGCTAGCCGGGTCCGGCTGCTCGCCGCGACGACACCGGCCCGGTTCGTCGCGTTCGACCTGCTCGCCGTGGACGACCAGGACCTGATGCCGCTGCCGTTCGCCGCACGGCGCGGTCTGCTTGAGAGTGCCTTCGCCGGCGCCGAGCTGCCCGTGCACCTGACCCCGACGACGACCGAGACCGACCGGGCGGCAGCGTGGTTCGACCAGTTCGAGGGGGCCGGTCTGGACGGCCTGATCGCCAAGCCGCTGGACGGGCCGTACCAGCAGGGCATTCGGGTGATGTTCAAGCTCAAGCACGAGCGCACCGCCGACTGCGTCGTGGCCGGCTACCGGGTGCACAAGGCCGGCGGGGAGGTGGTCGGCTCGCTGATGCTGGGGCTCTACACCGACGGCGGCGAGCTGGCCAGCGTCGGGGTCATCGGGGCCTTCCCGATGGCGACGCGCCGGCAGCTGTTCGCCGAGCTGCAGCCGTTGGTGACCTCCTTCGACGGACACCCTTGGGACTGGTCCCGGTTCGCCGCGGAGACGGACCGCCGCCGGTACGCGGCGGGCAGCCGGTGGAACGCCGGGAAGGATCTGTCCTTCGTCCCGTTGCGGCCCGAGCGGGTGGTCGAGGTGCGTTACGACCACATGGAGGGCCGGCGGTTCCGGCATACCGCCCAGTTCCTGCGCTGGCGACCTGACCGCGACCCGGCGTCGTGCCGGTACGACCAGCTCGACGAGCCCGTCGGGTACGCCCTGGACGACGTGCTCACCGGGGGTCCCCGGTGAACCGACAGCTGCTGCTGCGTCGCACCGCCATCGCCTCCGCGGCCACCAGCGCCGGCCTGGCCACCGTGTCCGCCGCTGGATCGCTCGGCGCGGCAACGTACTTCGCGCGCAAGGTGCTGACGCCTGACCCGCGTCGACCGGACGACACCCAGATCTGGGCCGTCGACCACGACACCGTCATGGTGGCGGCTACGCCCGACAGCGTGCTACCCGGCAGGTACGGCCTGTGGCTGGACGGGGGACAGGGCCACGCGCGCGTCGGCGACATTGTGGACAGCGACGGACAACGAGTCCGGCGCAGGCTGCTCGGGGTGGACCGGGGCCGCCTTACCGTCGGCTTCGCCCGGTGGAACCAGTACTACTACGGCGCCGACCCGGCCACCGCGCTGGGGCTGGCGACCCAGGACGTCAGGTTCGCCTCCGACGTGGGGCAGCTTCCGGCCTGGCGGGTCGACGCGGGCGCCGGGCGCCGGTGGGCCGTCCTCGTCCACGGCCGCGGGGCCCGCCGGGAGGAGTGCCTGCGGGCCCTCCCCGTGCTGCACCAGCTCGGTGTCACCAGCCTGGTCCCGTCCTACCGCAACGACATCGGCGCCCCAGCCAGTCCCGACGGCAGGTACTCCCTGGGACTGTCCGAGTGGCGCGACCTGGAAGCCGCCATGCGTTACGCCGTCGAGCAGGGCGCCGACGAGCTCATCCTGTTCGGCTGGTCCATGGGAGGGGCGATCGTCCTGCAGACGCTGGACCGGTCGTGGCTGGCCGAGGCCGTCACGGCGGTCGTGCTGGACGCCCCGGTGGTCGACTGGGGGGACGTCCTGCGCTACCACGGGGCGCTCAACCACATCCCGCCCCCCATCGCCACCCTGACCAGCAGCCTGCTCGGCCGGCGCTGGTCCAGGCGGCTGGTCGGCGTGCACGAGCCGATCGACGTCGCCAGCACGAACTGGGACGACCGGGCCGAGGAGCTGCGGCACCCGGTGCTGCTGATCCACTCCGAGGACGACGAGTTCGTGCCGTCCGGTCCGTCGGCGCGGCTGGCGGCGAAGCGGCCGGACCTGGTGCGGTGGGAACCGTGGCGACTGGCCCGGCATACCAAGGAGTGGAACGTCGACAGCGACCGGTGGGAGAGGGTGGTCAGGACGTTCCTGGCCGGCTGACCAGCCACCGGCCCATCAGCGTCCCGTCCTGCTCCACCAGGGTGACCGGCTCGGCGTCGAGCCGGAGGTCCGCGCCGGCGAGGACGCGCGGCTGCTGGCCGCCGACCAGCAGGGGGGAAATGGTCAGGCAGAGCTCGTCCAGCCGGCCGCTGCGGGTCAGGTCGCCCAGCAGCGACGGGCCGCCCTCGCACAGAACCCGGCTCAGCCCGCGCTCGGCCAGGGCGTCCACCGCGCCCGGCAGGTTGACCCGGTCCTGCCCGCAGACCAGCACCTGTTCGGTTCCGAGCGCCTCCCGCGCGCGGGCCAGCGCCTCGCGGGGCGCAGCGCCGCAGGTCACCAGCATGGCCGGCCCGGCTCCCTCCCGTCCGGCCAGTAGCCTGCGCGGCACCGATGCCCGGCGGCTCACCAGGACCAGGCCCAGGCCCCGGGCCGGGTCCCGGCGCAGGTGCCGCCACCGAGGGTCGACGGTCAGCCGGCCGTACCCTTCCTGCCGCACCGTGCCGGCCCCCACCAGCACCACGTCGGCCAGCGCGCGCAGCAGCTCGAAGACCACGGCGTCGGCGGCCGTGTTGATCGACGCTGACCGCCCGTCCGGACCTGAGGCGGCACCGTCCACCGTGGCCACGAAGTTCGCTCGCACCCAGGCCGCACGCGGCGGGTAGGCGTACAGCGCGGCCAGGTCGCTGTCCGAGAGGAGCTCGCCGACACCTGGCGCGTCCAGCCCGAGCTCCCGCCGGTCCGCGGCCATCAGCAGGCGCATGGGCGCATCCTGCCACTGCCTATGCTGGCCCGGTGAGCCTGGCCCGAACGGCGGCGGTGCGGCCGTGACCGGGCAGCTGGCAGACCGGCGGCCGTCGGTGCCGGCGGCGAAGCTAGTCGCCGAGCTGGTGCCGCCGCCGCGGTTCGATGCCGTGCGGTTCGACACCTACCAGCCGGACCCGGCGCAGCCCAGCCAAGCGCGTGCGGTGGCCGTCCTGCAGGCGTATGCCGCCTCGATCCCGAGCCGGTCCGGCGGCGGCTCGCTGCTGGGCCGGCTGGCTGGACGCTCTCGACCCCAGCCGGGGCGCGGCATCTACCTGGACGGCGGTTTCGGCGTGGGCAAGACCCACCTGCTGGCCAGCCTGTGGCACGCGTGCCCAGGCCCGAAGGCGTTCGGCACCTTCGTCGAGTTCACCAACCTGGTCGGCGCACTGGGGTTCGCGGCGACGGTGAGTGCGCTCACGGCATACCGGCTGGTGTGCATCGACGAGTTCGAGCTGGACGACCCGGGCGACACGGTCCTGATGTCGACCCTGCTCGGCCGGCTGGCCGAGGCGGGGGTCTGCCTCGCGGCCACCTCCAACACCCTGCCCGAGGCGCTGGGGGAGGGCCGGTTCGCCGCCGAGGACTTCCTGCGGGAGATTCAAGCGCTGTCCCGGCGCTTCGACGTGGTCACCATCGACGGTGAGGACTACCGGCACCGCGGGCTGGAGCCGAGCCCACCCCCGGCCAGCGACGACGAGGTCGTCCAGCGGGTGGCGGTGGTGGACGGTACGGTGGACGACTTCGACCGGCTGCTCGCACACCTGGCCCAGGTGCATCCCAGCCGCTACGGCGCCCTGGTGGACGGCGTCCCGGCGGTGGGCTGGGTCGGCGTCCACCCGGTCGCGGACCAGAGCGTCGCCCTGCGCCTGGTGGTGCTGTCCGACCGGCTCTACGACCGCGACGTCCCCCTCGTGGCGAGCGGCACGCCCCTGGACCAGGTGTTCACCGCGGAGCTGTTGCGCGGCGGCTACCGGAAGAAGTACTACCGCGCGGTCAGCCGCCTCACCGCACTGGCTCGCACGGCGTCGTGATGTGCCCAGCTGGCTGGCGTGCGAGCATGCGGCATGGCGAAGAAGCAGAAGTCCGCCCGCAAACCGGCCGGCCCGGCGTCGTTCGCGGAGGCGTTGCGGGCTGTTCCGGGCCTGCGCCTGGCCGACGTCGACCCGCACGGGACGCCGGCCTTCCCGGGTGACAAGGCCGCCGGTGAGGCCGCCCTGGCCGCAGCGCTTCCCGAGCTGTCCGAGCTGCAGGAGCGGCTGTATGCCGAGTCGAGGGGCGGCGGGACCCGATCGGTCCTGCTCGTGGTGCAGGGGATGGACACCTCGGGCAAGGGCGGGATCATGCGCCACGTGGTGGGAGCCGTCGACCCCCAGGGAGTGCGGTACACCGCGTTCAAGGCGCCGACCCCGCAGGAGCGGGCCCACCCCTTCCTGTGGCGGATCCGGGCGGCGCTGCCGGGCCCGGGCCTGATCGGTGTCTTTGACCGGTCGCAGTACGAGGACGTGCTCATCGCCCGGGTGCGGGAGCTGGCCCCGAAACCGGTGATCGCCCGCCGGTACGGGCAGATCAACCGGTTCGAGGAGTCGCTGGTGGCGTCCGGGACGACCGTCGTCAAGGTGATGCTGCACATCTCCGCGGCGGAGCAGAAGGCGCGGCTCGCGGACCGCCTGGCCCGGCCGGACAAGCACTGGAAGTACAACCCGGGCGACTTGGACGAGCGCGCGCTCTGGGCGGACTACCAGCAGGCCTACGAGATCGCCATCGCGAACTGCTCGACCGGCCACGCCCCCTGGTATGTCGTGCCGGCGGACCGCAAGTGGTACGCCCGGCTGGCGGTGCAGCAGCTGCTGCTGGAGCACCTGCGGCTGATGGCCCCGCAGTGGCCGGCGGCAGACTTCGACGTCGCGGAGGAGCGGGCCCGGCTGGCCCGGACCTGAGCACCGACGCCCACCGCGCCGGCCCGCGCGCGCTCAGAGCTTCGCTCGGAGCGGGCGGCGCGGGCGGCGCGGACGGCGCGGACGGGTGGGGGTCAGGCCCGCGCCGACTTGCGCGGGGCGGTCCGCTTGCGCGGGGCGGTCGTCTTGCGGACCGAGGTGGCCTGGTCCGCGGTGATCTTCTCCTTCGGCGGCACCGGCTTGCTGCTGAGCACCACGACCGACCTGCCCTGCACCGCCTGCGTCTCCCCGGCGGCCCAGGTCTCGTCGCCGGCGAAGCCGGTGTTGCCGGTCCAGGTGTCCAGCCGGACCCGCCACGCGTCGCCATACTCCGGCGGCGGGACGGTGAACTTCACCGGCTCGC
The DNA here is from genome assembly GCA_035689185.1 of Dermatophilaceae bacterium. GTDB lineage: Bacteria > Actinomycetota > Actinomycetes > Actinomycetales > Dermatophilaceae > DASSLY01. Next base: position 10,644 of record DASSLY010000079.1, read on the forward strand.
TGTGGGCGTTGAACAGCAGCAGGAAGTGGTCGTCGGAGATCCGCCGGCCCAGGGTGTCCGGCTCCGGGATGGCGTCGCCGTTGAGGAACACCATCACGCTGCGGGCGTAGCCGTTCTGCCAGTCCAGCTCGCTCATGGGGGAGCCGTCGGGGTTGAACCACTCGATGTCGCCGAGGTCGCTGCGCCCGCCGTGAGCCGCGTCGCCCTTGAAGAAGCGCCGCCGGCGGAACACCGGATGCTCCTTGCGCAGCTTGATCACCTCGGAGGTGAACGCCAGCAGGTCGGTCTGCTCGTCGTCCAGCTCCCAGTCGACCCAGGAGATGACGTTGTCCTGGCAGTAGACGTTGTTGTTGCCGTACTGAGTCCGGCCGAGCTCGTCGCCGTGGGCGAGCATCGGCACGCCCTGGCTGAGCATCAAGGTGGTCAGGAAGTTCCGCTGCTGGCGCAGCCGCAGGCTGTTCACCGCGACGTCGTCGGTCTCGCCCTCGACGCCGCAGTTCCACGAACGGTTGTGGCTCTCCCCGTCGTTGCCGCCCTCGCCGTTGGCGTCGTTGTGCTTCTCGTTGTAGGACACCAGGTCGCGCAGGGTGAAGCCGTCGTGGGCGATGACGAAGTTCACCGAGGCGATCGGCCGCCGGGCGGAGTGGGCGTAGAGGTCGCTGGAGCCGGTGAGCCGGGAGGCGAACTCGCCCAAGGTGGCCGGCTCCCCGCGCCAGAAGTCGCGAACGGTGTCGCGGTACTTGCCGTTCCACTCCGTCCACAGCGGGGGGAACTGACCCACCTGGTAGCCGCCGTCGCCGAGGTCCCACGGCTCGGCGATGAGTTTCACCTGGGAGATGACCGGGTCCTGCTGGATGATGTCGAAGAAGGCGGACAGCCGGTCCACCTCGTGGAACTGCCGGGCCAGGGTCGCCGCCAGGTCGAACCGGAACCCGTCCACGTGCATCTCCAGCACCCAGTACCGCAGCGAGTCCATGATGAGCTGCAGCACGTGCGGGCTGCGCATGAGCAGGCTGTTCCCGGTGCCGGTGGTGTCGTAGTAGTGCTCCTTGGCCTCGTCCACAAGCCGGTAGTAGTTGGCGTTGTCCAGGCCGCGGAAGCAGATGGTCGGGCCGTTCTCGTTGCCCTCGGCGGTGTGGTTGTAGACCACGTCGAGGATCACCTCGATGCCCGCCTCGTGCAGGGCCTTCACCATAGCCTTGAACTCGGTCACCTGCTGACCGCGCTGCCCGCTGCTCGCGTAGCGGTTGTGCGGGGCGAGGAACCCGATGGTGTTGTAGCCCCAGTAGTTGGACAGGCCCTTGTCCACCAAGTGGGTGTCGTTGACGAACTGGTGCACCGGCAGCAGCTCGAGCGAGGTCACCCCCAGGGTCTGCAGGTGCTCGATGATCGCGGGGTGCCCGATGGCGGCATACGTGCCGCGGATCTCCTCCGGCACGCCGGGGTGGGTCATGGTGAGGCCCCGCACGTGGGCCTCGTAGAACACGGTCTGGTGGTACTCGTGGCGCGGCGGCCGGTCGTGGCCCCAGTCGAAGAAGGGATTCACCACGATCGAGAGCATGGTGTGCCCCAGGGAGTCCATGTCGTTGAACTTCTCGGGCGCCCCGAACCGGTAGGAGAACAGCGACTCGTGCCCGTCGATCTGCCCGTCGATGGCCTTGGCGTAGGGATCCAGCAGCAGGTTCGAGGGGTTGCAGCGGTGCCCGTGGGCCGGGTCGTAGGGTCCGTAGACCCGGAAGCCGTACCGCTGCCCAGGCTGGATGGCGGGCACGTAGGCGTGCCAGACGTAGCCGTCGACCTCGGTCAGCTCGTGGCGAGTCTCCTGCATGTCGTCGTCGATCAGGCAGAGCTCGACTCGCTCGGCGATCTCGGAGAAAACGGCGAAGTTCACCCCGGTGCCGTCGAACGTGGCGCCCAGGGGGTAGGGCTTGCCGGGCCAGATGTCCAATGTGGTCCTTTGCTCGAATCCGTTGCGGGTAGCCGGGTGCTGCCGGTCCGACACCCGACCCGTGCGGGCCTGAGACATTGTCACCTGCCGGGTTCGTGCCCGCCCGGGCGGCGTCGGCTCTACGGCGGGGAGAGGGCGACGTTAGCCGACATCCTCTCCTGCGGATGGGCCGCCCGCCGCGGTTCGACGCGCTCACCGCGGGTTCTGGGCGGCCACTCGGGGCCCACGCAAGCAGACCGGGCCGCATACGGCAGCGTCCGGTCCACCATGTGGACGGGGCGGGCGCGGCCTCGGGCGGGGACGGACGGAGGGGTATGACGCGGGTCACCTGCCCGCGGGCAGCGGCGGGGGTCCGGGCGCGGGGTCGGGCGGCGGTCTACCGTGGCCTGGTGGACGCACGAGGCTGGTTGCGCTCGCGGCTGGCGGGCGTCCCCGGCGGCTTGGCCGTGGCCCGGCTGACCGCCGAGACGGTCCGGGTCTGCATGCGTTACCGGGTGACCGGGTTGGCCTCGGAGGCCGGCTTCTTCGCCCTGCTCTCGCTCCCGCCGTTGCTGTTCGGGCTGTTCGGCGGGGTCGGCTACGTCGGGCGGTGGCTCGGCCCGGACACCGTCGCCCAGGTGTCGGAGGCGATCCAGCGGTATGCCGCTCGCTTCCTCACCGACGACGCCGTGCGCCAGGTCATCGTCCCGACCGTCGACGACGTGCTGCGCGACGGTCGCACCGACGTCATCTCGATCGGCCTGCTGCTGTCGGTGTGGTCGGGGTCACGGGCCCTGAACGTCTTCGTCGACACCATCTCGATCATGTACGGCCAGAGCGGGGTGCGCGGCATCCTCCGCACCCGGATGCTGTCGCTGTCGCTCTACCTGGTCTCGGTGCTCATCGGCGGCCTGGTCATCCCGCTGGTGCTGATCGGCCCCTCGCTGCTGTCCGAGCTGCTGCCCTCGCGGGTGCAGTTCCTGGCGGGTCTCTACTGGCCGGTGGTGGTGCTGGCCAGCACCGCGAGCGTGACCACGCTGTTCCACATCAGCACCCCGAGGCGGACCCCGTGGGTGCGCGACATCCCCGGCGCGGTGCTCACCCTGGTGATCTGGGTGGGGTCGTCCTACTTCCTGCGCGCCTACGTCGGGGCCTCCGTCGGTGGGGCCTCCACCTCGATCTACGGGCCGCTGGCAGCACCGATCGTGGTGCTCATCTGGCTGTACTTCCTGGCCATCGCGGTCCTGATCGGGGCCGCGCTCAACGCCGCGACCCGCCACCTGTGGCCCGCGCAGGAGTCGCCGTCGGCGCGGGCCCGGCTGCTGGAGTGGGCGCGAGAGGAAGCCGTTCGGCGCCGCTCCGGGGCCCGCCCGCAGCCGCTTACCCCGATGCCGGAAGGCGTCTACGACCAGCCGTCGGAGGAGGAACTGGCGGAGGTGCTGGAAGGCTCCCGCCGGTTGGACTCCGGTCGGCCGGATCGGTTACTGTCGGTGCGCACGCCAGGCGGGTGAATCGCATCCGTGGCGTTCCCGCGGACGTAGCTCAGTTGGTAGAGCGCAACCTTGCCAAGGTTGAGGTCGCCGGTTCGAGCCCGGTCGTCCGCTCGGATGCTCGGTGCCGGGGGTGGGTGACCTGGGAGCCGGGCCACGGTGGAGTGGCCGAGAGGCGAGGCAACGGCCTGCAAAGCCGTGTACACGGGTTCAAATCCCGTCTCCACCTCGGGATCCCAGCACGGGCGATTGGCGCAGCGGTAGCGCGCTTCCTTGACACGGAAGAGGTCACTGGTTCAAACCCAGTATCGCCCACCACAGTGTTTGTGGGTCATCCCTGTAGGAACGGGGCTGGTGACCACGGGTTTCGGGCTGGCTTCGCTCGCGGCGTACACGTCGGCATGGGCGTCGGGGTCAAGGCTCGGGCGGGTACCGTCGGCGTCATGGCGACCCAGGACCCCGGCTCCACGACGATCAAACCGCTGACCCCGGACACGTGGAACCTCTTTGCGGGGCTGGTGGAGCGACACAACGGCATTTTTGGCGGGTGCTGGTGCGTCAAGTTCCATCCCGAGCGAGCCGACCACGTCCCGGGGTACGACGGCAACCGGGCATTCAAGAGGCGCATGGTCGAGGAGGGCACCGCCCATGCGGCGCTCGTCGTACGCGACGGCGAGGACGGCGAGGAGGCGATCGCCTGGGCGGAGTACGGAACCCCGGCCGAGCTGCCCGACATCCACCACAGCAAGCAGTA
>DASSLY010000080.1:0-77919 GCA_035689185.1 Dermatophilaceae bacterium
GGGGCCGACGAACCGGCCTGGGTGACCGGGTACGGTCCGGTCCCGGCCGGGATCGCCCGGGACCTGGTCCGGGACAGCACGGCGCGGGTGTTCCTGCGCCGCTTGTACGCCGACCCGGGCGGGGCCCTGGCCGCCATGGACTCCACCCGGCGGGCCTTCACCGGGAACCTGCGCAGGCTGGTCATCGCCCGGGACCAGACCTGCCGGACCCCGTGGTGCGACGCCCCGGTCCGCCACCTGGACCACATCCGCCCGGTCGAGGCGGGCGGGGTCACCAGCTACGCCAACGGGCAAGGCTTGTGCGAGGCGTGCAACCACGCCAAACAGGCCCCCGGGTGGGTCACGGCCGGCGGGGCTGACCGCACGACAATCCGCACCCCGACCCGGCACGAGTATGAAAGCCGACCACCGGACCTGCCCGGTTTCCCGCAACGGCACGCCCCCCCGCAACGGTACGTCCCGATGGTGCAGGAAATCCCGGCACCCAGCCCACTGGAAGCATTCCTCCACCGGCACCTCGCCGCATAACCGGCATGCTGCACGGATGACGGGCGACACTGGTGGCGTGCAGTCACGACCTGCCTCAGGTGCGGCGGCTCCGGCCGGCTTCGAGCTCAGCACCGATCCGGGCCGGATCCAGTTCGATCTGGTGCACGCCTGGCTCGCGGGCTCGTACTGGGCGGCAGGGCGTACCGCGGAGACCCAGGCGCGCGCCAACGCCGGCTCTCGGGTCTACGGCGTGTACGACGGGAACGGCGCCCAGGTCGCGTTCGCCCGCGCGGTCACCGACGGGGCGACCTACGCCTGGCTGTGCGACGTCGTCGTCACGGAGCACGCGCGCGGTAGGGGTATCGGGACCTGGCTGGTGGACCGGGCCTGTGGCGAGCTGGAGGCGGACGGGGTGCGGCGCATCCTGCTGGCTACCCGGGACGCGCACCAGGTCTACCGCCAGCTCGGTTTCAGCGAGCTGCGTCACCCGGAGACGATGATGGAGCGCGACCGCCGTCGGCGCTAGCTCCCACACCCCGGCGCGTTACCCGCAGATCCGCCGGCCCGGTGTTCTCCGGGAAGTGGCAGGCAACCTTGTGTCCGGGCTCGATGTCGGCGAACGGGGGCTCGACCGTGCGGCAGATCTCCTGCGCCTTCCAGCAGCGGGTGTGGAACCTGCATGCGGGGGGCGGGTTGACCGGGCTGGGGACGTCGCCTTCCAGCCGGATGCGCTCGCGCTTGTTGCGCCGGGCGGTGTCCGGGATGGGCACCGCGGACATCAGCGCGACGGTGTAGGGGTGGTGCGGCCGTTCGTAGAGCTCGGTGCGGTCGGCCAGCTCGACCAGCTTGCCGAGATACATGACGGCGACCCGGTCCGACATGTGCCGCACCACGGACAGGTCGTGGGCGATGGCCACGTAGGTGAGCCCCAACTCGTCCTGCAGGTCCTCCAGCAGGTTGATCACCTGCGCCTGGATCGACACGTCCAGCGCCGAGACCGGCTCGTCGGCCACGATGAGCTTCGGCCGCAGCGCGAGCGAGCGGGCGATGCCGATGCGCTGCCGCTGGCCGCCGGAGAACTCGTGCGGGTAGCGGTTGTAGTGCTCGGGTGACAGCCCGACCAGCGTGAGCAGGTCCTGGACGGCCCGCTTGACACCGTGCTCGGTGTTGACGTGCTGCAGCCGGAACGGGGCTCCGACGATCGTCCCGACCGTATGCCGGGGGTTCAGCGAGCCGTACGGGTCCTGGAAGATCATCTGCACCTGGCGGCGCAGCGGGCGCATCTGCGACGCCGACAGGTGGGTGATGTCGGTGCCGTCGAAGACGACCTTGCCCCCGGTGGGCTCAAGGAGCCGGGTCAGCATCCGCCCGGTGGTGGTCTTGCCGCAGCCGGACTCGCCCACCAGCGACAGCGTCTCGCCGCGGCGGACCGTGAAGGTCACCTGGTCGACGGCCTGCACGGCGCCGACCTGGCGCTGCAGCAGGCCGCGGCGGATCGGGAAGTGCTTGGTCAGGTCGGTGACGACGAGCAGGTCGTCGCCAGCCGACCGGGGGGAGTCGGTCACGGCGGTCATAGGCGTGGCGCGATCTCCTCGGTCCAGATCCGGTGCCGTTCGGCGTCATCCAGGTGGCAGGCGATGAAGTGGCGGTGATCCACCTCGCGGAACATCGGCTGCTCGGTCTCGCTGCGGCCGTGGTTGAGCGTGGCGTAGGCGCAGCGCGGGTTGAACGGACAGCCGGGGGGCACGTTGATCAGGCTGGGGGGGCTGCCCTTGATCGGCAGCAGCCGGGCTGTGCGCTCCCGGTCCAGCCGCGGCATCGAGGCGAGCAAGCCCCAGGTGTAGGGGTGCTGCGGGCGCTCGAAGATCGTCTCGGCCGAGGCGTACTCCGCGCACCGTCCGGCATACATGACAAGGATGTCGTCGGCGAGCTCGGCCACCACGCCGAGGTCGTGAGTGATGAGGATGACCGCCGAGTTGAACTCCTGCTGCAGGTCGCGGATGAGGTCCAGGATCTGCGCCTGCACGGTCACGTCGAGGGCCGTGGTCGGCTCGTCGGCGATGAGCAGCTCGGGATCGCAGGACAGGGCCATCGCGATCATCGCCCGCTGCCGCATCCCGCCGGAGAACTGATGCGGGTAGTCGTCCACCCGGGAGGTCGGCTGCGGGATCCCGACCCGGTCCAGCAGGTCGATGGCGTGCTTGCGCGCGACGCCCTTGCTCACGTCGTGGTGGACCAGGTAGGCCTCGATGATCTGGTGGCCGACCGTGTAGAACGGGTGCATCGCCGACAGCGGGTCCTGGAAGATCATCGCCATCCGCTTGCCGCGCAGCCGCCGGACGAACTCCTCGCTGGCGCCGACCAGCTCCTGGCCGTCCAGGCGCACCTGGCCGGAGATGCGGGCGGTGCCGCGGCCGTGCAGGCCCATGATGGACAGGCTGGTGACGCTCTTGCCCGACCCGGACTCCCCGACGATGCCCAGGGTCCTGCCGCGCTCCAGGTCGAAGGACAGCCCGTCGACCGACTTCACCAGGCCGTCGTCGGTGGGGAAGTGCACGCGCAGGTCGCGCACCGACAGGAACGCGTCCGACGGCGGGGTGTCGGACAGCACGACGGGGGCGTTGTCCCGCCGGCGGAACCGGGATGGCGTCATCCGGTGCGCACCCGCGGGTCGACCACGGCATACAGCAGGTCGACGACCAGGTTGGCCAGGATGATGAAGAAGGCCCCGAGCAGGGTCACCCCGAGCACCTTCGGTAGGTCGTTGTTGTTCACCGCGATGATCGCGTACTGCCCGATCCCGGGAAGGGAGAAGGTGGTCTCGGTCAGGATCGCGCCGCCGAGCAGCAGGCCCAGGTCGAGGCCGAAGATGGTCAGGATCGGGGTCAACGCCCCGCGCAGGCCGTGCCGGACGACGACGTCCCGCTCCCGCAGGCCCTTGGCCCGCGCGGTGCGGATGTAGTCCTCGTTCATCGTCTCCAGCATTCCCGCGCGCGTCAGCCGGGCGTACGCGGCGGCATACAGGAAGGCCAAGGTGACCCACGGCAGCAGCAGCGCCCAGATCCACTCCAGCGGGTTGGCCGCATCCATCGGGTTGGTGCCGCCCGGCGCGGTCCAGCCCAGGTTGTAGCTGAAGACCGACAGGGACAGCAGCCCGGTGAAGAAGATGGGCAGCGAGACCCCGGCCAGCGCGGTGGTCATGGCGGCCCGGTCGAAGGCGCTGCCGCGCCGCAGGGCGGACAGCACGCCGACGGCCACGCCGCCGATCAGCCACAGGAACGCGGCGCCGGAGGCGAGCGAGAGCGTCACCGGCAGCCGGTCGAGCAGGTCCGGCAGCACCGGCCGTTGGGTGAGGAACGAGTAGCCCAGGCACGGCGCCGGGCAGTGCTCGGTGGAGGGCCCCATGTCGTAGTCGGCGCCGGCGACCAGGCCCTTGGCGAAGCGGCCGTACTGCACCCAGACCGGGTCGGTGAACCCGAGCCTGACCGCGGTGGCGTGGATCTGCTGCGCCCCCGCGCTCTTGCCGACGTAGCGGCTGGCCAGGTCGTCCGGAGTCGCCCCGGCCAGCCGCGGCACCAGGAAGAAGATCGCGAAGGTGACCGCGCTGACGACGAAGAGCAGGATGACCGCCCCGATGAGTCGCCTGACGATGTAGGTCACCATCTGCGTCTGGCTGGCCACCGGCGCTCACCCGTATGCGGGGTGGCGCCGGCGGCCGGAGCCGTCACCTTCTTCCGAGGCCTGGTGGGCTTACTTGCGGGAGGTGCCGATGGCGGCGTAGTCGTACATGCCGTACGCCTGGTTGACGAACACATTCGTCAGGTTGTCGGGCCGGTAGAGCAGGCCCTTGGCCCACACGCCCGGCAGCACGGCAGCGTTCTCCATGACGGTACGGTCGGCGTCGCCCCACAGCTTCTCCCGGGCTGCCTTGTCCGTGGTGGCCAGCGCCTGGTCGATCAGCTTGTCGACCGCGGGGAGCCGGATGCCGAGGTTGGTGTTGCCGCCCGCGGCCCGGATGACCCGGCTGTCGATGATCTGTTGCAGGAAGCCGAAGCCGTCGTTCCAGTCCGCGCCCCAGCCGTAGATGATCAGGCCCAGCTTGTTGGCCTTCGCGTAGTCCGGCTTGCCGGCATACAGCTTGGTGTAGTCGGCGGTGGCGTACGGCTTCAGGGTCAGCTTGATGCCGACCTTGGACAGGGACTGCTGCAGCGCCTCGGCGACCGCCTTCTCCTTCGGCCGCTCGGTGCGGTAGGAGACGTTGGTCTCGAAGCCGTTCGGCTGGCCGCAGGCGGACAGAGCCGCCTTGGCCTTGTCGACGTCGCCCTGCGGCTTGGTCTTCGCCTCGTACAGGTCGATGTCGATCGCGCCCGGAATGACCTTGGGCATCAACGACGTTGCGATGTCGCCACCGACGTTGCCGCCGTAGGCGCGCTGGTAGCCGGTCTTGTCCGCGGCGTAGAGGACCGCCTTGCGGCAGTCGAGTTTGTCGAACGGCGCGACGTCGGAGTTGATCACCGTGAACCAGAGCCGGGCTACCTCGGCCAGGTCGGTCTTGGACTTGTTCGGTTCGGTCTGCACCAGCCCTTGGGTGGCCGGCTGCACGCCGGTGCCGGCGATGTCGACGTCGAGGTCACCGGCCATCAGCCGCTTGTCGATGTCCTCGGCGTTGACGTTGAGGGTCACCTCCAGGGTGTCCGCCAGCGGCTTACGACCGGAGTCCGGGTCGGTCGCCGGGTCGTAGTTCTCGTTGCGGACCAGCGTGAACTTCTTGCCGATCTCGTTGGTCGCGAACTTGTAGGGGCCGGAGGAGACGATCTTCTCCTTGTACTTCGCACCGGTGTCCTTGGCCTGCGGCACCGGTGCCGTCGCCGGCAGCTGGGCGAAGTAGTCGAACCCGGAGAACGGCTTGTTCAGGTGGAAGACGATGGTCTTGTCGTCGGGGGTCTCGATCGCCTTGAGGTCGGCGACCTTGCCGCCCTTGAACACGCTGAAGCCGTCCGGGATGTCGGCGAGGAAGTCGTTGAAGTAGGTGTAGCCGTTGGGCAGGGTCTCCTTGTCCAGTGACCGGGCCACGCCGTAGGCGACGTCCTTGCTGGTGATGGGGCTGCCGTCCTCGAACTTCAGCCCGTCCCGCAAGGTGTAGGTCCACGTCTTGGCGTCGTCGCTGGGCTTGCCGAGCGAGGTGGCGAGGTCGGGCACCAGCTCGTTGCCGCCCTCACCCGGGGCGGCCTTGAACACCAGCAGCGTGCGGGCATAGTTGCGCAGGAAGTTCCACGAGTAGCCGTAGTAGGTGTCACCCGGGTCGAGGGAGTCCCAGTCGCCGGCGTTGGCGAACCGCAGTGTGCCGCCCTTGGTCGATGACTCCCGCAGCACCTTGCCGTTGGCGGCGTTGAAGCTGGAGGAGCCGGACGAGCTCGAGGTGCCCCCGCTCCCGCTGCCGTTCTTGATCCCGCTGCCCGAGCAGGCCGCCAGGGCCAAGGTCAGCGCCGCGCCGGTGGCCGCGGCCATCAGCATGCGTCTTCTCATCTGGGTTGCACCCTTTCGTTGATCACTGGGCTTGCGTGCACGGGCCGGTATGCCGTGCACGTCGCGCCGGTCGGTCGGCCGGGAACCGGTCCGGCCCGCCGGTGCTCATCGCGCCCTCGGGTCGAGGGCGTCGCGCAGGCCGTCACCGAAGAGGTTGAAGGCCAACACGGTGACGAAGATGGCCAGCCCGGGCGCGAGCATGAACGCCGGGTCCAGCTCATACCACTTGGTGGCGTCGGAGAGCATGCCGCCCCAGGTGGGCCGGGGCGGGCGAACCCCCACGCCGAGGAAGGACAGGGCGGCCTCGAACAGGATGTTCGTGGGGATGAGCAGGGTGGAGTACACCAGGATCGGCGCCGCGAGGTTCGGCATGAGCTCCTTGAACAGGATGTGCCCGTGCCGGGCGCCCAGGGACAACGAGGCGTCGACGAACTCGCGCTCCCGAAGCGACAGCGCCTGGCCGCGGATGATCCGCCCGATGTAGGGCCAGTTGAAGAAGCCGATGATGAAGACGATGAGGGCGATCCGCAACGAGTCCCCGGACAGCCCGAACGCGGAGTCCGGCACCACTCCGGCGAGCGCGATGGCGAACACGAGCAGCGGAAAGGCCAGGAAGATGTCCATCGCCCGGCTGATCAAGGCGTCCACCCAGCCGCCGAAGTAGCCGGCCACGACCCCCAGGACGGTCCCGATGACCACCGAGAGCATGGTCGCCAGGAAGGCGATGAGCAGCGAGACCTGGGAGCCGTAGACGATCCGGCTGAAGACGTCACGCCCGTTCACCGGCTCTACCCCGAACAGGTGCTCCCCGCTGGCACCGCCCCACGGCCGGAATGGCACTTGGGTGTTCGGGTCGATCTCGGCGTAGTTGAACTCGTTCGGATCCTGGCCGAGCACGTTCACGATGAGCGGGGCGGCCACGGCCACCAGGATGAGGAACAGGACGACCGCGGCCCCGCCGATGGCAACCTTGTCGCGGCGCAGCCGCATCCACGCGATCTGGCCGAGGGACCTTCCCTGGATCGGGCCGCCGGCCCCGCTGAGCACTGCCTCCGGCTGGGCGACCGCCGAACCGGGCTCGACCTCCAAGGGGGTGCTCAACGGCTGGCCACCTCCTTCGTCGAGTTGCCGCGGGTCGTCCTGGCCTGCGGCATGCGCCGGCTCGTCTCGGGTTGACGGCGGTCAACCCATCCCCCCGCCAACGCCTCATCATGGTGCGCCCGGGCCGGAACAGCAACAACCCGATGCGGAATCGTGACGCGGGGAAGTTCTTTCGGTGTGAAGCCGGAAAATCGGGCGAAACTACGGCCTAAACGGCCACTCCGACCAATGTTCCGATGCCGTAGGTGATGGCCATCGCCAGCAAGCCGCCGGCCACGTTGCGCCGGACCGGACGGAGCAGCGGCGCCGAGCCGAGCCTGCCCGCCAGCAGGCCGCTGAGGGCCAGCGCCAGCACGACGGCCACCACCGTGACCGGGACCCGCCAGGACGGCCCAGGCAAGGCGATCGCGACCAGCGGGAGCAGGGCGCCGACGGTGAATGCCACGAACGAGGCGAAAGCCGCGTGCCAGGGGTTGGTGAGCGCGGTCGGGTCGATCCGCAGCTCCGCGTCCAGGTGCGCGGCCAGCGCGTCGTGCTCGGTCAGGGCGAGCGCCACCTGCCGGGCCAGGTCCGGCGGAAGCCCCTTCGCGGCATACAGGCCGGTGAGCTCGTCGAGCTCCTGCTCGGGCTCCTCGTGCAGCTCGCGCTGCTCCAGCTCGATCATCGCCGCCTCGGTGTCGCGCTGAGTGCTCACCGAGACGTACTCCCCGACCGCCATCGACATGGCTCCGGCGGCCAGGCCGGCCACGCCGGCGGTGAGGATCGTGGCCCGGTCGATGGTCGCTCCGGCGACCCCTACGACAATGCCGGCGACCGAGACGATGCCGTCGTTGGCGCCGAGCACTCCCGCCCGAAGCCAGTTCAGCCGGCTGCCGAGGGAGGTATGCGGCTCGTCCTGGGTGACGGTGCTCATGGCTTGGGGCGGGCGCCCAGGCGCTCCGCGGCGCTGCGGACCCGGTGAGCCAGCTCGACGTCCAGCTGGGTGATGCCGTGCTCGGAGTGGGTGGACAGCCGCCAGTGGGTGAGCTTCCACCGCACGTCGATGTCGGGGTGGTGATCCAACTGCTCCGCCTCGTCGGCGGCCGCCACCACCAAGCGGATCGCGGTGGGGAAGTCGGGCGCGTCGTAGCTCACGGCCAGGGCGTCGCCGTCGCGGCGCCAACCAGGCAGGTCGCCCAGCTGGTGGTCGACTTCCTCCTCGGAGAGCAGGCGGGGCACTAGTCCACGATGCAGCGTGCCGGGCAGCCGTGGCTAGTGAGGGCAGCCTGCCCTACTCCGGGGTTTCCGTGGCCTCCGGCTCCTCCTCCGGCTCGAACGTGTTCGGCTCCCCGTCCGCGCCGATGCCGACCCCGGTGTCCGGGTTCGGGACGCCGTGCTGGGTCTGCTCGCCGGGGGTCTCGACCGGCTCGTTCGACGGCTCCTCGGAGGCCTGCGGGTCGGCATAGGTCTCGGACATGCCCTTCTCCTCCACTGGGGTGCGCCCCATCCCGGGTACCTCGACGCTAGTACCCGCGGTGGGGGTCCACCACCGCAGCTCCTCGCGGCCGTCGTGCCCCAGACTTGGGGCGTGCCGTCTCGCCGCCTGGTCGTGGGGGCCGCCCTGGTCGACCGGCTGGACCGGCCGACCCGCCTGCTCAGCGCCCGCCGAGTCGAGCCGGAGGCACTGCGCGGCGGGTGGGAGCTGCCCGGCGGCAAGGTCGAGCCGGGGGAGACTGCCGAGCAGGCACTGCGACGCGAGCTGGTCGAGGAGCTGGGCGTGCAGGTGGAGCTGGGCGAGGTGCTCCCCGGCCCGGAACCGGACGGCTGCTGGCCGCTCGGCGACCGGTACGTCATCCGGGTCCGGTTCGCGGTGGCCGACGGCGAGCCGCAGCCGTTGGAGGACCACGACCAGCTGCGGTGGCTGACCAGGGACCAGCTCTACGACGTGAGGTGGCTGTCGGCGGACTACCCGATCGTGGCGGCCATCGCGGCGCGCATGACCTGAGACCGCGCCTGACCTGAGACCGCGCCCGACCTGAGACAATGGGTCACGTGCCTTTTCAGACCCGCGGTGACATCCGCAACGTTGCCATCGTGGCCCACGTCGACCACGGCAAGACCACCCTGGTGGACAAGATGCTGTGGCAGTCCGGGGCGTTCGGCGCCCACCAGCACGTCGACGAGCGGGCGATGGACTCCGGTGACCTGGAGCGCGAGAAGGGCATCACCATCCTGGCCAAGAACACCGCGGTCCGCTATGCCGGGCCCGCGGCGGTGGAGGTGGGCGAGCCAGGCGGGGTGACGATCAACATCATCGACACTCCCGGGCACGCGGACTTCGGCGGCGAGGTGGAGCGAGGGCTGTCCATGGTGGACGGCGTGGTGCTGCTGGTCGACGCGTCCGAGGGGCCGCTGCCGCAGACCAGGTTCGTGCTGCGGAAGGCGCTGCAGGCCAAGCTGCCGGTCGTGTTGTGCGTGAACAAGGTGGACCGGCCGGACGCCCGGATCGAGACCGTCGTCGACGACACGTACGAGCTGTTCCTGGACCTGGACGCCACCGAGGAGCAGATCGACTTCCCGATCGTCTACGCCTCGGCCCGCTCCGGGCGGGCCTCGATGACGCGCCCGGCCGACGGCGGCCAGCCCGAGGGCGGCGACCTGTCGGCCCTGTTCCGGACGATCCTCACCACCGTGCCGGCACCCACGTATGACGATGCCGCGCCGCTGCAGGCGCACGTCACCAACCTGGACTCCTCGCCGTTCCTGGGCCGGCTGGCCCTGCTGCGGGTGCGCAACGGCACCATCACCAAGGGGCAGCAGGTCGCGTGGTGCCGCCACGACGGGACGGTGGAGCGGGTCAAGGTCACCGAGCTGCTGATGACCGAGGCGCTGGAGCGCAAACCTGCCGCGAGCGCCGGCCCGGGGGACATCATCGCGGTCGCCGGGATCCCCGAGATCACGATCGGGGAGACCCTGGCCGACGCGGCCGACCCGCGCCCGCTGCCGTTGATCACGGTGGACGAGCCGGCCATCTCGATGACCATCGGGATCAACACCTCCCCGCTGGCCGGCCGGGCCAAAGGCGCCAAGGTGACGGCCCGGCAGGTCTTGGACCGGCTGGAACGCGAGCTGGTCGGCAACGTCTCGATCCGGCTGCTGCCGACGCAGCGGCCGGACACCTGGGAGGTGCAGGGCCGGGGCGAGCTGGCGCTGGCGATCCTGGTCGAGCAGATGCGGCGCGAGGGCTACGAGCTCACCGTCGGCAAGCCGCAGGTGGTGACCCGCGAGGTCGGTGGCAAGGTGCACGAGCCGGTCGAGCGGCTCACGATCGACGCGCCGGAGGAGTTCCTGGGCGTGGTCACCCAGCTGCTGGCCGCCCGCAAGGGCCGGATGGAGCAGATGACCAACCACGGCACCGGCTGGGTCCGGATGGAGTTCCTGGTGCCCAGCCGCGGGCTGATCGGCTTCCGCACCGAGTTCCTCACCGACACCCGCGGCACCGGCATCGCCCACCACGTCTTCGAGGACTACGAGCCGTGGTTCGGGGAGCTGAAGACCCGCCAGACCGGGTCGTTGGTGGCCGACCGCTCGGGTGCCGCCACGTCATACGCGATGTTCAACCTGCAGGAGCGGGGGACGCTGTTCGTCGAGCCGGCCACCGAGGTCTACGAGGGGATGATCGTCGGGGAGAACTCCCGCGCCGACGACATGGACGTCAACATCTGCCGGGAGAAGAAGTTGACCAACGTCCGGTCCTCCACCGCCGACGTGCTGGAGCGGCTGGTGCCGCCGCGGCGGCTGAGCCTGGAGCAGTCGCTGGAGTTCTGCCGCGAGGACGAGTGCGTCGAGGTGACACCGGAGGCGGTGCGCATCCGCAAGGTCGAGCTGGAGCAGGTGGTCCGCGCCCGCCAGGCCGCGCGGGCTCGCACGGCCGGCCGCGCGGCCACCTGACCGGTCGCGTTGTCCTGCCTCCTGCTCGTCCACGCGCACCCCGACGACGAGACCCTGGCCACCGGCATCACGATGGCCTCGTATGCCGCAGCGGGTCACCGGGTGCGCCTGGTCACCTGCACGCTGGGGGAGGAAGGCGAGGTGATCCCGCCGTCCCTGCGGCACCTGGCCGCCGACCGCGGCGATCGCCTCGGAGCGCACCGGCGGGAGGAGCTGCGCCGGGCCATGGCCGTGCTCGGCGTCGAGCACGAGCTGCTCGGCGACGGCGCGGGCGTGGCGTACCGCGACTCCGGGATGGCAGGCATGCCCAGCGGCCGGCGTCGCGAGGCGTTCGTCAACGCCGACCTGGGGGAAGCGGCGGGCCTGCTCGCCGGCCGGATCGCCGACCTGGCCCCGGACGTGGTGGTGACCTATGAGCGGTACGGCGGGTACGGCCACCCCGACCACATCCAGGCGCACCGGGTCACCATGGCAGCGCTGCGCCTGCTGGGGTCCGCCGCTCCGCCCGCGCTCGGCGTCGTGACGCCGCTGTCGTGGGCGCGCGAGGACCGGGCCTGGTTGGCCGGCCACGTGCGGGAGCCCGGGGTGACCGTGCTCGGCGAGGACGCGGCATACCCGCCGTCGGTGGTGCCCGACGAGGTGGTGACCCACGCGGTGGCGGACCCCGCCGTGGTGCCGCTGCAGGCGCAGGCGCTGCGGGCGCACGCGACCCAGGTGTCGGTGTTCGACGGGTTCTACGCGCTCTCGAATGCGATTGCGGCTCGGCTGTCCGGTCGGGAGGCGTATGCCCGCCTCGACCCGGCGACGGGGGAGTTCGCGCCCCGGGCCGGCGTGCAGTCGGGGCTGCTGCCGTGGTGACGGTGGACGAGTACCGGCTGGCCATGGGCCGGTTCGCCAGCGGGGTGGCCGTGGTGACCACGCTGGGCGGGCGCCACGACCACGCGATGACCGCCAACGCGATCGCGTCGGTGTCGCTCGACCCCATCCTGTTGCTCGTCTGCGTGGAGCAGGAGGCGCGGTTCCACGACGCCATCCTCGAGGCCGGGGTGTGGGGGGTCAGCCTGCTCCCGGCGTCGCTGCGGTGGGCGGCCGACTGGCTGGCGACCCGCGGCCGGCCGCTGCACGGGCAACTGGACCGCATCGCCCACCATGCCGGCGGGGCCACCGGCGTCGCCCTGCTGGACCAGTCGCTCGCGGCCCTGGAGTGCCGCACGACCGCGGTCCACCCCGCGGGGGACCACACCATCGTGGTAGGCGAGGTCGTGGGCGTCGAGGCGACCGACCATCCCGGCGAGGCGCTGGCGTACTACCGCGGCCGGTACGACCGGCTGCCCTGACGCCGGCGCCGGACCCTGGTGGGGTCGTTCGCCGCCGGCGACGCACGCCCATCGCCCGACGGCGAGCGGCCGCGTCCGGGCGGTGTCGCCCCGCTGGCCTAGCCTGTCCATGGGCGTCGTAGAGGACCCGCACCGCAGCGTCACCACGGGAAAGGCTTTGAGCATGGCAGCGAGGACCGCGCGGTCTGCTTCCGAGGGCTTCAGCGCCCAGGAGCGGGCCGCGATGAAGGAGCGCGCGGAAGAGCTGCGCGCCCAGGGCAAGAAGGGCGCCAAGCAGGCGGACGGGCTGCAGGCGGTGCTGGACCGGATCGCGCAGATGGCGCCGGAAGATCGCGAGCTCGCGGAGCGCGTGCACGTCACGGTGACCGCGGCCGCCCCCGAGCTGTCGCCGAAGACGTGGTACGGGATGCCCGCCTACGCCAACGCGGACGGCAAGGTGGTGGTGTTCTTCCAGGACGCGGGCAAGTTCAGCTACCGGTACTCGACCCTGGGCTTCCAGGATGCGGCCGCTCTCGACGACGGCGAGATGTGGCCGGTGTCCTACGCGCTGCTGAGGTGGACCCCCCGGGTGGAGCAGCAGGTCGCCGAGCTGGTGAAGGCCGCGGTCTCCTGAGCGTCGCCACGGCCGCGGCCCGGTCCGCGGGCCCAGACGGGTGCAGGCGATGAGCCGTTCGACCCGGCTCCTGCTGATCCTGCTCTCCGCGGTGGTGGTGCTCGCCGCCGCGTATGCCGGGCTGGCTGCCTGGGCGGGCCAGCGCACGCCGGCGAAGGCGACGGTGACCGGCATACCGGTCGGCGGGTTGTCCGAGGCTGCGGCGCGGTCGAGCCTGGCCGCGGGACTGGCCGAACGCGGCCCCATCCCGCTGGAGCTGGTCGAGCCGAGCGGTGACGTGGTCCGGCTGGCCGCCGCGGACGTGGGCTTGGCCGTCGACGTGCCGTCGACCGTCCGGCCGCTGGTCGGGTTCTCACTGCATCCGGCGCGGATCTGGGAGCGGCTGACCGGAGGTTCGGAGCGGCCGCTGGTCGCCGCCGTGGACCGGGCGCGGCTGCGAGCAGCCGTCGACCAGGCCGCAGCCCGGACCGACCAGGCGGTGCGGGAGGGGTCCGTCAGCTTCGCCGGCGGCCGGGCCGTCGTGACCACCCCGGTCGTGGGGGTGACGGTGGACCGCGACCGGACCGTGGCCGGGATCGCCGCAGCGTGGCCGGCACGAACCCGGATCGATGCGGTCGCGACCACCGTCGAGCCGAAGCTGTCCGCAGCCGAAATCGACCGGGCGGTGCGGGAGTTCGCGCAGCCGGCCATGTCCGGCCCGGTCCGGCTCAGGGTCGGCGCCCGAAGGGTCGTGCTCGCTCCGACGGCCCTCTCGCCGGCGCTGTCGATGCGACCCGACCCCCACGGCCGCCTGCTGCCCGTGCTGGACGCGAACCGGCTCGCGGCCGCGATCAGGGCGGCCGCCCCGGGCGTGGAGCCGGCGGCGAAGGACGCCACGGTCCGGCTGGTGAACGGCCGGCCACGAGTGCTGGCCGCGACCAACGGGGTGGTGCTGGACGCGGGCAGGCTCGCCGCGGCGGTGTTGCCCGCGCTTACCTCGACGACGCGGGCGGCCACCGTGCCGGTGCGGCTGCGCGAGCCGCGGATCACCACGGCCGAGGCCAAGGCCTGGCGGGTCACCGAGATCGTGTCCTCGTTCACCAGCGTGTTCCCGACGGGGGCGAGCAACGCGGCGCGGACCCACAACATCGGGGTGGCGATCCGGGAGCTCAACGGGACACTGGTGGAGCCGGGCCAGCAGTTCAGTCTCAACGCCGAGCTGGGGCAGCGTACCCCGGCCAAGGGGTACCAGCGGGCGCCGGTGATCTATGGTGGCCGGCTCAGCAAGGACTACGGCGGCGGCGTGTCGCAGGTCTCGACCACCGTGTACAACGCCGCCTACTTCGCCGGGATGCGGCTGGACGAGCACACCCCGCACTCGTTCTACATCTCCCGCTACCCCGAGGGCCGGGAGGCCACAGTGTCCTGGCCCAACGTGCACAACAAGTGGACCAACACCAGCGGCTACGGGATCCTCATCGAGTCCTGGGTCGAGGGCAACGCCGTGCGGATGCGGTTCTGGGGCACCAAGATCTGGCACATCGAGTCGGTGAAGGGGCCGCGGGTCAACTACCGCCAGCCTCGGGAAGTCGTCGACGACAGCCCCACCTGCGTGCCGCAGTCACCGCAGGCTGGCTTCGACGTCACCGTGACCCGGCTGTTCCAGCGCGGTGGCCGGACCGTGAAGCAGGACAGCTACACCACCCACTACATCGCCGAGGACGACGTCACCTGCACCCATCCCGACGCCGGGTGACGTGGCCGCGAAGCCGGTCCGCCGGTCTCGATCCCGCAGCACCGCGACGTCTGAGGGGCCCCATGCTCGCGACTTTCATGGCAAGCGGCGCTCGGCTGCGGGCTCCACGCTGGTCGTGCCGGGGGACAGGGCGTCCAGCGGATCGGCCACCACGGCATACTAGTAACGCCACCGCAGCCCCAGGAGGACCGGGAATCCCATGACGTACGTCATCGCCTTGCCGTGTGTAGACCTCAAGGACAAGGCCTGCATCGAGGAGTGTCCGGTCGATTGCATCTACGAGGGCGAACGCTCCCTCTACATCCATCCGGACGAGTGCGTCGACTGCGGCGCGTGCGAGCCGGTGTGCCCGGTGGAGGCGATCTACTACGAGGACGACGTGCCGTCCGAGTGGGCTGACTACTACAAGGCCAACGTCGAGTTCTTCGATGACCTCGGCAGCCCGGGCGGGGCGGCCAAGCTCGGGCTGATCCCCAAGGACCACCCGCTCATCGCCAGCCTGCCGCCGCAGAAGCACGACGAGTAGTGCAGCTGCCGGACTTCCCCTGGGACTCCCTCGCGCCGTACAAGGACCGCGCCGCTGCCCATCCTGGGGGGCTGGTCGACCTGTCCGTCGGCACCCCGGTCGACCCGACGCCGAGGCTGGTGCGCGAGGCGCTGGCCGCGGCCTCCGACGCGCCCGGCTATCCGCAGACCTGGGGGACGCCGGCGCTGCGCGAGGCGGTGAGCGCCTGGTTCGCCCGCCGGCGTGGGGTCCCGGGGGTCGACCCGGACGGGGTGCTGCCCACGGTGGGCAGCAAGGAGCTGGTCGCCTGGCTGCCGACGCTGCTCGGCTGCGGACCGGGGGACCTGGTCGGCTTCCCGGAGGTCGCCTACCCCACGTATGACGTCGGCGCGCGGCTCGCGCGCGCCACGCCGATGCCGGTCGGCGGGCTGACGGCCCTGGGGCCGCTGACCGCCGGCACCACCCCGAGGCTGCTGTGGGTGAACAGCCCCAGCAACCCCACTGGCCAGGTCCTCGGGACGGGACACCTGGCCAAGGTGGTGGCCTGGGCCCGCCAGCACGGGGTCGTCGTCGCCAGCGACGAGTGCTACGCCGAGCTGGACTGGCGCGCCGACGGCGAGCGGGAGCCGCATACTCCGAGCACCCCCAGCATCCTGGACCCGCACGTGTGCGGCGGCAGCCACGAGGGGCTGCTGGCGGTGTACTCGTTGTCCAAGCAGAGCAACCTGGCCGGGTACCGGGCGGGGTTCGTCGCCGGGGACCCGGCGCTGGTGCGGTCCGTCCTGGAGGTGCGCAAGCACGCGGGGATGATCGTGCCCTGGCCGGTGCAGCAAGCGATGCTGGTCACGCTGTCCGACGACGCGCACGTGGCCGAGCAGCGGGTGCGGTACCAATTGCGCCGGGACCGGCTGCGGGAGGCGTTGGAGGGGGCAGGGTTCCGGGTGGACCTGTCGCAGGCCGGCCTCTACCTCTGGGTGACCCGCGGGGAGGACTGCTGGCACACGGTGTCCGAGCTGGCGGCGCTGGGCATCCTGGTGGCACCCGGGGCGTTCTACGGCCGGCCGGGCGAGCGCCACGTCCGGGTGGCGTTGACCGCCACCGACGAGCGAATCGGTGCGGCCGTGTCCAGGCTGGCTACCTCACAGGGCCGACTACCCCAGCGGAAAAGGCCGCTGGGGTAGGTTCGACCCGCTGCCCGACCCCCGATGCAGGAGGACGACGCGATGTCCCTGAACACCCACGACGCCGTGCTCAAGGCCGGAGACGCCGAGCTGTCCCTCCCGCTGATCAAGGCCACCGAAGGCAACAACGCCTATGACGTGTCGGCGCTCATGCGTCAGACGGGCAACGTCACGCTCGACGTCGGCTTCGTCAACACCGCCTCGTGCCGGTCGGCGATCACCTACATCGACGGCGACGCCGGAATCCTGCGCTATCGGGGGTACCCGATCGAGCAACTGGCGGAACGGTCCAGCTTCCTGGAGACCTCCTACCTGCTCATCTACGGCGAGCTTCCGTCGGCCACCGAGCTGGAGGCGTTCGACCGCAAGATCCGCCGGCATACGCTGCTGCACGAGGACCTGCGAGGTTTCTTCCAGGGTTTCCCCCGCGATGCCCATCCGATGCCGGTGCTGTCTTCGGCGGTGTCGGCGTTGTCCACCTTCTACCAGGACAGCCTCGACCCCTTCGACCCGCAGCAGGTGGAGATCTCCACGGTCCGGCTGATGGCCAAGCTGCCGACGATCGCGGCATACGCCTACAAGAAGAGCGTCGGCCAGCCGTTCCTCTACCCGGACAACTCGCTGTCGCTGGTGGAGAACTTCCTGCGGATGACCTTCGGGTTCCCCGCCGAGCCCTACGACATCGACCCGGTGCTGGTCAAGGCGCTGGACCAGTTGCTCATCCTGCACGCCGACCACGAGCAGAACTGCTCGACCTCCACGGTGCGCCTGGTCGGCTCCTCCAACGCCAACCTGTTCGCCTCGATCTCCGCCGGGATCAACGCGTTGTTCGGGCCGCTGCACGGCGGGGCCAACCAGGCCGTGCTCGGCATGCTGGACCGGATCGTGGCCTCCGGCGGCGACGTGGACGAGTTCGTCCGCCGGGTGAAGAACAAGGAGGGCGGGGTCAAGCTGATGGGCTTCGGCCACCGGGTGTACAAGAACTACGACCCGCGCGCCGCGATCATCAAGAAGACCGCGGACCAGATCCTGGAGTCCCTCGGCAAGCGGGACCAGCTGCTGGACATTGCCCAGCAGCTGGAACAGGTCGCCCTGTCCGACGACTACTTCGTCTCCCGCAAGCTCTACCCCAACGTCGACTTCTACACCGGGCTGATCTACAAGGCGATGGGCTTCCCGGACCGGATGTTCACCGTGCTGTTCGCGCTCGGCCGGCTGCCGGGCTGGATCGCCCAGTGGCGGGAGATGATCTCCGACCCGGAGACCAAGATCGGCCGGCCACGCCAGCTGTATGTCGGGGCGACCGAACGCGAGTACGTCAGCCTCGACGCCCGCTAGCCCGACGCACACCCGCACGGTCGGGGCAGGGCGGCGAGGCGTCCGGACGGGCTGAAGGCGCGGCGTCAGGCGAAGGTGACGACGACGGTGCGGGGGGTCGGCGCCGGCGTGGGTGCCGGAGCCCAGGACCAGCCGGACACCGCTTCGGCCGCGTTTTCCGGCCCGAAAGGGCCGGAAACGCGGCCAAAGCGGTGTCCGGTCGGGCAAAGGGAAGGGCGTCAGGCGAAGGTGACGACGACGGTGCGGGGGGTCGGCGCCGGCGTGGGTGCCGGCGACCAGGACCAGCCGGCCTCGTCGCGGGTCCGGGTCCAGGTCCGCGAGCCGACGGTCACCGACGTCACCCCGTGCTGGGCCCCGTGCGCAACCGTCCACGCGCCCGCCGCCCAGGCCAGCTGCTCGCTGCGGGCCGTGGCCACCACCCGTCCCGACGACACGGCACCGGCCACCGCCAGCTCCCTCTTGAGCCCGCTCACCACCGCCGCAGGTGCTCCGGCCGAGGTCGCCCGGTCCAGCCGGCAGCCGATCCCGCCAGGGGAGTGCCCGGCCAGGGTGGAGGCCAGGACACGGCCCTCCTGCTCGTGATCGGCGTACGCCTCCGGGTAGGCGCTGCGCTGCACCTGCTGGGCCACCTCGGTGATGTTGCGCGACTCGTAGTTCGCGATCTTGACCAGCGCGTCGTAGAACTTGCCGGCCGAGTACACCGGGTCGCGGACCTGCGCGGCAGTGCCCCAGCCCTGGCTGGGCCGTTGCTGGAACAGGCCGAGGGAGTCGCGGTCGCCGTAGCCGACGTTGCGCAGGTCCGACTCCTGGATCGCCGTGGCCAAGGCGATGGTGGCCGCCCGGGCCGGCAGCCCGCGACGCAACGCGACCGCGGTGATCGTGGCCGCGTTCGCGGTCTGCTCCGGGTCGAACCTCACCTCGTTGCCGAGCGCGACCGCCCGGCACATCGGCCCGCCGAAGTTGCGGACCATGCCACTCACGCCGAAGTAGGCGCCACCGAGGACCGCTACGAGCAGCAGCAGGAGCAGTACCCGGCCCGGCCAGCGGCGCCGGCGCCGGCCCGGGGTCACTTCACCGCGTAGGCCCGGGACGACGTGCTCACGCGTTGGCATGCAGCGCCGAGTTGAGCTCGATGCCGGCCCCCGTGCGCGACCGTGCCTCCACCGTGCCCGTCACGGAGTTGCGCAGGAACAGCAGCCCGTCCTGCCCCGACAGCTCCCGGGCCTTGACCACCCGGCCGTCGGCCAGGGTCACCTTGGTCCCCGCGGTCAGGTACAGCCCCGCCTCCACCACGCAGTCGTCGCCCAGGGCGATCCCGAGCCCGGACTGGGCCCCGAGCAGCGAGCGCTTGCCGACTCGCACCCGCTGCGTGCCGCCGCCGGACAGCGTGCCCATGATCGAGGCGCCGCCGCCGATGTCGGACCCGTCGTCGACGACCACGCCCTGCACGATCCGGCCCTCCACCATCGAGGTGCCGAGGGTCCCCGCGTTGAAGTTGACGAACCCCTCGTGCATCACCGTCGTGCCCGGGGCCAGGTGTGCGCCCAGCCGCACCCGGTCGGCGTCGGCGATCCGCACCCCGGACGGCACCACGTAGTCGGTCATGCGGGGGAACTTGTCCACCGCGAACACCTGCACGGGCCCGACCTCGCGCAACCGCAGCCGGGTCTGCTCGAAGTCGTCCACGGCACACGGGCCGAGACTGGTCCACACCACGTTGGCCAGCACCCCGAAGATGCCGTCCAGGTTGATCGAGTTCGGCTGCACCAGCCGGTGCGACAGCAGGTGCAGTCGCAGGTAGGCGTCCGGCGCGTCCACCGGCGGGCGGTCCAGGTCGATCTCGGTATGCAGCACCGTGAGCCGGACTCCGCGCCGAGGGTCCTCCTTGGCCGCGGCGGACAGCTCGGGCGGGGCGGCATACATGTCGTCAGGGCCGGCCGGGCCGAGCGCGGGCGTGGGGTACCACGTGTCCAGCACCTGCCCGTCGCCCGCGCCGCGCCGCACGATCGTGGCCAGTCCCCAGCCCCAGGCAGGTCGGTCGGTCATGCGGGACAGACTACGTTGGCCGGTATGCCGCTGGACCTCACCGACGACGTGGTCACCCTCACCGCCGCACTGTGCGACATCGAGTCGGTGAGTGGTAACGAGCAGCCGATCGCCGACGCCGTCGAAGCGACCCTGCAACTGCCGCACCTCAGCGTCAGCCGGCACGGCAACACCGTGGTGGCCCGCACCGACCTGGGCCGGCCCGAGCGGGTGGCCCTGGCCGGTCACCTGGACACCGTCCCGCTCGCCACGACGCCGAACCTGCCGACTCGCCGGGTGGGGGACCAGCTGTGGGGCCGGGGGACGGTGGACATGAAGGGCGGCATCGCGGTCCAGCTCCGGCTCGCGGCGGCGCTCACCCGGCCGACCAGGGATCTCACCTATGTCTTCTACGACTGCGAGGAGGTCGAGGCCGAGCGGAACGGCCTGGCGAAGCTCGCGGCCACGGCCCCGGATCTGCTGCGGGCCGACTTCGCGGTCCTGTTGGAGCCGACCGCAGCCGCGGTCGAGGGGGGCTGCAAGGGCACGCTGCGCGTCGAGGTCACCGCCACCGGCGTTGCCGCGCACTCGGCCCGGCCCTGGAACGGCCACAACGCCATCCACGAGGTGGCCGCCATCCTCAACCGGCTCCTCGCCTACGAGCCGCGGGTGGTCACCGTCGACGGCCTGGAGTACCACGAGGCGCTGAACGCGGTGGCCATCTCCGGCGGCATCGCCGGCAACGTCATCCCGGACCGCTGCACGGTCGCCGTCAACTACCGGTTCGCCCCCGACCTGACCGGCGCGGAGGCGCTCACCCACGTGTGCGAGCTGTTCGACGGGTATGCCGTGCAGCTCATCGACACTGCCGACGGGGCCCGGCCGGGGCTGGACCGCCCGGCCGCGCAGGCCTTCGTGGCAGCGCTCGGCGCCCCGGTCACCGCGAAGGAGGGCTGGACCGACGTGGCCCGGTTCTCCGCCCTGGGCATCCCGGCGGTGAACTTCGGTCCCGGCGACCCGAACCTGGCCCACCACGACGAGGAGCGGGTCCCGGTGCAGCAACTGCTGGATGCCGAGGCGGCCCTGCTGCGCTGGCTCGCGTAGGTTGCAGGTCGTGACCGACCAGCAGGGGGCGGCCGACCCGGCGGCCGTGCGGAACGGCGGCTACGAGTACCACACCGGGCCGGTGACGCTGCGGCGCAGCCATGTCCCGCCCACGACCACCGACCAGCGGCTGCTGGACAACGTCGGACCGGCGGACTGGCTGCACGCCGACCCGTGGCGGGTCATGCGGATCACCAGCGAGTTCGTCGAGGGCTTCGGCGCTCTCGCCGAGCTCGGGCCGGCGGTGAGCGTGTTCGGCTCCGCGCGGACGGCACCCAGCCACCCGACATACGCACTGTCCGAACGGGTGGGCCGGGCACTGGCCCAGGCCGGGTTCGCGGTGATCACCGGCGGCGGGCCGGGCGCGATGGAGGCGGCGAACAAGGGCGCGCTGGAGGCCGGGGGCACCTCGGTCGGGCTGGGCATCGAGCTGCCGTTCGAGCAGCGGATGAACCGCTTCGTCGACATCGGGGTCAACTTCCGCTATTTCTTCGCCCGAAAGACGATGTTCGTCAAGTACGCCCGGGGGTTCATCGTCATGCCCGGGGGGTTCGGCACGCTGGACGAGCTGTTCGAGGCGGTGACGCTGGTGCAGACCCGCAAGGTCACCTCCTTCCCGATCGTGCTCGTAGGGTCGGCCTACTGGCAGGGGATGCTGGACTGGCTGGCCGCCGCGGCCGTCCCGGCGGGGACGATCGGCGCGGCGGACCTGGGGCTGCTGCGGCTCACCGACGACCCGGAGGACGCGGTCCGGATCGTCCAGCAGGCCGAGGACGGGCTGGTCGCCAGGCGCCCGGAGTAGGCGCGGGCGGGCACCCGGGGACGGGTCCGACAACGCGCCGGCGCTGGAGTCGGGCTCGCCGGTAGGGCCGGGCACCCTGGGACGGTCAGGCCAGCGCCCGGCGGGCCAGGCGCGGGATCCCGGTGCGGATGCCGGTCACCATGTCGATGACCTCCCGGGTCTGCCCGACGTTGTGGGCGCGCACCATCCGCACTCCCTCCCAGACCGCGACCGCCGTGGTCGCCAGGGTTCCGGTGAGGCGGTCCGTCTTGCGGCCGTCCAGTCCGAGGGTCTCGGCGATGAACTTCTTGTTCGACACTGCCAGCAGCACCGGCCAGCCGGTCGCGACGAGCTTGCCGATCCCCCCGGTGACCTGCAGCGAGTGGTAGCTGTTCTTGCCGAAGTCGTGGGCCGCGTCGATGAGGATGCCGTCCTCGCGCACCCCTGCCGCCAGCGCCGCCTCCGCCTGTCGCGCCAGGTCCGCGATGACGTGGCCGACCACGTCGGCGTAGCGGACCCGGTGCGGGTCGGTGCGCGGCGGGTGCCCGCCGGTGTGGGCGCACAGGTATGCCGCGCCCGCGCGGGCGGCGACGACGGTCACGTCCGGGTCGTGCCCGGCCCACGCGTCGTTGACCATGTCCGCCCCCGCGCGAAGGGCCGCTTCGGCGACGGAGGCGCGCCAGGTGTCCACGCTGACAACCAGGTCCGGGTGCTCCCGCCGGATCGCCTCGACCAGCGGAACGACGCGGTCGGCCTCCTGCGCCGCGCTCACCTCAGGCCCCGGCCCAGCCTTGACCCCGCCGAGGTCCACCGCGTCCGCGCCGTCGGTGACCGCCCTGGCCACCGCCCGCAGCGCCGCTTCGTCGTCGACGTACATGCCCTGGTCGTAGAAGGAGTCGGGGGTGCGGTTGATGATGGCCAGCAGCGCCGTCTGGCCGGGGTGGAACACCCGGTCGCGGAGCCGGAGGTCGCGGGCGGCAGACGGCCAGTCGGGCATGGCACGATCATCCCGTGGTGGTGCTGCTGGTGCTCATCGTGGTCGTGTGCATCGGCCTGTCGATCGCCCTGGTGGTAGGCCGCCTCGGTGACCACGTCGAGGGCCTGGCCGAGCCGACGTCCACCCTGGCGCACGAGCCGTTGCCGGACTGGCCGGTCGGCTCGGTGGGGCCGGAGCAGGTGTTGGCCCTCGGCTTCGACCGGGCGTTGCGCGGCTACCGGATGGACCAGGTGGACGACGTGCTGGACCGGCTGGCCGAGGAGCTCGCCGAACGAGAGGCCCGGATCGCCGCGCTGAGCGCTGCTGCCCCGAACGGTGGTGGCTGGACCTCGGACGGGCCGGCTGCCCCCAGCGGTGGTGGCTGGACCTCGGATGGGCCTGCTGCCCCCAGCGCTGGTGGCTGGACCTCGGAGGCGCCTGCTGCCCCCAGCGCTGGTGCCCGGAGCGCCGGGCAGGGCGCGGACGGCGACTGATGGGCGCCTTCGAGATCTCTCGCGTCGTCCCGGTCCCGGCAGAGCGGGTCTGGCAGGTCGTCACCGACTGGCAGGGCTACGCGCGCTGGCTGCCGTTGACCACGGTCCGCCAGGACGACGGCGCTGAGCGGGCAGGCTGGGCCTTCGCCGGTCTGACCGGGGTGGGACCGGTGCGGTTCAGCGACTCGATGCTGCTCACCGACTGGGATCCGCCGAGGTCCTTCCGGGTGCGCAAGACCGGGCGGTTGCTCGACGGCTGGGCCGAGGTCTCGGTCACCCCGCTCACTGAGACCACTGCCCGGCTGGACTGGCGCGAGTCGATCACGCCGAGACCGGTCGCGACGGGCCGGGTGCTGGCGCCCTTGCTGGACCCGCTCAACCGGCGGTTGTTCGTCTCGGTCATCGAGGCAATGGCCCGCGAGGCCTGCCTTCCCCCCGACCCTTCCCCCCACCGGACACCGCGCGAGGCCCGTTTCGCCGGGCGAACGCCCGCGAAACGGGCCTCGCGGGGTGTCCGGTCGTGGGGGGCGCGGGGCGTCCGGGCGCTGCGGGAGCGAGGGTGAGTGTCGGAGCGGAGGAGGTGGTCGGGCCGGACGGGTTGGCCCGTTGCCCCTGGAGCCTGGCCGCTCCGGAGTACGTCGACTACCACGACAACGAGTGGGGCCGTCCGGTCCACGGCGAGTCGGCGCTGTTCGAACGCATCACGCTGGAGGCGTTCCAGTCCGGGCTGTCCTGGTTGACCATCCTGCGCAAACGGGAGGCATTCCGCGCGGCCTTCGCCGGCTTCGACGCCGAGGCGGTGGCAGCCTTCGGCGAGCCAGACGCCGCGCGGCTGCTGGCCGACCCCGCCATCGTCCGCAACCGGCTCAAGATCGCCGCGGCCTTGAGCAACGCCCGTGCCGTCGTCGCACTCCGCGACCAGGGTGGCCTGGATGCCCTGGTCTGGTCGCACGCCCCGCCACCGGTGCCTGCCCCCGCCACGGCGGCCGGCGTGCCGGCGTTCACCCCCGCATCGGCGGCGCTGGCCGGCACGTTGAAGCGGCACGGCTTCGTCTTCGTCGGCCCGACCACCATGTATGCGGTGATGCAGGCCTGTGGGCTGGTCGACGACCACCTGGCCGGTTGCCACGTGCGCGGCAGACTGCCCGCCGACGCGGGATGAGGGGACGGTTCCTGCTCGGCGTCGGCACGGCATACCTGGCCTGCCGGGCAGTGTCCTTCGTCGTTCTGGCCGTCGTGTCGCGCTACCAGGAGCCGAACTTCTGGACCGACGATCATCCTGACTACCTGGACATGACCGTCCTGTGGGACGGCTCCTGGTACCGCGAGATCGCCGAGCATGGCTACCCGGTGCCGTTGCCGCGTGACCCGGCGACCGGTGGCCTGCAACAGAACGCCTGGGCGTTCTACCCGGCGTTCCCGCTGACGGTCCGCGCGCTGATGTGGGTGACCGGGCTGGGCTTCCCGCTGGTGGCCTCCACCCTGGCGCTGCTGCTGGGCCTGGGCGCGGCCCTGGTGATGGGGGTGCTGCTGCAGGAGCGCGTGGGCGCCACGGTGGCGGTGGCTGCCGTGCTCGTCTGGGGGGCCTACCCCGCGTCGCCGACGCTGCAGGTGGCCTACACCGAGAGCGCGGCGATGCTGCTGCTGTGTGCGTTCCTGCTGGTGCTGTCCCACCACCGGTGGTGGGCCGCCGGGGGGATCGCCATCCTGCTCGGGCTGACCAGGCCGATCGCGGCACCGTTGGGTGTCGTCGTCCTGGTGGCGGTGGTGCTGCGCTGGCGACGTCGTCGCACCGAGCCGCTGGGACGAGGGGAGGCGCTGGGAATGGCCGGCGCCCTAGCGGGCTGCGTGATCGGCACCATCACCTGGCCCGCCGTCGCGTGGTGGGCAACCGGGTCCAGATCGGCCTACACCGACACCATGGCGACCTGGCGCGGCTCCGGTGAGGTCGTCCCAGTGCGGCCCTGGCTGGACATGGCCTCCTACCTGTGGGGCGACCACGCGCTGCTCTGGCTCGGGCTGATCCTGCTCGGGCTGGTCGTCCCGGTCGCCGGTCCGTGGGCCCGGCCGCTCGGCGCCCAGCTGCGGGCGTGGGCGCTGGCCTACCCGGCGTACCTGGTCCTCGTGCTGGACCCCTTCACCAGCATCTTCCGCTACCTCATCCCGCTGTTCCCCCTCGCGGTGGTGGCGGTCGGCCGGTCACCCCGGCTGGTCTGGCTGCGCGCGGCCCTGCTGGTGACGGCGTTCCTGCCGCTGCAGGTGTGGTGGACCTATGCCCTGTTCCGGTTCGTCCCGCCCACCGACTACCCGCCGTGACCGTCCTCGAGGCGGTCCGGGCGACCCGCGACCGAGTGCTGGTGCTGCCGACCTGGGCCCTGCTGGTCGGGGTGTTCGTGGTCTCCCGGCTGGTCACCGCGGCCATCGTGCAGACCGCCGCCGTCTGCTGCCAGAACCCGGCCGGCGTGGCCGACCTGCACCCCGGCTACGAAGACATGGTCGGACTGTGGGACGGCGCGTGGTACCGCCGGATCGTCGAGTCCGGCTACCCCATCCCGCTGCCGGTGGACGGGGACACCGGTGAGGTCACCTTCAGTGCGTGGGCGTTCTACCCGCTGTTCCCGTATGCCGTGCGCGCGCTGACCGCGTCGGGGCTGTCCTTCGACGCCGCCGCGCAGCTGCTCAACCTGCCGTTGGCCCTGCTGGCGGTGCTGCTGGCCTGGCGGTTGTTCTCCGCGCGCGCAGACGTGCTGACCCGCCCCTCCGACTCCACCCTCTACCAGCGGATGGCCGTGCTCGCGGCCGGGGTGTGGTGCTTCTACCCGGCCACGGCGGTGCTGCAGATCGCCTACTCGGAGGCAGTCGCGACCTGCTTGCTGGCGGGGTTCCTGCTCGCGCTGATCCACCGCCGGTACTGGCTTGCCGTGCTCCTGGTTGTGCTGCTCGGCTTTGCCAGAGCCGTCGCGCCGCCGCTCGGGGTGGTGGTCCTGGTGCACCTGGTCGTCCGCATGCGGGAGGAGCGGCGGCTTGGCCTGCCCCTGCTGCACGGCGACCGGGTCGTCGCCCCGGCGCTGCTGCTCGCGACCGGTATCTCCGCGGTGGCCTGGCCGGTGCTGGTCGGCCTGGTCAGCGGCGACCCTCGGGCCTTCTTCACCATCCAGGCGAAGTGGGGGCAGGAACCCGGAAAGGGCCCGTTCGTCGCCTGGCTGACGTGGGCGTGGGACCAGATGGGCATCGTCGGCGTGCTCGTGCTGCTGGCGCTGGTGGTGGCCTACATCGCGCTGGCCACTGGCCGCCACGGGCGATGGCTCGCGGTGGAGCTGCGCACCTGGGCACTGGCCTACCCGCTGTTCCTGCTGGCGGTCACCCGGCCGATCACCAGCATGTGGCGCTTCCTGCTGCTGGACTTCCCGCTGGCCGCGATCCTGGTGAGCATCGTGGTCCGCGGCGCCGAGGCCGGCGGGGTCGAGCCGACCTGGCCGCGACGGCTCGGCGTGGCCGTCGTGGGCCTGGTCGGCGGCATGGCGGCCTGGACGGTGGTGTTGCTGACCTACACGCCGTGGTTCGACGGACCGCCCTAGCTGCCGGTGAAGCGGGGCTTGTCCTTGGCCAAGAACGCCGCGACCGCGTGGTGGTGGTCCTGGGTCGCGCCGGTCGCGGCCATCAGAGCGGCCTCGTGCGCCAAGGCATCGCTGAGGTCGTGCCCGGCCGAGTAGGCCACAGCCCGGCGGATCGCGCCGTAGGCTCTGGTCGGGCCGGCCGCCAGGGTCGAGGCAACCTCCGCGACCCGGGCCGGCAGCGCTTCGGCGGGCACGACCT
Source organism: Dermatophilaceae bacterium (assembly GCA_035689185.1). Lineage (GTDB taxonomy): Bacteria > Actinomycetota > Actinomycetes > Actinomycetales > Dermatophilaceae > DASSLY01. The sequence goes on from DASSLY010000080.1 coordinate 26,952, forward strand.
CGGTGGCCAGGCCGAGCCGCACCGCCTCATCTGCCCGGACGGTCCGCGGCAGCAGCAGCAGCTCCTTGGCCGCAGCGGCGCCGACCAGGCGGGGCAGCCACCACGACGCCCCGGAGTCGCAGGACAGCCCCACTCCGGCGAAGGCGAGGTTGAAGCCCGCCGTGTCGCTGCAGATGCGCAGGTCGGCGGCGAACGCGAAGGCGGCGCCGGCTCCCGCGGCGATGCCGTTCACCGCGGCGACGACCGGCTTGTCCATCGTGGCCAGCAGGACGGCCAGGGGGTTGTACTGCTCCGGTACCGTCCGCCACACCGACGAGTCGCCGCGGCCGAGCAGCCGGGCGTGCTCTCGCAGGTCCTGGCCGGTGCAGAAGGCCCGGCCTGCGCCGGTCAGCACGACACAACGCACGGCGGCGTCCACCGCCACGGCTCGCAGGACCGCCAGCAGCTGGTCCTTGGTGGCGGTGTCGAGGCTGTTCATGGCCTCGGGCCGGTTCAGCGTGACCGTCGCGACACCGGCTTCGAACTGCAGCAGAACCCCGTTCGGCACGTCATCCTGCACTCGGCCAGGCTAGCCACTGATTTCGTGCTGACCCTGGCCAGGGCGATAATGGAGCCATCACGGGTGCGCGCCGGTGGGTATCCCGGCGGCCGCTTCCTGGCTTACTGCGACGAAGGAGCACGAATGGCGGCGATGAAGCCGAGGACCGGAGATGGGCCGCTCGAGGTCACCAAAGAAGGTCGCGGCATCGTTCTGCGGATGCCGATCGAAGGGGGCGGTCGACTGGTCGTCGAGATGACGCCGGACGAGGCTTCGGCGCTCGGCGCCGCCATTGCGGGATGTGAGGGCGTGAACTAGCGCTGCCGCGGCAGTGAGGAGGCCCCCGCCGGCTCCCGGTGGGGGCCTCCTGCTGCCCACGGTAGGCTCGCCGGGCTGGCCGCACCACGGCAGCTGGCGATCAGGGCGGAGGAGCGGGGATGGCGGCAGGCTACGGGCTCAGTGTTCGGTGGTCGCTGGCGGAGGCTTCGCCGGACGCCCCAGCCCGGCTGCGGGAGTACGTCGTGGGGACCTCGCTGGCCAAGTACGCCGTCAAGGCCGGGCTGTCGGTGAAGATCTGGCGGATGCGCGAGGGCGAGTGGTTCGAGGGGACCTACGTCTGGGCCACCAAGGCCGCGCGGGACAAGTTCGCCGAGACCTTCGCCGCCGATGCCGTCAACGCGGTCGGGACGCAGATCATCGGGACCGAGCCCAGCATCGAGCCGTTCGAGGTCGTCGGGGTTACCGAGGGACCCGCTGGCTTCAGCCGGGGGCCGGGACCGGGGGAGTGACCCGCTAGCGCTTGACCGCAGCGAACAGGCCGTCTCCGGTCGGCAGCAGCGCCGGCACTAGCGAGTCGTCGTCGCGCAAGGTCTTGCCCAGGTCGCGCAGCGTCGCCGTCACCTCGTCCCGAGCCGCAGGGTCGGCCACCTGGTCGTGCCACAGCATGTTGTCGATCGCGAGCACGCCCCCGGACTTGAGCAGCCGCAGCGCCTGCTGGACGTAGGCGGGGTACTCCGCCTTGTCCGCGTCGACGACGACCATGTCGTATGCCGCGTCGGTGAGCCGCGGCAGCACGTCCAGGGCCCGGCCGGTGATCACCCGGGTCCGCTGCGGGGCGTACCCGGCAGCGGCATACGCCTGCTTGGCGGCCCGCTGGTGCTCGGCCTGCAGGTCGATGGTGGTGAGGATGCCGTCGGCCGGCATGCCGGCCAGCAACCACAGCCCGGACACCCCGGCGCCAGTGCCGACCTCGACCACGGCCCGGGCGCCCCGCGCGGCCGCCAGCAGCCGCAAGACTGCCCCCACGCCGGGCAGTACCGGCACGCAGCCCAGCTGCTCCCCCCTGGCCCGGGCCTGCTCCATCTGCTCGGTCTCAGCCACGAACTGCTCGGCGTAGGCCCAGGTCGCCGGCTTCTGTCCGCTCATGGCGCACCAGGGTACTGCCCATCCGCCGCCACGCGGACCGGCGCACATGCTGACGCCGGACCGACATGCGGCGTGCAGCAAACACTCAGGTTGCTGAGGAACGATCGAAGAAACCAAACCGTCCACCGGGTGAGTCCCGAACAGGACATGCAGCCAGTGGCCGCAGAAGGCGGAGACGAGGAAGACGTGACGACCACCATCGAGGACCAGGCGGGCGTGCCTGGGCCCGCCTCGCCCGGGTCCGAGGCGAGGCCTGAATGGGTGCCGCCCACGTGGGAGGAGATCGTCGAGCAGCACTCCGCCCGGGTCTACCGGCTGGCCTACCGGCTCACCGGCAACGTGCACGACGCAGAAGACCTCACTCATGACGTCTTCATCCGGGTGTTCCGTTCGTTGCACGCCTACCAGCCGGGGACCTTCGAGGGCTGGCTGCACCGCATCACCACCAACGTCTTCCTGGACCGGATGCGGCGCAAGCAGCGGATCCGGTTCGACGCGCTGTCCGACGAGGCGGCGGCACGGCTTCGAAGCAGCGACGCGGGCCCCGAGCAGCATTACGCGGAGACCCATTTCGACGACGACGTGCAGCGGGCCCTGGACGCGCTGTCCCCGGAGTTCCGGGCTGCCGTTGTGCTCTGCGACATCGAAGGCCTGTCGTATGAGGAGATCGCCGCCACCCTGGGTATCAAGCTCGGCACGGTGCGCTCCCGGATCCACCGGGGCCGGGCCCAGCTGCGTGAGGCGCTGGCCCATCGCGCCCCCGTGTCAGCGCCGTCGGGCGTGCGCAGCAGCACGCCCAAGGCTTCGCGGGGCTTCTCGATCGGGCGCGTCGTTCCCGGCACCCGATGACCGCCCCGCTCGGCGTCGGTGCGACGGGTCACCTCGGCGCCCACGTGAGCGGCTACGTCGACCGCACCCTGGGTGCAGGGCTCCAGCTCGCGCTGGACCGGCACGTCGCCGTCTGTCCGAGCTGCCGCGAGGCGGCGCAGGACGAACGGCGGCTCCTCGGATCGCTGCGTTCCGCCGCCCTGGCGCCGCCGAGCGGCCTGGCGGCCTCGCTGCTGCGGCTGTCCCAGACCGTCCCGGCACCGGCGGCACCAGCGGCCGCGTCGGCAACGTGGGCACCGTGGGCTGCGCCGAACGCGACCCGGCAAGCGCCGGTACGACGCCTGCCCGTGCTGCCAGCGGGCGCCCCGCCGATGCACCGATCCCCGGTCCGGGCAGCGATGGCCGCAGGGCTGGCCGTCGGCGCGTCGGCGGCGGCGGCAGTCGGCATCGGCCTGGCGGGGATGTCCGCAGTAGCCACCGGCACGTCGGGGACGCCCTCGGTGTCCCCGGGGCGTGCCCCCTCGACCGCTCCCGCGGCAACCGCCGTCCGGGTGCCGTCGGGAGCCATCAGCGGTGCCGCGGCGCTCATGGCACCGCGCCCGCCAACCCCGTCGGCGGGCCGGCCGCAGCGGCTGGGCCCGTGGGGCGGGGCGGACACGAGGGCGGCGTTGCGGGCACAATCGGTGCCATGACGACGGCGGCGACGGGGCGGCGGCGGCGATGACCGATCCGGAACGGCCGTCCCCGCCCACGAGGGAACCCGAACTCGATGCCGATGCCGATGCCGATGCCGGCGTATCGGTTCAGGCCACCGAGGCGATTGACCTCGACCAGACGCGGCCGTTCTGGCTGCCGGTAGCCGCACAGTCGAGCGCAGCCGAGCCCCGGCCGAGCATGCCGTCCGGCGAGCGGTGGAGCCCGTGGGCTCCACCGCGGACCACGCCCGAACCGCTGGTGCCGCCCGAGGCCCGGTCGGCCGAGGGCCGGTCGCCCGAGGCCCGGTCGGCCGAGGGCCCGTCGCCCGAAGCCCGGTCGGCAGAGGTCCGGTCGGCAGAGGTCCGGTCGGCCGAGGGCCAGCCGCTGGTCCTGCTCTCACCGCCCCCGGCCCCGTCCGACACCGGCACAGAGCCGGGATGGCCCGGGGCAGGACCCTGGTCATCAGCCCCGCCCGGCGGGCAGTTTCCAGCGCCATCCGGCCAGCGGGGCGAGCCGGGGCAGCCCGGTCGGCTCGGAGCCGGCGTGCTCGTCGGCCTGGCCGCTGGGGCGCTGGCCATCGCGCTGGTCGCGGCCCTGCTGGGCGGGCTCGCGGGCGGCCTGGTGGCCTACCGGTGGCGCGCCTCGACCGCCCCCGCCCTTCCCGCGATGCCACGGGGAAGCACACAGCGGCCGGCCGGGTCCATCGCGGCGATCGCCGCGGCGGCGCTGCCCAGTGTCGTGACCATCCAGGTGCACGGGCAGAACGAGGAGTCCGGCGGCACCGGCTCGGGTTTCGTGCTGCGCGCTGACGGATACCTGCTCACCAACAACCACGTCGTGGCCGACGCCGTCGGCGCCATCACGGTGCTCTTCTCCGACGGAAGCAAGGCCGGGGCGACCGTGACCGGCAAGGACGCGTCATACGACCTGGCCGTTCTCAAGGTGCAGCGCACTGGCCTGCGGGCACTGGCGCTCGGTGACAGCGACGCCGTAGTGGTCGGCGACCAGGTCATCGCCGTCGGCGCCCCGCTGGGGTTGGACAGCACCGTCACCAGCGGGATCGTCAGTGCGGTCGACAGGCCGGTCACCCCCGGCGGCGAACAGTCGCAGGCGTTCATCAACGCGATCCAGACCGACGCCGCCATCAACCCGGGCAACTCCGGCGGCCCGCTGCTGGACATGAGCGGCCGCGTCATCGGGATCAACTCCGCGATCGCCCGCATCCCCGGCTCGGGCTTGACCGGACAGTCCGGCAACATCGGGGTCGGCTTCGCCATCCCGAGCGCGCAGGCCCGGACTACGGCCGAGCAGTTGATCGCCACCGGCAAGGCGCAGCACCCGATCATCGGCGTCCTGCTGGACCCGGATTACGACGGCCCGGGGATCAAGGTGTCCGGCACGGCACAGAACGGGCGGGAGCCAGTCACCAAGGACGGCCCGGCCGACCGGGCGGGACTCAAACCGGGCGACGTGATCACCAAGCTGGACGGCAAGGCCGTGGCCGACTCCAGTGAGTTTGTCGTGGCTATCCGGGCCCACAAGGTCGGCGACCGGATCCGCATCACGGTGCGGCACGCCGGCGCCGAGCGCACCGTGCTGGTGACCTTGCAGGGATCGAGTGAGTAGCGATGAACATCTTCGACATCAATGGCTGGGAACTGGTCATCATCCTGGTCGTCGCGGCGTTCGTGATCGGCCCGGAGCGCCTGCCCGCGTATGTCGCCCGGTTGCGCGGGTGGGTGCGGCAGGGTCGCGCCATGGCCGACACGGCCCGCGGCCAGCTGCGCGAGCAGATGGGGCCCGACTTCGACGACATCGACTGGAGCCAGTTCGACCCGAGGCAGTACGACCCGCGGCGGATCGTCCGGGAGGCGCTCATCGACCCGATCAAGGAGGATTTCACCGGGCTGAGCGAGACCGTGAAGGGCATTGTCGACGAGCAGCCGGCCAAGCCGCGAAGCCGGGTCACCAGCTACGACCCGGCCCAACCGACCCCCTGGGACGGAGACGCCACCTGACCCCGCGGTGAGCTCACGGCAAGCTCACGGCCGGCTCATCATGCGCGGGCGCGTAGCGCCGACGCGGGCCGGGAGCCACCACCAACCAGCTGCGGGTGACTCCTTGGCCGGGCGGCCCGGCGGCGCGCCGGAGCGCATGGGCAGCGCGCCTGCTACCGGCCGGCGGGGGTGAGGCCGAGCTGGCGGCCGGCCAGGCTGCGTGACCGGGTAGCCAGACCGCGGGCAATGGCGTCCAGCGCCACTGCGGCGGCACTGTCGGGATCGCCCAGCACGACCGGTATTCCGCTGTCGCCGCCTTCTCGCACGCTGGTGTCCAGCGGCACCTGGCCGAGCAGCGGCACGGGCGCGCCGACCGATCGGGTCAACGAGTCGGCCACCCGCTGGCCGCCGCCGGACCCGAAGACTTCCACCCGCGACCCGTCCGGCAGCTCCAGCCAGGACATGTTCTCGATGACGCCGACCAGTCGCTGGTGGGTCTGCAAGGCGATCGCTCCAGCCCGTTCGGCGACTTCGGCCGCGGCCAACTGGGGCGTCGTGACGACGAGGATCTCCGCGGACGGGACGAGCTGCGCCACCGAGATCGCGATGTCCCCGGTGCCGGGGGGCAGGTCCAGCAGCAGCACGTCAAGGTCGCCCCAGAACACGTCGGCGAGGAACTGCTGCAAGGCCCGGTGCAGCATCGGACCCCGCCAGACCACCGGCTGGTTGCCGGGGACGAACATCCCGATCGAGATGACCTTCACCTCGTGGCTGATCGGGGGAAGGATCATGTCCTCGACCTGGGTGGGGCGCCGTTCGACGCCCAGCATCCGCGGCACCGAGAAGCCGTAGACGTCGGCGTCCACCACCCCGACCCGCAGGCCGGACCGGGCGAGCGAGGCCGCGAGATTCACCGTGACCGAGGACTTGCCGACCCCGCCCTTGCCGGACGCCACCGCATACACGCGGGTGAGGCTGGACGGCTGGGCGAACGGGATCTCGCGTTCGGCCTGCCCCCCGCGCAGCCGCTGGCGCAGTCCGGCGCGCTGCTCGTCGCTCATCACCCCGAGAGTGACGTCGACCCCGCTCACCCCGGGGACCGAGCTGAGCGCAGCGGTCACGTCGCGGGTCAGGGTGTCCTTCAGCGGGCAGCCGGAGATGGTGAGCAGGATGGTGGCGGCCGCCCGGCCGTCGGCGGACAGGGTCACCGACTCCACCATGCCGAGCTCGGTGATGGGCCGGCGGATCTCCGGGTCGTTCACGCGGGCGAGCGCCGCCAGCGCGGCAGCCTCAAAGCTGGTCATACCCGCAGCCTATGTGGCCTGCCGGCGCTCCTCCGTCTCCGTGCGCCTTTCCTCCATCTCCTCCAGCAGATCGCGCAGCTCGGAGCGGACGAAGTCGCGGGTTGCCACCTCGCGCAGCGCGATCCGCAGGGCCGCGACCTCGCGGGTCAGGTACTCGGTGTCGGCGAGGTTCCGCTCGTCCCGCGCCCGGTCCTGCTCCAGCGCGACCCGGTCGCGGTCGGCCTGGCGGTTCGCCGCGAGCAGGATCAGGGGTGCGGCATACGAGGCCTGCAGCGAGAGCATGAGGGTCAGGAAGATGAACGGGTACCGGTCGAACTTCAGGTCGTCCCGGGACAGCCAGTTCCACAGCACCCAGGCCAGAACCAGCGCTGTCATGTAGACCAGGAACGTTGCGGTCCCCATGAACCGGGCGAATCGCTCGCTGGCCCGACCGAAAGTCTCGGGGTTGACCGAGGCCCGCGGCAGCCGGCGGCGCACCTCGCGAGGTTGGTCCAGCCGGGCGGCCGAGCCGCGGGTGCGGCCGACCCGCTCAGCGGCCATGGGGCACCTGCCCATCGGTGACGTCGTGCCGCTCCTCGCGCCAGTCGTCGGGGAGGATGTGGTCGAGCACGTCGTCGACCGTGACCGCGCCGAGCAGCCGGTCGTTCTCGTCCACGACCGGCACCCCGACCAGGTTGTAGGTCGCCAGCATCCGGGTGACCTCACCCAGTGGGGCGTCGTCCCGCAACGGCTCGAGGTCCTTGTCCAGGATCGACCCGATGGCCGCGTGCGGTGGCTCGCGCAGCAGTCGCTGGATGTGCACCATGCCGAGGAACTTGCCGGTGGGGGTCTCCAGCGGCGGCCGGCAGACGAAGACGGTCGCCGCCAACGCGGGAGACAGCTCGGCCCGGCGGACCACGGCCAGCGCCTCGGCGATCGTCGCCTCCGGGCCGAGGACCACCGGCTCGCTGGTCATCAGCCCGCCGGCGGTGTTCTCGTCGTAGGCGAGCAAGCGCCGCAGCGGGGCGGCGTCGTCGGGCTCCATCAGCTGCAGCAGGTGCTCGGCGGTGTCCGGCGGCAGCTCGGACAGCAGGTCTGCCGCGTCGTCGGGCTGCATCGCCTCCAGCACGTCCGCGGCCCGCTCCGTCTGCAGCGTCGCCAGGATCTCCACCTGGTCGTCCTCGGGCAGCTCCTCCATGACGTCGGCGAGCTTCTCGTCGTCCAGCGCCGCAGCCACCTCCGCCCGGCGCTCGGGGGTGAGCTCGTGCAACATCTCGGCCAGGTCCGCCGGCTTGAGCTCCTCGTAGGCCTCCAGCAACCGCCCCGCGCCCTGCGGCTGGGTCTTGGACTGCAGCCCGGTGACGTCGTGGACGTCGACCAGCAGCGTCTCCCCGCGCCGGCGGGTCAACCGGCCCAGCGGGAGCGTGCGGGTGGCCGCCTTGCGACAGAACACCTTCACCAACACCCAGTCGCGCGTGCGTTGCTGCTCGATCGCGAGATCCTCCACGACGGCCTCGAACCGGTCTTCGCCCACGCTCACCTGGACGGTCCGGTCGAGCAGCTCGGCCAGGGCGAGCGTCTCGGTGGGCTTCTGCGAGAAGCGACGCATGTTCACCACCCCGGTCAGGATGACCTGTCCGGCGTCCATGCTGGTCACCCGCGTCATCGCGACGAACACCCGCCGCCGGCCCGGCACCTCTACCACCAAGCCGATCACCCGCGGTGTCCGGCGCTGGGTGCTGAAGGTCACCACGACGTCGCGAACGCGGCCGACCTGGTCGCCGAGCGGGTCGAACACCGCGAGCCCGGCCAGCCGTGCGACATACACGCGGGTGGTCGGGTTCACGCGCTCAGGCTAGCCCCGCAGGCCCTGGGAACCGCGGAGATTCCCCGTCGTATGCCGTGTGCTCACCCGCCGTTCGCCGGCGTCCTGCCGCGCTTGCCGCGCCTGCGGCGTCGCACCTGCGGGCGTCCCCGCCAGTGCCAGGGTGACCACGTGCGGGTGGTCGCCGTGGCCGGAGGTGGCGGCGCGGCGCCGCTGGAGTCCGGGTAGTTGCCGGGTCCTTCCAGCAGACCGCCTTCGGGGATGAGCGCAGTGACGGTGGCCTCGGCGGCCCAGCGCGCGACCACGTCGCCGACCGCGTTGAGGCGAGCAGCCTTGAGCGCCGCCGTCGCTGGCTCCCATCGGGGGTCCTCGGGGGTGACGACCTCGGCGCGGGCGCCCACTCGCAGCAGCCTTCCGCCGGTGTCCTTGCTGCGCAGGACGAGTTCGACCCGCTCGGGCAGCCAGGGCAGGGTTTGCTCGCCCGGACCGTTGACCACGTAGGCGGTGCCGGCCACCCAGACGTGCCAGGCCGGCCACGCGCGGTCGCCGGGAACGTCCACCCAGAGCAGCCCGGACTTCGCCATCGCCTCAGCGACCAGGGCTGACCCGGTGTCGTTGGTCACGCTAGGGCAGCCTAGTTGTCTCGATCTGGCAAAAACACCTTCAGGCTGTTGAGGCTCATGCCAGAATTCCAACGATGTCGCAGCCAACCTGACGCAAGGTTGCGACCTCGCAACGGTCACATCACGTGGACCACGCGCCAACAGGGAGGCGCCGGTCCGCTCGCAGCCATCAAGCGCCGAGATGGACGGGCCTGGCGGAAGCCGGGGTCCGTCGCCCGGCGGGGCTGCGATAGCCGGTGGGTCCGACCAGGGGAGCGGTCGGGCCTGCCGGCGGCCCGCCGCCGCTGCCCGGGGGCCTCACGCCCGTGACGTGGCCGCCGCCACTGCGCGGGGGCCTCACGCCCGTGACGTGGCCGCCACTGCGCGGGAGCCTCACCACCGTGACATGGCCGCCGCCACTGCGCGCGAGCCTCACCACCGTGACGTGGCCGCCGCCGGCGCGGGAGCCTCACCACCGTGACGTGGCCGCCCCCGGGAGCGCGAGAGCCTCACCACCGTGACGTGGCCGCCGCCACCAGGTCGGCGAACAGCAGCTCCTCCTCGACCGCCAGGCCACGGCCGGCGAACCACGCGCACATGTGGTGGGCATCGCGGCGCATGAACTCCATCCCCCGCGGGTTGCCGATGACGTCGACGATCTGCGGCCAGTCGATGAACACCGGTCGCTCGCCGTGCAGCAGCACGTTGTAGGGCGACAGGTCACCGTGGGTCCAGCCGCGGACCGCCAGCTCCAGCATCGTTTCCCGGACCTGCTCGAACAGGTCCGGCAGCAACCCCACGTCGGGGCGCGCCTGCGCCAGCCGTGGTGCGGCGATGCCGTCATCGCCGATGAACTCCATCAGCAGCTCGGTGCCATCGAACTGCACCGGGTAGGGGACCGGAAACCCGAGGCACCACAGCTGGCTCAGGGTGGCGAACTCGGCGTGGGCCCACTGTCCGGACAGCACCTGCTTTCCGAACTCGGTGCGCCGCTTCATCGCCCGCGTCTCCCGGCTGCGCCGGACCCGGCGGCCTTCGACGTAGCCGGCGTCGCGGTGGAACATCCGATGCTGCGAGCTGCGGAACCGCTTGGCCGCCAAATAGGTTCCGGGGTCGGCCGGTGACTGTCCGGGCAGCCAACGGCGAACGACATGGACGTCGGCTTCCTTGCCAGACTTGAGGATGCCGAGGTCCTGGTCGACCGCGCCGAGGGCGGTGAGGACCCACTCCGGTCGCGGTGTGGGGCCGTGGGTGGCGCCGTCCCAGGACGACCAGCGGTCACCCTCGGGCGGCGCGTCGGGGTCGGTGTCGAGCGCGAACTGCAGGTTCGCGCGAAGGTCAGCGAGGGAGCTCGGCTCCCCCGGAAGGGCAGATGACGCGGGGTAGGACACGGGAATACTCCAAGGAGGTAGCGGGACGAGTGCGCGGTGCACTCACGACAGTCGTCGACATCTCGGGCCTCCTCGGGTGGTCGGGTGGACGGAACGCGCCGGTATGGCGCGTGGTCGCCCCCAGCATGGCCGTTGCCGAGGATGGCTGACAACGGGATATCTCCGCGTGCCGGGCGAGCGCGCAGCTGCATGCCGTGGAATCCGGTTGGACTTCAGGAAGACAGCGCGATGGCCCGCCGTGCCGGCTGGGCGGGGGGTCCCCAGCTCGTGGCGGCGGCGTGGGCCGCGCGGCTGCGCGGATGCGTCACCCGCATGGCGTTCAGCGAGGCCGACGACAGCGTCGGCCCTGCGCCCGCGCGGCTGCGACGAACGCCCGGGCCGAGGCCGGGGGGCGCGAAGTGGGCTGCGCGGATGCGTCACCTGGCGTTCAGCAGGCCCGACGACAGCGTCGGCCCCGCGCCCGCGCGGCTGCGACGAACGCCCGGGCCGAGGCCGGGCGGGCGCGAAGTGGGCCCCCGCGCCCTCGCGGCTGCGACCAGCTCGCGGGACGGCGGGTTGGGGGTGCGCACAGCGGGCGTCCAGCCAACGGTCAGCTCGGTGGGAGACACTGGTGCCATGACTTCGCAACCGTTGCGTCCCGGTGCGGTTCCCCGGGTCGGGCTGACGCTGAACTACCCGATGTCGCTGGGCGTCTTCGAGGAGTACGCCGAGGCGCAGAAGGCCGTCGACTACTTGTCCGATCACGAGTTCGAGGTGCAGAACCTGATGATCGTGGGCACGGACCTCAAGCAGGTGGAGCGGGTCACCGGCCGGCTCACCCGCGGCAAGGTCGCCACCGCGGGCGCCCTGTCCGGCATGTGGCTGGGTTTGTTCGTCGGGCTGGTGTTTACCCTGTTCGGCGCCACCGCTGGGCTGCGGGTGATCGTCTCGACGGTGGTGTTCGGGGCCATCTTCGGCCTGGTCTGGAGCCTGATCGGGTATGCGGCGACCCGTGGCCAGCGGGACTTCACCTCGGTCTCCCAGGTGGTCGCCACCAGGTATGAGGTGCTGGTGGAGCACAAGTTGGCCGAACAGGCCCGCGGCATCCTCGCGCGGATGCCCGGGTTCGGCCCCTCCCTCACCGGCTGACCGCCGTCACCGTCTGCCTGGGACGACGCCCGCCTCGCGCGGTGCACCCGCCGGCGGCCGAGCAACCGGCGAACCATCGCTCGCCCGGGCCCCGCCCTCACCGCGACGTGCGGCGGACGAGGGCAACGCCGGCGGCCACGCCGGCCACGCCGGTGATCAGCATGCCGACGGCCGGCGCCCGTCCGATGTCGCCACGAGCCACCACACCGGCAGCCGGACCGTCGGCGAGCAGCCGCCCGGCGGCAAGGCAGAACGCCGCGCCGGTGATGGCTACGGCGGTTCCGGCCAGCCGGCGCAGCACGGTCCCGGCCCGCTCGCGACGGGCCACCGACCACCCGACGACCGCCGCGCCGACGACCAGGGCCAGCCCGCCCACGACTGGCAGGTTCCGTGACGCCGCCAGCCCGGCAGCCGTTATCCCCAGCCCAACCGTGGCGACCGCGGCGACGGCGCCGAGGGCGGCCCGAGTCCCGGTCGGCGCTGCGCGGCGACCGGGGCTCAGCGGGACCGACCCTGGGCGACCCACGCCTCGACGTCGGCCGACGTGCGCGGCATACCGGCGGAGAGGTTGTCGTAGCCGTCCTCGGTGACCAGCACATCGTCCTCGATCCGCACCCCGATGCCGCGCAGGTCCTCGGGGACCAGTAGGTCGTCGGGCTTGAAGTAGAGCCCGGGTTCGACAGTCAGCACCATCCCAGGCTGGAGCGGCGCGTCCACGTACTCCTCCCGGCGGGCCAGTGCACAGTCGTGCACGTCCAGGCCGAGATGGTGGCTGGTGCCATGGACCATCCAGCGCCGGTGGTAGTCCCCGTGCTCCTTGTCCAGGGTGGTCGCGACGTCCACGCCGTCGGGCAGCAGCCCCCAGGCGTGCACATGCTCGGCGATGACCCGGATTGCGGCGTCGTGGATGTCGGAGAACCTCGCCCCCGGTCGGATCGCGGCCAGACCCGCCTCCTGCGCGGCATACACCGCGTCGTAGACCCGGCGCTGGGCCTCGGTGAAGGTGCCGTCGACCGGCAGCGTGCGGGTGACGTCGGCGGTGTGCAGCGAATCCACCTCGACGCCGGCGTCGATCAGGAGGAGCTGTCCCGGGCGCACCTCGCCGGTGTTCTTCACCCAGTGCAGGGTCGTGGCGTGCTCGCCCGCAGCACAGATCGAGTCGTAGCCGACCCCGTTGCCGAGGTGGCGCGCGTGCAGCCCGAAGACGCCCTCGACGAAGCGCTCGCCACGGCCTCGGTCGACCGCCTCCGGCAGCGCCGCCACGACCGCCTCAAAGCCGACCCGGGTCGCGTCCACGGCAGCGCGGAGCTGCTCTACCTCGTGCTCGTCCTTGACCATCCGCAGCCGGGAGAGGAACCGGGCCAGCTCGAGGTCGGCTGCCAGGGTCTCGTCAACCTCGCTGGCCTCGTCGGTCTCCTGCGCGGCGCCGCGGGTCCGGTCCAGGTCAGCGGTCAGGTCGCGGTCGGCGTCGCGGACCACCCGGATCCGGATGACGCCGGCATCCTTACGGACGGCGTCGGCGAACTCGTCCAGGTGTCGCGCGGTCAGGCCCAGTTCGGCCTCGACGTCGGCCAGCGTCGGACGCACGCCGACCCAGAACTCGCCGTGCCGGGCACTGCCGAAGAACTCCTCGGCGTCCCGGCCGGCCATCGGCCGCAGGTAGAGCAGAGCGTCGTGGCCGCCAGTCGGGACAGGCTCGAGGACCAGAACGGCGTCCGGCTCGCGGTCGGCGCCGAGGCCGGTCAGGTAGGCGAACGCGGTGTGTGGCCGGAAGGCGTAGTCGCAATCATTGCTGCGGACCTTCAGGCCACCGGCAGGGATGACCAGCCGTTCGCCGGCGAAGGCGGCGGACACGGCGGCCCGCCGGCGAGCGGCATACGGGGCGACGGCGGCGCGCTCGGTGCGGGCCGGCGGGCGGGGCGCCCAGTGCGTGCCGATGAAGGCGCGGAACTCCTCGCTGGTGGGGCGCTGCCGGTGGCCGGCCTTGGGCTGCTGCTCGCTCACCCATCCATGGTCCCACGCGCTACCGTCGCACGGCCGACCGCGAGCGGCTGATCGCTGCCTCGACGAGACGCACCACCCGGGCAGGATCGGCCAGGTCTGCCCACACCAGGCGTACGACTTCATACCCGAGTGCGCGAAGCGCGTCCTCGCGGCGCTTCTCCCGGGCGAGTGCCTCCCGCCCGTGGATGCCGCCGTACTTCACCAGGCCGTCGAACTCGACGAGGACCCGGGTGCCTTTGATCTGGAAGTCAGCGCGACCGACCAGCACGCCGTGGGCATCACGGACCTCGACCTGGCTAGCCACCTGGTAGCCGACGGCGACCAGGAGTAGGCGCGTCCTGGACTCCCCCGGGGACTCGGCGAGCCCGTCGACCAGGCGCAGGACCCGCCGGGCGACCGCACGGCCGGGCCGCGTGGCAACCCGGGCCAGCTGCTCGGCCAGATCCTGCGGAGTCGTGAGGCCCTGACGTATGGCGGCGTCGGCGGAGACCACCGCCGCCTCGGCTCCCGCGACCAGGGCGGTGCCGATGATCGCCGCCGCCGGGCTCACGGTGAGGGTCGTGCCGGAGCGCCAGCGTGGACCTGCCACGGGTCCGTGGACCGACACAAGGGCCCCGCGGCGGCTCTGCCCAGCGTGGCTGCGTTGCAGGTGGTGCCTACCGAGGTCGACGGCATACACCGGCACGCCGAGCACGGTCAGCGCTGAGTAGTGGCTGACCAGCCAAGTCGGGTGGGCACGCTGGAGCGCCCGTGCCGTCAGGGCGTGCCGCTGCTCTGGCGACCCGTCGCGGTGCAGGCTGCCGTCGACATACGTGCTCCGCGCCACCCGGACCAGGGTGCCGCGGCTCACCAGGGTCGCGATCGCCCGGCTGCTCAGCCCGACCTGGCGGGCGTCCCCAGACGTCAGCACCCCCCGCTGCCCGGCGAGGCGTTGTCGCAGCAGATCTTCCATGGGCGACAGCCTGTCCGGGCCAGAGACATCCGGCCAATGACCGGCCGAAGGCTGTGGATACGGCTGACGCATGGCCGGAGGATGTGGACGGCCTTTACGTCAGATGGCGCATCCTGAGGCTCGGCCGTGGTGGCTGTGAGCTCGCCCCGGGTAGACCTCGCCGTGGTGACGGTGAGCGCCCCCCGTGGTGGCAGTGACCGCACCAGCGTCGGTTGACCTCGCCGTGGTGGCGGTGAGCGCCCCCCGTGGTGGCAGTGACCGCACCAGCGTCGGTTGACCTCGCCTACGCATCGTCCTCCTCACCGTCGACGGTGAGGTCAGTGGCACGAGCGTGAGGGGAGCGGAGGACGGTGAGGCCAGTGGCACCAGAGTGAGGGCAGTGGGCGGCGATACCGGCGGGGGGTGCGCGGTGACATCGGGGGAGCGACGGCGGCGACGCCAGCGGCCCAACGGTGAGGGCCGCTGGACCGCCTGGACCTAGATTGGGCCGGTGCTCGTCGACCTGCACACTCACTCCACGGCCAGCGACGGCACCCAGCCGCCGGCCGAGCTGGTTGCCGAGGCCGCCGAGGTCGGGCTGGACGTGGTCGCAATCACCGACCACGACACGACGTCCGGGTGGGGCGAGGCGAGCGAGGCAGCGGTGCGGGCCGGCGTAGCGCTCGTCCCCGGCGTCGAGGTCTCCTGCCAAGCGGGCGGGATCTCGGTGCACCTGCTCGCCTATCTGCACGACCCGACCTGGGCCGGCTTGGTCGACGAGCTGGACCGGGCTCGGGCCAGCCGGCGCACCCGGGCCGCGCGGATCGTGGCCAAGCTGGCGGTCGACCTGCCGATCACCTTCGAGGACGTTCTTGCCGCCACGCCGGAGGGTGCGACGCTCGGCCGCCCGCACATCGCTGACGCACTCGTCGCGCGCCGGCTGGTCGGCAGCCGCGACGAGGCGTTCGCACGGTTCCTGCACGCCGGGTCGCCCTACTACGCGGTGCACTACGCCCCCGACGCGGTGCGAGCGGTCCGGCTGGTCCGGGCGGCCGGCGGGGTGCCGGTCATGGCTCACCCGTTCGCCGGGCAGCGGGGCTACCTGGTCGACGACGAGGTGGTCGCGGAACTGGCCGAGGCGGGCCTGGCCGGGCTTGAGGTGAACCACCCCGACCATGACGAGCAGGCTCGGCGGCGCGGCCTTCGGCTGGCGGCGGGGTTGGGCCTGCTGGTCACCGGCGCCAGCGACTACCACGGGTCCGGCAAGGCCAACCGGCTGGGCCAGTGCCTGACCCCGGCGTCGGTGCTCGCGGCCATCGAGGAGCAGGGCCACGGCACTGGGGTTGTCCGCGGCTGACCGGGTGTGTCGGCACGCGGGTCTAGGTTTCCGCGCATGAGCCAGGGTCTGGTCCGCGACCCGCCGGGGCAGGCGGGTTTCGCCGGTATGCCGCAGCGGCTCTACTCCGCGTCGCCGAGCAGGCTGCTGGCCTTCCTGGACTGCCCGCGGAGGTACCGGATGAGCTACCTTGACCGGCCCCGCCCCCTGGCCCGGCCGCAGCGGGCGCACACCTCGATCGGACTGGCCACGCACAACGCGTTGCGGGACTACTGGGACCTTCCGCCCGCCCGGCAGACCCCGGACGGGGGCGCCGAGCTGCTACGGCAAGGCTGGATCCCGGTGGGATTCCGCGACGAGCGGCAGTCAGCCACCTGGCGGGACCGAACCGCGGACCAGGTGCGGGCCTACCTAGGACAACCCGGGGCTCAAGCCGGCGCCCACTCGCCCGCCCGTCCGCTGGGCATCGAACGCTGCGTCGCGCTGAAGTCCGCCGGTCTGGCCCTCCAGGGCCGCATCGACCGGCTGGACGAGCGCGACGGGGCTCTCGTCGTGGTGGACTACAAGACCAGCCGGCGCCCGTCCACGCAGGAGGATGCGCGCACCTCGCTGCCGCTGGCGTTGTATGCCGCGGCGGCGGCCCGGATGTTTCGGCGCCCCGGGTTCGTGCGGGTGGAGCTGCACCACATCCCGACCGCGACAGTCGTCGGGCACGACCACGGCCCGCAGAGCCTGGCGCGCAAGTTGGCCGAGGCGTCCTCGATCGCCGCCGACATGCGCACTGCCGACGCGGACCACGCGGCCCGTGGCGCGGACTCGGACTGCTTCCCACCGCGGCCGTCGCCGGTGTGCCGATGGTGCGACCTGAGAGCGCACTGCGCCGAGGGGCAGCGGATGGGACCGGAGCAGCCGTCCTGGGCAGCCTTGGAACCAGAGGACATGTGACCGGCGGATGATGTCAGACTGGGTCCGCGGTGCTGATGTCGGAAGGTTGAGGAGAGAGCTTCATGGCGACCAGGCGTGATCGTGCTCGGTCACCGCTGGCCCGGGTGGTCGCCGTGGCCAACCAGAAGGGCGGCGTTGCCAAGACGACGTCAGTAGCCTCGCTCGGCGCTGGCTTCGCCGAACTCGGCAAGCGGGTGCTGCTGGTCGACCTCGACGCCCAGGCGTGCTTGACCTTCAGCCTCGGGGTCGACCCGGACGCGGTGGAGCTGAGCATCAACGAGGTGCTGCTCGGCAAGTGCGAGGCGGCCGAGGCGGTGCTGTCCTGCGCGGACGGCGTTGACCTCATCCCGAGCGTCATCGACCTCGCTGGAGCCGAGGCATCGCTGCTGCCCCGGCCGGGGCGGGAGTACGTGCTGCGCACGGCCCTGGAAGCGCTGCTGCCGGACTACGACATCCTCGTGCTGGACTGCTCCCCGTCGCTGGGCGTGCTTACGCTCAACGCGCTCACCGCCGCCACAGGTCTGGTCATCCCGATGCCGTGCGAGATGCTCAGCCATCGAGGGGTAGGCCAGCTGCTAGACACCGTCGCCGACGTGCAACGCATCCTCAACAAGGACCTTCAGGTGCTGGGAATCCTGCCGACGATGTACGACGGGCGCAGCCTGCACGCTCAGGCGGTCTTGGCCGACGTGGGCGAGCGGTACCAGCTGCCGGTGCTCGCACCGCCGATCCCCAAGACGGTCCGTTTCGCCGAAGCGCCCGCCGTCGGACGCTCGATCCTGGCGACCGCCCGTTCGTCCAAGGGCGCAAAGGCCTACCGCGAGGTCGCCAAGGACCTGCTCGGCCGGCTGTAGAACAACGCCACCTTCCCAACGACCCCCGTCCACGCGACAGTCGATCCGGCGCGGACTTTCGGCTGGGTGGTGGGTCCGTCGGGGTGCGGCGGCGTGGGTCCGGCGGAAAGGTGCGGCCCGGCACCGCGGGTCCGTCGGAGGTGCGGCCCGGCACGGCGGGTCCGGCGGAAAGGTGCGGCCCGGCACCGCGGGTCCGGCGAGGTGCGTTTCGGGTGTTCATCGGCACTCAGGAGGCGTCGGTGCCGTTCCCCCCGATCGGCGCGCCGCCGCGGGTCCGGCGCCGCTGGCGCTGCCGGGGCGGTCGAGCCGGCTGTTCGGGGAGAGCCTGGTCTTCGGCAGCAGACCGGCTGTTCTCCCGGCCACGGTCGCGCGAGCCGCCCCGGCGGCGACGACGGTCACCGTCGCGGGGCGCCGGGTCCTTCCGCTTGCCGGCCCGCGCGCCGGTCTCGCCGAGGTCCTCGATCTGCTCCGCGGCCAGGCCGGCGCGGGTCTGCTTGCCCTTGGCCAGCCGGCCGGTCGACGCCGGGTCGATGTCCAGGTCGGCGAACAGGTGCGCCGAGGAGGAGTAGGTCTCCTGAGGCTCGGGGATGCCTAGGTCGAGGGCCTTGTTGATCATCGCCCAGCGGGTCAGGTCGTCCCAGTCCACAAGGGTGATGGCGATCCCGGTGTTGCCGGCCCGGCCGGTGCGGCCGGTGCGGTGCAGGTAGGTCTTCTCGTCCTCGGGGCACTGGTAGTTGATCACGTGGGTGACGTTCTCCACGTCGATGCCGCGGGCGGCCACGTCGGTGGCCACGAGCACGTCGATCTTGCCGGCTCGGAACGCCCGCAGCGCCTGCTCCCGCGCGCCCTGGCCCAGGTCGCCGTGGATCGCGGCCGCAGCGAACCCGCGCTCGGTGAGGTCCTCGGCCACCTTGGCGGCCGTGCGCTTGGTCCGGCTGAAGATGATGGTCAGCCCGCGCTCCTTGGCCTGCAGGATCTTCGCGAGCATCTGGACCTTGTCCATCGCGTGCGCCCGGTAGACGAACTGCTCGATCGCCTTGACCGTGTGCCCGTCCTCGGCGTCGCCGACCGCGCGGATGTGGGTCGGCTGGGTCATGTACCGACGAGCCATGGCCACCACAGCACCCGGCATGGTGGCCGAGAACAGCATGGTCTGCCGCACCGGCGGCGTCATCGCGATGAGCTTCTCCACGTCCGGCAGGAAGCCGAGGTCGAGCATCTCGTCCGCCTCGTCGAGCACCACGGTCCGCGCGTGGGCCAGGATGAGGTGCCGCTGCTGGGCGAGGTCGATAAGCCGGCCGGGAGTCCCGACGACGACCTCGACCCCGCGCGTGAGCGCCTCGACCTGCGGCTCGTAGGCGCGGCCGCCATACACCGTGAGCACCCGGACGCCACGTCGCTTCCCGGCACGCTCGAGGTCGCCCGCCACCTGGACGGCCAGCTCGCGGGTGGGCACAACGACCAGTGCCTGGGGCTTGCCCGGCGCCTTCAGCTGGTCGAAGCCGGCGTCCGCAGACGACACGACGCGCTGAAGGATCGGGATGCCGAAGCCGAGGGTCTTGCCGGTCCCGGTCTTGGCCTGGCCGATGATGTCGTGCCCGCCGAGCGCGACCGGCAGGGTCATCGCCTGAATGGGGAACGGGTTGACGATGCCGTGCTCGCTCAGCGAGGCGACGATGTCCGGGTGGACGTCGAAGTCGGTGAAGGTCAGCGCCGGCGGGCCGGCGGACGTATTGTCCCGGGCGTCGCTGGGGGCATCGGCGGGCGCGTCAGTGGGCGTGTCCACCCGGGCGTGGCCGGGGGCATCGGCGGGCGCGTCAGTGGACGTGTCCACCCGGGCGTGGCTGGGGGCATCGGCGGGCGTGTCGTCCCGGGCTGTGCTGGGCATGTCGACGAGGGGGTGGGGGTCTAGGGTCATGGTCGGCTTTCGATCGGGCCACCGGCGGCGCGAGGGCACAGACCGTGCGCGGGCTCGCAGCCGGGACGCTGCATGCGGGCCGATCGGAGCTCTTCGAGGTATTGCTGAGGCCGACCGAATCCACTTCGGCCGTCGGTTCGGGCCGACCGGGCACCGTGTTGACACCGTCAGCCTACCGGCTAACAGCGGCGTCGGCGGAGCGACCCGCTCTTCGCCGGCCCGCTGCGGGCGAGTATGCGGTCTACGCCCCGGCGTGCGGTCACGCCGGGTACGGCTAGGGTGCGCGTGTGGCCGGCCCCGCAGACGACGAACCGAGGGCAGCGGTGACCTCGACCGCCGATCGAGGTTCGGCGCGGACGACACTGGGCGACCCGGCATACCGCGGAGCGGTCGTGGACCTGCTGGGCGTACTCGCCTACGGCGAGCTGACCGCGTTCTCCCGGCTGGCGGCCGATGCGGAACTGGCGCCCACCGGGCGGGCCAAGGTGGCGCTGGCCCGCGTGGCGGTGGCGGAGTTCCGCCACTTCGAGGACCTGTCGACCCGGCTGACCGAGCTCGGTGAGGAGCCGGAGGTGGCGATGCGGCCGTTCGTGGCGCCGATCGACGGCTTCCATGCCCGGACCCGGCCCAACGACTGGCTCGAGGGGCTGGTCAAGGCCTACGTGGGAGGTGGCATCGCGACGGACTTCTACCGGGAGGTGTCGGCCTACCTCGACCCGGCCACGCGGGCGCTCGTGGTGTCCGTGCTGGAGGACGTGGGCATCGCCGAGTTCGTGGTCGAGCAGGTCCGTGACGCGATCGACGCGGACGCCACTATCGGCGGTCGGCTCGCGCTGTGGGGGCGGCGGCTGGTCGGCGAGGCGCTCTCCCAGGCACAGCAGGTCGCCGGGGAACGCGACGGCTTGTCCAGCCTGCTGGTCGGCGGCGCGGACCTGGCCGAGCTCGGCCGGATGCTGGGGCGTCTCACCGAGGCGCACACTCATCGGATGCAGCGGCTGGGCCTGGCTGCGTAACGGCCATCGGGGTCGCCGCCGGTCGGTGGCGACCCCGATGAGAAGCCTCAGACCACGCTCACACTGCTCGTCGCCCGCTGATGGACCCGTATGCGGTGACCAGCACCGCTGCCACGGCGACGCTGATGATGAGCCGGATCCAGTCGATACCGCCGGTGTTGTTGACCCCGAGAAGCCCCGCGAGCCAATAGCCGATGAGGGCCCCCACGATGCCGATGATCACGGTGACCAGGACGCCGATGTTCTGCTTGCCCGGCAGCACGAGCCTGGCGAGGGCGCCGATGACTGCCCCGAAGATGATCGTCCCGATGATCGTGCCCATGTCGCCGCTCCTTCTCTGAGCCTGGGAGTGCCCCGAGGCGTGGACTTCGACGGGCCGTGCTCGACCCGGGCTCCAATGTGTCACCTGTGGGGCAGTTGTGCACGCATCCACCGGGTGTGGCGCGAGTGACGAATGGGTCTCAGATGGCGCCGAACCCCACCCCGCCGCGCCGCGTGGACCCGATGTCGACATACCCCAGGGCGGCCACCGGGATCACGACGACGCGGCCCTTGTCGTCGGTCAGGCTCAGCAGTCCGCCGTCCGCGACCGCCTTGGCGACCGCCTTGGCTACCGCCTCGGGGGTCTGGTCGGACTCCAGCACAACCTCGCGCGCCACGTTCTGCACGCCGATCTTGACCTCCACGCGAGTGGCCTTTCGTTCGGGGTTGGCGTCGAGGCTAACCCGGGATAGCGGGGGGAACTTCCCCGCCCTCGCGCCCGGCCATCGGGAAGCCGCCCAGCCCCCGCCAGGCCAGCGCGGCGACCAGGCGTGCCGCCTCGTCCTTGGGGATGCCCGACCCCTGGGCCAGCCAGTACCGGGCGCAGACCTGGGCCATCCCGGAGAGCGCTGTCGCCAGCAGGTGCGCGGGTCCCTCCGGCAGGTCGGTGTCCTCGCCGATGACGACCGAGATGGCCTCGGCGCACTCGAACGACACCGCGTCGACCCGGTCGCGGACCGCGGCCTCGTTGGTCAGGTCGGACTCGAAGACCAACCGGAACGGCGCACCCTCGCGGGCCACGAAGTCGAAGTAGGCCTGGATGGTGGCCGCCACCCGCAGCTTGTTGTCGTGAGTTGAGGCCAAGGCGGCGCGGACCGCGGCGACCAGCGCGGCGGCATACTGGTCCAACAAGGCGAGATAGAGCTCGAGCTTGCCCGGGAAGTGTTGGTACAACACCGGTTTGGACACCCCGGCCCGGTCGGCGATCTCATCCATCGCGGCGGCGTGGTAGCCGGACTCGACGAAGACCTCCAGTGCGGCGTCCAGCAGCTGGGCCCGCCGCTCCGAGCGCGGCAGCCGCGCCGGGCGGCTGGGCGACTCGGCGGGTTCGGGGATCGCGGCGGACAGCTCAGGCTCGATTCGGCGGCGGGTGCGGCCGGTGGCCGCGGGACCTGCCGCATCCTACGCAGCCGCTACGGTGGAAGGCATGGCACTGCCGCCGCTGGTGGCTCCCGGAGGCGACCTCACCCGCGAGGAGGTGCAGCGCTACGCCCGGCACCTGCTCATCCCCGAGGTCGGCGAGGTCGGGCAGCGGCGGCTCAAGAACGCCCGCGTCCTCGTCGTGGGCGCAGGGGGCCTGGGCTCACCGGCTCTGCTCTACCTGGCGGCCGCCGGGGTGGGGACCATCGGGGTGGTCGACGCCGACGTGGTGGAGGAGTCCAACCTGCAGCGCCAGGTGATTCACGGGGTCGACGACATCGGCCGGCCCAAGACGGCCTCGGCGGCGGCCGCGGTCGCGCGGGTCAACCCGCTGGTCGAGGTCGTTCAGCACGAGCTGCGGCTGGACTCCGGCAACGCGCTGGACGTGCTCACGGGGTATGACCTGGTGGTCGACGGGGCGGACAACTTCCCGACGCGCTACCTGGTCAACGACGCCTGCGTCATCGCCGGGAAGCCGCACGTGTGGGGCTCCATCCTGCGCTTCGACGGCCAGGTGAGCGTGTGGTGGGCCCGGCACGGCCCTTGCTACCGCTGCGTGTTCCCCGCGCCACCGCCGCCCGGCCTGGTGCCTTCGTGCGCCGAGGCGGGGGTGCTCGGCGTGCTGTGCGCGGCGGTCGGCGCGGTCCAGGGCGCGGAGGCGGTGAAATTGCTGCTGGGCATCGGCGAGCCGCTGGTCGGCCGGCTGCTGGTGCACGACGCGCTGCGCCAGACGTGGGACTCGCTGACCGTGGGAAGCGACCCGTCCTGCTCGGTCTGTGCGGCGCCGGACCCGCGGCTGGTCGACTACGAGGACTTCTGCGGTATGCCGGGCAGCTCGGCTCCCAGCGTGCGGACCGTGGACGCCGGCGAGCTTCGGGACCTGCTGGCCGAACGCGCGCGTGGCGGCGCGAACTTCGTGCTGGTCGACGTGCGGGGGGAGCAGGAACGCGCCATCGTGTCGATCCCCGGCGCCGAGGCGGTCCCGATGGAGGCGTTCCGGGAGGGGCGGGCGGCGGAGCTGCTGGCGGGGGTGCCGGTGATCCTGCACTGCAAGGCGGGTTCGCGCTCGGCGGAGGCCGGTGGGCTGCTGCTGGCCGCCGGCCACCCGGACGTCCGGCACCTGGAGGGCGGGGTGCTGGCCTGGGCGCGCGAGGTGGACCCCTCCTTGCCGGTGTACTGACTCCGGCTACGGGCCCGGTCTGGTCAGTCGTGCAGGAGCTGCCCGAGTTCGCCGAGGCGGTGCTGGAGGTGGTGGACGCCATCCCGCCCGGGAAGGTGCTGGCCTACGGGGACGTGGCCGAGCTCGTCGGGCACGGCGGCCCCAGGCGGGTCGGCCACGTGCTATCCCGGTACGGCGGGATGACTTGCTGGTGGCGGGTGCTGCGCGCCGACGGGACGGCGGCACCGGCGCTGGAACAGGAGGCGGTCGCCCGCTGGCGCTCCGAGGGGACGCCGATGGTCGGCGGGGCGCTCGCACGGCGGGTGGACCTGACGCGGGCTCGCTGGGACGGCCAGCGCGAGGGTGGCGGGTCTGTCGGGGGGGCGTGAGTCGGGGTTCTCGGCGTGCCCACGTGGCTGGCGGGGGTGGGGGGTCTGTCGGGGGGGCGTGATGGGATGCCGGCATGCCCACTCAGACGGCGCCGTTGCGGCTGACCCGGCCGGGGCCCGACGCTGCCGGGGAGCCGGTGCTGGACGCTGCGCAGCGGCAGGCGGCGGGGTTCCGCGGGCCGCTGTTGCGGGTGCTCGGGGCGCCGGGGACGGGCAAGACCACGGTGGTGGTGGAGCACGTCCTGGATCAGGTGCTGCGCGGCGGTGTGCGCGCGGAGCAGGTGCTCGTGGTGGCGGCCACCCGCACGCTGGCGGCCGAGCTACGTCAGCGGGTCACCGCCCGGCTGTCTGCCACCACCACGGAGCCGATGGCCCGCACGATGTCCTCTTTCGGGTTCGGCTTGCTTCGCCAGCTGGCCGCGCTGGCGGGCGAACCGACCCCACGGCTGCTGTCCGGGCCGGAGCAGGACGTCGTGCTGCGCGACCTGCTCGCCGGGCACGCGGCCGGGGACCCGCCCGGCCCGGCATGGCCGGACCACGTGGAGGGGGCGCTGACCACCCGGGGGTTCCGCGCCGAGCTGCGGGACCTGCTCATGCGTGCCGTCGAGCGGGGCCTCGACGGAGACAGCCTGGCCGGGTTGGCGCGCCGCCACGCCCGGCCGGAGTGGTGGGCGGCCGCCCAAGTGCTTGTCGAGTACGACCAGGTCACCGCGTTGTCCCGGCCCGGCACCTACGACCCGGCGTGGGTGCTGACTGCCGCGGCCGACCGGCTGGAGGACGACCCGGCGGCCCTGGCCCGAGTGCGGTCCGCGGTCCGGCTGGTCGTCGTCGACGACGCGCACGAGCTGACCGCCGCGGGCGCCCGCCTGTTGGCGGTGCTCGCCGGCGCAGGAGCCGCCGACCTGGTCCTCGTCGGCGACCCGGATGCGGCGGTGCAGGGCTTCCGGGGCGCCGACCCGGCGGTGCTGGGGTCCTCTCGGTTCGGTGACGGGCCCACAGTCGTGCTGCACACGGCATACCGGCAGGCAGCTGTGCTCAGCCAGGTGAGCGCTCGAGTGACCAGGCGGATCGGGGCAGCCGGCTCGGTGGCCCACCGCGAGCCGGCGACCCGGCCAGGGCCTGGCCGGGTGGAGGTCCGGCTGCTCCGCGCCGTGTCGCAGGAGGCGGCGCTAGTGGCGGCCGAGTTGCGCCGGGCGCACCTGGTCGACGGGCTGCCCTGGGCAGCGCTGGCGGTCGTCGTCCGCGGCCGGGGGCGGACGGCAACCCTGCGGCGGGTGCTGGCTGCGGCCGGGGTGCCGGTGGCGACGCCGGCGACCGGTCTGCCGGTGCGGGACGAGGTGGCGGTGCGCCCGCTGCTGACCATGCTCGACGTCGTGCTGCGGGTGGCGGCGGACGAGCAGGCGCCGCTGGATCCGCAGACCGCGGCCGACCTGGTGCAGTCGCCGATCGGCGGTGCCGACGCGGTGAGCATGCGGCGGCTGCGGCGGGCGCTGCGTCGCGGGGAGCTGGCCGCCGGGGGTGGCCGGCCCAGCGGTGACCTGCTCGCGCAGGCGCTCCTGGACCCGGGGCTGGTCGCCTCGCTCGGGTCCGAGGGTGACCATGCCTGGCCCGTGGCGAATGGGCTCGAGGCCGGCGTGGCCGCCGCCCGGGCCGCGGGAGCGACCGCCGAGACGGTGCTCTGGGCGATCTGGGACGCCACCGGGCTGGCGCCCCGCTGGCGACGACGCGCGCTGGGCGGGGGACCGCTCGGTGCGCGGGCCGACCGGGACCTGGACGCGGTGCTGGCCCTGTTCGACGCGGCTGCCGCCTATGTGGACCGGCTGCCACAGGCAGGCCCGGCGCAGTTCCTGGACCACATCGCCTCCCAGGACGTGCCGGGTGACCGGCTGGTGGCCCGGGCCCCTATCGACGAGGCTGTCGCGCTGGTCAGCCCGCAGGCGGCGGCCGGGCGGCAGTGGCGGTTCGTGGTGGTCGCCGGGGTGCAGGAGGGGGTCTGGCCGGATCTGCGGCTGCGCGGCTCGCTGCTGGGCTCCGAGCGGCTGGTGGAGGCCGTGGCCGGGAGGGAGTGGACCTTCCGCGGCGCGCAGGCGGCGGTGCGCTACGACGAGACCAGGCTGTTCCTCGTTGCGGTGAGCCGGGCCAGCGAGCGGTTGCTGGTGACCGCGGTGCGCAGCGAGGACGAGCAGCCATCTGTCTACCTCGACCTGGTCGACCCGCCGTCGACACCGGAAGAGGAAGTCCGTGGGTTCAGCGAGGTGCCCAGGGCGATGAGCCTGGCCGCGCTCGTGGCCGACCTGCGCCGGCAGGCGGGTGGGGCCACCGGCACGCCGGCGCAGCGGCATACCGCCGCCCGCCACCTGGCCCGGCTCGCCCGCGAGGAGGTTCCCGGTGCCGACCCGTCCCAGTGGTGGGCCAACATCGAGGTGAGCGACGACCGGCCGAGGCGGGAGCCGGGCGCGGCGGTGTCGGTGTCGCCGTCGAAGATCGAGGCGTTCCAGACCTGCCAGTTGCAGTGGCTGCTGACCGCGTTCGGCGGCGAAGGCCCTCCCATCGGTGCGGCCACCATCGGCACTCTGGTGCACGACATCGCCCGCGACCTCGGCGACCAGACGGAGGCGGTGTATGCCGCCGAGGTCGCCGCCCGCTGGGGCCGGCTTGGGCTGCCGGTCGGCTGGGTCTCCGCACGCGAGCAGCAGCTCGCCAAGGCCATGGTGGGACGGTTGGCGCGCTACCTGGCCCACGCCGGCAGGCAGGGCTGGAGCCTGATCGGCCAGGAGGTCGACCTTGCCGTCGAGCTTGCCCCTTCCAGCGCCATCGAGGGTGGCGTCGACGGCGGCGTCGACGGTGCCGTCCACAGTGGCGTCCACGGTGGCGTCGACGGTGGCGTCGACGGTGACGTCCAGGGTGCCGTCCACACGGGGCGGGCCCGGCTGACCGGGCGGGTCGACCGGCTGGAGCGTGACGCCGAGGGCCGGCTGCGGGTGCTCGACCTGAAGACCGGGTCCGCGAAGCCGGCCGCGGCCGACCTCGCCCGGCACCCTCAGCTCGGCGCCTACCAGCTCGCGGTCGAACGCGGCGCCTTCGCCGAGGGGACGCAGTCGGCGGGAGCAGCGCTGCTGCAGCTGGGCAAGGCCGCGGCGAAGACCAGCGTCGACATCCAGGAGCAAGCCGCCCTGGCGCAGGACGAGGACCCTGGCTGGGCCCAGGTCATGGTGGCTGGCGTGGCCGAAGCGATGTCTGGGGGCCGGTTCGCCGCCGTGCCCGGCACTCACTGCCGCAGGTGCCAGGTGCGCTCCAGCTGCCCGGTGCAGCCGGAAGGCAGGCGGTTGTGAGGCTGTCCTCGGCCGCGATCGCGGCGGCCATCGGGGCCCCGCCGCCGACCGACGAGCAGGTCGTGGTGGTCGAGGCTCCGTTGCGGCCGCTCCTGGTTGTCGCCGGTGCCGGGTCGGGCAAGACCGAGACGATGGCGGCCCGGGTGGTCTGGCTGGTCGCCAACGGGCACGTCGAGCCGGACCAGGTGCTCGGGCTCACCTTCACCCGCAAGGCGGCCACCGAGCTGGCCGAGCGGATCGGGCGGCGGCTGCGGCTGCTGCGGCACGCCGGGCTGTGGACCCCCCCGGCGGAGGGGGACGGTGTTGAAGTGCTCGGCGGCACCCCAACGGTGTCCACGTACCACGCGTACTCCGGTCGGCTGGTGCGGGAGCACGCCATGCGGCTGGGATACGAGCCGGATTCGCGGCTGCTCACCGAGGCGGCAGCCTGGCAGTACGCCTCGGAGGTGGTGCAGCGCTATGCCGGGCCGATGGACGCCGTGGACAAGGCGCCGTCCACGGTGACCAACGCCGTGGTCGACCTGGCCGGCGAGCTGGCCGAGCACCTGCGGACGCCGGCCGAGGTGGCGCAGCTGCTGGACCGTGTGTGCGCGTTCGTGGAAGCCCTGCCGGCGGGAAAGGGTGCGGCGAGCGAGGCGGCGGCGGTCCTCTCGGCGTTGCGGGCCCGGCGGGCGGTGTTGCCCATCGTGCAGGACTTCCTGGACCTCAAAAGGGCACGCGACAGCCTCGACTTCGCCGACCAGGTCGCGGTGGCCGCGGCGCTGGCCTCGCGGTTCCCGGACATCGGCGCGATGGAACGGCAGCGGTTCTCGGCGGTGCTCCTCGACGAGTTCCAGGACACCAGCGAGGCTCAGCTCGTCCTGCTGCGACAGCTGTTCGCCGGCGGGTTTCCGGTGACCGCTGTGGGAGACCCGCACCAGTCGATCTACGGCTGGCGAGGGGCGAGCGCGACGACGCTGTCGCGGTTCCCTTCGGAGTTCGCCTCCTACCGTGTCGGGGTGCGCGACCGGGACGACCCAGCCGAGGCAGTCGAGCCAGCGGACGGCGCCGACCCGGCCGCGGTGGCCGAGCCGGCGGACGGCGCCGACCCCGCTCCGCTTGGCCCCCCGGCCGAGCCGGCGGCGGTGCTGCCGCTGTCGACGAGCTGGCGCAACGACCGGTCCATCCTCGCGCTGGCCAACCGGACTGCCGCACCGTTGCGCGAGGCGGCGCGCATCCCGGTGCAGCAGCTCAAGGCACGGGCGGAGGCGGGGGTCGGCCGAGTCCTTGCCGGGCGGTTCCTCACCTCCGGCGACGAGGCGGCCGCTGTAGCGGCGTGGGTGCGCGAGCGGTGGTTCGCCGAGGACCGGCCCGGGCGGCATACAGGGGTGTCGGCGGCGGTGCTGTGCCGCAAGCGGTCGCAGTTCGCCGCGATGGTCGACGCGCTGGAGGACGCCGGCTTGCCAGTGGAGGTAGTCGGACTTGGTGGCCTGCTCATCACCCCCGAGGTCGCCGACATCGTCGCGCTGCTGTGGGTCCTGCAAGATCCGACGCGAGGTGACCACCTGATGCGGCTGCTCACCGGCCCGGCCGTGCACCTGGGGACGGCCGACCTGGAGGGCTTGTCGGTGTGGTCGCGGCTCCTTGCCCGGAGGACACCGGCGGGGAGCGCCGACCTGTCACCGGAGACCGCGGAGCGGGCCAGCCTGGTCGAGACCCTGGCCGAGCTGCCGCCGCTGGGCTGGCAGAGCGGCGCGGGGATTCGGTTGTCGCCGGTCGCCCGAGAGCGGCTGGGCTGGCTGCATGGTGTCGTCCAGGACCTGAGGTCGATGACCGGGCACGCGCTGGCGGAGCTGGTGGGGGAGGCCGAGCGGGTCCTGGGACTCGACATTGAGGTGCTGGCCCGGGCGGAGCACACGCCGACGACTGCTCGGGCCCACTTGGACGCGTTCGCCGACGTAGCCGCCGAGTTCTCGGTATCGGCGGACCGGCCGACCCTGGCGGGGTTCCTGGCCTGGCTCGACGCCGCGCTGGAGGAGGAGCGCGGACTGGACCGTGGCGCGATCGAGGTCTCCGACCAGGCGGTGCAGGTGCTCACGGTGCACGCCGCGAAGGGGCTTGAGTGGGACCTGGTGGCGGTGCCAGGACTGGTCGAGGGCAGCTTCCCCGCCCGTCCGTCCGGCGCGTCGTCCAACGGCCGTGGCGGGGAATGGGCCTGCTCCCCGGCGTCGGACCGCGGGTGGCTGGGTGGCCTGGGCGGCCTGCCGTACCCGTTGCGGCGCGACCGCGACGGGTTGCCGGTTTGGCGCTGGGAGCGCTGCGGGGACCGGGCGTCGCTGCACCGCGAGGTGCAGGACTTCCTGGCGGAGGGCGGGCGGCATCAGGTGGCCGAGGAGCGGCGGCTGGCTTATGTGGCCTTCACCCGGGCCCGGCGCGAGCTGCTACTGACCGCGCCGGTCTGGACCGATGCGGCGACGCCGAGGGTGACCTCGCCGTTTCTCTCCGAGCTGTTGGACGACGTGGAGGTGGTGGCCTGGGAGCCGATGCCGCCGACTCACCCCAAGCCGGCGAATCCCCAGGACGCCACGCAGGTGTCCGTGGTCTGGCCGGCCGACCCGATGACCGCCCGGCGCGAGGCGCTCGCTGCCGCAACGAGTCTGGTCCGGCAGGAGATGACGGCGGGCGGTGTCAACCCCCGGGACGCGCTGGCCGAGGAGATCGACGTGCTGCTGCGCGAGCGCGCCCGCGACGCCGGGCAGGCCGAGGTGGCCGTGGCAATGCCCCGGCACCTGTCGGCGTCCGACCTGGTCCGTTTCGCGCGAGACCCGGATGGGTTCGCGCTGCGGCTTCGCCGGCCTATGCCGGAACCACCGGCCCTGGCGGCCCGTCGCGGGACGGCGTTCCATGCCTGGGTGGAGCAGCACTACTCCCGAGCGGCGATCGTGGACGTCGACGAGCTGCCCGGCAGTGCGGACGAGGACGCTGGGTCCAACCTGGACCTGCGCGCGATGAAGCGCCTTTTCCTCGCCAGCGAATGGGCTGACCGGACACCTGTAGACATCGAGCTGGCGGTAGAGACCGTGGTCGACGGCATCGCGGTGCGCGGCCGGCTGGACGCCGTGTTCGGCGGAGATGGCCGGTTCACCGTGGTCGACTGGAAGACCGGTGAGCCGCCTACGGGGGACCGGGCGCGGACCCAGGCGCTGCAGCTCGCGGCATACCGGCTGGCCTACGCCCGGCTCCGCGGCGCGTCGCTGGAAAGCGTCACTGCCGCGTTCTACTACGCGGCGACGGGGGAGACCGTCTACCCGGAGCTTGCCGGGCCGGATGACCTGCGTGCGTTGCTGGAGCTGGCCGGCTGAAGCGGGGCCAGAGCCCCGTCGGCCCGGGTCGGCGCGGCGGTCGCGGGCGGCGGCTTTGCTACAGTGACGCGTCTGCCACGACGTCCCTTCCTCCGTAGCTCAACTGGCAGAGCAGCCGGCTGTTAACCGGCAGGTTGTTGGTTCGAGTCCAACCGGGGGAGCATCAGGAAAGGCCCCTGACCTGCGGAAACGCAGGGTCGGGGGGCCTTTCGCTTTCAGTTGCATCGGCTATGCATCGTTCGGTGTCAGGTGCAGCGAAGACCATTGATGCCTTGCCACGGCGGGAACAGCCCACTTCCTTGCATGGGGCGGTCCTCGCGGGTGGTCGTGCTGAACCGGGAGCCTGCGTCGTTCGTGGTCCTCGCCGTGGCCTGGGGAGCGGGCCTCGTCGATGCTGGTCTCCTTCTCTCCATCCCCAGACGCCTGCTCGAGCATCGGCCACGCCGTGCTCGCTGAGGCGGACCGCCCGCTGTTGGCAGCGCGCTCTGTTCGCGTCGTCGAAGGTGGTGTTGACCGCGTCGTAGTCGAGGGCGACCAGCTGACCGGGGTCCTACTGCGCGACGGTCGCACTGTGGCACTGGATGCCCTCTTCTTGCCGCCGCGCCTTGTCCCCAATGACTCGTTGCTCACCGGGCTCGGGTGCGTGAGGGACGACCTGAGTTGGGTGGTGGTGGGGGTCAACGGAACCACGAGCGTTCCTGGGGTGCGGGCTGCGGGCAAGGTGAGCAACCCGCGGGCCCAGGTCATCACCGCTGCTGGCGAGGGGTCGGCTGCGGCCATCTCCATCAACGCGGACCTCGTCGACGACGACGATCGTGAAGCCGTCCATTAGGTCACCCAAGTCGCCGCTCCATGAGCGGGAGACCTGGTAGCCCTGCCGGCGTCGTTCTGTCATGGTGCGTCCGGCAGGGCGGCCGGGCGTTTGAGATGCGGCTGTTGTCGCCGACAGCCATCAGTCCTTGGGAATGATGACCACCTTGCCGCGAACCTTGCCGGCCTCGAGGAGCCGCATCGCATCCTTGGCCTGGGCCAGCGGGTAGCTTTCCGCGATGCTTGGCCTCAGCTGCCCGGTCTGGAGGTATTCGGTGAGGATGTGCAGGTCGCTGGCACGTTCCTTGGCCATGAGCAGGGCTAGGCGCTGACGGACGAACAGCGACAGCATCAGCCCGCGCAGTTGCCTGCCCATTCCGGTGATGTTGCCGGTGTTCTCGCTGCCGACGAAGACAACGGTGCCGCGGGGCTTGAGGGCGCGGCGCAGTCGCCGTACGGATGAGCCACCGCCGATGTCCAGGATGAGGTCGTAGTGGCGGGTGCCGTCGGCGAAGTCGTCGCGGTTGTAGTCCAGGATGTGGTCGGCGCCGAGGCTGCGTACGAAGTCGGCCTTGGCGGCGCTGGCGACCCCGGTGACCTGGGCTCCAAGGATCTTGGCGAGCTGGACGGCGTAGCTGCCGACGCCTCCAGAAGCTCCGTTGATGAGGACCTCCTGGCCGGCCCGGAGCTTGCCGACGTCCCGGAGTGCCTGCAGGGCGGTGCCGGCAGAGATGGGGACCACAGCGGCTTGGGAGAAGGTGAGGTTCGCAGGCTTGTGGGCGAGCTTGTTCTCGGGGCCGACGGCGTACTCGGCGAATGAGCCTGGGGCGACGCCGTAGACCTGGTCTCCGGCGGCGAATCGGGTGACGGCTGAGCCGACCTTCACGACTGTGCCGGCGACGTCCCGTCCGGAGATGGGGTTCTTTGGTCGCCGCAGCCCGGTCGCCATCCGCATCGCGTAGGGCTTGCCGGTCATGAGGTGTTCGGTACCGCGGTCGAGCCCGGCGGCGTGGACCTTGATGAGCACTTCCCGGTCGCCGGGCTCGGGGACGGCCACGTCGTCGACGCGCAGGACCTCGGAGCTGCCGTACCTGTCTTGGATGACTGCCTTCATGGTGACTTCCTGGTTGAGGAGGGAGGTCGGTGGGGTAGTGGTTTTCATGGTGTTCCTGTCTTTCACTGGTGGGTAGGGGCTACGCGGGTGGTCGGGGTTGGGTGGGGTCAGTGCTCGGTCGGCGCCACGATGGCGCTGCCCGGTGAGTCGCCTGGTGACCTGGTGGATCGTGCCGACAGGTTGATGTACGCCAGCAAGCGAGACGGACGCAACCGTGTGGCCACCGACTCCGGGAGGGCAGGTCCGGCTTGAGGATTGGCCAAGTACACCGCTGGAGGAGGTCGCGTTCCGAGGAGCGCTGGATGCGCACGTGCATCACGACGGCGACTCACGTGGCAGGCAGTCCGCGGTCTTCGTCTCGGCGCTGTGGGGGCTGTGGCACCTGCCCGTCTCATCGTTGCACCTCCCCCTGCCGCTGGTGGTCGCCGAGCTCGTGGTCGTCCATGTCCTGCTCGGGGTGCCGCTGTCGTTCGCTTGGCGGAGCAGCCGGAACCTGGCCGGACCGGCGCTGGCGCACGCCGTCAACGACGCCGTCCGCAACGCCGTCATGATCGGGCTGTAGGACCGCGCGCACTCGCTGTCGCGATGGCCGGGCCGGACGCGCGGTGTCCGCGGTCCCGGTCGACACCCGTGCGCTACTGAGCCAGCGGTTGGTTGCTCCGAACGGCTGCGACGACGTCGAGGATCGCCTGGGTGGTCTTGGCTGCGTCGGCCTCGTTCGCGACCAGCTCCGCGTGGGCGGCGCCTTTCACGGTGCGGTGCGAGGTGTTGGTCGACAACGCGGCCAGGCGGTCCTGCTTGGTGGACCAGTCGGGGGCGCTGCCGACGCCGGCCGTCAGCACCACGAGCGGCGTGTCGGCCAGGTCCGTGAGTGAGGCGGCCTCCCGGGCCGAGGCGCCCGCCTGGACGTACTCGTCGATCGTGCTGCGCACACCTTCTGTGGTTGCCATGCTGGCTCGGACCTCGCCGCGCGAACGCGGCGGCAGGGTGCCGGCCTCGGTCGTCGCGTACAGGCGGGTCAGTCCCACGCGGGCACTGCCCGAGAGCAACGCTGAGGCCCGGCCCAGCACGTCATATGAGTTCGCGGAGCCGGGCGAGGTCGGGGTCGCACCCGGGGCCGGTGCCGTTGAGTCGACGAGCACCATCCCGGCGACGTCGTCCGGGTAGCGGGCAGCGAATGTCAACGTGTACAGGCCACCAAAGGAATGCCCGGCCACCACGTACGGCCCTGGCACTTTCGCGCGCTGGAGCAGGGTATGCAGGTCGGCCGATATCTGCTCGGCGTCCTGAGCGGTGCCTGCCGGCTCGCTCCATCCTCGACCTGCCCGGTCGTACACGCAGACCCGGGTGGCGCGGGCCACGGCGGGTGCGACCCAGGCCCAGTTCGAGGACATCTCACCGGCGCCGGGTTGGACCACGACCGTGGGGCTGCCCGACCCGGTGCACTGCAGGTGCAGTCGGTGCCCGTCGACCGCGACCAGCTGCCCGGGCGCCGGGTACGCCCTGGCATCGGCAGCGGCGCCCAGGACCTGGTAGACGCCCCCGGCGGCGGCCAGAGCCAACACAGCCAGCACCGGGTACAGCAACAACCTCCCGCTGCGACTGTGCAGATCTCGACGCACGCGGACCACCATCCAGACCACCATCGCCAACAGCGCCGGCGGCCACACCCAGCTGAGCACGACTGTGGCCCAGGAGCCGAAGACCAGCAGGAGCAGGCCACCCACCCCCATGAACACCGACGGGACGAGGGCCCACCGCTGCGGTTGATCGGTGAACCGCACCGACAACACCGCCAGCATCGCCCAGCCCAGCGCGAGCCCACACAGCAGCGCGCCGGTCATGCGGGGCTCTTGCGCCGGGACCACCGGGATGAACGCCAACAGCAGACCGGCGACGAGGCCGGCGACCAACGAGCCGGCAACAACCCGGCCGATGTGGCCTCGCGGGCCCCCGTCATCGGCCGGCAGGTCCGACCCGCTCTGCCCGTGCATCGGTGCGGGGGTCGTGGGGGTACCAGGTGCGGTCGGGACAGTAGCCACAGCGGACTCCATTCCAGGCACTGCGGGCGACGCGTGAGCGCGCAATCCGCGCCTGAGGCGCGCGCCGTCATCCTGACGTTAAGGCCCCAGTGAAGCGGGCCTGCCAGCGGCCGGAGCGCATCCGCGTGACCTGGCCGAACCGGCGACGGCCGGATTTTGCATCGTTCATGCAGCGGAGCGAACGGCAGATTTCGTCCCTTCGAGTCCTCATCGAGGAGAGTTGGAGCCGCAGGGTAGCGCCCTATCTATGCAGGTCAGAGGCCTGCCCAGTCCGATTGAGTCCACTTCAGTCCAACAGGACGGAACGTTGGTTCGAGTCCAACCGGGGGAGCAAACCCGCAGGTCGGCGCCAGCGGGTAAACCTGGATCCGGATGGGTGACCTGCTCGGCGCCCCACCTGCTGGGCAAGGCGCCAGGGGTCGCCGCCCTCACCGGTCGGCGCACCGGAGAGCCCGTGGGTCAGGTGCTGGGCTCGGCAGCCTCGCACGACCCACGACGGACGACCCGTGGACTCCTTCGCCGGGAGGCCGACTACCGCGGGTTCCCCGCACCTCGAAACACGCTGATGACCTGATCGTCGGCGACCGTGTGCAGGACCCCGTCGGGACCGAACATGAGCACGTGTCCGGGCAGGTCGGGAAGGTCCAGGCAGACGTCACAGGCCCGCCTGCCCACCAGGAATCCCGTTCGCTGCCATGCGGTCCCGTCCAGGCACGGCTGGGGCGGCAGGTAGTCGCCCGGCCGGACCGACCGGCCGACGATCTGCTCCGCCGGCCCCGGTGGATGGGGCGCACGCGAGGGGTGGGTCGGGGACTTCGTCGGTCCGGGGACGGATGCCCCGGCCCGTCGGTGCACCTCAGCTGGGGTATTCGACAACGCGGTCATGACAACGGTCCGTCCGCGAGCGGTGCCGGAGGAATGTCAGCCTCACCGTCGACCTCGTCCGGCAGCATCACCGTCAGCAGGGGCAGGTTGTTGTCGTCGAACCGGGCCACGACGATCAGGTCGGTGATCATCGGCCTCATGCCGCGCCCGGCCTGAGGCAGCCGCCAGATCTGGAACGGCATGACGTCACCGATCCGCTGCCCTGCCCTCGACGCGCGACGGGTCGCGCAGGAGACCATGCGGAGGACTTCGGTCCAGCGGCCAGACTCGCTCTGGCCGGTGACGTCGGCTCTGCCCGACCCTTCGGTCCACGCGATCGCGTCGGCATAGGCTGCGGCCGTCGCGAGCACCGGCCATCGAACGCCCGCTGCTCGGCGCAGCTCAGCCGGGCAGGCGACCAGGTTCGCCGGCCGGCGCTCGGCCATTCGCGCGCCTAGGCGGGAGCGTTCCAAGGGGTGGGAAGTCGCCAGCTCGGAGAAGGCGTTCACGCCTTTACCTCAGATCGATGCGCGTGAAAGGACGTCGCACCGGGGGCTGGGGTACCGACCCATTCTCCCCACGGAGGGTCCGCAGGGCAAGGGTCCGCGCTCGGCGCCGCCGAGGCAGGAGCACGGAGCCCGCCTGCTGCGTCCGCCCGCGGTTACGAAGGATCCGCGAGAGAGCTGGAGGGCAGGGCGCCGGTCAGGCACACCTGATCGGCCAGGTCCCGCAGGCCGCGACCGGTGTGCTCGCTGCCGACTCGAAGCAGGTCGAAGGCATCCTCGGCGGTTATGCCCCGGCTGGCCATGAGAATCCCCATGGCAATGCCGATCCCGCGGTTGGTGTCCAACGCGCTGGTCAGCTGGCTGATCTGCTCCGCAAGGGCATGAGTGTCGATCTCCCCCACCAGGTTGGCGCGGCGTAGCTGAGCGAGCGTCAGCGCGCTGTCGAGCAGGCTGGACAGAAGGGCGATCTCGGCATGGCCCAGGCACACGCCGTCGCGACGACGGACCGTCGCCACGATGTCGAAGTTCGACTCGTCGGCCACGAGCTGGGTGACGTCGAGCTTGACGGCGAGCGCCCCTCGGCCCGGAAGCGCGCCGGTGCCGTGAACGTCACCACCCACCACCTGACCCGCGAGGCCGTCGCCGCCGTCGAAGATGCACACGTAACCGGCGTTGTTCAACTGGGTGACGAACTGACCAAGGGGTTGGACCAAGACCTCGCCCAGCGAGGGAGCCACAGCGGGCAGTTGCACGAGTCGCCCCTCCCTGGATAGCAACCGGGCGATGCCGGGGTCTGGGGCACTGGGACAAACCTTAACATCGCAGCATCCGGTCCGAGGCGTCATCCGCCAACCTGTCCGCACCGCCCACCGACAGGCCGGCGCCTGCATCATCGGCGTCGTCGTTGACCGTCGCCGGCGCTTCGCCCTAACTCGGCGGTTGAGCCGAGCGCGACCGTGCGCCGAGCAGCCCCGCGTGGCTGCTCGGGTCCGCGATCACCTCGGCCGCGACCTCGCTGACGCGAAGATGGTTGCTGCGCGCGTAGGCGCGGAGCCGGCCGAACGCTGCGTCGACCGGTATGCCGAGCAGGCCGGCGATCGCTCCCTTGGCTTGCTCGATGACGATCCTGTTGTTCAGGGCAGCCTGCAGCTGCTCGGTGAGGATTTCGCCGTG
Source organism: Dermatophilaceae bacterium (assembly GCA_035689185.1). GTDB lineage: Bacteria > Actinomycetota > Actinomycetes > Actinomycetales > Dermatophilaceae > DASSLY01. The sequence continues at coordinate 63,857 of DASSLY010000080.1, forward strand.
GCGGATGGTCCGCTCCTGCAGCAGCCCAATGGTCACGATGTCTGCCAGGGCCTGCACGACACGCACGTCGGCGGGGTCCAAGTGACCCGCCTGCCGACTGAACAGGTTGAGCGCACCAATGATGTTCCGGCGGTGGCGCAAGGGGAAGGCGTGAACAGACAGGAAGCCTGCCGCCACCGCGCGAGGGGCGAAACGGGGCCAACGGGGCGCGGCCCGGTCAAGGTCGGCGTTGACCACGGGCGCACCACTGCGGTAGCAGTCCTGGCAGGGGCCCTCGCTCGTCTGCACCTGGAACAGCTCGACCAGCTTGGCGGACTCCTCGGAGGCGGCCATGAACTGTAGCTGCCCGTGCGGGTCGGCGAGCAGGAGCCCGGCCGCCGCGGCCTGGCTCACGGCTGCGGTGCGTGCGGTCACCATCTCGAGGAACTCGATGAGGTCGAAGTGGTCAACGAGGGTGTCCGCGACCTCGACGAACACTTTGGCCAGCTCTTCGGCGACTATCATCCTGCTCAGCTCCTCGTCCCCGGCCTGGAGAACGATGCCCCGTTCGTGGTCACGCGTCATCCCTCTCCAACCTGAGCCTACCCGCAAGCACATCGGCTGAGACCTCGCTGAGCGGACGGTTCTGGGCGAACGCGTGGGCGCGCAGCCTGACGATTGCCTCGGCGAGGTCGACGCCGAGATGGACCATCACCATCCCCTGTGCTTGATAGACCTCCGTGCGGTAGGCGAGCGCGTCGGCCAGATCGGCGTCGATCCCCCCCTCGGGGACCGCCGCCTGGCCGTCCAGGAGCGTGCCGACTGCCACTTCGCCAAATCCGAAGGCGTCGCTCAATGTCTGGACGGGCAGCGGCCCGCTCTCAGCCCGGTAGATGTCCATGACGCCGAGCCGAGCGCCACCGATCTGCAGCGGAATGGCGAACACGGCCCTCATCCCATGTTCGCTCAACGCTGTCGCATATGCCGGCCAGCGGCGCTGCCCGGCGCCAGGCAGGTCCGGCTCAAGAACGGGACGTCTCGACTCGTACGCGTCCAGGCACGGGCCCTCGCCCAGGGTGATTTGCAGCTCCAAGAGGCGGTTGCTGGTGGGGTCGGACGCTGCCACGACTCCGCCCGGCACGCCCGGTGACATCAGCACCACTCCGGCCCCGGCGGCGGGCAGGGACCGGACCACCGTGGTGCACAGCTGGATAAGCCTTCCCACCACTCCGGGAGCGCTCGCGGCGCCTCCCAGCTCGTCGATGAGCCGAACGATCCGGGCGTAGCGGCCGGAGTCATCCATGATGACCTTCTGGCTGTTCGCGACAGTGCAGCAACCCTACGCCCACCAATCCCACCGCATCCGGGACCACCAACAGCTCACCGCCAGTGGCCGTTGCCAAGGCCGACCCTACGGGAGTGCCGTGCAGGTCGCGGGATCGCGTCGGTGCCCGCCAGGTGGTCGCCGCAACGGGCGCCCGCGGCCGGCGGAGGCGGCCATGTTGCAGGTCACGGTCGCTGCAGGGCGGTCGTCGATGACCGCAAGGGATCGCCCAGAAGCCCATGCGGTCGTGGGAGCCGCCGCAAGCGGCGGCGACACCTCGCACGCGGCCGCCGACGCTGGTCTCGGGTCGGCCCCGGGTCAGCGGGCCGAGGCTGACTCTGGCCAGGTGGCTAGCTTGGGCCAGCTGGGGCCAGCTGCCGTTAGCCCAGGTAGTTGCTGGTGTCGTCCCCCGCTCCTGGGGCGGGGTGCGCAGCCGTCCGGCCGTTCAGCAACATCCAGGCGGCCTTGCGACGGGCGAGCCGGGCCGGTCCGGACTCGGCCTCCCTGTCGCGGTAGTCCGCCATCTTCTGGGGCGTGGCAAGCGTGCTGGGCGCGCGCGCAGCGCCACCCTCTGGCGCGGTGAGGCCGGTCATGTCGCTCCTGCCTACTTTCGACTAGCGCGGGCAGATTCCGGACTTTTCCCCAACTCCTGACCGTACCAGTTCCGACCTGACAAACATAGGCTTTGTCAAGGAGCAAAGTTGCCGGCCGCGGGCGGGCAGGGGGGCGGACCAGGAGCAGGGCGGCCCTCTTTTCACGTCGGACAGCGCCACGGCATCGCGCGTGGCGGCGGCCCAGTCGTCAGCAGCCGCCGCCACGCAACGGGGTGGCTCAGCTGGATGCGCCCGCGCTCACCGAGGTCGAGACGACGTGGCTGCCGCCTTCGACGACCTGGTCGGCCATGCCGGGCAGCCGGATCGTCGCTGCCACGCCCTCGGCAACCTCGACACGGACGGTCAACGTGTCGCCCCGGCGGGCCCAGTCGACCGCAACCCGGCCGTGCGGCGTCAGCAGGGAGGCCTTCGCCCAGGTCAGCCCGCCACCGACGACGGGGGCGACCAGCACCCCGTCATAGCCAGGACCCAGGGGCGCGATGCCTGCGATGGTGCGGTGCATCCAGTCGGCGACGGCCCCGAGGGCGTAGTGGTTGAAGCTGGTCATCTCCCCGGGGTTGACGCTGCCGTCCGGCTGCATCGAGTCCCAGCGCTCCCAGATGCTGGTCGCGCCCATCGTGACCGGGTAGAGCCAGGACGGACAGCTGCGCTCGGTCAGCATCCGGTAGGCGATGTCCGTGTGGCCCGTCACGGTGAGGGCATCCAGGACGTATGGGGTGCCCGCGAAGCCGGTGGCGACGTGGTATCCGGCTTCGGTGACCAGGGCTGCGAGCCGTTGCCCCGCCGCCTCCCGCTGCGCCCCGTCGAGAAGGTCGAAGGCGATCGCCAGGGCGTAGACCGTCTGGCAGTCGCTGGTGACGGTCCCGTCCTGCGCCACGTAGTGCCGGTTGAATGCAGCCCGGACACGGTCTCGCAGCTCGGTGAGCTGCGCGACGTCGTCGTCAGCGCCGATCTCGGCGGCCGTGCGCAGCACGATGTCCAGCGTCCGGACGTAGCACGCGGTGGCGACCACGCCGTTGTCGGCCTTCGCCTGCAACGGGTGGTCCGGCGGCGCGGTCGGGTCCAGCCAGTCACCGAACTGGAACCCGGTGTCCCACAGTCCGGTTGGCGACAGCAACGACTCGACGCGCCGGGTGTGCGCGATCATCGCGGGATAATGCCGGGCCAGGGCTGAGCGGTCGCCGTAGGCCTGCCAGAGGGCCCAGGGCACCCATGCGGCGGCGTCGCTCCAGATGGCGGTGGTCTCCGGTTTGGGGAAGTCCTTGGGCGGGGGGTCGTACTTCATGTTGTCGGGGACGACGAAGGGGACCAGGCCGTCCGCAGCCCGCTGTTCGGCGTCGAGGTCGGCCAGCCAGTCGTCGAGGAAGCCGGACACGTCATACAGGTAGGCAGCGGTGGGCGCGAACACGGCGATGTCGCCGGTCCACCCGAGCCGCTCGTTGCGTTGCGGGCAGTCGGTGGGCAGGTCCAGGAAGTTGCCGCGCTGGCTCCATACGACATTGCTGTGCAGCTGGTTCAGCAGCGGCTCCGAACACTCGAAGGTGCCGATCCGAGGCAGGTCGGAGTGGACCACGACGGCCTCGAGGTCATCGGCGGTGAGGTCGCCGGGGTACCCCTCGAGGTCGGCGTAGCGAAAGCCGTGGAAGGTGAACGTCGGCTCGAACTCGTCCAGCCCACCGGACAGGACGTAGCGATCGGTGGCCTCGGCGGTCCGCAGCGGGCGGGTGGCGAGCTCGTCGTGCTCGAGCACCTCGGCGTGGCGGACTGTCACGAGGCTGCCCGCCTCGCCGCGGGCCCGTAGCCGCACCCAGCCGACGAGGTTCTGGCCGAAGTCGACGATCGTCCGGCCGGACGGAGCCGCCCAGATCCGCTGTGGCCGTACCACGTCCTGGCGTCGCACGGCTGGCCCGATGTAGGGGGTGAGCCGGGACGGGTCCGTGGCGACCGGGTGCACGCCCACCCAGCCGGACAGGTCGGCGCCGGGAAGCAGCCAGGCGTCGTTCCGGACCCGGGCGTCGATGGTCTGCCCCATGTACAGGTCGTTGGCCACCGTGTCCGAGGGACCGGCAGCCCAACCGGCGTCCGTGCCGGCGCGCTGGACGTGGCCGTCGGCATAGGTCACCTCCAGCTCGGCGAGCGCGGCGAGCTCCTCCCCGTAGACGGCGCGGTTGCCGAGGAAGCCCAGGTGGCCTCGCCACCATCCGTTGCCGAGCGCCATGCCCACGACGACCGTCGCCGGCTCGGTCTGGGCAGCCGCTGCCGCCTGGTGGACCAGGGAGGTGACGTCGTACTTGCGGTAGCGAAGTCGCCACTCGTATGCCGACCAGCCCGGGCTGAGCACGTCGTCATCCACTCGACGTCCGCCAAGGTAGGCCTCCAAGACGCCGTGCGCGGTGGCGAACAGCCGGGCACGGATAACGTCGCCATGTCCTGGTTCGAGACGTATCTCGCCGCGCAACCTCGGCGCTCCGTCGAAGTCCTCGTTTGGGGCCACCATGGTGGCCGTGAAGGAGCGGGTCATCCCTTCACCGCACCTGCGGTCATCCCGGACACGATTTTCCGGTTGAAGAAGATGAACAGGATCAGCGGCGGGATGGTGATGATCGCGATGTTCATGAACAGCAGGTTGTATGAGGTGTTGAACTGGCTGAGGAAGCTGAACAGCGTGAGCTGGACAGTCGCGTTCTCGTCGCCGGGCAGGAAGTACAGCGGGTTCACGAAGTCGTTGAAGATCGCCACGGACGTGGTGAGGATGACGGTGATCGTGACCGGCTGGAGCAGCGGGAAGATGACCCGGAAGAAGAGCGTGAACGGCGAGCAGCCGTCGATGATCGCTGCCTCGTCGAGCTCCCGCGGGATCGCCGCGATGAACGCCCGGTAGAGGAGCAGGACGAAGGACATGTTGAAGGCGACCTCGACCAGGATGAGGCCCGGAAGGGTCTTGTAGATGCCGAGGCCCTGGAGCACCCAGATGGTGGGCACGACCGCCGGGGGGATGATGAGCCCGGCCAGGATGAGGCCGTTGACCACATTGGCGACCTTGCCCGGCCGGCGCTGCAGGACGAACGCCGCCATGGAGCACAAGACGATGAGGATGGCGATCGCGACGACGGTCAGGACGAAGGAGTTCTTGAACGCCGTGAGCAGCAGGTTGTCTCGGGTGGCGAACACCTCCTGGACGTTCGCCCACAGGTTCCACGACGTCGGCCAGGAGAACGTCAGCTCCAGCGACTGGAACTGGTCCTTGACCGCGGTGAGGCCGATGAAGATGAAGGGGATGACGAAGACGACGAGCGCGACGGCGAGGGCGAGGATCTCGATGGCCGCGCGGCGGGTGCCTCTCACTGGTCCACCTCCCGGGAGTTGAAGTAGCGCGACATCGGAAACACGATGATCGAGACGAGGATGAACAGGACGACGTTGCCGGCGGTGGCCAGGCCGTAGAAACCGGCCTGGTACTGCTTGTAGATCACCGAGGCGATCGTGTCGCTGGAGAACCCGGGGCCGCCGCCGGTCATGGTCCAGATGAGGTCGAAGGACCGCAGGCCGCCGATGAACGACAGCAGGATGACGGTGAAAGTCGCCGGACGCGCCAGGGGCAGGGTGATGTTCCGGAACTTGGTCCATGCCCCTCCGCCGTCCACGTCGACCGCCTCGTAGTACTCCCGGGAGATGGACAGGATGCCGGCGATGTAGATGACCGTGGCCAGGCCGACGCCCTTCCAGACGTCGACGAGGGCAACGGACAGCAGGGCGGTGGTCGAGCTGCCGAGCCAGTCCGGCCCGGAGATCCCGACCCAGGACAGCGCCGTGTTGACCAGCCCGGTATCGGGGTTCAGCAGCACGCTGAAGGTGATGCCGACGGCGACGGTGCTGACCAGCACCGGGAAGAACACCAGGGAACGGAGGATCCCGCGAGTCCGGATGCCCGAGGTCAGGGCGACCGCGAACAGCATCCCGAGCACCACCTTGAGCCCCGAGGTGACCACCGCGTAGATCAGGGTGTTGCGCAGGCTGGTCCGAAGGGACTGCTCGGCGAAGAACTGCCGGAAGTTGTCCAACCCGGTCCAGGTCGCGGTGAACAGGTCCCATCGGGTGAACGCGAAGTAGAACGAGATGGCGGTGGGGATGATGAAGATGACGCCGTACACCAGCCCCGCCGGCAGGTAGAACAGGTAGGAATAGGTGCGCAACGACATGCGGCGCCTGGCTGCCTGGGGCTGCACCGGGCCGACCCGGTCGGGCCCCGCGTCACCGCGGGACCCGACCGTGAGCGCTTCGCTCTTGGGACTGGGGATCACCATCCCGGCAACCCCAGCTGCTTGGCCTGCTTGGTGACGTCGGCGTCATACTGGGCTGCGCCGTCCTTGGGCGAGGTCTGGCCGGAGCCCACCGCCACGGTGATCTGCTCCAGCGATGGGCCCTTCACCGGCGAGACGAACTCCAGCGCCGGCGCGTTGTTGCCGCCCTGGATGTAGGCCTGGATGTCCTTCACCACCGGCAGCACGTCGCTGGGCAGACCGCCGCCCTTGATCAGGTACGGACCGGTCGGGGGCACAGCGGAACTGGCCGCGTCCACACCGGGCTTGGAAGCGACGAACGCGATGAACTTCTTCGCCGCGTCGATGTTCTTGCTGGTCTTCGGGATGTACTGGCCGCCAGGCAGCCACAGGGTGGCTCCCGCGGCGCTGGCGTCGTCGCCGGGGATCCCGAAGAAGCCGATCTTGTTGGCCTGCTCCTTGGGCAGGGTGCCGACCGGGAACGTCAGCAGCGGGTACTGGGCGCCCTTGCCGGCCACCAGGTACACCATCCCCTGCGCGAACGTCATCGAGCCGAAGCCCTTGTTCTGCCAGCCCTTCTGGTTGATCTCGGCCAGCTTCTCGAACCCCCGCAGGGCGGCGGGGTCGGAGGCGTACTTGACCTTGTTCGCGGTGTAGTCGTCGGCGAACTTCGGGTTCGCCTTCGCGACGTTGTAGTAGTCACCGAGGACCATCAGCTGGGAGGTCCAGGTGTCCTTGAACGAGCTGATCACCGGCGTGATCCCCGCCGCCTTGATCTTGTCGTTGTTCGCCTCGAACTCCGCCCACGACTTGGGGACCTGCAGGCCGAGCTTGGCGTAGACCTCGCGGTTGTACAGGATGCCGCCACCCATGGCGGTGCCCTGAGGGGCGCCATAGACCTTCCCGGCCTGCGTCACGGCCGGAAGGAAGGACGGGTCGGTGTCGTTGAGGACCGCGTCGCCGGTCAGGTCGACCAGGTTCTTGGCCGGGCTCAGCGCCTGCAGCAAGGAGCCCGAGTTGTACCAGAACACGTCCTGCATGTCCCCGGTCGCCAGCTTGGTCTTGACCAGGTTGTCGCCGTCGGCGCCGCCCGGGCGGGTCACGGTCTTCACCGTGATCGTCGGGTTCGCCTTCTCGAACGCCTTGATGACCGCGTCCGCGGTCTTGACGGTGGAGTCGGAGCTGTCGATCAACAGGCTGATCTGCGTCTTGCCCGCCCCCCCGGCGCCGGCGGAGCCTGACGAGCCGGAGCTGCACGCGCTCATTCCGACGACGGTCGCCGCGGCGACCACCGCGATCGTGAACCTCGAACCAGCGGTCTTCATGAATCCTCCAAGCAACTCGCACGACGGGACCGGGGTGGGCAGGGTTAGAACGTTTCATAAACTCCGGCTTGGCCGAGCGTAGGGGCAGCCGACCGAGCCGGTCAAGTGTGGCGCAGGTCACGACTTGGTCTCGCGATGAGGCTCAGATTGCCCTCTATGCGGGCAGGTCGCGGCGCGCTATGGTGACCAGGCAAAGTTAAAACGCTTCAAACGAGGACGTTCCATGCCGCGCCTGCGAGCGCGGCCCGGCCGGCGATGCGGACGCGTCGCCCGGCGGCAGACAGGATGGTGAGTGGGTGAGCCCGGCGGGCATGAAGGACGTGGCGGACCGCGCCGGCGTGTCGGTGGGGACGGTGAGCAACGTGCTCAACCGACCGGGTGCCGTCAGCGACCGCACGCGCGAGCGGGTCGTGCGGGCCATCGAGGAGCTGGGCTTCGTCCGCAACGAGTCGGCCCGGCTCCTGCGCAACGGGCACAGCCGGACCGTCGCGTACGTCATCTTCGACCCGAGCAACCCGTTCTTCACCGACGTCGCCAAGGGCGCGGAGGACGCAGCCCGGGCGGCCGGGCTGGTGCTGTACATCGCCTCCAGCTCCGAGGACCGAGACCGCGAGGCCGAGCACCTGGACGTCCTGCTCGAGCACCGGGTGCGGGGCGTCCTGATCACCCCGCTGGACCGTGACGGGGAGCGACTGCGCAAGCTTCCGCGGCAAGGAGTGCCGGTCGTGCTCGTGGACCGGGCGGCGCAGGACCCGTCGGCCTGGTGCAGTGTCGCCGTCGACGACGTCGAGGGGGGCGACCTCGCCGTCGACCACCTGGTCGAGCTTGGTCACACCCGGATCGCTTTTGTCGGCGGCCCAGTAGGGCTTCCCCAGGTGGCCGACCGGCTAGCCGGCGCCCGGCAGGCGCTGGAGCGTGCCGGTCTCCCGCCGGGCCAGCTGACCGTCGTCGAGACGGCGGCTCCCACGGTCGCCGAAGGACGCCTCGCCGGCCAAAAGGTCATCGGCATGCCGGCGCGACGCAGGCCAACCGCCGCGTTCTGCGCGAATGACCTGCTCGCACTGGGCTTCCTCCAGCAGATGACCCAGCACGGGCTTCGTGTCCCCTCCGACATGTCCATCGTCGGCTACGACGACATCGACTTCGCCGCGGCCGCCGCGGTGCCGCTGACGTCGGTGCGCCAGCCCCGGTACGAGCTCGGGCACCGAGCCTGCGAGCTCCTGCTCGCCGAGGCGTCGGCAAGGAACGACCCCGACGGCGGCAGGCGCCACGTGCACGAGCAGGTGGAGTTCCAGCCCAACCTCGTCGTCCGCGCCTCGAGCGGGCCCCCCGGCAGCCGCGGACCCACCGACCGTGCGATCTAGCCGCGAACCTGCAGGGGCGCCGCCGCGAGCCTGGCTCGAACCGACCGTTCCTGCGAAGACACCCCCAAACCCCGACCCCGGAGGATGACGCTGATGACCATGACCAGCCAGGCGCTGCAGGACCTCGACGCGTTCACGATCGAGGTGCCGAGCTGGGCGTACGGCAACTCGGGCACCAGGTTCAAGGTGTTCACCACCGCGGGCACGCCTCGGGACCCGTTCGAGAAGCTGGCCGACGCGGCGCAGGTGCACCGGCTGACCGGGCTGGCGCCGCGGGTGTCGATCCACATCCCGTGGGACAAGGTCGAGGACTACGACGCGCTGGCCAAGCATGCCGCCGACCTCGGCGTGGCGATCGGCGCGGTGAACTCCAACGTGTTCCAGGACGACGACTACCGGCTGGGGTCGCTGACCAACCCGGACCCGGGGGTGCGCGCGAAGGCGGTCGCGCATCACCTGGACTGCGTCGAGGTGATGCGCGCGACCGGGTCCAAGCAGCTGAAGATCTGGCTGCCGGACGGGCTCAACTACGCCGGCCAGGACTCGCTGCGCGGCCGGCAGGACCGGCTGGCGGACTCGCTGGCCCAGATCTACGCCGGGATGGACGACGACCAGTGGCTGCTGCTGGAGTACAAGTTCTTCGAGCCGTACTTCTACACGATGGACATCCCCGACTGGGGCACCTCGCTGCTGCACTGCCTGGCACTGGGGGAGCGGGCCAAGGTCATCCTGGACACCGGGCACCACGCCCCGGGCACCAACATCGAGTTCATCGTGATGCAATTGCTGCGGCAGGGCCGGTTGGGCGCGTTCGACTTCAACTCCCGCTACTACGCCGACGACGACCTCATCGTGGGCTCGGCGGACCCGTTCCAGCTGTTCCGGATCATGAGCGAGATCGTGGCGCAGCGGGCGCACCTGCCGGCCAGCGGCGTGAACTTCATGCTCGACCAGTGCCACAACATCGAGGAGAAGATCCCCGGCCAGATCCGTTCAGTCCTCAACGTGGAGCAGGCGCTAGCCAAGGCGTTGCTGGTCGACCGGGACGCGTTGGCCGCCGCGCAGCAGGCCGGTGACGTGCTCGGCGCTCACGCGGTGCTCATGGACGCCTACGAGACCGACGTCCGCGGCCCGCTGGCCGACCGGCGCGAGGAGCGCGGCCTGCCACGCGACCCGGTCGCTGCCTTCAACGCCTCGGGGTATGCCGCGCGAGTCGCCGACGAGCGGGTCGGCGGCACCCAGGCCGGCTGGGGCGCCTGAGACCCCGGACGCACCAGGCCAGCTGGGACGACCGAGACCTCAGACGCACCAGGCCAGCCGGGTCGACCGAGGCCTCAGACGCACCAGGCGAGCTGGGACGACCGAGACCCCAGACGCACCAGGCCAGCCGGGTCGACCGACACCTCAGACGCACCAGGCCAGCCGGGAGGACCGAGGCGCCCGGCCGGCATACCTGTGGGTTGGGGCACCCCCGAACCTGACTGATTCCGTGACTGACAACAAAGGACTTTAGATGACTGAGAACCCGACCGTCGCTGCGCTGGTCGCGCGCTCCAACTCTCTGGGCGCCGACCCGCGCAACACCAACTACGCCGGCGGCAACACCTCCGCGAAGGGCACCCAGACCGACCCGGTGACCGGGCAGCCGGTCGAGCTGGTCTGGGTGAAGGGCTCGGGGGGCGACCTCGGCACGCTGACCGAGAAGAACCTCGCCGTGCTGCGGCTGGACCGGCTGCGGGCGCTCGTGAACGTCTACCCGGGGGTGGACCGGGAGGACGAGATGGTCGCCGCGTTCGACTACTGCCTGCACGGCAAGGGTGGCGCCGCCCCCTCGATCGACACGGCGATGCACGGGCTGGTCGACGCCGCGCACGTGGACCACCTGCACCCGGACTCCGGGATCGCGCTGGCCACCGCGGTGGACGGTGAGGAGCTGACCCGCAAGTGCTTCGGGGACCGGGTGGTGTGGGTGCCGTGGCGGCGCCCCGGCTTCCAGCTGGGCCTGGACATCGCCGCGGTCAAGGACGCGAACCCGCAGGCCATCGGGTGCATCCTGGGGGGGCACGGGATCACCGCGTGGGGCGCCACCAGCGAGCAAGCGCAGGCGAACTCGCTGGAGATCATCCGCACCGCGGAACAGTTCCTGGCCACTCACGGGTCGGCGGAGCCGTTCGGCCGGGTCCGGCAGGGGTATGCCGCCCTGCCGGACTCCGAACGGCGGGCGAAGGCGGCAGCGCTCGCCCCGACGCTGCGCGGCCTGGCCTCGACGGACAAGCCGCAGGTCGGGCACTTCACCGACTCCGAGGTGGTGCTGGAGTTCCTGTCCCGGGAGAAGCTGCCGGCGTTGGCCGAGCTGGGCACCTCCTGCCCGGACCACTTCCTGCGGACCAAGGTCAAGCCGCTGGTGGTGGACCTGCCCGCGACGGCGACCGTGGCGGAGGTGCTGGCCGCGCTGCCCGGGCTGCACGCGGCATACCGGGCGGACTACCAGGGCTACTACGACCGCAACTCCACCCCCGACTCCCCGGCGATCCGCGGCGCCGACCCGGCGATCGTGCTGGTCCCCGGGGTAGGGATGTTCTCCTTCGGCAAGGACAAGCAGACCGCCCGGGTCGCCGGCGAGTTCTACGTCAACGCCATCAACGTGATGCGCGGCGCGGAGTCGGTGTCGACCTACGCCCCGATCAGCGAGGCGGAGAAGTTCGCCATCGAGTACTGGGCCCTGGAGGAGGCCAAGCTCGCCCGGATGCCCAGACCCAAGGCGCTGGCCACCCGGGTGGCGCTGGTCACCGGCGGCGGGTCCGGGATCGGGAAGGCGATCGCCACCCGGATCGCCGCCGAGGGCGGCTGTGTCGTCGTGGCCGACCTCAACCTTCAGGGCGCACAGGCGCTGGCGGACGAGCTCGGCGGCCCGGATGTGGCGGTCGCCGTAGCGGCGGACGTGTCCGACGAGGCGGCGGTGAAGGCGGCCTTCGACGCGGGGGCGTTGGCCTTCGGCGGGGTGGACCTGGTCGTCAACAACGCCGGCTTGTCGCTGTCGAAGCCGCTGCTGGAGACCACCGTCAGGGACTGGGACCTGCAGCACAACGTCATGGCCAAGGGCTCGTTCCTGGTCTCCCGAGAGGCGGCCCGGATCATGGGCGAGCAGGGGATGGGCGGTGACATCGTCTACATCTCCAGCAAGAACTCGATCTTCGCCGGCCCCAACAACATCGCCTACTCCGCGACCAAGGCCGACCAGGCCCATCAGGTGCGGCTGCTGGCGGCCGAGCTCGGTCCGCAGGGGATCCGGGTCAACGGGATCAACCCCGACGGGGTGGTCCGCGGTTCCGGGATCTTCGCCGGTGGTTGGGGCGCCAGCCGGGCTGCGGTATACGGCGTGGCCGAGGCGGACCTCGGCGCCTACTACGCCAAGCGCACGCTGCTCGGCAAGGAGGTGCTGCCCGAGCACGTGGCGGACGCCGTCTACGCGCTCACCGCCGGTGACCTGTCCCAGACCACGGGGCTGCACATCCCGGTCGACTCCGGGGTCGCCGCCGCATTCCTGCGATGAGCCGGTCGATGCGCTGCGACCGTCCAGCGGGTGACCGCCGGTGAGCACCGCCGGTGAGGTGAGCCTGGCGGCGGTCGACCTGGGCGCGTCCAGCGGCCGGGTGATGCTCGGGCGGGTGGGTCCGCGGACCGTGCGGCTGGCCGAGGTGCACCGGTTCCGCAACGGCGCGGTCAGCCTGCCGGGCGGGTTGTACTGGGACGTCCTCGGGCTCTACCAGGACACGCTGGAAGGGCTGCGGCAGGCCTCCCGGTCGGCAGGAGCGGACGTCGGCGGGCTGGCTGGGGTGGCGGTGGACGCCTGGGCGGTCGACTACGGGCTGGTCGACCGCGCCGGCCGGCTGGCCGGCAACCCGCGCCACTACCGCGACCACCGAACGGCCGAAGGTGTCGAGCGCGTCCACGCGCGTGTCAGCCCGAAGGAGCTGTATGCGGTCAACGGGCTGCAGCAGCTGCCGTTCACCACCCTCTACCAGCTCACCGTCGAGCCGGACCTGACCCGCGACGGGCTGCAGGCGCTGCTCATCCCGGACCTGCTCGGCTACTGGCTGACCGGCGTGCGCGTGACCGAGGAGACGAACGCCTCGACGACCGGTCTGCTCGACGCCCGCACCGGAAACTGGTCCGCGTCCCTGATGCGGCGGACAGGGATCCCGACCGGGCTCTTTCCCGGCGTGGTTGCCGCGGGAACCACGGTCGGCGAGCTGAGCCCCACGGTGCTCGGTGAGCTCGGCGTGACCCGGCCGCCCGTGCTCACCGCTGTCGGCTCGCACGACACCGCCTCCGCCGTCGTCGGCGTCCCCGCCGAGAACGCCAACTTCGCCTACATCTCCTGTGGCACCTGGGGCCTGGTCGGCGTCGAGCTCGCCGCGCCCGTGCTCACCGAGGCCAGCCGTGCCGCGAACTTCACCAACGAGCGCGGCGTCGACGGCACGATCCGCTACCTGCGCAACGTCATGGGCCTGTGGATCCTGTCCGAGTCGCTTCGGACCTGGAACCTTCGGGGCCTCGACGTCCGGCTTGCCGACGTGCTGGCACAAGCCGCCGAGATCCCTACCGGGGGACCGCAGTTCGACCCGGACGACCCGACCTTCCTGCCCCCGGGGGACATGCCGGCCCGGGTCGAGGCGGCCCTGAGTGCCCGCGGGCAGCGGCTGCCGGGGACGGTGCCGGAGACGGTGCGCTGCATCCTGGACAGCCTGGCCGCCGCGTTCGCCGCGGCCGTCGAGCGGGCGGCTGCGTTGTCCGGACGGCAGGTGGACGTCATCCATCTCGTCGGCGGTGGCTCCCAGAACGCGCTGCTCTGTCAGCTGGTCGCCGACGCCAGCGGACGCGACGTCGTGGCGGGACCGGTCGAAGCCACAGCCTTGGGCAATCTGCTGGTCCAGGGACGGACTCACGGCGTCCTGTCCGGCGACCTCTGGGGTCTGCGAGCACTGCTGCGGAGCACCTGCGCCACCCGCACCTTCCGGCCCGCCACCGGGGCACTCGCCGCGACCGCCGGTGGCGGCTAGCCCGGAGGGTCGGCGGCAGGGGCGGGTCAGGTCGAGGTGCGCGTCCGCGCGTCCCACTCCGCGGCGAGCCGGTCGAGGGTGTCGTGGTCCAGGCTCGCCTTCTCGAACGCGGCG